>NZ_JAJSOK010000008.1 GCF_021283305.1 Pseudonocardia kujensis
GTGCAGGACCTTCGGCTGCGCGACCGGGGTGACGCCGTGCAGGGCGCTGCCGCCTCCGCGCGCGTCCGCCTCGCGGCGCGCTGGTCCGACGACCCGCGCCCCGTCGCCTCCTGGAACCTCGAGTGGCGGTGATCGTGAACCGACAGGGCCCAGGCGGCGCGGCCGAGGCCCCACCCGCCTACCCACGCCCACCCAAGAGCCTCATGACGAGCCCCGTCGAGCTGTCCGACCGCCTGGACCGCCTGCCGATGGGCAGGTTCCACCGTCGGGTGCTGGTCGCTCTGGCCGTGGCATTCGTCTTCGAGTTCGGCGACCTCAACACCTTCGCCTACGTGGCGCCGGCGCTGCAGCAGCACCTGCACCTGACGGTGGCCGACATCGCCTTCGTCACCTCCGCCTCCTTCCTCGGCATGTTCCTCGGCGCGGTCGGCGGGGGTCGTTTCGCCGACGCCGTCGGCCGCCGGCGCGCGCTGTTCCTGTCGGTGATCTTCTTCTCGGCCAGCTCGCTGCTGAACGCGCTGGTCTCGACCGTGCCGGCCCTCGCCGTGGCGCGGCTGCTCACCGGCATCGGGCTCTCGGCGATGGCCGTCGCCGCGACCGCCTACCTCTGCGAGGTCATGCCGGCGCGGCTGCGCGGCCGGATGCAGTCCGCCGTGATGGCCATCGGGCTGGTCGGCATCCCGGTCATGTCCTTCGCCGCACGCGCGATCATCCCGCTCGGCCCCGACACGTGGCGCTGGGTCTTCGTCTTCGGCGCCCTGGGGCTGCTCGCCCTGCCGCTGATCGCCCGGCTGCCGGAGAGCCCCCGGTGGCTGCACCGGCACGGCCGGCCCGAGCAGGCCGCCGTCGCGCTCGACCGGATCGAGAAGGTCACCGCCGTCGATCCCGGCGCCCTGCCGGCGCTCTCGCAGGTTCCCCCGTGCGCCTCGCACCCGCCGAACGGGTCGCGCGTCGGCTACCGGGCCCTGTTCCGCGGACCCCTCGGGCGCCGCACCCTGATGCTCGCGGTCGTCTGGGTCTTCCAGACCCTCGGGTTCTACGGCTTCGTGGCCTGGGTGCCCACCCTGCTCGCCGCGCACGGTTTCGACCTGGTGCACAGCCTGACCTTCTCGGCGCTGACCACCCTGGGCGCAGTGCCCGGCGCGCTGCTGGCCTGGCCGCTGTCCGACCGCTTCGGTCGCAAGACGCCCATCGCGCTGATGGCCGTCGGCATCGCCGCCTGCGGCCTGGCCTACGGTCTGACGTTCGACCCGGTGGCGATCGTCGTGTTCGGTTTCCTGGTCAACGCGCTCATGCAGACCTTCGCCGCCCTGCTCTACGCCTACACCCCGGAGCTGTTCCCCACCGAGCTGCGCAGCTCCGGCAACGGCCTGGTCTACGGCGTCGGTCGGCTGTCCAACATCCTCGGGCCGATGATCGTCGCCGCCGTCTTCGGCACCTTCGGCTACAGCCCGGTCTTCGTCTACGTCGCCGGCTGCTGGGCCGTCGTCGCCCTCGCCATCGCCCTGTTCGGCCCACGGACCGGCAACCAGCAACTGGAGAACCTCCACGGCACGGAACCCGTCCCGCCGAGCCCGCCGACCGCGGCGACCCCGGCAGCCGGCTGACGTGCCCCGACGGGAACCCGGCCCGGCTCACCCGGGTCGAATCCCGTCGTCCCGACGGTCGGCGGAGGCCGGTGTCCTCGACGGAGACACCGGCCTTCGTCGTTCTCAGGAGGTCAGCTGGCTCCGCCCGCGCCGCCGCCCTCGCGGGAGAACAGGTCGCCGTTCAGGTAGACGTCCCAGTCCTCCGCGGTGAGGCCGTGCCCGCCCGACCGCAGGTGGTAGCTCATCGCCGGGCCCCGGAAACCCTGGTCCGTGGGCGGCGGCCAGGTCGCCGAGGACAGCCCGGTGTCACCCAGCCCGTAGAGCTCGTACACCGGCGCCGCGGCGAGGTAGGAGAGGAACTCGCCCTCGGGGTCGGCGTTCGCGTCGTCCGTGGCGCTCGCGACGACGATCCGCCGCGGGGCCACGAGCGCCAGCAGCTCGTGCTGGTCGACCGGCAGGGAGTCCACGCGGTCGCCGTAGGCCTTGTACGACTGGGGGAACCAGTGCGGGAACGAGGCGTTGACGCGGGCGACGGTCTCGGCGCCGACGCCGCCGTCGCCGCGCCGCGCGAGCTTGGTACCGGTCGAGCCGGAGTCGTTCGTGATGACGGTCGCGAACCGGGTGTCCTGCGCGCCGGCCCACAACGCCGCCTTGCCGCTGCGCGAGTGGCCGACGACCGCGACCTTCGTGGGGTCGATGTCGGGATCGGTCTGGAGGTAGTCCATGGCCCGGCTCGCGCCCCACGCCCACGCGCTGATGGTCCGGCCCGCGTTGTCGGGCAGCTCCTGCCCCGACGGGTGGAACAGGTCGATCATCTTGCTGCGGTAGCTGCCGCTGTCGTCGGGGGCGATCTCGCCGGCGTCGAAGGTCGCGAACGCGTAGCCGGCCTTCGTGATCGTCGAGACCGGCGCGTAGCCGGACGTCTGGCCGGGATCGTCCCCGACCTGGCCCCGGTGGTCGATCAACAGGAACGTGCCCCGCGGTGTGCCGCCGGACCTCGGGACGAACAGGTTCACGTCGAAGCTGCCGGTCCCCTGGGGGCCGGTGACGGTGATCGTGATCTTCTTGCGCGTGACGCCGGGGAAGTCGGTCGGGGTCACCGCGAAGGTCTGCGTGGTCGGCGCGGGCAGGCTCTGGCCGTAGACGTTCTGCCGGAAGTCGGCCAGCAGCTCGGCGCGGCGCGCGTTCTCCCACTCCGCCGCGGTGGTCACGGCGGTGCCGTCGTTCAACCGCAACGGGTTCGGATAGCTCTCGCCGTCGATCGTCACGGTCTTCTCCGCCTGCGTCGCGGCCACCGTCCGGACGGGGAGCGGCTCCGTGCGCACCGTCGCGCCGCCGGCGGCACACATCGCCACGACGACACACAGGGATGTCGCGTGCCTGGTCACGGTGTGCAGTCGGTCGCCCAGGCTGCGCGATCGGCTCGGAGTACGCACAGGGCGGAATCTACGCAGTGTCGATCACGTCGCAACTACTCTCGGCTCATCTCCGTCGGTCGGATGACGAAGTCCTCCCTCGGATGGGTGTGCGGCCGTCCCGCCCGGCGTCCCCCTCCGCTCCAGGTCGAGAGAGGCGGCGGCCGCGCGCCGGTTGGTCACGCCGGTTCCCGGGGCACCGCGCAGACGTGGTGGTCGACTTCGTCGCGGTGGGTGAGGACGAGGAGCGCCGGCAGCTCGGCGATCCGCGCCCCGCCGGCACCAGGCTCACCGGGCGTCGGACGGACCCTGGCGGCCGAGACCGAGGGTGCCCTGCGCCGCGGCGGTCCCGCTCCGGCCGCCACCGCGCCCGCGCAGGACGTACGCGAAGCCGACCGCGACGAGCCCGCCCGCGACCGGCCCGACGACGTACGCCCACCACGCGGTCCAGTCGCCCACCAGCATCGCCGGCCCGAGCGACCGCGCCGGGTTCATCGAGGCCCCGCTCACCGGCGACCCCCACAGCCCGGCGAGGGCGATGTAGCCGCCCACGCCGATGGCGGCGAGCGGCCCGATCTGCTGCGCGCCCGACGCCGTCCCGAGGATCACGCTCACCAGACCCGTCGTCAGGACGAGCTCCCAGAGCATCGCGACGGTCGGCGACACGTCGGGTCCGGGCAGCGTCAGGCCGGCGGTGCCTTGGCGGCCGATCAGCGCCCAGAGCAGCAGGGTGGCGAGGACGGCGCCGAGGAACTGCGCCACCACGTAGGCCGGCACGCGCTTCCACGGGAAGTCGCCGCGCGCGGCGAACGCGATGCTCACCGCCGGGTTGAGGTGCGCGCCGGACACGGTGCCCATGAACAGGATGACCGCGGCGACCATCAGGGCCGGCGCCACCACCTGCGCGCCGTGGGGCACGGCGTCGGCGCCGAACCGGGCGGCCACCATCCCGCCGCCGACGGCGACGAGGACCAGGAAGAACGTGCCCAGCACCTCGGAGAACAGCCGCCGCCCCTCGTAGCGGTCGTTCCAGAAGTCGAACTCGCGCGTCACCGAGTTCGGCCGGCCCATGGACCGCAACGCAGCCGCGGCGTGCCGCGCCTCCTCCCCGGTCTCCGGGATCGTCGGCTCCGGCGCCGAGGGGCCCCGGGTCGCCGGCCTGTCCGTGGGCTGCTGCGTCATCGGCCGACGGTCCCGACGCCGCCCCGCGCCCGCCTCACCCCACCGGGATGAGGGCGCTCACCTCGGCAGCTCCTCCGCCCCCAGGTCGAGGGCGTGGATGCGCCGCCCCTGCGGTTCGTCCCGGGCCGAGGGCCCGGGAAACCCGGGGCCGGGTCGAGGGCCGGGGACACGGAGGGGCGCCCGTCGGTCGAAGGGCGTCTCGACCGACCGGCGCCTACCTGGCTGCCTGGCGAGCATCTCGAAGAACACCACCTCCTGACCGCTACCGGTGGTCCCGGCGGCGCCGGGCGATGGGACAAGCGTGTCTCCGACGGCCTCGGCGCGGAACCGGCCTCGCAACGCCAAACCGCCCCGCGGCCCTGGGCCTGCCGGGACGGGGCGCGGGCGCCGCCGGACCCCGCGCATGGATCGCCCGCTCCGGGGTACGTGGACCTGCTGCGATGCCGAGGAGGGGCGATGGCGGGCTGTCGTACCGACCGGGCGTTGCTCGAGGAGAACGCGAACCTGCGCCGCCTGATCGCCCTCTCCTCGGCCATGGCGGAGCTGCTCGACGAGGGCGAGATCGTCGACCGCGCGATGGCCGCGGTCGCGAGCCTCACGCCCTGCAGCCCGGTGGCCGCGCTCGTCGGTGCCGGGCAGTCGGACGGTGCCGGGCGGTCGGACGTCCGCACGCCCGACGGGCGGGGTGTCGACCGGCCGGAGCTCGCGGCCCGCCTGGCCGCGCTCGGCGACGCGGACGGCGACGTCGCCGGCGTCGTGGGCACGCGGTGGGCCACCGCGTACGCGCTGCGGGCCGTGGACGCCCACGCCGGACACCTCGTGGTCGCGTGCGGGCACGCGCCGCACCAGGAGCACCGGGTGGTGCTGCGGCTCCTCGTGCAGCAGACGAACCTGGCCCTGGGCACCGCACGGCTGCACGGTCGCGAGCGCGCCGCCGCCCGGGAGATGAAGCGGGTCAACGCGTCGCTGGAGGAGGCCAACGGCCGCCTGACCGCTGCCGTCGTCGACCTGCAACGACGCCGGCAGGCCCACGAGCGGCTGGCCGGTGCGGTGGCCGCGGAGACGGGGGAGGCGGGCATCGCGGCCGAGGTCCACCGGCTGACCGGCCTGCCCGTCGCCGTCGAGGACGCCGCCGGCGGGCTGCGGGCGTGGGCCGGGCCCGGCCGGCCCGAGCGTCCCCGGCCCGACCTGTTCGACCGCGCCGCCCGCCGGCGCCGCACGGCCCTGCTGGCGGAGGCCAGCCGCAGCCCCGCACCGGTCCGCGACCGGGACCGGCTGGTGGCCGTGGCCCGGCCGCGCGACGAGGTGCTGGGCGTGCTCGCGCTCGTCGACCCCGGGGGCCGGGCGGGGGAGTACGAGGCCTTCGTCCTGCAGCACGGCGCGCTGATGCTCACCGTCGAGCTCAGCCACCAGCGCAACCTGGTCGAGTCCGAGCTGCGGCTGCGCCGCGACCTCGTCGACGACCTGCTCGCCGGCACCGACGTCGCCGGGGCACGGTCGCGGGCCGAGGCGCTCGGCCACGACCTCACGAGCCCGCACCGGGTGCTCGTGCTGCGCTGGCCGGCGGAGGAGGGCCTCGTGCGTGCCGTGGAACAGGCCAGCAGGGCCGCGCTGGGCGCGACGCCGCTGCTCGCCCGCCGTCCGGACGGCATCGTCCTGGTCGCTCCGGAGCCCGACCAGCCGGACGGGCGGAGTCCCTGGGAGGCGCTGCACCGTGCCGTGACCGACCGGCTGCCGGGCGTGGCCGGGAGCCCGGGCGCCATCGGCGTCGGCGCGGTGTGCCACGAGCCGGCCGGCCTCGCGCGCTCGTTCCTGGAGGCCCGGCGCGCCCTCACGGTGCGCCTCGGCTGCGGGCGGCCGGCGGGGGTGACCCGCTACGAGGACCTCGGCGTCTACCGCGTCCTCACCGTCGACGGCGACGACGGCGAGGTCCGCGGGTACGTGCGGGAGTGGCTCGGCCCCCTCCTCGACTACGACTCGACGAACGGGGCGGAGCTGGTCCGCACCGTGTGGCAGTACCTCGAGCAGGGCGGCAACTACGACGCCACCGCCCGCGCCCTCCTGATCCACCGGAGCACGCTGCGGTACCGGCTCCGGCGGATCCGGGAGATCAGCGGACTCGACCTCGGCGCCGTGGACACCCGGCTGAACCTGCACGTGGCCGCGCGCGCCTGGCACCTGCTCCAGGGCGAGGTGTCCCGGACCGTGTGACCCCGGTGTGATGGCCGGGCCACGGATCCGGCGGACGGGCGTGCCCGGGTACCGGCGGAGGGTCCGCCCGGCCCTGTCGGGCGGGCCGGTGGTCCCTGTCGTGGCCCCGCCGGGTCGGTCAGGCTTCCGCTCTCGCCGCACCGGGCGGCGGAAGGAGGAGTGATGCACGAGGTGTCCGAGCCCGTCCGTTCCAGAGGGGTCGCCGCCGAACGGGCCGCCCTGCTCGTCCGGCTGTGCCTGGACCTGGACCGGCAGGGCGCGCCGCCGACCATCCGGCTCGCCGCCCTGGACCAGGCGTGGGCCGCCGTCGCGACCGTGCCCCCCGGGCGGATCCGGGACCGGCTCACCACCGTGTGCGAGATCCTCGCCGAGCTGCACCGCGACGACACCGCCGAGGCGGTGCGGGCCGCGATCGTCCGGGCCCGGGCGGCGCTGGACACGTCCGCCGCCGGTTGACGGGCCGCCGGCTGACGGGTCTCAGCCTGCGCGGGGGTCGTGCGGGCGGCCGAGGTCGAACACGCTGGACCCGATGCCGCGGGCGACGCGGTCGAGGCGGTCGGCCTGGGCCAGCAGCCTGGCGCGGTGCGCCGGCGAGGTCAGGCTGCCGGCGAGGCCGGTGAGGTCGGTTGCCACTGCGAGGAGCTCGGTGATCACCGAGGTGTTGAGGTCGTCGGCGATCCGGTCGCGGTCGTCGAGCCGGCGGCGCAGCTCCTGCTCCACCCGTACGCGGGCGTAGGCGGCGACCAGCCCGGCGTGCCCGGCCAGCGAGACGACGGCGTCTAGGTCCTCCCGGCGGTACGGGGGCCGGCCGCGGCGCCGGCACACCGCGAGCGCGCCCCGCGGGGCCCCGGCGGACGTCAGCGGCGCCACGAGCACGGGCCCGACGTCCAGCCGGCCCAGCGGCACACCGGCCAGCCGCGGGTCCCCGCGTGCGTCGGCGGTCGCCACCGCGTTCCCGGCCATGAGCGCCCGGCCCGCGGCGCTGTCCTGGCCGCGCAGCCGGGTGTTCTCCACCGCCGTGAGCGGCTCGCCCTCGGCCACGGCCACCAGGAACTCGCCCGCCCCCTCGGCCGGCACCAGCAGGGCGGCGGCGTCGCTGTCGCTCAGGTCGCGCAGGGTCGTGACGAGCCCCTCCAGCACCTCGGCGGGCTCCTCGCCGGCGAGCAGGTCCGTCGCGACCTGCGTGGACGCGGCCTGCCACGCCTGCCGGCGCCGCGTCTCGGCGAACAGCATGGCGTTCTCGATCGCCACCGCGGCCGAGGTCGCGAGGGCCTGGAGCAGCTCCTCGTCGTCGGCGCTGAAGCTGCCGCCGGCCTGGTGGTCGGTGAGGTAGAGATTGCCGAACACCTCGTCGCGGACCCGGATCGGAACACCCAAGAAGCTCGTCATCGGAGGATGCCCGGGCGGGAACCCGGCGGAGCGCGGGTCGTCGTGCAGGGAGGCGAGCCGGACCGGGTGGGGGTCCTCGATCAACGCGCCGAGCAGGCCCTCGCCCCGCGGTGGCCGGCCGATCGCCCGGACCTCCTCCTCGGACATGCCCTCATGCAGGAACTCGACGAGACGGCCGTCGGCGCCGAGGAGGCCGAGCGCCGCGTAGCGGGCCCCGACCAGCGCGCGGGCCTCGGTCACGACGCGCCGCAGCACGACCGGGAGCTCCAGGTCGGCGCCGACCGCCCGGTGGGCCCGGAGCAGGCCGCGCAGCCGGCCCTGGCTGGCCATGACCTCCTCGGCCCGGTCGACGATCTGCTCGAGCAGCTGGTCGAGCTCGAGCCGGGGCACGTCCACGAACCCCAGGTCGGCATCCGGGTCGTCGTCGCCCGGCCCCCCGAGGCCTTCGCCGTTCTGCGGCCGCGTCTGCACCACCGGCCGTCACCACCCGTCGCGTCGAGGGGCTCCCACCGACCGCTCGGGGGACACGGCCCGTGCGGCGAGACGTTCCACTATGGGCCCGGTGACGGGCGCTGTCCAGGAGATTTCGGGCGACACACGGGGTGTCAGGACCAGCGGTCGGCGTCCGAATGGTCGTCACTGTCGGTGTCGTCGTGCCCGTACCCGTCGCCTCCGGTGTCGTGCCGGTCCCCGTCGCGGTACTGCTGCCCGTCCCCGTCGCCGTTTCCGTCGCCGTGCCCGTCGTCGTTTCCGTCGTCGTGCCGGTCCTCGTGCCCGCCGTGCTCGTCCCAGGTGTCCTCGACGGCCTGCCCGGCCGGCGCGGCGTCGAGCGGGCGGGGCCGCGGCCGGGGAGCCTGCGCCCCGTGCACCGAGGCCCGGACGACGCGGCCCGCCTGGGCCTGCGCGCCCGCCGCGGCCGCGGACGGGACCGGGACCATCACGGCCGGCGCGGGCAGCACCGTCGCGTTCCGCAGGCCGCCGGACGATCCGGGGGTCTGGCCGGCCGCGGCGGCGGGGGCGGCCGGTGCCTCGGCGACCCCGCCCGGGCCGAGCGTGGGCTTGCCGACCAGCACCGCGACGGCGGCGCCCAGCAGCGCGACCACCGCGATCCGGCGGTGCGCCGTGGGTCGTGGACGCGCGGGCCCGGCCTCCTCGACCCGTCCGGGCTCCCCGCCCCGCCCGAACCCGTCGCCCCGCCGGAGCTCGTCGATCCGCCGGGACTCGCGGGCCAGCCCGGCGGCGAGCTCACGGGCGGACGGCCGGACGACGGCGTCGGCGGCCGAGGCGCGGGCCAGCAGCGCCGCGACCCCGGCCGGCACCCCGGGTGCGGTCCGGCGCCGCGGACCTGCGCCGGGGCGCGCGAGGCAGTGCCCGAGCAACCGGCCGAGCTGCGCGACGTCCCCGGCCGCCCGCGCGGCGAACGCGGGGGTGCCGAACGCGGCCTCGGGCGGCCGGTGGACGCGGCCGAGCAGGTGTGCGTCCCCGGTCCGGTCGAACCGCACGGCCCCGGCGCGTACCGCCCCGTGCACCACGCCGTGGGCGTGCAGGTAGGCCAGGGCGTCGGCCAGCCGGGCGCCGGCGGCCAGGACGGCGGGCACCGACAGCGTGCGCCGGGTGGCGCGGTCGGCGAGCGACGGGCCGTCGACGAACTGCAGGACGAGGAAGGGGCCGTCCACGCAGGTCCCGACGTCGTAGAGCGCCGCCAGGCCCGCATGGTGCAGCCCGGCGACGGCGGGACCCGCCGGAGCGGGCTCCAGGATCTCGACGACGACGGGGCGGCACAGGACGTCGTCCCACCCGCGGTAGCGACGGTGGCCGCGACCGTGGCCCAGCCGGGCCTCGAGCCGGTACCGGTCCGGCAGGCCCGCCGGACGCTCCGGCCGCCTCGGCGGCCGCACGACGTCGTCGGTCGTGGCCACGCGCCTACCCCCCGTCGGCAGCCGGCCACCGCGCGGACGCGCGCGTGGTGGCCGTGCCGGTCGCGGTCCCCGGACGCCGTGCGACCCCGCCGGCTCGTGCCGGACGGTGCCGACGGCGCCCCCGTCGGATCCCGCGTACCCCGATGTCCCCCGGACTACCCCGCCCCGTGCGGCGCACAGCGTGGCGTACCGCACGGTTTCGGGGCAGGGCCGAAAGTCATGCCCGTTCGGGCCGGGGCACCGGCGCCCACCGGCCCGCCACCGGCGGGTCGGCTCCGCGACCGGTCGAGCGGCGTGGTCGGCGGTTCCGGGACGTCCGGCCCTGGTGTGTGCGGCCCGGGCCCGGGACCCTCACGCGGCCCGCCCGGCGACCACAGGAGGCCCCGATGCCGTCCGCACCGCACTCCGCGCCCGCCCCGGGCGGCGGGCCCAGGTCCGGCCACCGGCACACGACCCGCTGCTACTGGGACGTCCAGGGCTGCGGCTGGCACTGCCCGCGCCCGGCCGCCGGGCCCGCGGCGCCTTCGGCGCTCGACGCCGTGGAACCGGCCGCGCCCGCACCGTCCGTCGCCACCCCGTCCGTCGCCGCCCGGGCCTGACACCGGCGAGGCCGCCCGCCCGCCGGGGCGGTGCCCGCCGCCGACCGCCCGCGACACCGCGAGGAGGACGCCGTGGTCCTGTCGGTCGAGGTCGTCGAGCCCGGTGGGCCGGGCGACCGCGGCTCCCGCGCGCCCGACGGCGGTGTCGCGCCGCTCGTCGACGCCCGGCGCACCATCCTGGTGGGCGCGGGTGCCGCCGCGCGGTGAGGACGCCGTCCGGACGCTGGCGGAACGGGTGCGCGAGCTCGTCGTCGCCACGGACGACTACCGGCGGACGATGGCGCAGGCCGCCGGCGTCGGCGTGAACGAGGCCACGACCCTGGGGGAGCTGCTGCACCGTGGCCCGCTGCCGCCGTCGGCGATCGCCCGGCGCCTGGGCATCGCCTCGGCCAGCGTGACCTCCCTGCTGGACCGGCTGACGGTCGCCGGTTTCGTCGAGCGGCACCCCAACCCCGTGGACCGGCGCAGCGTGCTCGTCGTGCTCACGCCCGGCGGCCGGGCGACTATCCGCGCCATGTTCGACCTGTTCACCGATGACGTCGAGCAGGCCGTCCGGGCGGCGGAGCCCCGTCACGTGGCCGAGTTCGCCCGGTCCCTGACGCGGATGGTGGCCGCGCTCCAGGCGCGCGCGACCGACCGTGCGAGCCTCGAGGCGGAGCTCGCGCGCCGCACCCGGGGCGCCGGCGAGAACCGGAGTTGACGGCGAAGACGGTACTTCTCGCACACCGAACATCTCGGCGGGGAGTTGCGCCGTCCGGCGGTGGCTCGTCGGCGGCGCCGGAGGGTGGGATCGGACGACCCCGACGGCGAGTACCACGGCGGTGACCCGTGCCCGACGAGCGCTCCGACGACTCCTCCGACCACACCGACCGCATCGACCACACCGGCGGCCCGCCCCCGACCGCCCGCCCGCATCCGCCCGGTCCCGCGCACCGGGCGGAGGACCCCCTCGACCGGCCGAGCCGGCGGCGCGCCACGATGCCGGCCGACCAGCGCGTCCTGCTGCGGCGGGCCGCCCTGCTGGCCCCCGAACGCTACCCGGGCCCGGTCGGTGAGCTGCTGGAGCGCGAGCTGCTGCTCTGGGAGGACTTCGGGCACCGCTTCGGCGCCCACGCCCTCGTCTCGCGGCTGATCGCGCAGATCCTCGATCCGGCGGCCACCGTCACGCGTGACCCGGGCGAGCACGCCGCGGCCGCGCCCGGCGTGGAGCCCACCGCCCCGGCGCCCGCCGACGACGGCACCGCGGCCTGAGCCCGCGAACCGGACCGGGGCTGCGCACCCCGGCCGGCGCGGCTCCGGCCCACCCCGCCCGTGCCGACCCGGGCGGGGTGGGACGCCCGGGCCGGCTTGCGGTCAGGCGCGCGCCACCGGCACACCGGCACCCGGGTCGACCCGGGCCGGCTCGCCCTTGCCGGGGCGTACCTCGAAGTCGAAGATCTCCGTCGGGAGGTAGACCGTCGAGCACGAGTTCGGGATGTCGACCACCCCGGAAAGCCGGCCCTCGATCGGCGCCGCACCCAGGATCATGTACGCCTGGATGTCGGAGTAGCCGAACTTCTGCAGGTAGTCGATCGCGTGCAGGCAGGCCCGCTGGTACGACAGGTGCGAGTCGAGGTAGCGCTGCTCGCCACCGAGCGTCACCGAGGTGCCGGAGAAGGCCAGCCACTCGCTGTACTGCGGGTCCGTGCGGCCCGGCATGAACAGCGCGTTCTCGGACACGCCGAAGGTGTCCATCCCGCCCTTGATCACGTCGACACCCAGGTCCATGAACCCGCCCATCTCGATGGCGCCGCAGAAGGTGATCTCGCCGTCGCCCTGGGAGAAGTGCAGGTCGCCCATGGACAGGTTGGCGCCGTCGACGAACACCGGGTAGAAGATCCGCGAGCCCTTGGTCAGGTTCTTGATGTCCTGGTTGCCGCCGTTCTCGCGCGGCGGGGCGGTGCGGGCGGCCTCGCGGGCGACGCGGTCGAAGTCGTCGCCGCTCAGTGCGCCGAGGATCGCCGAGTCCGGCAACGGCGGGAGCGCCAGCGGCGGCACCCGGTCCGGGTCGGTGTCGATCAGGGCCTGCTCGCGGGCGTTCCACTTGCGGAGCAGGTCGTGCGACGGCGCCGTGCCCATCAGGCCGGGGTGGACGATCCCGACGAAGGACACGCCCGGGACGTGCCGGGAGGTGGCCACGCCGCCGCGGAAGTCCCAGATCACCTTGTAGGCGTCGGGGAACTGCTCGGTGAGGAAGCCGCCGCCGTTGCGGGTGGCGAACACGCCGGTGTAGCCCCAGCCCTGGCCGGCGAGCGGACCGGAGTCCTCCTGCGGGATCGGGCCGACGTCGAGGATGTCGACGATCAGCAGGTCGCCGGGTTCGGCGCCCTCGACCGAGATCGGGCCGCTGAGGACGTGCACGCTCGGCAGCGGGGCGTTGAGGATGTCGTCGGCGGAGTCGTTGTTGTGGATGGCCCCGTCGAACCACTCCCGGCAGTGGACCCGGAAGGAGTCGCCCGGCTTGACCCGCACCAGCGCGGGGATGTCCGGGTGCCAGCGGTTGTGGCCGACGATCCGCTGCTCGGTGAACCTCTTCATCGAGTCCAGGGGGAAGACGACCTCAGGCATGGTGGTACCTCGATTCGTGTGCCGGCGTACGGATCCGGATCAGGGGGAGACGGGGGCGCCGCGGTCCTGCGGCGTGCGCTCCGTCGGTGGGGTGGTGTCGGCGCTCGGCCGGGTCATGCGCGGGTAGAGCAGGCCGAAGACCACGACGCCGAACACCGCGAGCCCGATGGCCGTGCGCGCGTCGGCGTACCGCCACCAGCCGTTGAGCAGGAAGAACGCGGGGATCGCGGCGGTGATCCAACCCTCGATCACGGCCACCATCCCGGTGTAGCGCCCGATCCTGCCGACCTCGCGGCCCAGCAGTATGTAGAACAGCGCCCAGAGGAAGGCCCAGAAGAGCCAGATGACGCCGAACACGGGGTCACCGAGCTTGACGAAGTTCAGCACGGAGTACCCGACGGCGGCGATCGCGACGAACAGGGAGAAGTAGCCGAGGCCGGTGCCGTCGAGCCCGCCCCAGAGGTTGCACGCCACGTAGAGGTAGGTGAAACCGAACAGGTACAGGCCGGACGCGTTGAGCACGATCGTCGGGTCGCCCGCCGCCGTGAAGATCAGGTACGTCGGCGTGACCACCTGGAGCAGGCCGACGAAGAGGTTCAGGGGTGCCGCCGACTTGGCCTCGACCCAGCCGAGCAACATCGCGCCGTTCAGGAAGAGCACCGCTCCGACGTACAACAGGCCGACGCTGGCCATGGGATCTCCTTCCGGGCAGGGCGGGCCGCTCCCGGTCCGGTCGGGTTCTCCCGGCCGGCCGCGCGGCGGAGTGCCCGCCGGGCGGTTCAGGGGCGCGGCAGGCGCCGCTGCGCCGGGGTGGGCGTGACCGTGCGGCGGCCGGGTCTGCCGGGCACACGGGTGACCACCTCCGGCTCCGTGCGGCTGCGCTCCGCCCGGTCGATCGCCCCCACGGCCGCCGGCGGTGCGAGGGAGACCATCGGCGCGGTCCAGACCCGGCGCATCGGCAGGCCGCACACGGGGCACGGCGCCACGGCCGGCGCCGCGCCGAAACCGCGGCGGACGTCGACGGTGCCGTGCTCCTCGCACCGGAACGAGTACGTGGTCACGAGGTGTTGCCCCTTCCCGCTCGGCGGGTCGTCGAGCGTTCCAGCCCTTCCGTCCGGCGCATCCGGGCGGAGGGCCCGGCACGGGCGGGTCGTTGGTCCCTGGGCCTCCCGTCGCGGACGGGGTGCCCGCGCGCCCCGTCCGCGACGGCGACAGCGGGCCCCGACCGGGTGGTCCTCAGTGGCCGCCCGGCCGGGGAGTGGGCAGGGTGGTGCCGTGCCGACCTCCCGCCCGCGCGGCGACGACGAGCTGCGCCCCATGCTGGCCACTGCCGGGAGGCCGCCTGCGGACCCGGGCTGGGCCGTGGAGTTCAAGTGGGACGGCGTGCGGGCGCTCGTGGTCGTCGAGGACGGCGACGTGCGCTTCGTGAGCCGCAACGGCAACGACGTCACCGGCGGCTACCCCGAGCTGGTCGCGGCGGTGCCGACCGACCGGGACCTGGTGCTCGACGGCGAGATCGTGGCCCTCGACGTCGGGGGCCGGCCGGACTTCGGGCTGCTGCAGCACCGCATGCACGTGCGGACCCCGCCGGCCACGCTGCTCGACGCCGTCCCGGTCGAGCTCTACCTGTTCGACGTGCTCCGGATCGACGGCGAGTGGTTGCTCCACGAGCCCTACGACGAGCGCCGCACGCGGCTCGAGGGCCTCGGCGCGGCGGAGTGGCGCCGGGTTTCGGTGCCGCCCTCGTTCACCGACGTCCCGCCGGCCGAGGTGCTCGAGGTGGCGCGCGCGCACCGGTTGGAGGGGATCGTCGCCAAGCGGCGCACCTCGCGGTACGAACCGGGGCGGCGCGCGGCGGCGTGGGTGAAGACGGCCCTGTTCCACGGGCAGGAGGTGGTGCTCGGCGGGTGGACGCCCGGCCGCGGCAACCGCGGCTCCACCCTCGGTTCGCTGCTGCTGGGCGCGCACGACGCCGACGGTCGGCTGCGGTACGTGGGCAACGTCGGCACCGGGTTCACCGAGGCCGCCCTGCGCGCACTGCTGGACCGGATGGGCCCGCTGCGCCGGGCGGCCAGCCCGTTCGACGAGCCCGTCCCGCGCGACCAGGCCCGCGGTGTCACCTGGATCGAACCGATCCTGGTCGGCGAGGTCGAGTACCGCACCCTGACCCACGACGGCCGGCTGCGGCACTCGGTGTGGCGGGGCCTGCGCCCGGACCGGGAGCCGACGGAGGTGGTGCTGCCCGCCCTGTCCGGCGGAGCGGCCCCTGCGGCGGACCTGAAGACCGACCCGGACGCGGACCCGGACGCGGGCCCGGGCGGCGTCCCGCCGGCCCGCACCCGGGAACGCACCCCGCCCGCCCCTCCGGACGACGCTGCCGCCGGCACGGTGACCTCGGAGGAGCTCGCCGCCCTCGACCTGCTGCGCCGCCGGGGCACCTGGGAGGTCGGGGGCCGCGAGCTGGCGCTGACCAACCTGGACAAGGTGCTGTTCCCCGGGGAACGGGAGGAGCCGCTGACCAAGCGGGACGTGATCCGGCACTATGCCGTCGTCGCGCCGTACCTCGTGCCCTACCTGCGCGACCGGCCGGTCAACCTGCACCGCTACCCCGACGGTGTCGACCGGCCCGGGTTCTGGCAGAAGGAGGTCCCGTCGCACGCGCCGGAGTGGCTGCGGCGCTGGCGGAACCCGGAGGCCGAACCGGGGGAGACGCAGGTCTACGCGGTGGTCGACGCCGCCGCCGCGCTGGTGTGGATGGCCAACTACGGGGCCCTCGAGCTGCACCCGTGGACCTCCGCGCTCCCCGACGTCCACCGGCCGACCTGGGCGCTCATCGACATCGACCCGGGCACGAACAGCACCTTCGCCGACGTGCTGGTGCTGGCCCGGCTGTACCGCACCGCGCTCGACCACCTCGGCGTGCGGGCCGCGCCGAAGGTCACCGGCAAGCGCGGCGTGCAGATCTGGGTGCCGGTGTCGGACGGCTACACCTTCGCCGACACCCGGCGCTGGGTGGAGCGGCTGTCGAGGGCGGTGGGGCGTATGGTGCCCGAGCTGGTCACGTGGGAGTGGTACACCGACCGCCGCTCCGGACTGATCCGCCTCGACTACACCCAGAACGCGATCAACAAGACGCTCGTCGCCCCGTTCAGCATCCGCCCCGCGCCCGACGCGCCCGTGTCCGTGCCCCTCGAGTGGCACGAGCTCGACGACCCGGACCTGCGCCCGGACCGCTGGACCGTGCGCACCCTGCCGGACCGCCTCGCGGCGCACGGTGACCCGCTCCGCCCCCTGATCGGCGTCGAGCAGACCCTGCCGCCCTTGTAGACCGGCCGGGGCGGATCAGGTCAGGGCGTCGAGGGTCGCGAGGATCTCCGCGTCGAGGGTGAGGTCGCCCGCCGCGAGGTTGGCCTCGAGGTGGGCGAGGCTTGTGGTGCCCGGGATGAGCAGCGTGTGGGGGTCGTGCGCGAGCAACCAGGCAAGCCCGACCTGTGCGGGGGTGGCCCCCAGCGCGTCGGCGGCCGCGCGCACCGCCGGGTGGTCGGTCACCTTCGGCACGCCCGGGAAGGCAGACCCGAGCGGGAAGAACGGCACCCATGCCACGCCGTGCCGGCGGCAGAGCTCCCGCACGGGCTCGCTCGTGCGGTCGAGGACGTTGTAGGCGTTCTGCACGCAGGCGATCCCGGCGGGCAGGGCGGCGGCGAGCTGCTCCGCGTCGACGTTGCTCAGCCCGATCCCGCCGATCGCGCCGGCGTCGCGCAGCGCCACGAGCTCGGCCAGCTGGTCCGCCGGCGGGACGCGCTGGTCGCCCTCGGCGACGAGGCCGGGCGGTGCGTCGGCCCGACGGAGGTTCACGATCCCCAGCCGCTCCACGCCGAGCGCCCGCAGGTTCTCCTCGACCGCGGCGCGCAGCTGCTCGGGCCGCTGCGCGAGCACCAGGCCGGCGGGCGTGTGCACGGCGCCGACCTTCGTGGCCAGCACCAGCTCTTCCGGGTAGGGGTGCAACGCCCGGCGGAGCAGCGCGTTGGCCGCCCCGTCGCCGTAGAACTGCGCCGTGTCGACGTGGTCCACACCGGCCGCGACCGCGTGTCGCAGCAGGGCCACCGCCTCGGCCGGACCCGGTGCGGGCCGGCCGGACCGGTTCTCCGCGAGCTGCATGATCCCGAACCCGATCCGGGCGACGGACCGGTCGCCGAGCAGGGCGCGGCCGCCGGGAGAGGGGCGCGTCTCGGTGCGTGTCATCGTTCCTCCTCGATCCGGAGGTTCCTCCGGTAAGGGCACCGTAGCACAACTGGAGCATCCTCCGTTTCGTTGCCGATCGTGCCGCGCATACTCGCCGGACGGACGGGTAGCTCCCTTTTGTCGCCCACCACCCGCCCCCCGCCCCCGGCGACGGGGCCGACGACAGGCAGGACCCCCGACGTGATCCTCTTCTGCCCGCCCGGCGTCTACCGGGCCCAGTCCGACACCGAACTGCTCTCCGGCCGGCTCTCCCGGCACGCCGCCGGTCGTGACGTCCTGGACCTCGGCACCGGCACCGGCGCGCTGGCCCTGGCCGCCTGGCGCGAGGGCGCGGCGTCCGTGACCGCCGTCGACCTCTCCCGGCGCTGCGTCGCGGCGACCCGGGTGAACTGCCTTCTGCACGGGGCCTCCGTGCGCGTGCACCGCGGCGACCTCTTCGGGCCGGTCGGCGACCGCCGGTTCGGGATGATCGTGGCCAACCCGCCCTACGTGCCGTCGGAGAGCACCGTGCTGCCCCGGCACACACCGGGCCGCAGCTGGGACGCCGGACCCGACGGCCGCGCGATCCTGGACCGGATCTGCGACGGTGCCGCCGACCACCTCGAGCCCGACGGCGTGGTGCTGATCGTGCACTCGCAGGTCTGCGGCCCCGAGGCCACGGTCGAGCGGCTGGAGCGCACGGGCCTGGAGGCCGCCGTCGTCGAGCGTGCGCGGATCCCGTTCGGCCCGGTGATGCGCTCCCGCGCGGCGATGTTGGAGAAGCAGGGGCTGATCGAGCCGGGCGACCGGCTGGAGGAGCTGGTGGTCGTGGAGGCGCGTCGTGCCTGAGCCCGGACCCACCCGGGTCCTGCTCACCGAGGAGGGCCCCGCGCTCATCGCCGGCCCCGTCGAGCTGGAGCTGCCCGACGGCACCCGCGTCCGCTCCGACCGGGCCGTCACGGCCGTCTGCCACTGCCGGCGCAGCAGGCGCTACCCGATCTGCGACGCCAGCCACCGCCGCAAGGTGCGCCAGGAAGGACCCGACGCGTGACGGCGACCCTCGAACCGAGCTTCCTGCGGCAGGTGGCGGCGCCGCAGCTGCCCACGCCCCGCGGACCGCTGTCCGGGGCGGTGGTGGACGCGCTGCGCGGCGGCCCGCTCCGTGCCGTGGACGTGGCGGGTGCCGCGCCGTACGGCGACGACCTGCAGCTCGCCCTGCACTGCTGCTACGAGCTGCACTACAGGGGCTTCGCCGGCGTCGACGCCGAGCGCGAGTGGGACCCGGAGCTGCTGGGCCTGCGCCGCGACCTGGAACGGGTGTTCCTCGCCGCGTTGCGGGCCGACGTCGAGCCGGGTGACGACGTGCCGGCCGAGGTCGACGCGCTGCTCGTCGAGCCGGTCGGGCCGGGCGTGCGCGGGGTGTCGCACCACCTGCAGCGCGAGGGCACGCTCGCGCAGCTGCGCGAGTACGTGGCGCACCGCTCGATCTACCACCTCAAGGAGGCCGACCCGCAGGCCTGGGCGATCCCGCGGCTGAGCGGGGCGGCCAAGGCCGGGCTGGTCACCGTGGAGCACGACGAGTACGGCTCCGGGCGGCCGGAACGCATGCATGCGCTGCTGTTCGCCGAGATGATGACCGAGCTGGGCCTGTCCGACGCGTACGGCGCCTACGTCGAGCACGTGCCCGGCGAGACCCTGGCCGAGGTCAACCTGATGTCGCTGTGCGGGCTGCACCGCAGCCTGCGCGGGGCGTCCGTCGGGCAGTTCGCGATGGTGGAGCTGACGTCGTCGCCGGGGTCGGAGCGCCTGGTCCGCGGCATGCGTCGGCTGGGATGCGGTCCTGCCGCGATCCGGTTCTACGACGAGCACGTCGAGGCCGACGCGGTGCACGAGCAGGTCGTGCGGCGCGGGGTGCTCGCCCCGCTGCTGGAGGCGGAGCCGGAGCTGGCGGCCGACGTCGTGTTCGGGATCCGGGCGAGCCTGTTCCTGGGCGAGCGGTTGGGGGAGCGGCTGCTCGGCTGCTGGGACCGGGGGGAGACGAGCCTGCGGATGCCGCTGGCGGTAGATCACCCCTAGCCTCCGACGCGTGGCCGCACCCGATCCCGCCGTCCTGGCCGTCGACGACGCGTTCCGGGACGACGGCGCTCGGCCGGCGGAATGCCTGCGCGAACCGGTGCCGCGATCCCTCCGCTCTTCGGGTACGGCGCGCGCGGATCACAGCCGTTCGAGGCGATCGCCGAGCTGCCGCCGTACTCCCTGACCGGGGGGTGCTCGAGCCGCACGCGGGCGAGATCGCCGCGCTGGACGCGCCGCACCCGGCCGATCCGGGCGGTGGCGTCGCCGCGTGCGGACCTCCTCGCCGGCCTAGCCGCCCGCGGGCCGGGACCCGACACCCGGTCGTCGGCGAGGTCTGGGTCACTCTCCGGCGGGGTGCGATCATCGGGGCGCGGCGGAAGGAGAACCGATGCGGGCGTACGGCTTCACGGCGGTGGGCGGACCGGAGAACGAGGCGTTCCTCGAGGTGCCGGTCCCGGAGCCCGGTCCCGGTGAGCTGCGCGTGCGGGTGCGTGCGGCCGGGGTGAACCCGGGCGACTGGCGGCTGCGCGAGGGTTCCTACGGCACGGCCGGACCGGCGGTGCTCGGCCGGGAGGTCGCCGGCACCGTCACCGCGGTGGGCCCCGGGGTCGACGCGTTCGCCGAGGGCGACGAGGTCTTCGGCGGATGCCCCGGGATGGTCGGGGGCTGGGCCGAGGAGGCCCTGGTCACGGCCTCGTTCGCGGCACTCCGGCCGGAGGCCGTCCCGCCGGAGGTCGCGGCGGCGCTGCCGGTCGCGGCGGGGACGGCCTACGACGCGCTGGAGAACCTCGGGCTCACCCCGGGTTCCACGCTGCTGGTGAACGGCGCGGGCGGTGGTGTGGGCGTACCCGTCGTGCAGCTGGCCCGGGCCCGCGGGCTGCGCGTGGTCGGGACCGCGAGCCCGGCCAAGCGGGACCTCGTCGCGGGGCTCGGTGCCACGCCCGTGGCCTACGGCGACGGCGTGCTCGACCGGATCCGCGAGGCGGCGCCGCAGGGCGTCGACGCGGTGTTCGACCTGGTCGGCGGCGAGGCCCTGCGCACCGTCGCCACGTTGCTGACCGACCGTCGCAACCTGTTGTCGGTCGCGGACAAGCCGCTGGTCAAGGAGCTCGGCGGGCGCGACGTGGAGCGCGACCGCAGCACGGCGGTGCTCAACGCACTCGTGCAGCTGGTCGCGGAGGGCGCGCTCGACCCGCACGTCACGCGCGTGCTGCCGCTCGACGAGGCGGGGGCCGCGCTCGCGGAGGTGGAGGCCGGGCACGCGCAGGGCAAGGTCGTGCTGGTGACGGCGCCGAGCGCCTGAGCTGAGCCGGCGCCATCGCCGGGGCCGCCCGGGTGCGGGACTATCGGGCGAGACCGAACCGTTGACGAGCGTGGGACTGCGCGACGAGAAGGGAGCAGTGATGAGCCGCTACGAGAAGGCGATCCTGGCAGGGGGCTGCTTCTGGGGCATGCAGGACCTCATCCGCAAGCGGCCGGGCGTGGTGTCCACCCGCGTCGGCTACACGGGTGGGGACGTCCCGAACGCCACCTACCGCAACCACGGCACACACGCCGAGGGCATAGAGATCGTGTTCGACCCGGAGAAGACGAGCTACCGCGAGCTGCTGGAGTTCTTCTTCCAGATCCACGACCCGACCACGAAGAACCGGCAGGGCAACGACATCGGCATGTCGTACCGCTCCGCAATCTACTACACCGACGACGAGCAGAAGCGCGTCGCCGAGGACACGATCGCCGACGTCGACGCCTCCGGGCTCTGGCCGGGCAAGGTCGTGACCGAGGTCGAGCCGGCCGGGGACTTCTGGGAGGCCGAGCCCGAGCACCAGGACTACCTGGAGCGCATCCCGTGGGGCTACACCTGCCACTTCCCGCGCCCCGACTGGGTGCTGCCGAAGCGGGCCGAGTCGAAGGCCTGATCCGCGTCGCGCGGCGCTCCCGCCACTGTCCGTGGGGGAGCGCCGTTCGCGTTCTCAGGCGTGGTCCGGGCGGCCCCACTCCTGCGGCGAGGTGTACTGCAGCAGGTTGTAGAGCCGCTTCTGCACGGTGGCGATCTCGCGGACCGACTGCGCGACCAGACTGCGGTCGAGCGGGGCGAGGCGACGCATCCACACGACGTCGGACACCGGCTCCCCCCGGTCATACTGCGCGAGCTGCTGGTGCAGCCGCACCCGCTGGAGCACCTCGAACACCTCGCTCAGCGTGGCGCCCTGGTCGCGGGACAGCAGCATCGACCCGGCGGCCGCCGCCAGCCGGGCCCGCGTCGAGAGTTCGGGGGAGCGCACGCTGAGCGCCGCCCACCGGGCGATCTCGACGACCGGGCGCAGCGCGTGGGCCTTGAGGTCGAACGTGCCGCCGCGCCCCGCGAGCACGTCGCGCACCGACCGCAGGTGCGCCCGGTGTGCGAGCGACTCGCGCACCAGCAGCTTCATCGTGGCCGGGTGGTCGCGCACGCCGGCGAACACCTCGGTGACCACGGGGCGGGCCGGGTCGCCCTGGATCGGGCGCCCGTCGAGCAGCAGCGAGGCCATGAGCATGCCCTGGTCGTCGAGCGGCGAGACCAGCCACTGCTCCGCGGCGGCACGCCACTGGGTCCGGGTACGCGCGAAGGCGGGCGACGCCGGGCTCGCGCCGTGGCCGTCGACCCGGAGCCCCGCCCGCCGCAGGACGTCGGCGACCTCGGCGAACGCCGCCCGGTAGGCGGCCGCCCGCGGGGCGTCGACGGACTCGGCGAACACCACGGCCGAGTCGATGTCCGAGCCGAGGGTGGGCTCGCGTCGGGCGTTGCTGCCCAGCAGCATCCAGGTGACCTCGGCCTCGTCGAGGTCCGGGCGCCCGGCGAGGACCAGGGTCAGGACCCGCCGCAGCACGGCGTCGACCACCGTGGAGTAGACCGCGGTCGTGTCCGTGGCCTCCCGGCGCTGCCGGACGAGGTCCCCCAGCAGCAGGGGCAGCCGGCGGGCGAGGGCCACGACGTCGTCGAGCCGGTCCGCGCGCACCACCTGCTCGCGCAGCACCATCCCGGCGGCCGACGGCGAGGCGAGGAAGTCCTGCGGGTCGACCGCTCCACACAGCCTGCCGTCGGCGTCGACGACCAGCAGCAGGTCGAGCCGGTGCTCGGTGAGCTCCTGCAGCACGTCGGCGGTCGGTGTACCGGTCCGCACGGTCCGGGCCGCCGGCTGCATCACCGCGGTGACGGGGGTGTCGCCGGGCCGCCCCTCCGCCACGACCCGAGCCCGCAGGAGGGCGTCCGTGACCAGCCCGAACCGGCCGTCGCCGAGCGGGACGGCGAGGTAGGCCGCGCGTCGCTCGGTCATCTGCCGCGCCGCCTCGGCCACCGTGGTCGCCGGCGTGCCCAGCACCGGCTCGGACACGACCAGCTCGTCGACGGTCCGGAACCGGGGCACCGGCCCGGTGGCGCTGCGGGCGGCGAACAGGTCGTGGGCCAGCAGCCGGACGCCGGCGGGCGAGGAGAACGCCGAGGCCACGGCCTTGCGCGGGATCCGCACCAGCCGGACCGGCCCGAGCGCCACCGCCCGCGGCCCGACGGCGGCGCCGGTGAGCACCGAGGTCTGCCCGAAGACCCCGCCCCGGTCGGCGGTCTCGTCGGCGGGCCGGTCGCAGGCGTCGTCGACGGTCCACATCTCGACCTGCCCGGACAGGACGACGTGGACCGCCTCGGCGGCGTGCGCGAAGGCGTCGAGGATCAGCGCGCCCGCCGGATGGTCGACGATCTCGGCGGCCTCGGCGACCCGGCGCAGCTCGCGCTCCGGGAGCGAGCTGAACGGGGCGGTCCGTCCCAGGAAGCCCGCGAGATCCTGCACGGGCGTCATGGTGGCAGGCGACGCCCCCGGATCCGCCGGGGGTCAGGCCAGCTCGGGCCAGGTGAGGGTGGCGGCGCCCCAGGTGGCCCCGCCGCCGAACGCGGTGAGCACGACCTTGTCGCCGGCGCGCAGGACCCCCTGTTCGTGGGCGTCGGACAGGGCGACGGGGATGGAGGCGGCGGCGGTGTTGCCGACGCGGTCCAGGTTGGCCACCACGCGGTCGGCGGCCACGCCGAGCCGGTTCGCCACGGCGTCGAGGATGCGGCGGTTGGCCTGGTGCCCGACGAACCGGTCGACCTCGTCGACGACCCAGCCGGTGCGGTCGAGGATCTCCCGGGTGGACACCGTCATCCGGTCGACGGCCTGCCGGTACACGGCCTGGCCCTGCATGGTGAACCAGCGGTCGTCGGAGCGGGGCTCGCGGGAGCCGCCGCCCGGCGTGATGATCAGGTCCTCCTGGCCGCCGTCGCTGCCGAGGACGATGTCGTGGACCGTCGGCCCCCCGCCGGCCCGCAGCACCACGGCCCCGGCGCCGTCGCCGAACAGGAAGGCGGTCCGGCGGTCCGTGGGGTCGACGATGGTCGAGAACGTGTCGGCGGCGACCAGCAGCACCGAGTCCGCCGCGCCGGCGGTGAGCATCGCCGACGCGGTGGACAGGCCGTAGAGGAACCCCGAGCACACGGCGTTGACGTCGAACGCCGGCACCGTGCCCAGGCCGAGGCGGTGCGCGACGAGCGGGGCGGTGGCCGGGCAGGTCCGGTCCGGAGTGGTGGTGGCGAGCACGACCAGGTCGACCTCGCCGCTGCCGCCCGAGCGCAGGTCGGCCTTGAGCGCGCGGGCCCCGGCCTCGGCGGCCAGGTCGGAGGTCGCGGTGCCGGGGTCGACGTGGTGCCGGGTGGCGATGCCGCTGCGGGTCCGGATCCACTCGTCGGACGTGTCCAGCGTCGCGGCGAGGTCGTCGTTGGCGACGACCCGGGCGGGCAACGCGTGCCCGAGTCCGGTGAGGCGCAGAGCGCGGTCGTGCATTACGGGGCACCCGGTTCCGAGTCGGCGGCGGCGGTCCGGTCCGAGTGTCGTGCCTTCCCCGGCGTGCCCACAACCGGGCTGTGACCTGCGGATCTTCGAAGCAGCGCTCTACTGGTCGGTAGGGCGATCGGACGTTGGACCGAGCGGCGGTGGCGGCCGGACGGGCACGTGGGTTTTCCTGCGAAACCCTACGTGCGAGACTGGCCCCGCCGACGTCCCCGAGAACGAGACGAGGAAGACCCCCGATGGAGTGGACCGGAGCCCGCTACACCGACCAGCCGACCGTCGAGGTCGAGACCTGGGTGGACGCGCCGCCGGAGCGGGTGTGGCCGGCGGTGGTCGACGTCGAGGCGATGCCCGGGCAGAGCCCCGAGGTGCAGCGGGTGGAGTGGCTGGAGGGCGCCGGCCCGGCGGTCGGGTCGCGCTTCCGGGGCCACAACGCGCACGACGCGCTGGGGGAGTGGTCCACGGTCTCGCACGTCGTGGAGTGCGAGGAGCCGCGGGTGTTCGCGTGGGCCGTCGAGGACCCCGACCACCCGACCGCGACCTGGCGCTTCACCCTCGAGCCCGCCGACGGCGGCACCCGGCTGCGGCAGTGGGTGCGGATGGGCCCGGCGCCGTCGGGGCTGAGCCTGGCCATCGAGCGCATGCCCGACAAGGAGCAGAAGATCGTCTTCGTCCGGATGCGCGAGTTCGAGGCGAACATGTCCGGCACCGTCGAGGCGATCAAGAAGCGCGTCGAGGAGGCCTGATGCGCACCGCCACCACGGTCGAGGGATCGGGCGGCGACTTCCGCGAGACCGTCGCGTTCGTCGTCGAGGCGGAGAAGCTCGGCATGGACGCCGTGTTCGTCGCCGAGGCCTGGGGCTCCGACGCCCCGTCGGTGCTCGGCTACCTCGCGGCGCGCACGGAGCGCGTCACGCTCGGCTCCGGGATCGTGCAGGTCGGCACGCGGACCCCGGTCGCGATCGCGCAGGCCGCGCTCACCTTGGCCGACATATCCGAGGGCCGGTTCGTCCTGGGCCTCGGCCCCTCGGGCCCGCAGGTCGTGGAGGGTCTGCACGGCGTCCCGTTCGCCCGCCCCCTCACCCGCACCCGGGAGGCGATCGCGGTGATCCGGCAGGCGTTCGCGGGGGAGAAGATCGCCTTCGACGGCGAGACGGTGCACATCCCGCTGCCCGGCGGGGAGGGGCGGCCGATGCGGCTGTCCACCGCGCCGAACCCGGACATCCCGATCTACCTCGCCACCCTGTCCCCACGGATGCTGCGGCTCACCGGCGAGACGGCCGACGGCTGGCTGGGCACGAGCTTCGTCCCCGAAGGCTCCGCGGCCTACTTCGGCCCGCTCGACGAGGGGCTGGCCGCGGCCGGCCGCACCCGCGCCGACCTCGACGTCTGCCAGGGCGCCGAGGTGGCCTTCGCCGCCGACGAGGACGAGCTGCACGGCATGGTCGCCGAGCGGCGGCAGGGGCTGGCGTTCAGCCTGGGCGGGATGGGCTCCGCCGCCACCAACTTCTACAACGCGGCCTACGGCCGGCAGGGCTGGGCCGACGTCGCCGCCGAGGTCCGGGAGCGCTGGCAGGCCGGGGACCGCGCGGGGGCCGCCGATCTCGTCACGGACGAGATGGTCCTGGGTACCACGCTCATCGGCACCGAGGAGAGGGTCCGCGCCCGTCTCCGGGTGTGGCGCGACGCGGGCGTCGACACGGTGCGGCTCTACCCCGCCGGGGAGACGCTCGACGAGCGGCTCACGACGCTGGGCCGCGCCCTCGACCTCGTGCGGGAGGTCGGCTAGATCCCGTACTCCCGCAGCTTGCGGTAGAGGGAGGAGCGGGCGATCTGCAGCCGGGCGGCGGCCGCGACCTTGTTGCCGCCGCAGTCCCGCAGGGCGTCCCGGATGGCGTCGGCCTCTGCGGCCTCCATCGGGGTGAGCCGCGTCCGTGGCGTCTCGGCGCGCAGCCGGGTGGGCAGGTCGTCGGCGTCGACCACGGCCCGGTCCTGCCGGGCGAGCCAGCGCGCCACCCCGGCGAGCTGGCGGAGGTTGCCCGGCCAGGGGTGCCGGCGGAGCAGCTCGGTCGCGGCCGGGGTGAGGCGTGGCCGCGGCGCGCGGCGGTCCACCGTGAGTGCGTCGAGCAGGCCGTCGAGCAGGGCGGGGATCTCTGCCGCGCGGCTGCGCAGCGGCGGGACGACGACGGCGTCGAGCCCGAACCGGTCGAGCAGCGCCTGCTGGGCCGGGGTGGCGGCGGTGGGGTCGCCGGACCAGGTGCCGGCGACCCGGGGCGCGGGGCTGTCGTCGAGCAGTGCGCCGAGGGCCGCGCAGGCCGCCTCGTCGAGCGTCTGGAGATGGGTCAGTGCGACGCCGGAACGCGCGCGGAGCCCGCTCCGCACCCCGTCGAGCCAGGCCGGGAGGCCCGTGGTGGGGACCCGGGCGGCGTCGTGCAGCGCCAGGCCCAGGCCCGTGAGCAGCGTGGTCTTGCCGGTGCCCGGCTCCCCGTGCACGAGCAGCGGTTCCACCCCGAGCCGGCGGCGCACGGTGTCGGCGAGGCCGTCGCCCGACGCAGGGGAGGCCGGGCCCGCGGGGAGGGCCGGGCCGTCGGTCGCGTCGGGGACGGTCACGATCAGCCCGACCGTCCGGCCGGCCGACGTCACGGTGCGGCAGCGGACCTCCGGCCCGTCGGGGCCCGCGGGGACGGTCACCTCGGTGGCGCCGGCCAGCTCGTCCTGCGCGCGGGCCCACCAGGCGCGGTGGTCCAGCTCGAGGCGGGCGCCGGCGCGGTTGGCGATGAGGATGTCGCCGTCGAGCACCACGACCGCGGCCGAGCTGCGCCGCCGGGCGCTGAGGTAGTGCCGGAACAGCTCGCGCTCCCGGGCACTGCTGGTGCCGTAGAGCTCGGCCTCGATCTCCCGGACGAGCTTGAGCAGCGTGGGCCGGACGAGTGGGTTCGCGTCCTCGGCGCGGCAGGTCATGTTGAGCGCACCGAGCACGCGCCGGGTCATCGGGTGCCGGACCGGGGCCGCTGCGCAGCTGAACCCGTGCAGCGCCGCGGCGTAGTGGTCGGCCCCTGTCACGACGACCGGACGGGCGGTCTCGAGGGCCGTACCGATCCCGTTGGTGCCGACGTGCTCCTCGGCCCACTGGGTGCCGACCACGACCGACCGTCGGTCCAGCCGGCGCCGCAGGCCGTCGGTGTCCGTCCAGCGCCACAGGACCGTGCCGCCGGGGCCGGTCAGCATGAGGCTCGTGTCCGCGCCGACGAGCGTGTCGGCCGCCGCCTCCAGGACCGGGGTGGCGGTCCGGCTGAAACGGCTCTCCTCGGGCTGCGCCTGCGGAAGCTCGAGCTGGTCGGGGTCGACCCCGGAGAGCCGCGACCGCCGCCAGGACGCCACGATCTCCGGCCGTCGCGCGATGCGCTCGACCTCACCGGCCAGCAACCGCTCCCGGTCCCTGTCGATCACCTGTCGATCACCCGTCGATCACCGCCCGTGCCCCGCCGCGAAGCCGCCGGACGGCCCCGCCGCCGTCGCCGGACCTCCGACGCTACAGGGCACCCGGAGCGCCGATCACCTGGGCGAAAGGTGGGGATCGGGCGGATCAGGTCAGGGCGCGCAGCTCGCCACGGGCGGGTTCGGCCAGCGCCCGCACCACGTCCCACAGCTGGTCCTCGTCCATGGACATCACCGTCGGCGGGGCCGCGGGAACCGTCGCGTCGTCGTTCTGGGGAAGCAGGTCGTCGTCGACCATCGTGCGTACCTCCGTGCTCGGGCAAGACGGTCCCTACCCCCGCAACGAACCCGGTATGCAGCCCGGCGATACCGGAATCCGAACGGGCCGCCCGAGCGGAGGAGGAGGGTTCGCGCGCGCGAGGCCCGGGTACGCCACCGGACGTGTGGCGGCCGTCCCCTCGCCCACCACGCGAGCACACCGGAAGCGACCCGACGACGAGGAGGCGCACCCCGTGACGAGCACGCGCCCGAACCCCACCACGACCGACGCCGGCATCCCGGTCGAGAGCGACGAGCACTCGTTGACCGTCGGCGCGGGCGGCCCGATCCTGCTGCAGGACAGCTACCTCATCGAGCAGATGGCGCAGTTCAACCGGGAGCGCATCCCGGAGCGCCAGCCGCACGCGAAGGGCAGCGGGGCCTTCGGGTCCTTCGAGGTGACCAACGACGTGAGCGCCTACACGAAGGCGGCGCTGTTCCAGCCGGGCGCGAAGACGGAGCTCGCCATCCGCTTCTCCACCGTCGCGGGGGAGCGGGGCAGCCCCGACACGTGGCGCGACCCCCGCGGCTTCGCGATCAAGTTCTACACGTCCGAGGGCAACTACGACATGGTCGGCAACAACACGCCGGTCTTCTTCGTCAAGGACCCGATGAAGTTCCAGCACTTCATCCGGTCGCAGAAGCGGCGCGCCGACAACAACCTGCGCGACCACGACATGCAGTGGGACTTCTGGACGCTCTCGCCGGAGTCGGCCCACCAGGTCACCTGGCTGATGGGCGACCGCGGCATCCCGCGCACGTGGCGGCACATGAACGGCTACACGAGCCACACGTACATGTGGATCAACGATGCCGGCGAGGAGTTCTGGGTCAAGTACCACTTCAAGACCGACCAGGGCATCCAGAACTTCACCCAGCACGAGGCCGACCAGATGGCGGCGGCCGACACGGACTACCACACGCGTGACCTGTTCGAGCACATCCGCGACGGCGACTACCCGTCCTGGACGCTCTACGTCCAGATCATGCCGTACGAGGACGCCAAGACGTACCGGTTCAACCCGTTCGACCTGACGAAGGTCTGGCCGCACGGCGACTACCCGCTGACCGAGGTCGGCCGGATGACGCTGAACCGCAACGCCACGGACAACCACACCGAGATCGAGCAGCTCGCGTTCCAGCCGAACAACCTCGTGCCCGGCATCGGCCCGTCGCCGGACCGGATGCTGCTCGCGCGGCTGTTCTCGTACGCGGACGCGCACCGCCACCGCCTGGGCGGCAACTACCAGCAGATCCCGGTGAACGCCCCCGTCGTGCCCGTGCACTCGTACTCGAAGGACGGGGCGATGCGCATGAACAAGGTGTCCGACCCCGTCTACGCGCCGAACTCCTACGGCGGCCCGGCGGCGGACACCGAGCGCTACGGGCGGGTCCCGACCTGGCAGGCGGACGGCGACATCATGCGCACCGCCTACGTCGACCACGCCGAGGACGACGACTGGGGCCAGCCGGGCACGCTCGTCCGCGAGGTGATGGACGACGACGCCCGCGCCCGGCTGGTCGACAACGTGGTCGGGCACCTGCTCAACGGCGTGTCCGAACCGGTCCTCCAGCGCGCCTTCGAGTACTGGCACAACATCGACAAGGAGATCGGCGACCGGATCGAGAGCGGCGTCCGGGAGAAGGCCGCCGAGAAGGACCCGAAGGCCGACGACCAGGGCAACCCCGCCCGGAAGAGCATGCAGGCCAAGGCCTGACCGGACCCGACACCGCCCCCGACGGGCCGAGAACCGCCCCGGGGGCTCCGGGGGGCCACGGAGCGGCCGGGCTCAGCCCGGCCGCTCCGTCGCGTAGATCAGGTTGAGCGCCTGGCCGGGCGCCGGGGCCACGGTGACCTCCCCGAACCCGGCCTCGCCGAGCATCCGCACCGCAAGCTCCCGGCCCCAGGCCGCGCCCAGCCCGGCGCCGCCCTCCGCCAGCGAGACCGTCATGCAGTGCAGGGTGCTGATCGTGTAGATCCACGGGGCGAACGGGTTGCCGACATTGTCGGCGAGGTCCGTCGCCGCCGCCATGTCCACCATCACGAACGTCCCGCCGGGCACGAGCGCGTCGTGGATCCCGCGCAGCACCGCGGCCGGATCGACCTGGTCGTGCACGGCGTCGATGGCGAACGCGACGTCGACCGGCTCGGCCGGGCGGAAGGCGGCGGCGTCGGCGCGCTCGAACCGCACGTTGGTGAGGCCCTCCGCGGCGGCCTCGGCGCGGGCCCGCGCCAGCGCGTCCTCGGCGATGTCGTAGCCGATGAACGTCGAGGCCGGGAACGCCTTCGCCAGGATCACCATCGCGTGCCCGGTCCCGCACCCGACGTCGGCCACGCGGACGCCGGCGGTCAGGCGTTCGGTGAGCCCCGGCACCAGCGGGAGCCAGGCGTCGACCAGCAGCTCGTCGAGCGGGCGGCGGTTGAGCTGGTCCATCACGCCGGTGAAGTCGGGCGCGAACGCCGCGTAGGGCAGGCCGCCGCCGCTGCGGAAGGCCTCGGCGATCCCGTCGAGGTTGCGGCCGAGCAGCGGCACCATGGCGGCCATCGGCGCCATGTTCTTCGACCCGGGGCCGGTGAGCGCGGCGGCGTGCGCGGCGGGCAGGGCGTACCGCCCGTCGTCGAACGTCATGATCCCGCCGGTGACCATCGCGCCGAGCCATTCGCGCACGTAGCGCTCCTGCAACCCGGCCCGCTCCGCCAGCTCGGCCGACGACGCGGGGCCGCGTGCGGCGGCCTCGAACAGCCCGGTCCGGTGCCCGAGGTCGATCATCATGGTCAGCCCGCCTGCCGTGTAGACGCCGAAGAGGTGGCGGGCGAACTCGCGCACCGCGCGGCGGTCGGGGACGTCGGTGTCCGCGCTCGTGGTCATGGGGTGATCCTGCAACCTCGCTGCAACCGTTGCCCAGGGCCCGGCACGGGCGTGACCGTGGACACATGAGAGCAGCGCGGTTCCACGGTCCCGGCGACATCCGCATCGACGAGGTCCCCGACCCGGTGGTGGGGCCGGGCCAGGTCGAGGTCTCGGTCGACTGGTGCGGCATCTGCGGCACCGACCTGCACGAGTTCCTCGAGGGGCCGATCTTCATCCCGAACAAGGGCGAGCCGCACCCGCTCACCGGCGTGGAGATGCCCGTCGTGCTCGGGCACGAGTTCGCGGGCGTGGTCTCGGCGGTCGGCTCCGGCGTGACGGGCGTGCGCGAGGGCGACAAGGTCGCCGTCGAGCCGTACTGGGTGTGCGGCGAGTGCGTCGCGTGCAAGGCCGGCCGCTACAACATCTGCCGCAGCCTCGGTTTCGTCGGCCTGGCCGGTGACCAGGGCGGGTTCGCGGAGCGCTGCGTCGTCGACCAGCGGTGGGTGCACCCGCTCGGTGACCTGCCGACGGACCTCGGCGCGCTCGTCGAGCCCCTCGCCGTCGGGTACCACGCGGTGCGCCTGTCCGGGCTGCGCGAGGGCGGGACGGCCGTGGTCTACGGCGCCGGCCCGATCGGGCTGGTCACCACCGCGGCGCTCAAGGCCGCAGGCGCCTCGCAGGTCGTGGTGGTGGAGCCCGCGGCGGCACGCAAGGCCAAGGCGGGGCCCGCGGGTGCCGACGTGATCATCGACCCGATCGCCGACGACGCCCCGGCGGCGATCCTCGACCTCACCGGCGGCGGGGCGGACGTCGCCTTCGAGTGCGCCGGCATCGACGCCGTGCTGGCGTCGGCGATCGGGTCCGTGCGGCCCGGCGGCACGGTCGTGAACGTGGCGATCTGGGGGCACGTCCCGTCGGTCGCCGTGAACGACCTCGTCATGAGCGAGGTCAACCTGCTCGGCTCGCTCGCCTACTGCGGCGACCACCCGGACACGATCGCGCTGCTGCGCGACGGGAAGGTCGACGCCGCCCAGTTCATCACCGGCCGGATCGGCCTGGAGGACATCGTGTCCGGCGGCTTCCGGGAGCTGATCGACAACAAGGAGGAGAACGTGAAGATCCTCGTCTCGCCGAAGGAGCTGCTGGCATGAGCGTCGCACTGGTGACCGGGGCCGGGCGGGGGATCGGTCGGGCGATCGCGCTGCGGTTGGCGAAGGACGGGCACGCCGTGGCCGTCAACGACGTCAACAAGGACGGCGCCGAGGCCGTCGCCGGGGAGATCGCCGCCGCGGGTGGGTCCTCGGTCGCGCTGCCGTTCGACGTGACCTCCCGGGATGCCGTGTTCGACGGCGTCGCGGCGGCCGTCGACCAGCTGGGCGGGCTCGACGTGATGATCAACAACGCCGGGATCGCGCAGGTCAAGACGCTGCTCGAGCTGACGCCCGACGACCTCCGGACGATGTTCGGGGTCAACGTCTTCGGCGTGGTCTACGGGATCCAGGCCGCGGCGGAGCACATGAAGGAGCACGGCGGGGGGAAGATCATCAACGCCGCGTCGATCGCCGGACACTCGGGCTTCGACTTCCTCGGCCACTACTCGGCGACGAAGTTCGCCGTCCGGGCGCTGACCCAGGCCTCGGCGAAGGAGCTGGCCCAGTTCAAGATCACCGTCAACGCGTACTGCCCGGGCATCGTCGGCACCGACATGTGGGACCTCATCGACGAGAAGATGGGCCCCTACCTCGGCAACGAGCGCGGCGAGACGCTCAAGCAGTACACCGAGCTCATCGCGCTCAAGCGGGTGCAGACGCCCGAGGACGTCGCCGGCTTCGTCTCGTACCTGGCCGGCCCCGACTCGGACTACATGACGGGCCAGTCGGTGATGATCGACGGCGGGATCGTGATGGTCTGAGGTCGGTCACAAGGGCGGCTGGTCGGCGCCCCCGCCGTGCGGCACGCGCGGCGGGGGCTCGTCCGCGGCGCGGGGCGAGGTCCAGGCCCTCCTCGACGGACCCCACGAAGGTGACACTCCTCGCGCTGCGCGGGTCGTTTCGCGGCGTGATGATTTGCCGACGCGACGGGAGGGAGCCGACATGGCGGGGGACTCGCAGCTCAGCGCGGGACTGAAGAACCGGCACGTCACCATGATCAGCATCGCCGGGGTCATCGGCGCCGGCCTGTTCGTCGGGTCCGGCACCGCGATCGCGACGGCGGGGCCGGCCGTGCTCCTGGCCTACGCCTTCGCCGGGCTGCTGGTCGTCCTCGTGATGCGGATGCTGGGCGAGATGGCCGCGGCGACGCCGGACTCGGGCTCGTTCTCCACCTACGCCGACCGCGCGATCGGCCGCTGGGCCGGGTTCTCCGTCGGCTGGCTCTACTGGTGGTTCTGGGTCCTGGTCATCCCGGTCGAGGCCACGGCGGCCGCCACGATCCTCAACTCGTGGATCACGGCCGTGCCGCAGTGGACGTGGGCGCTGGTGATCACGCTCCTGCTGACCGTCACGAACCTGTTCAACGTGGCCAACTACGGCGAGTTCGAGTTCTGGTTCGCGCTGCTCAAGGTCGTGGCGATCGTCGCGTTCATCGTGATCGGCGTGCTCGCCGTGCTCGGCATCCTGCCCGGCGGCCAGGTCAGCGGCGTCAGCCGGCTCTGGGACACCGGTGGCTTCCTGCCCAACGGCGTCGGCGCCGTCGTCGCCGCCGTGCTCGTGACCATGTTCAGCTTCATGGGCACCGAGATCGTCACCATCGCGGCGGCGGAGTCCGAGAACCCCGCGGAGAAGATCGGCAGGGCCACGCGGTCGGTGATCTGGCGGATCTCGGTGTTCTACCTGGCCTCGATCCTGCTGGTCGTGGCCCTCGTGCCGTGGACCGATCCGGGGCTTCCGGAGAACGGCTCCTACCAGACCGCGCTCGACGTCATCGGCGTCCCGGCCGCCAAGCTGATCGTCGACGTCGTCGTGCTGGTCGCCGTGGCGAGCTGCCTGAACTCGGCGCTCTACACCGCCTCCCGCATGATCTACTCCCTCGGCCGCCGCGGCCAGGCCCCGCGCGCGGTCGTGCGGACCACCTCGGCCGGGGTCCCGCGCATCGCGGTGCTCGCCTCCACGGCCGTCGGCTTCCTCACCGTGATCGCGAACTACATCTTCCCGGAGGAGGTCTTCTCGACGCTGCTCGCCACGTCCGGCGCGATCGCCCTGCTCGTCTACCTGGTCATCGCCGTCTCACAGCTGCGGATGCGCCGTCGGCTGGACCGGGAGGGCGTCGCACTGCCCGTGCGGATGTGGGCCTACCCGGTGCTGACCTGGGCGGTCATCGTCGTGATCCCGGTGATCCTGGTGTACATGGCCTTCCGTGCGGGGTCCCGCTTCGACCTCGCGATGACGGCGCTGATCGCCGCGGTCGTGGTCGTCGTCGGGATCGTGCTCGCCCGCCGGACCGGTCAGAGCCAGGAGGGGTCGGTGTCGAGCGAGGTCCGGTCGAGCGAGGCCAGAAGGTCCAGCTGAGGGCCGACCTTGGGCAGCTCGAACCGGAAGAAGTAGCGGGCGGCGGCGCGCTTGCCGTGGCCGAGGTCGTCGTCGCGTCCGGCCGCGGCCAGGAGCTGTTCCAGCCAGATCCAGGCGACGACGACGTGCCCGGCCGCCTCGAGGTAGACCGACGCGTTGGCCAGCCGCTCCTCGGCGTCGGGGTCGGCGTGGAGGACGGCGGTGACCTCGACGAGCCGGTCCAGTGCCGCCCGCAGGGCCCCGCCGTACTCCGCGGCGTCGCCGCCGGCGCCGGCGGCCCGCGCGATCGTGGCGGAGAGCGTCTCCTGCAGCGCGGTGAACCCGGCGCCGCCGGCCAGCACGACCTTGCGGCCGAGCAGGTCCGCGGCCTGGATGCCGTGGGTGCCCTCGTGGATCGGGTTGAGCCGGTTGTCCCGGTAGTGCTGCTCGACGTCGTACTCGCGGGTGTAGCCGTAGCCGCCGTGCACCTGGATGGCCAGCGAGTTGGCCTCGGGGCCCCACTGCGAGGGCCAGCTCTTGGCGATCGGGGTGAGCGTCTCGAGCAGCAGGTGCGCCCGAACCCGCTCCGCCTCGGTCGGCGCCGTGCGCTCCTCGTCGACGAGCAGGCCGCAGTAGAGGACGAGCGCGAGCGCGCCCTCGGCGTAGGCCTTCTGCGCCAGCAACATCCGGCGCACGTCGGCGTGCCGGACGATCGGGACCATCGGAGCGGCCGGGTCCTTCGCGCCGGCGGGACGGCCCTGCGGCCGGGTCCTCGCGTAGTCCAGGGCCTTGAGGTACCCGGTGTAGGCGAGCGCGGCCGCGCCCGCCCCGACCCCGATGCGCGCCTCGTTCATCATGTGGAACATCGCGGCCAGCCCGCCGCCGGCCGCGCCGACGAGATACCCGACGGCCCCCGGCTCGCCGCCCGGGGTGTGCGCGCCCTCGCCGAGGTTGAGCAGCGTGTTGACGGTGCCCCGGTAGCCCATCTTGTGGTTGAGTCCGACGAGCGCGACGTCGTTGCGCTCCCCGTTCTCCAGGAACTTCGGCACCAGGAACAGCGAGATGCCCTTCACCCCGGCCGCACCGCCGGGGATCTTGGCCAGGACGAGGTGGACGATGTTCTCGCCCAGCTCGTGTTCGCCGCCGGAGATCCACATCTTGGTGCCGCGCAGCCGGTAGGAGCCGTCGGGCCGCGGCTCGGCGCGCGTGGTGATGTCCGCGAGGGAGGACCCCGCCTGCGGCTCGGAGAGGCACATCGTCCCGTGGAAGCGCCCCTCCAGCATCGGCGGGACCCAGGTCGCGACCTGCTCGGGCGTGCCGTGGGCGAGCAGGAGGTTGGCGTTGGCCACGGTGAGCATGGCGTAGGCCCAGGTGCCGATGTTGGCGGCGTGGAGCCAGGCCTGCACCGCGGTGCCCACGACGTGGGGCAGCTGCAGCCCGCCCACCGCGGCGTCCATCGTCGCGGACAGGAGGCCGGCGTCCGCGGCGGCGCGCAGGGCGGGCGCGACCTCCTCGTGCAGGACCACCCGCCCGTCGACGAACCGGGGCTCCTCGGCGTCGTTGCGCTTGTTGTGCGGGGCGAACTTCTCCGCCGCGAGGTCGGCCGCCAGCTCGAGGACGGCGTCGACCGTCTCCCGGGAGTGCTCGGCGAACCGCTCGCGCTTGGTCAGCTCCTCCACGTGCAGCCAGTCGTGCAGCAGGAAGTGCACGTCGCGGCGGGACAGGATGAGGTCGCGGTCGCCTCGTGGCATCGTCGCTCCCGAGTGATTACTGATCGATCAGTAAGTAGAGTGGGCGCGGCGGGCGGCGACGTCAAGGGGAGCGGGCCATGGTGCGGGTCACCGGCGGGACGACGGCGGAGGCGGGCGAGCGGATCCTCGCCGGCCTGGACCTGTGGGCGGAGTGGCCGACGGCGACGCAGCGGGCGATCGTCGGGGCCGCGTTGGAGTCGTTCGCCGAGCGGGGCTTCCACGGCACCTCGCTCAAGCACATCGCCCAGGGCTCGGGGCTGAGCACGGCCGCCCTCTACGTGCACTTCGCCTCGAAGGAGGAGCTGCTCTTCGCGCTCGGCCGGCGGGGTCACGCCATCGCCCTGGAGCTCGTCCGTACGGCCGCCGCGGAGCCCGACCCGGCGACGGCGGCGCAGGTGCTGGTCTACGCCTTCACCCGCTGGCACGCCGAGCAGCGCACCACCGCGCGGGTCGTCCAGTACGAGCAGGGCGCGCTCACGGCCGCGCACGCCGAGGTGATCGCCGCGCTGCGGCGGGACACGGAACGCGTCGTGCGCGGGCTGGTCACCCGGGGGGTCGGGGCGGGCGCGTTCGCCGTGCCCGACGTGCGCGGGGCGAGCGCGGCCGTGCTCTCCCTCGGCATCGACGTCGCCCGGTGGTACGTCCCGGGCGGCCCGTGGACGCCCGACGCGCTGGGCCTGCTCTACGCCGAGTTGGCGGGCCGCCTGCTCGGGATGCCAGCCTGAGCCCATGCGGATCGCCCTCGCCCAGATCGTCTCGACCCCGTCGCCGGAGGAGAACCTCGGGCTCGTCGCCGACGGGGCACGCGCGGCCGCCGCGGCCGGAGCGCGGATCGTCGTGTTCCCCGAGGCCACGATGTGCTGCTTCGGCGTGAAGCTCGCCCCCGTCGCCGAGCCGCTCGACGGCCCGTGGGCGGACCGGGTGCGGGCGATCGCCGAGGAGGCCGGGATCACCGTGGTCGCCGGCATGTTCACCCCGGCCGAGGACGGGCGCGTGCACAACACGCTGCTGGCCACCGGCGGCGAGGTCGAGGCCTCCTACGAGAAGCTCCACCTCTTCGACGCCTTCGGGTTCGCCGAGTCGGACACCGTCGCCCCGGGCACGGGGCTGCGGACGATCCAGGTCGACGGCCGCACGATCGGCCTCACCACCTGCTACGACCTGCGGTTCCCGGGGCTGTACCAAGCGCTCGGCGACCGCGGGGCGCGGCTGGTCCTGGCGCCGGCGTCGTGGGGTGCGGGGCCGGGCAAGCGGGAGCAGTGGGACCTGCTGGTGCGCGCCCGGGCGCTGGACTCGACCGCGTTCGTCGCCGCCTGCGACCAGGCCGACCCCGCGACCGTGGGCCGGGAGCGCGGCAAGGCGCCCACCGGGATCGGGGCGAGCCTGGTCGCGAGCCCGTACGGGGCGGTCGTCGCGCAGCTGGGGGAGGAGCCCGGACTGCTCCTCGCCGACGTCGACCTGGACGAGGTCGACGCGGCGCGCAGGGCGATCCCGGTGCTGGCGAACCGTCGCTTCTGACCGTTCCCGGATCCGCTGCGGTGCGGGTAGCTTCCGGCGGATGACGTGGACCGTCGACGGGGTGCGGATCAGCCGGGTCGTGGAGCACGTGATGCCCTTCCCGGTCGACTTCTTCGCCGAGGCCACCCCGGCCGACGTGGCCGCGGAGCCGGACCTGGCGCTCGACTTCGTCGACGCCCACGGCCGGTACCGGACGAGTCTGCACTCCTACCTGCTCGAGGCGGACGGCCGGCGCATCGTCGTCGACACCTGCTGCGGGAACGGGAAGGAGCGCCCGCTCCTGCCGGAGTTCGACCACCGGACGGGCCCCTACCTGGCGGACCTCACATCGGAAGGCTTCGCCCCCGACCTCGTCGACACGGTCGTCTGCACGCACCTGCATCTCGACCACACCGGCTGGAACACCCGGCTCGTCGACGGCGGGTGGGTGCCCACGTTCCCGCGGGCCCGGTACTTGCTGGGGGCGGCCGATCTCGAGGAGTGGGCCCGGTCGGACGACCCGCTGCACGCGCCCGCGTTCGCCGACTCGGTCCGCCCCGTGCTCGACGCCGGGCTCGTCGACCCGGTCCCCGGCGACCTGGCGGTCACCGACGCGGTCCGGCTGCGGGCGACCCCGGGGCACACACCCGGCCACCTCAGCGTGTGGATCGGCGACCGGTGCGTGATCACCGGCGACACCCTGCACAACCCCATCCAGTGCCGCCACCCCGAGTGGACCGCCACCGGTGACGGCGACCCGGACCTCGCCCGCGCGACCCGAGGGGCGTTGCTGGAGGAGGCCGCGTCCACGGGCGCGCTGGTGCTGGGCACGCACTTCGCGGGCAGCAGCGCCGGTCACGTAGTGCGCGAGGGCGGCGCCTACCGGTTCGTCCCCGAGGACTGAACCGGACCCGGGTGGCAGGCTGCGGGGGTGACCGCCCCCACCCCGCCCACGGCCGAGCTGCACCTCCACGTCGAGGGCACGATCGAGGCGGAGCTGCTCGTCCGGCTCGCCGACCGGCACGGCCTGCCGTTGCCCTCGCGCGACCCCGACCGCCTGCGCGAGCGGTACGCGCACTTCGTCGATCTGCAGTCCTTCCTCGACGTGTACTACGCGAACCTCGCCGTGCTGCGCACCGAGGAGGACTTCCACGAGCTCGCCGCCGGCTATCTCGACCGGGCGTCGAAGGCCGGGGTGCGGCGGGCGGAGGTGTTCTTCGACCCGCAGACCCACGTGCACCACGGCGTGCCGCTGGCGGCGGTGATCCGTGGGCTGAGCAGTGCGTTCGCCGCGGCCGAGGAGACGCACGGGGTCTCGGCGGCGCTGATCCTCTGCTTCCTGCGCGACCTCGGCCCGGAGGCGGCGGAGGAGATCCTGCGCGCGGCGCTGCCCTTCCGCGAGCACTTCATCGGGGTCGGGCTGGACTCGGCCGAGGTCGGGTACCCGCCGTCGCTCTTCACCCGCGTCTACGCGATGGCCGCCGCCGAGGGGCTGCACCGGGTGGCGCACGCGGGGGAGGAGGGCGGCCCGGACTACGTCCGCGAGGCCCTCGACCTGCTGCACGTGGAGCGGGTCGACCACGGCATCCGGGCCATGGAGGACCCGGAGCTGGTGGCGCGGCTGCGCGAGCAGCGGATCCCGCTCACCGTGTGTCCGCTCTCCAACGTGTCCCTGCGCGCCGTCGACACCCTCGTCGAGCACCCGCTCCCGCGGATGCTCGACGAGGGCCTGATGGCCACCGTCAACAGCGACGACCCCGCCTACTTCGGCGGCTACGTCGACGACAACTACCGGGCCGTCGCCCGCGACCTCGGCCTGGAGCGGCCGCGGCTCGCGCAGCTGGCCCGCAACTCCGTCGACGCCAGCTTCGCCCCGGAGGAGGACAGACGCCGGTGGCGGGCCGAGATCGACGCCTGGCTCTGAGCCCTTGTCCTGCACCTGTCGGACGGCGCACCGTCGTCGTCGGGTCGGTGTCGGGTCGGTGTCGGGTCAGTCGTTCGCGGTCGCCAGGTCCAGGTACTGCGCGAACTTCTTCCGGGCGGCCGCCGTGCGGGTCGGGACGTGCTCGGTCGGCACGTCCTTCGCCTCGTAACCGCGCAGGATGCGCTTGGCGAGGGTCGCCTTGTGCACCTCGTCCGGGCCGTCGTAGATGCGCGCGGCGCGGGCCGCCCGGTACATCTGCTCCAGCGGCAGGTCGCCGGAGAAGCCCAGCGAGCCGTGGATCTGGATGGCCCGGTCGATGACGTCGTGCAGGATCTTCGCGCCCCAGAACTTGATCATGGCGATCTCGTTGCGGGAGTTCGACGCGCCGACCTGGTCCATCGTCCAGGCCGCCTGCAGGGTGAGCAGGCGGGCGGCCTGCATCTCCGCGGCCGAGGTGGCGACCCAGTCCTGGATCATCTGCTTGTCGGCGAGCACCGAACCGTGCGCGTAGCGGGAGACCGCCCGCTCGCAGAGCATGTCGAAGGCGCGCTTCGACTGGCCCAGCCAGCGCATCGCGTGGTGGATGCGGCCCGGGCCGAGGCGCTGCTGGGCGAGCTTGAAGCCGTCGCCCGGGTTGCCGACGAGGTTCGACTTCGGCACCCGCACGTTGTCGTAGATGATCTCCGCGTGCCCGCCCTCGAGCTGCGGGTGCACCGTCGAGTGGTCCATGACCGGGATGTCGCGCAGGATGTTCACGCCCGGCGTGTCCGTCGGGACGATGATCATCGACGAGCCCTGGTAGGGCGAGACGTCCGGGTCCGTCACGGCCATGACGATCAGGAAGTCCGCACGGCTCGCGTTCGACGAGAACCACTTGTGCCCGTTGATGACGTACTCGTCGCCGTCGAGCACGGCCCGGGTGGTGAGCAGGGTCGGGTCCGCTCCCGCGCCCGGCTCGGTCATCGAGAAGCAGGAGCGCAGCTCGCCGCGCAGCAGCGGGTGCATCCACTGCTCCTTCTGCTCCGGCGAGCCGCCGATCGCCAGCAGCTCCGCGTTGCCGGAGTCCGGCGCCTGGTTGCCGAAGATGCCAGGCGCGAACTTGCACTGCCCGAGGATCTCGTGCATCAGGCCGAGCTTGACCTGCCCGAACCCGCCGCCGCCCAGCTCCGGGGGCAGGTGCGCGGCCCACAGGCCCTGCTCCTTGACCTGCTCCTTGAGCGGCGCGGTGATCCGGGCGTACTGCTCCGGGCTCAGGTCCAGCGTCTCCAGCGGGAAGATCTCCTCACGGACGAACTCCCGCATCCAGTCCAGCTTCTTCTTGAACTCCGGCTCGGTGGAGAAGTCCCACGCCATCGTGCCCGCACCTCCGCGACTCGCGTTCGCCGACGCCTGCGTCGGCCGTTGCCTGCACGCTAGTTGATGCAGCCGCCTTACGGCAGCCCCTCCTGTGGAGGTGCGGCCGGTGCGAGTCGAATGATCGACGCCGCTTCCGGAATTGGTTAGCCTCACCTCTGTTCCCCGATCCCCGTCCGTGGAGGTCCGCACGACATGGCCACCGAGCTGGAGAACGGTCCCGTGCCCGTGGTGACGGAGGCCGTCGAGCGGCTGTCGCCGAGCCTGGTCCGGGTGACCTTCGGCGGGCCCGGGCCGGCCTCCTTCGCCTCGCTCGGGGTGCCGGACGAGGCCGTGGTCCTCCGGTTCCCCGGCAGCGAGGGCGGCCGCTGGTACACCGTGCGGCGCTGCGAGCCGGGCCGGCTGACCGTCGACATCGTGCTGCACCCCGGCGGGATCGGCGGCGAATGGGCCGCCCGGGCCCGGATCGGCGACCGGCTCGAGATCACGCACCGGAACAGCTGGTTCCGCCGGCCCGCCGAGGCGGGCTGGCAGCTGCTCCTCGGCGACGTCACGGCCCTGCCGGCGATCGGCCGGATCGTGGAGGAGTCGGCCGACCGGCTGCCGACCACCGTGCTGGTCGAGGTACCGCACCGCGAGGACGCCCAGGAGCTGCCCGGCGCCCAGGTGCGCTGGATGCACACGGCCGGTCTGGGGCACGCGCCCAGCCGGATCGCCGAGCTCGTCCGGGGCGCCCGGCTGCCGCCCGGCCCCGGCTACGTCTACGTGGCCGGCGAGGCCTCGGCCACCCGCGCGGTGCGCCGGTACCTCCGGCAGGAGCTGGGCCTGCCCGCCGGCTCCTACGGCGTCGTCGGGTACTGGCGGGCGGAGTCCGAGAAGTGGTTCGCCCGGGTCGCCGAGACGGGCACGGACACCGCGGCGATCTACGCCGAGGAGCTCGACGCGGGCGGCGACCTCGAGGACGTCCGCGCCCGCTACGAGGAGCGCCTCGCCACCCTCGGGCTGTGACGAATCCGCTGTGACGAGCCGGGCCCGGCCGTAACGGCGGGGGTGGGCCGGGACGAGAACCGGGCCGTGGAGAGGCGACGCGGCCGGACGCTGCCGCGCAGGCGGACCGACCGGATCGAGGACGTCGTTGCCGTGCTGCTGTGCGCGCTCGGCGTGGTCGCGGTGGTGCTGGCCGGGCTGGTCGGGACGGCGGCGCACGGGGTCGTGGCCGCGCGGGCGAACCAGGAGGCGGCGGACCGCAGCCGGGTGGTCGCGACGGTCGCCCGGCCGACGGACGACGCCGGGACGACGGGCGGCGTGGGCCCTGGTACCCGCCGTGCGACGGCCACCTGGACCGCTCCCGACGGCACCGGCCGGGTCGGCGAGGTCACGGTCCCGCTGAACGCCGAGGCCGGCTCGGCCGTCCCGGTGTGGGTGGACCGGGCCGGCGCGCCCGCTCCGCCCCCGACCTCGCCCCGCGCCGGAGTGCTGGTCGGTGCCGTGGCCGCGGGCTGGGTCGCGATCGCCGGGGCGCTGCTGCTCCTGGCCGCGTGGCGGTTCGTCCTGGGCCGGACCGCCCGCCGCAACGACGCCGAGTGGACGCGCCGCTGGGCCGAGGTCGAGCCCGAATGGTCCGGCCGTGCCGCCGGACCGGCCGGCCGCACGGGCTGACCGGCGCCGCGCAGGTCAGCCCGGTTTCCGGGGCGTTCACGCACCCGCAACGAACCCGACGGGCAACTCCCGGCGCTCCCGCTCGTTGAACCGGATGCCGGTATCGGCGGGGACTGGGGAGCCCCCTCGCCGATACCGGCAGATCCGTCCCCGGGGCCGTCGGGCGCGGTTCCGGCTCCGTCGCCGACCCGACTCAGCCGTCGGGCAGGATCGGCACCTCCAGTCCCTGGTCACGGCCGAGCCGCGCGGCCCGGGTGACCGACTCCGCGCCGAACCGGGCCCGCAGCGAGTCCAGGGTCCGGTCCAGCTCCGGCCCGCTCGTGCGGTCGAAGGGCAGGGCGAGCTGCATCGCGTCGTCCGTGGCGAGGTTCGTGAACGAGATCCCGAGGAGCGTGAGCCCGCGGTCGAGGATCATGCTCAACGCCTCGCGCAGCAGCCGCCGGGCCGCCTCCAGCAGCGTCGGGGTGTGGTCGGTGGCGCGCGCGAGGGTGTGCGAGCGGGTCGCGCGGGTGTAGTCGCCGAACCGCAGCCGCAGGACCACGGTGCGGCAGGTGCGCTCCGCCCCGCGCAGCCGCTTGCCCAGCCGGTCGACGATCCCGGCCAGGATCGCGTCCATCTCCTCCGGGGTGCGGTGCCGGCGGCCGAGCGCGCGCTGCGAGCCGATGGATCGCCGGCGCCGACCCGTCTCGACCGCCCGCGGGTCGTGGTTGTGGGCCAGGGCGTGCAGGTGCCGGCCCGACGCCCGGCCGAGCAGCGAGACCAGGGCGGGCTCCCCGAGGTCCGCGACCTCGCCGACCGTGCGGATCCCCAGCGCGTGCAGCTTCGCCGCGGTGACCTTCCCGACGCCCCACAGCCGCTCGACGGGCAGCGGGTGCAGGAAGGCCGGTTCGCCGCCCGGCGGGACCTCCAGCAGGCCGTCGGGTTTCGCGACGCCGCTGGCCACCTTGGCGAGGAACTTCGTGCAGGCCACCCCGACCGTGATCGGCAGGCCCGCCTCGGCGAGCACACGCGCCCGCAGCCGCTCCGCGATCGTCACGGGCGGGCCCGCGATCCGCCACAGGCCGCCGACGTCGAGGAACGCCTCGTCGATCGAGATCCCCTCGACCACGGGCGTGGTGTCCCTGAAGATCGCGAAGACGGCCTTGCTCGCCTCGCTGTAGGCGGAGAACCGCGGGGGCACCACGACCGCGCGCGGGCACAGCGCCCGCGCCTGCCGCCCGCCCATCGCGGTGCGGACCCCGAAGGCCTTGGCCTCGTAGCTGGCCGCGAGCACGACCCCGCCGCCGACGATCACCGGCAGCCCGCGCAGCCGCGGAGCGTCCCGCTGCTCGACGGACGCGTAGAAGGAGTCGAGGTCGGCGTGCAGGATGCTCGCCTCGGCGCGACTCTCGATCCGGGACACGAACAGATGTTCGCACCCCGCCCCGACAAAAACCCACCCCGCGACGTCGTCCGCGGCGGGTGGCGCTCCGGCACCGCTCGCCGCTACGGCCGACGGAGCCGCTATCCGAGGGTGAACGGGTCCCGGGTGCCGCCGGTGAGCTCCACCCACACGGACTTGTTCTCCAGGTACTCGTCGACCGCGGCGACGCCGTTCTCCCGGCCGAGACCGGACGCGCCGAAGCCGCCGAAGGGCACGCTGGGCGCCACGACCCGGTAGGCGTTGATCCACACCGAGCCGGCCCGGATCCGCGCGGCGACCCGGTGCGCCCGGTGCACGTCCTTCGTCCAGACGGCACCGGCGAGCCCGTAGGGGGTGTCGTTGGCCAGCTTCACCGCCTCGTCCTCGTCGGTGAAGGTGTACGCGGACAGGACCGGGCCGAAGACCTCCTCACGCACCACGGTCGACGCGGGCCCGACGCCGGTGAGCACGGTCGGCTTCACGAAGTACCCGCCCAGCCCGTCCTCGGCCGCCCCGCCGTACGCGACGGTCGCGCCCTCCTCCTGCGCCGTCCGCAGGTAGCCCAGGACCTTCTCGTACTGCGGCGCGTTCGCGACCGGGCCCATCTCGGTCTCCGGGTCGTTCGGGTCGCCGAGCCGGATCGTGGCCGCGCGCTCGGCCACGAGCCGGACCAGCTCGTCGTGCACCGACTCGTGGACGATCAGCCGCGACCCGGCCATGCAGGTCTGGCCGGTCGCCGCGAACACCCCGGCGATCAGCCCGTTCGCCGCGGCCTGCAGGTCGGCGTCGGGGAACACGATCTGCGGCGACTTCCCGCCGAGCTCCAGGGTGACCTTGTTGAGGTTCTCCGCCGCGGCGTGGGCGACCGCGCGCCCGGTCGCCGTGGAGCCGGTGAAGGCCACCTTGTCGACGCCCGGGTGTCCGGCCAGGTGCGCCCCGACCTCCCTGTTCAGCCCGGTCACCACGTTCACGACGCCGGGCGGGAACCCGGCCTGCTCGATCAGCTCGGCGAAGCCGAGGGTCGAGGCGGGCGCGTGCTCCGACGGCTTGACCACGATCGTGCATCCCGCCGCCAGCGCCGGGGCCAGCTTCCACGTCATGAGCAGCAGCGGCGAGTTCCATGGCGTGATCGCCGCGACCACCCCGACCGGCTCGCGCCGCGTGTACACGAGGTAATTCGGGTTGGGCGAGGGGATCTGCCGGCCCTCGATCTTGTCGGCCAGCCCGGCGTAGTAGTGGTACCAGGAGCCCAGCCCGTTGAGCTGGCCGATCATCTCCCGGTACAGCTTCCCGGAGTCGTTCACCTCGAGCCGGGCCAGCCGCTCCGCGTTCTCCCCGACGAGGTCGCCGAGCCGGCGCAGCAGCGCGGCCCGGGCGAACCCCGTGGTCCGGCCCCATTCGCCGTCGAGTGCGGCGCGGGCGGCGGCGACCGCGGCGTCGACGTCCTCGGTGCCGGCGTCGGGGATCTCCGCCCACGCCCGCCCGGTGTAGGGGTTCTGCGACTCGAAGGTGCGTCCCGACACGGCGTCGGCGGGCTTGCCGCCGATCAGCATCCGGAACCGTTCCAGCCCTGCGCTCATGCCCGTCCTCCTCGACGTCTCCGGGCCCGACCCTAGGGGAGTGGCATGCCACACTCCATACCCGGTGCGCGACCCCGTCAGAGCATGCCGTCGAGTCCCTTGCGGACGGCGTCGGCGAGCAGGTCGAGGTGCTCCTCGGTCGCGGTGAGCGGGGGCGAGAAGCCGAGCGCGGAGACCATCGGACGGACGAGCACGCCGTGGTCGCGCACCGCGCTCGCGACCGCGCCGGGCAGCCCGGGGGTCGCGGCGAGGCGCTCGGGGTCGAGCTCGAGCGCGCCGAGGAAGCCGGTGCCGCCGCGGGAGTGGTCGACCAGCGGGTGGTCGGCCAGGCCGGCGAGGCGCTCGGCCAGCGGGCCCTCCAGGGCGGTGGCCCGCTCGAACAGGCCGTCGCGCTCGTAGACCGCGATCGTCGCGATCCCGGCGGCGCAGGCGGCGGGGTGCCCGGAGTACGTCTGGCCGTGCCGGAACACCCGGCCCGGCTCGTCCCAGAACGGGGCCGCCACCCGTCCCGACGCGACGACGCCGCCCAGCGGCTGCACCCCGGACGTCACGCCCTTGGCGAAGACGACCAGGTCCGGCCGCACCTCGAAGCGCTCGATGCCGAACCAGGTGCCGAGCCGCCCGAACCCGCAGATCACGGCGTCGGCGACGAACAGCACGCCGTGCCGCGCGCAGACCTCCGCGGCGGCCTCGATGTAGCCCGGGGGCGGCGGGAGCACGCCGCCGGCGCCGATGACGGGCTCGCAGAAGAACGCGGCGACCCGCTCGGCGCCGAGCTCGCGGATGGTCTCCTCGAGCATCTCGGCGTCGTTCCACGCCGTCTGCACGACGTCCGGGACGAAGGGCGGCGCCACCCGGTTGCCCGGGATGCCGGCCAGCGAGGTCCCGAGCCCGTGCGTGCCGTGGTAGCTGTGCTCGCGGTGCAGCAGGATCGTGCGCTCGGGCTGCCCGGTCAGCGCGAAGTACGCCCGCGCCATCTTCGCAGCGGTGTCGATCGAGTCCCCGCCGCCGCTGGTGAAGAACACCCGCGGGTCGTCGAGCGGGGCGCGGGCCGCGATCTCGTCGGCCAGCCGCAGCGCCGGCTCGTTCGCGAAGTCCGTGAACAGGTGGTAGGCGTCGAGCTCCCGCAGCTGCGCGGCGACCGCGTCGACGATCTCCCGCCGCCCGTGCCCGGCGTTGGCGTACCAGAGGCTGGCGGTGGCGTCGAGGTAGCGGGTGCCGGCGGCGTCCCAGAGCCAGACGTCCTCGGCGCGGGTGATCGTCACCTGCGACCGCCGTACCGCGTGCATCGCGGCGAACGGGTGCCAGAGGGTCTCGGTGCCGGTCACGGTGTCTCCTTCGGATCGGTTCGGGCGGTTCGTGCGCGGGTCCCCCTCGCCGGGGCCGCGTCCGGGAGAGTAAGCAGGGCGGGAACACGAGATCTTCGAGGAGGCGCGAAGTGGCGTACGACGCCGTGCTGGCCGAGACCGTGGGCATCCGCGGCCACGGCGACGACCTGGTCGAGGCCTACATCGCCCGGCCGATGGCCCCCGGTCCCCGGGGCGGGGTCATCGTGATCCACCACATGCCCGGCTACGACCGGGAGTCCAAGGAGGTCGTGCGCCGCTTCGCGGTGCTCGGCTACGACGCGATCTGCGTCAACCTCTACAGCCGCGAGGCGCCGGGCGCCGCCCCGGACGACGCCGCCGCGACCGCCCGCGCCCAGGGCGGGGTGCCGGACGAGCGGTTCGTCGGCGACGCGAGGGCCGCCGCCCGCTGGCTGCGCGACCTGCCGACGTCGAACGGCAAGGTCGGCTCGATCGGGTACTGCTCCGGTGGCCGGCAGGCGTTCCTGACCAGCGTCGAGGTCGACGTCCAGGCGGCGGTGGACTGCTACGGCGCGTTCGTCGTCGGGACGCCGCCGGAGGGCTTCCCGCTGCAGGTGCAGCCGCTCGCCGACCGGGTCCCCGAGGTGCGGGCGCCGATCCTGGGCCTGTTCGGCAACGACGACTCCTACCCCTCGCCCGAGCAGGTCGACGAGCTGGAGAAGCTGCTGCAGGAGAACGGCAAGACCTACGAGTTCCACCGCTACGACGGTGCCGGGCACGCCTTCTTCTCCGTCGACCGGCCGAGCTACCGGCCGGAGGCGGCGGTCGACGGCTGGCGCCAGGTCGAGGCGTTCTTCGCGACCCACCTGGCGGTCTGACCCGTGTGCACCTACTCCACGGAGAAGATCGAGGTCGCCCGCAGCAGCGGGAAGGGGCCCGAGGGCTGGTTCCCGCTGCGCACCGCCACGGTCTACTACGACCACCCCGTGCACGCCCCGGACGAGCACACGGTCAACATCGACTTCCTCAACCCCGAGCAGGGGCCGGGGGCCCGGGTGGCGGTGGAGCTGAGCCTCGACACGGCCCGTGAGCTGCTCGAGGCGCTGCGGACGACCGTGGAGCGCGCCGCGCACCACTGAGCGGTATCGCCGGGGTGCCGTCCGTGCTCTTCTCCTCCGGGGCGGACGACGAGGGGAGCACGGACGGTGGCACGGAACCTGGCGGACTGCTGCAGCGACGTCACGACGATCGCGGACGTGGTGAGGGTGCTGAGCGCCGTCCGCGACGCGGCGGCCGAGGACATCGTCCGCCCGGAGGTCGACGGCATCTCCTGCTTCTCGCGGCTCTACACGATCATCACGCAGAACGTGCTGGACACCGTGGAGGGCCGCAAGCAGAAGCGGGAGTTCAAGGACCCGGAGTTCCTGACCCTGCTCGACCTCGAGTTCGCGCGGCGGTACATCGCCGCGATCAGGGCGTACGAGGGCGGCCGCGGGGACACCCCGAAGAGCTGGGAGGTGCTGTTCGAGCGCCGGCGCAAGGCCGGCATCGGGCACGTCAACTTCGCCGCCGCGGGCGTGAACGCCCACGTGAACTTCGACCTGGCCTTCGCGCTGCTCGAGACCTGGCGCACCTACCCGCCGAACGCCGACCGGCGCTCGGACTACGACCAGGTCAACGAGATCTTCGCCGAGGAGATGGACCAGCTCCGCGAGGACTTCGACGCCTTCCTGGCCGAGGTCGCGCCGGACGGCAGCGCGGTCGACCGGTTCGGCAACGCGGCGTCGGACCTCCTCGTCCGCGTCACCCGGGCCCTCGCCTGGGAGGCGGCCGAGGAGGTCTGGGAGCACTACGACGAGAACCAGGCGGACGGCGGCGCGGCCTACCGGAAGGCCTACGACCGGATGGAGCGTCGGCTCGACCGCACCGCGTGGATCCTCGGCTGGGGTGTGCTCACCGCACCCGACCTGCCCTGATTCCTCGGACGCCGGCACCTCACACCCCGCGCGGCTGGAGGATCCCCGGGTCGACGTCGAGGTGCAGCACCGCGGCCCGGCCCTCCGCGACGGCGGCGAGGGCGCGGTCGAGCGCGGCCGGGACGTCGTCGGTGCGGGAGACCCGCTCCCCGTGCAGGCCGAAGGAGCGGGCGAGCGCGCCGAAGTCCGGGTTGACCAGCTCCGTGCCGCTGGGCCGGCCCGGGTGGTGGCGCTCCTGGTGCTGGCGGATCGTGCCGTAGCCGGAGTTGTCCGCGATCACCACGAGCGGGGCGGCGCCGTGGGCGGCGGCGGTCGCGAGCTCTTGGCCGTTCATGAGGAAGCAGCCGTCGCCGGCGACGCAGACCACCTGCCGTCCCGGGTGCACGAGCGCGGCGGCCACGGCGGCGGGCAGCCCGTAGCCCATCGCGCCGTTGCGCGGGGCGAGCAGCGAGGGGAACGAGTGCCGCGGCAGGAACCGCTGCGCCCAGATCGCGTGCTGCCCGGCGCCGTGGGCGACGATCGCGTCGGGCGTCATCCGCTCCGCCAGCGCGGCCGCGGCCCGGTCGAGGTCGACGTACTCGCCGTCGACCGGTGCCCCGGGCGTCGCGAACCGCTCGCGGGCCGCGCGCAGGCCGTCCCACCAGGCCGGGTCCGCCGCCGGCCCCTCCGGGAGCGCGCCGGCGAAGGCCGCCGGGGTGGCGAGCAGGTGCAGGTCGACGCGGCGCTGGTGGGCCCGCAGGTCGGGGTCGGCGGACACGACGACCGTCGGGGCCCCGGGGTTCCCGCGGGTGTAGCCGCCGGACAGGACGTCGCCATACTGCCCGCCGACGAAGAGCAGCAGGTCGGCGTCGTCGAGGGCGTCGAGCAGGCCGGGGTCGGAGCCGTAGCCGAACCACCCGGCGTAGGCCGGGCTGTCGTGGTCGACCATGTCCTGGCACCGCCAGTCCGCGACGACGGGGAAGCGCCGCCGCTCGCACCAGGCGGTCACCGCGACCGTCGCGTCGGCCGTCCAGCCCGTCCCGCCGACGATCACGAGCGGCCGCTCGGCCCGCGCGAGCAGGACCTCCAGCTCCTCGGCCTGCGCGGGGGAGACCGCGCCGTCGGGGACTGCCCGCGCGGGGACGACGGGTGCGGAGGTCTTGGCCGTGAGGACGTCCTCGGGCAGGCCGATCACCACCGGACCGGGCCGTCCCGCGGTCGCCGCCGCGAACGCCTCGGCCACCTGCTCGGCCGCGCGCTCGGGCCGGTCGAGGGTGATCACCCGCTTCGCGGTGGTGCCGAACCACCCGCCGAGGGAGAACTCCTGGAAGGACTCCCGGTCCCGGTCGGCGACCGGGATCAGGCCGACGAGCAGGACCAGCGGCGTCGCGTCCTGCCAGGCGGTGTGCACCGCGATGGCGGCGTTGGCCGCGCCCGGGCCGCGGGTCACGGCGGCGACGCCGGGCCGGCCGGTCAACCGGGCCTCGGCCAGCGCCATGAACCCGGCCCCGCCCTCCTGCCGGCAGACGACCATCTCGACCGGGGAGTCGTGCAGCGCGTCGAGCACCTCGAGGTAGCTCTCGCCGGGCACGCCGTACACCCGCGGCACCCCGAGCGCCTCCAGCTGCGCGACGAGCAGCGCCCCCGCGGTCCGTTCCACCCCGGTCCGTCCCACCCCGTCAGCCACGGACGTCCTCCACGACCTCGTCGTCGCGACCCAGCGCGACCTTCGGTGCGAGCATGCCCGAGATCGTGGTGATCAGGGCGATGACGATCAGCAGCAGCGCCGCGGTCCACGAGGCCCCGCCGGCGCCGGCGAGGAAGGCCGCCGCCACGAGCGGCACGAAGCCGCTGACCAGACCGGCGACGTTCGCCGACAGGGCCACGCCGGAGTACCGCAGCCGCGCCGGGAAGAGCTCGGTGAGCAGGGCGCCGGAGACGGCGTAGGGCACCGACAGGCAGGCGACGCCGAGGGTCACACCGACGATCACCAGTGCGGCGGACTTCGAGTCGATCAGCCAGAACATCGGGAAGGCGGCGATCGCCGAGAGCACGCCGCCGGCGACGGTGATCCGGGCCGCGCCGTACCGCTCGGCGAGCCGGCCGCCGGTGATCAGCACGGCGATCTCCACCGCGGCCGCAACGAGCGTGGCGGCCAGCATCAGCGACTGGGGCAGCTTCAACGTCGCCGTCCCGTAGCTGATCACGAACGTGGTGGCCAGGTAGAACCCGCCGACCCCGAGGAAGGCCGAGCCGGCGCCGACCAGCAGCTGCGGCAGCGAGCGCACCACGACGTCCTTGACCGGCGAGCTCGCCCGCTCGTCCTCGGCCAGCAGCTGCTCGAACAGCGGGGACTCCTCGACCCGGCGCCGCAGGTACAGCGCGATGGCGAGCAGCGGGAAGGCGATGAGGAACGGGATCCGCCAGCCCCAGGAGTCGAAGCTGTCCTTGGGCAGCGCGGACACCGCGAGGAAGGCGCCCGACGACAGCAGCGTGCCGATGGGCGAGCCGATCTGCGGCATCGCGGCGTACCGGCCGCGCTTGTCCTTCGGCGCGTGCTCGACGGCGAGGGTGACCGCACCGCCCCACTCGCCCCCGACCGCGATGCCCTGCAGCAGCCGAAGCACGGTGAGCGCGATCGGCGCGAGCACGCCGATCGACAGGGCGGTCGGCAGGACACCGATCAGCCCCGTGACGATGCCGATCATCGTGACGGTGACGATGAGGCAGGTCCGCCGGCCGATCCGGTCGCCGAGGTGTCCGAAGAGGATCGCGCCCAGCGGCCGGGCGGCGAACCCGACGGCGAAGGTCGCGAAGGCCGCCAGCGTGGCCGCCACCGGCGAGCCCGTGAAGAACAGCCGGTTGAACACCAGCGAGGCGGCCGTGCCGAAGAGGAAGAAGTCGTACCACTCGAGGGCGGTGCCGACGAAGGCGCCGAAGGCGACCTTCCGCGCCTCACGGTCGCTGACGACCGCGGTGTGCGCCGGTGAGCTCATGACATCTCCTCAGGGTCGAGACCGAGCGTGGTGGAGCCGTGGGTGGGGCGGCCCCCGAGGAGCGTCGCGACCACCTCGGTCGCGCCGATCCGGTCGGCGGCCACGGACAGGACGTCGTCGCCGAGGACGACGAGGTCGGCGTGCTTGCCGGGGGTGAGCGAGCCGCGGACCCGCTCGTCGCCGGCGGTCCAGGCGGCGTCGAGGGTGTAGGCGCGCAGGGCCGCCTCGGCCGTGACGCGCTCGTCGGGCCCGAGGACCCGGCCGTCGCGGGTGCGCCGCTGGACCATGGACTGCATGCCGAGCAGCGGCGCCCCGAGCGCGACCGGCCGGTCGGAGCTGCCGGGGACGCGCAGGCCGGCGCGGTGGAACCCGCCGACCCGGTAGAGCGAGTCGGCGCGGTCCGGCCCGACGGCGGCGGCCATCGTGTCGCCGATCTCGTAGAGGAACCGGGCCTGCGGCACGGGCGTGACGCCGAGGTCGGCCATCCGCGCGATCTGCGCCTCGGTGGTCACCGCGGCGTGCTCGATCCGGTGCCGCACGTCCGGGCGCGGCCGCTCCTCCTGTGCCTCGGCGAACGTGTCGAGCGCGAGGTCCACGGCCCGATCGCCGATGGCGTGCGCGGCCACCGTCCAGCCGGACACGTGCGCGTCGACCACCCGCCGCCGCAGCAGCTCCGCGTCGTCCTGGAGGTAGCCGTGCGAGTGCCGGTCGCAGAAGGGGTGCAGCATCGCCGCGGTGCGGGCGACCAGCGAGCCGTCGAGGAAGATCTTCATCGGCCCGAGCCGGAGCATGTCGTCGCCGAACCCGGTGCGCAGGCCGAGGTCGAGGCCGAAGCGGTCCGGGTCGGTCGCGTGCCCGCGCAGCGGGTGCAGGGCGTCGGAGACCGGCATGACCTGCACCCGGACCGGGAGCGGCCCGGCCTGCTGGTAGGCGCCGAGCTCGAGTCCGGAGCGGCCGATCCAGCCGCCGCCGACCCCGCACTCGGTGACGTGCGTGAGGCCCTCGCCCGCGTAGACCGCGGCCGCCCGCCGGATCGCCGCCGCGAGGTCGGCCAGGGGATGCGGCACCACGAGCTCGCCGACCAGGTTCTGGGCCTGCTCCTCGAGGGTCCCGGTGGGCCCGTCGTCGTCGGTGACGACCACGCCGCCCTCGGGTACCGGGGTGTCCCCGATCAGTTCGAGCACCGGCGAGTTCACGGTGCAGACGTGCCCGGAGCGGTGCTTGAGCCAGACCTTGCGCCCGCCCGCGGCCCGGTCCAGGGCGCGGCGGTGCGGGTGCCCGCCGAGGGAGGTGTCGTCGTAGCCGGAGCCGACCACCCACGCGTCGGCGGGCAGGGCCGCCGCGCGCTCGGCGACGGCCGCGTACAGCGCGTCGAGGTCGGGCAGCCCGGCGAGGGCGATCTCGGAGAGCGACTGGCCGAACCAGGCCATGTGGTTGTGCGCGTCGCCGAACCCGGGGACCACGGTGGCGCCCTGCAGGTCGATCTCGCGTCGGGCGTGCACGCCCTCGGGGTCGAGGGCGAAGACCCGGCCCTGGTGGACCGCGACGGACCGGGCGCGCGGGTGGTCGGCGTCCAGGGTGTGGACGGTCGCGTTGTGGAGCAGCAGGTCGATCATGCTCATCCCAGGTGGTGGAGCCGGGTCAGGGGCAGGGCGGGCGAGCGGTGCAGCGGGACCTCGCGGCCGTCGACGCGCACCGGGATCGGTTCCGGGGCGACCTCGACGTGGGGCGTCGCGGTGTTGTGCAGCATGTCCGCGCAGGTCAGGCCCCTGCTGTCGGCGACCGTCGCGTACGTGCGCCCGGCGGGCAGGCTCCCCCGGTCGGCATGCTCGGACACGAAGACGTGGGCCAGCCTCGCCGGCGCGGTGCCGAGGCCCCCGTAGAACGGGAGCATCCGCCGCGGCTGGGTGAGCCGGGTGGACCCGGAGCCCGAGCCGGCGGCGCCCCACGCGACGAACCCGGACTTGAGCACCAGGTCGGGCTGGGCGCCGAACCAGGCCGGGTTCCACAGCACCAGGTCGGCGAGCATGCCGGGACGGACCGACCCGACGTGGTGGGCGAGCCCGTGCGCGACCGCGGGGTTGTGCGTGAGCTTGGCCAGGTAGCGCAGCACCCGGGCGTTGTTCGCGACGTCGGGTCCGGTCTCGCCGGCCAGCGTCGCCTGCACGTGGGCGAGCTGCCAGGTCCGTCGCGCGGTCTCGCCGATCCGGCCCATGCCCAGGGCGTCGGAGTTGACGATCGCGATGGCACCCGAGTCGTGGAGGGCGTTCTCGGCGGAGATCGCGTGCTCGCGGATGCGGCTGGCCGCGATGCTCGCGTCGCTGGGGACGTGCGCGTGCCCGCGGTGCACCGTGAGGGTCATCGGGCCCAGCTCGGCGACGGTCGACGGGGTGAGCGGCAGCGTCGGCGTCGTCGAGGAGGTGAGGACGTTGGCCTTCGAGACGATCTGCAGCAGGTCGGGATGCCCGCCGCCGCCCTCGACGTGGTAGGCGTGCACCGTCCGGCCGCCGACGGCGTCGAGGGTGTCGGCGAGGTAGCCGGACTCGTTGAGCGTGTCGGTGTGCAGGGCCACGGGCAGGTCCGCGCCCTCCGCCACCCCCAGGCACGTGTCGATCACCGAGGGCGTGGCTCCCCAGTCCTCGTGGATCTTGAACCCGCCCGCGCCGGCGGCCACGGCCTCCTCGAGCAGCCCGGCACTGGTGGAGCTCCCGCGGGCGAGGAACGCGGCGTTGATCGGCACGTCCGCCCAGCCCTCGACCAGGGTGTGCAGGTTGCGGCGGGGGTTGGCGCCGACGTCCCAGACGCCGCCCATCCCCATGCCGACCAGCGTGGTCACGCCGGCCGACAGCGCCGCGGCGGCGAGGTCGGCGTTGGACAGGTGCACGTGCGAGTCCACGACGCCCGGGGTGCAGAGCAGCCCCTCGCCGGTGATCATGGCGGTGTGCGCGTCGACCTCCAGCTCGACCCCGGCCTGGACCTGTGGGTTCCCGGCGCGGCCGACGCCGACGACCCGGCCGTCCTTGATGCCGATGTTGGTCTTGCGCACGCCGAGCAGCGGGTCGACGAGCACCACCCCGAGGACGATCATGTCCAGGGCGCTCGCCCGGTTCGCGGAGCTGCTGACCAGCGCCCCGTGCCGGGCGGTCTTGCCGCACCCGCCCAGGAGCTCCTCGCCGGGCTCGGTGTCGTCGGCCTCGACCTCGATCCACAGGTCGGTGTCGCCCAGCCGGATCCGGTCGCCGGTCGTCGGCCCGTACAGCCGGGCGTAGTCGCGGCGCTCGACGGTCGTCATGCCTTATGTCCTCTCCATCCGGACCACCGGGACTTCCCGTTCCGCGCCCGCTTCCACCTTCAGCGACGTCCCGGCCGGCAGGTCGAGGCGGAAGCTGCCGGCGTCGTCGAGCTCGACCGCCAGCGCCGGGTTGAGCCGGTCGAGCTGGACGTGCGAGGAGACCCAGATGGCCAGGTGGCCGCGGTTGTGCAGGCGCGCGGTGCCGCGCTCGCGGCCGGGCGCCAGCTCGCGGGGCGGGCCCTCGGCGCGGACGGCCCCCGGCCCGTCGGCGGGCGGGGCACCGAAGGGGTGGTCGACGTGCACGAGCACCGTGCCGTGCGGGAAGAGGGCCTCGACCTGCAGCGACGGCACGGCGGCGGCGACGCCCTCGACCAGCCGGTCCGGGCCGACGACGGTCCGGGCCCGGGCGACGACCTCCTCGTAGGGCAGGTCGTCCCAGGCCATCTCGCAGATCTCGTCACAGACCAGCGCGACCGCGTCGGGCGCGCCGAGCTTCGCGCCGCGGTCGAGCCGACGGCGCGCGAGCGAGGCCGCGCTGTGCAGCAGCAGCCGCTCGGTCTCTCGCGGGGTCAGGTGCACGGGCACAGCGTGACCGCTGGACGACCGGGTCGGTAGCACTTCGTGCAGCGCGATGTGAGCTGGATGATGTGCACATGCACAGCCCGCGTGACAGAGTCGCGAACCCGGCCGCGCACCCCGCCGCGAACCCCGCCGACGACGCCCGCTGGGCCGTCCTGGTGGGGCGGCTGCGGGCCGACTCCGGGGGCCTGGTCGACGAGTTCGTCGACCGGGTCCGCCGGATCGCGCCGTACGGCCGCGGGCTGGTGCCGCCGGACCGGCTGGTCACCGACGCCGACCTGACCTTCGACCACCTGCTGCGCCGGATCGCGGGGCAGGACGTCCCCGAGCGGCTCGCGGCCGTCGGCGAGGCGATCGGGCGGGACCGGGCCCGGCGCGGGGTCCCGCTCAACGAGCTGCTCTCGGCGGTGCGGCTCGACTTCCGGGTGCTGTGGTCGGCCCTGCGCGAGCGGGCGACGCCGGAGGAGCGCGACGTGCTGGTCTCGCGGGTCGAGCAGGTGTGGGCGGTCGTCGAGGACTACACGCTGCAGATCCAGTCCAGCTACCAGGAGGAGGCCGCACTGCTCGCGCGCGAGCGGCACGGGGAGCGGACCGCGCTGGTCGGCGAGCTGCTGGGCAGCGAGAACCCCGATCCGGACCAGGTCGAGCGGGTGGCGCTCGCGCTGGCCGTCGATGTCGACGCGGACTTCCTGGTCGTCGCCACCGGGGCCGCGGCGGGCGCCGGCCTGCGGCGCGTCGCCGAGTCCCTGGGGGCGCGGGGCCGCGTGGTGCACGTGCAGTCGACCGGGGCGCACAGCGTGCTGGTCGCGGCGTGGCAGGGCGGGACCGGGGCGCCGGTGCGGGCGGTGCTCGACGGCGTGCCGTGCGGGGTCGGGCCGCTCGCCCACGGTCTCGCCAACGTGCCGCGGTGCGCGCGGCTGGCCACCGAGATCGCCTCGGTCACCGCGGGGCCGGGCCCGGTCGAGATGGCCGACGCCTGGCTGCCGCTCGCCGCGGGACGGCTCTCCGACACCGCGGCCGAGCTCGTGGACTCGGTGCTGTCCGGGCTGGCGGAGGCCGCGCCGGGGGAGCGGGAGCGGCTGCTGGACACCGTCCGGGCGTTCGCGGCGTGCGGCTCGGTGAAGGAGGTGGCGGAGCGCTCGTTCTGCCACCGCAACACGGTGCTCAACCGGCTGCGCCGCTTCACGGCGCTGACCGGGCGCGACGTCACGCGGCCCGCCGACGCGGCCGTGGTGCTGCTGGCCCTGGCCGCCGCGAACCGGGGGCTTGTCGCGCCGGGGCGGATGCCCTAACGTACAACCATGTGGTTGTACGTGAGCGCCCTGTCCACGGGCTGAGTCCCGACGAGGTCGACCGGATCTTCCACGGCCTCGCCGACGCGACCCGGCGGGACATCGTGGAGCGGGTGCTGCACGAGGCGCAGTCCGTCTCGACGCTCGCCCGCCGGTACGACATGAGCTTCGCCGCCGTGCAGAAGCACGTGGCGGTGCTCGAGCGGGCCGCGCTCGTCACCAAGCAGCGACGTGGACGGGAGCAGCTCGTGCACGGCAACCCGGAGGCCCTGCAGCGGGCCGCCCGTCTGCTCGACGACTACGAGCGGATCTGGCGGCACCGCGTGCGGGCGATCGAGGACGTCCTCGCCGAGGACGCCCTCGCCGGAGACCCCGAGGAGAGGACGGAACCATGACCGTGATCGACGTGCGCAAGGACCCGCAGGCCCTCACGCTGACCTTCGTCGCCGAGTTCGACGCCCCCGTCGAGCAGGTGTGGCAGGTGTGGGCGGACCCGCGCCGGCTGGAGCGGTGGTGGGGCCCGCCGACCTGGCCGGCGACCTTCGTCGAGCACCGGTTCGTGGTCGGCGGGCGGTCGCGCTACTACATGACCGGCCCCGAGGGGGAGAAGGCCGGGGGCTGGTGGCGGATCACCGCGATCGAGGAGCCCCATCGTCTCGAGTTCGACGACGGCTTCGCCGGCGAGGACGGCGAGCCGAACACGGACATGCCCACGACCCACGCCGTGGTGACGCTGGAACCCCTGGGCTCGGGCACGCGAATGACCACGGTGAGCACCTTCCCCACCCTCGAGGACCTCGAGAAGCTCGCCGCGATGGGCATGGAGGAGGGCATGCGGCTCGCGATGGGACAGATCGACGCGGTGCTGGCGGGCTGAGACGGGCGCCCGCGGGCGCAAGGGGTGCCCGCGGGTCCTTCCCGGCGCCGCCCGCCGCCGGACCGCGGAGTGGCGCGGGTGACAGCGGCGGGACCTCGGGGAACGGCACGCGACTCGTCTAGCCTCGTCGGGTGTCCGCCCGAGCGTCGTCGCCCGCCACCGATCTGGCCACCACCGTGGTGTTCGCCGCGTTCCTCGCGGTGCTCGGCCTCTTCCCGGGGGTGTACGTCGGCGCCACCGGGGTGCCGATCGTGGTGCAGAACATGGGGCCGTTCCTGGCGGGCGTGCTGATCGGCGCGAAGCGGGCCGTGTTCGCCGTGGTGCTGTTCCTGGCCCTGGTCGCGATCGGGCTGCCGCTGCTGTCCGGCGGACGCGGCGGCCTCGCCCCGTTCGTCGGCCCCAGCGGCGGGTTCCTGCTCGGCTGGATCCTGTCGGCGCTCGTGTCGGGCCTGATCGCGCAGGCCGCCGCGCGGCGCGGCCGCCCCGGTCTCCCGGTGCTGCTTCTCGCGGCGTTCGCCGGCCTCGTCGCCGATTACGTGATCGGCGTGCCCTGGCTGGCCGTCTACACCGGGTCGTGGAGCACCGCGCTCACGGGCTCGCTGGTCTTCGTGCCCGGTGACCTGGTCAAGGTGGTGGTCGCGGCGTTGATCGCCTCGGTGGTGCACCGCGCCCTCCCCGGCCGCCTGGTGGGGACGCGGACGCGGTGACCGCGCCCGCCGCCCCGCCCGTCGTCGGCGACGCCGAGGTTCCGGCCGGGCTGCTGACCCGGGCGCACGGCGCCGCCGCGGAGCTGGCGAGGCGGGGCGTCCGCGAGGGCGACCGGGTCGCCCTGGACGGCGCCGGCCCCGACCTGCTCGCCCGGTTCCTCGGCGCCGATCTGCTCGGCGCCGCGGCCCTCGTCGTCGAACCGCGGTGGTCCGCCCGCGAACGCGCCGCGGTCCTCGACGACGCCCGCCCCGCCCTCGTCGTCGGGCCGACCGGCGGCGACGACGCCGAACCGAGGACCGTGACCACGGTCGGCGACGGCACCACTCCCTTCTACCTGCCCACCACCTCCGGCAGCAGCGGCCGCCCCACGGTGCTGCAGCGCTCCCGGGACTCGTGGCTGCGCAGCTTCGCCGCCCTCGGCCCCGTGCCCGGACCCGTCCTGATCGCCGGTCCGCTCAGCTCGTCGCTGTTCCTCTTCGGCGCCCTGCACGCGCTGTGGTGCGGGGCCGGTCTCCTGCTCGGCCGCGCCGCGGAGGCCCGCGCCGCCGCGACGACCCACGTCGTCCCGGCCATGCTCGCCGAGCTGGTCGCGGCGCAGGAACGCGCGCCCGGGCCGTCCGCGCTCCGCACCGTGGTCTGCGGCGGCGCGCACCTCGGCGACGGCCTGCGGGACCGGTTCGCCCGTGCCTTCCCCGGCGCCGAGCTGGTGGAGTACTACGGCTCCGCCGAGCACTCCCTGATCGCGATCCGGCGCGGCGCCGGGCTGCGGCCCGTACGGGGGGTCGACCTGGACGTCCGCGACGGCACGCTCTGGGTCCGCTCGCCCCTCGCGGCCGACGGCGCGCTGCGCGCCGGCCGCCTCGAGCCCGCGGCGGAGTGGACGACCGTCGGCGACCGCGTCGACCTCCACGACGGGGTGCTCACGGTGCACGGCCGCGGCTCCGCCGTCATCTCCAGCGGCGGCCGGCTGGTGGCCGCCGAGGAGGTGGAGACCGTGTTGCGCGAGGTCCCCGGGGTCGACGACGTCGTGGTGGCCGGGAGACCGCACCCCCGCCTCGGCGCGCTGGTCACCGCCGTCGTCGAGGGGGAGCCGGTTCTGGCGGCCCTCCGCGCGGCGGCCCGCCGCGCCCTCGAACCGGGCAAGCGGCCGCGGGTGTGGCTGCGGGCGAAAGCGTTGCCGCGCACCGCCTCCGGCAAGCCCGCCCGGGCCGTGATCACCGCCGAGCTGGCCGCGGGGATCCTCGACGCGGAGCCGCTGCGATGAGCGCACCCGTCGTCGTCGCCGCCCGTCGCACCCCGATCGGCACCGCGGGGGGCGTGCTGCGCGACCTCGCCGTCGACGAGCTGGCCGCGCCGGTGCTCCGGGCCGTGCTCGGGGACGCCGGGCTCACCACCGTCGACGACGTCCTGCTGGGCAACGTCTTCGGCCCCGGCGGCAACACCGCTCGCGTGGCCGCCCTGCGCGCCGGGCTCGGCCCGGAGGTCCCCGGCCTCACGGTCGACCGCCAGTGCGCCAGTGGGCTCGCGGCGATCACCCTGGCCGCGACCCTGATCACCGCGGGGGAGGGCGAGGCCTACCTCGCCGGCGGCGTCGAGAGCGCGTCGACCGCCCCGCACCGGTTGTGGCGCACCGACCCGCCGCAGCCCTACACCCGCGCGCCCTTCGCCCCGGCGGAGCTCGGCGACCCGGAGATGGGCGAGGCGGCGGACCTCGTGGCCGCCGAAGCGGGGATCTCCCGCGAGCGGCAGGACCGCTTCGCCCTGCGCAGCCACGAGCGCGCCGTGGCCGCGCAGGCCGCGGGCCGGTTCGACGACGAGCTGGTCGAGGTCGCCGGGGTCCGGCGCGACCAGCGGCCGCGGGCGGGCTTCACGGCCGCGCGGCTGGCGCGCTTCCGGCCCGCCTTCACCGCGGACGGCACGGCGACGGCGGCGAACTCCTGCGGCGTGAGCGACGGTGCCGCGGCGGTGCTGGTCGTGTCGGAGCGGGTGCGGCGCGAGCGGAACCTGCCCGGCCTGCGACTGGTGGCGAGCGCGACCTCCGGCTGCGACCCGCGGCGGCTGGGCCTCGGTGTGGTCCCGGCCCTGCGCACGGTGCTGCAGCACGGCACGCCGCAGGTCACCGAGTTCACCGAGGCCTTCGCCGGGCAGGCGCTGGCCTGCCTCGACGCGGCCGGCCTCGACGAGGGGACCGTCAACCCCGACGGCGGCGCCATCGCCCTCGGCCACCCCTGGGGCGCCTCGGGCGCGGTGCTGGCGGTGCGGCTGTTCGCGCAGCTCGTGCGGCAGGCGCGCGGCGGGCTCGGGCTGACCGCGCTGTCCGCGGGCGGTGGGCTGGGCGTCGCGGCCCTGTGGCAGGCCGTCGGGCCGGACGGGGAGCCGCTGCCGCCGGAGGGAGCACGATGATCACGTTCGAGGGCGTCGGCCACCGCTACGAGGAGCGGGTGGTGCTGCACGAGGTCGACCTGGCGCTCGCGGAGCGGCGGATCGGCTTCGTCGGGGCCAACGGCTCGGGCAAGTCCACGTTGGCGCGCATGGTGAACGGGCTCGTCCTGCCGACCGAGGGCCGGGTGCTGGTCGACGGCCTGGACCCCGCCGAGAAGGGCCCCGCGGTCCGCCGGCGGGTCGGCTTCGTGTTCACCAACCCGGACAGCCAGATCGTGATGCCGACCGCGGGGGAGGACGTCGCGTTCTCGTTGCGGCGCAGCGGCTTGTCGCGCACCGAGCGTGCCCGGCGGGCCGCCGGGGTGCTCGCCGCGCACGGCCTCGACGGCTATGCCGATCACCCCGCCCACCAGCTCTCCGGTGGCCAGAAGCAGCTCCTCGCGCTGTGCGGGATGCTCGCCCTGGACCCCGACGTGCTGGTCTGCGACGAGCCGACCACCCTGCTCGACCTGCGCAACACCCGCCGCTTCGCCGAGATCGTGGCCGGCCTGCGGCAGCAGGTGCTGCTGGTGACCCACGACCTCGATCTGCTGGCGGACTTCGACCGGGTCGTGGTGCTCGACGAGGGCCGGGTCGTGGCCGACGACGAGCCCGAGCCCGCACTCCGGTACTACCGGAAGCTGTGCGAGACATGACCCCACTCGGCCTGTACTCGCCCGGCGACAGCCCGCTGCACCGCACGCCGGCCGGGGCGAAGCTGCTCGTGCTGCTGGTGCTGGTGACCGCCGTCGTGATCGTGGGGTCGCCGGCCTGGCTCGGCGGGGCGTGCGTGCTCGTCGCCGCCGGGTACCTGGTCGCCCGCATCCCGTGGCGCCGCCGCGTCCTGCCGTTGCTGCGGACCCTGCTCCTGCTCGCCGTGCTGGTCGGTGCGCTGCAGGTCTGGCTCCTCGGCTGGCAGTCCGCCCTGGTCACGGTGCTGCGGCTGGCCGCGTCCCTCGCCGCGGCGGGCCTGTTCACCCTGACCACCCGGATCGACGCGGTCGTCGCGACCGTCGAGCGGGCGCTCGGCCCGCTGAGCCGGACCGGGGTGCGGGCGGACCGGCTCGGCCTGCTCGTCGGACTCACCGTGCAGGCGGTGACCACGCTGTCGGCGATCGCGGGGTCGGTGCGTGAGGCGGCGCGGGCGCGCGGGGCCGAACGCTCGCCGACCGCGTTCGCGGTGCCCTTCGTGGTCCGCACCCTCCGGCACGCCGACGAGCTGGGCGAGGCGCTCGCCGCCAGGGGGATCGGCGACGAGGACGATCACCCCACCGGGCCCGACACCGGGCCCGACACCGCGGCCCGACCGGGCGGGAACGGGCGCCGGGTGCCGTAACGTCCCGGGGACCCAAGCCCCACCGTCCACCCACCCCTCACGACCAGGAGCCGCCCGTGCCCCAGCCCGTGTCCGGGGCCGATCCGGCGCCCGAAGCAGGGCCCGACTCCACCGGGCCCGACTCCGCCGGCTCTGACTCCACCGGCCCCGAGTCGCCGCCCGCCTCCCCGGCCTGGTTCCGTGCCGCCCTCGCCGAGGAGGCCCAGACGGGTGCGGTCGAGGTCGACGGCGCGGCGGTCGCCTTCCGGGCGTGGGGCCCGCCCGGCGAGGGCGTGCTGCTCGTCCACGGCGGCGCCGCGCACGCGCGCTGGTGGGACCATCTCGGGCCGCTGCTCGTCGGGCCCGAGGGCCGGCGGGTGGTCGCGATGGACCTGTCCGGGCACGGCGACTCCGGCCGCCGCGAGCGCTACACCCTGCAGCAGTGGGCCGCGGAGGCGCTGGCCGTGGCCGGCGCCTCCGGGCTCGCCCCGCTGCCGGTGATCCTGGGCCACAGCATGGGCGGGATGGTCGCGCTGATCGCCGCGCAGGAGTTCGGCGACCGGCTCGGCGGTGCCGTCGCGATCGACACCCCGGTGCGCGAGATGCCGCCCGAGGACGAGGCGGCCCGGCAGCGCCGCGCCTTCGGCCCGCTGCGCGTCTACGCCGAGCGGGACCGGGCGGTCCGGCACTTCCGGACCGTGCCGCCGCAGGACGGCGAGCCGTACGTCCTCGCCCACATCGCCGAGCACTCGCTGCGCGCGGTCGAGGGCGGGTGGTCGTGGAAGTTCGACCCGCGGGTGTTCCTGCGCAACGCGCTCACCCCGGAGGACCTCGACATCCCCGGCTGCCGGGTCGCGCTCTTCCGCGCCGAGCACGGGCTGATGCCGAAGCACATGGGCGAGATGGTGAGCGACCGGCTCGGCCGCGGGGTGCCCGTCGTCGAGATTCCCGCCGCCGCGCACCACGTGATGATCGACTCGCCGATCGCGCTGGTCACCGGCCTGCGTACGCTGCTGGCCGACTGGCGGCACTCCCGTGCCGCGACCCCCGGGGAGGTTCCGGCATGACGGCGACCGAGCCGCGCCGCACGCCGCCGACGCTGCTCGACCTGCTGGAGCTCGAGCGCATCGACCGCGACCTGTTCCGCGTGTGCACCGTCTTCGAGGAGGACTACGCCCTCTTCGGCGGCCAGGTCGCCGCCCAGGCGCTGCTCGCGGCCGGGCGCACGGTGCCCGACGACCGGGCGCCGCACTCGTTGCACGGCTACTACCTGCGCGGCGGGCACGCCTCCCGGCCGACGGTGTTCCAGGTGCACCGCGACCGCGACGGCCGCTCGTTCACCGCGCGCCGCGTCGTCGCGATCCAGGACGGCGAGGTGATCTTCAACATGGCGGCGTCGTTCGCGGTGCCGCAGGACGGCCCGGACACCTCGGTCGATCCCGTGCCCGAGGCACCAGACCCCGACACGCTCACCGGCGAGCCGGTCCCGCGCGTCTTCGGTTTCGAGGGGCGGACGGTCCGTGCGCACCCGGGCGCCCGCCGCTACCCGGTCCGCTACTGGACCCGGTGCACGGAGCCGCTGCCGGCGGACCCGCTCGTGCACGCCTCGGCGCTGACCTACATCTCGGACATGTTCGGAGCGTTCCCGCCGGTCGAGGGGGGAGTGCCGGGCCCGAGCCTGGACCACGCACTGTGGTTCCACCGCGCGGTCCGGGCCGACGACTGGATGCTGATCGACCTCGTGCCGCGCAGTGCCGCGGGCGGCCGCAACTGGTACACGGGCACCCTGCACGACCGCTCCGGCCGGCACGTCGCCAGCCTCACCCAGGAGTGCCTGTTCCGCGAGCCGCGCTCCTGATCCGGCCGGGACCACGACGGCGGCGGCCCGGTGACCCGGGCCGCCGCCGTCGGATCACCGCTCCCGTGGGAACTCGTCCCGGTGCCGCGCGCCCTTCCCCGGTGCGCGGTCCCGTGCGGAGCGGAGGTCCGGTGCCGTCGCCGCCGCTACTCGACCCGGTGCGAGGGCCGCGCCTCCGGCGGCAGCACGCCCCAGTCGATGAGCTGGTCGGTCAGCTCGCCCGGGGTCATGTCGTAGATGATCGCCAACGAACGCAGGTCCTCGGCCCGGATGGAGAGGACCTTGCCGTTGTAGTCTCCGCGCTGGGACTGGATCGCGGCGGCGTAGCGGGCCAGCGGGCCCACCTTGTCCGCGGGCAGCTGCTGGAGCCGCTCGAGGTTGATGACGATCTTCGTGGCCGGCTCGGAGCCGGAGGGGACGCGGCCCTCGGGCAGCAGCTCGGCCACCGGGACCCCGTAGAAGTCGGCGAGCTCGGCGAGCTTCTGCACGGTCACCGCGCGGTCGCCGCGCTCGTACGACCCGACGACCACCGCCTTCCAGCGGCCCCCGGACTTCTGTTCGACGCCGTGCAGCGACAGCCCCTGCTGCTGCCGGATGGCCCGGAGCTTGCTCCCGAGGGCCTTGGCGTAGTCGCCCATGTGGCGATCTCCTCATTCCTGGTCTTCTCCGCCGCGGTGGGCCGAAAGTGGACCTCGTACCGCTGAGTGGTGAGCGGGTGGTGCTGAGCGCCGACGCGCTCCGGTGGTGCTCGCTGGTCTCGTCGTGGGACGAGGTCGGTGTCGCCGCGCGGCGGCCACCCTCGCCACTGTCGATCAATACGCAGAGTAATCATGCGCCGGTCTCGCGTCGCAGGTCAAGCCGGGTGGCCCCGGACGGGTGCCAGGTCGGGCTTTCCCACCCGATCGAACGACGGTTCGTCCCCCGTCGGCGGTATCAATCGGGCATCCCGCCCGCCCGGCCGCGACAGCCCGCGAGCGTTGGGGCGCATGGTGAACGTGTGGGTGTGGCCCTGCGTGACGGTACGGGGGGTGACCGTCGCCCTGGGCGCCGACGGGCGTCGCCGGCGACCGGAAGGGGGTTGGCGTGTTGCCGGATCGTGACGAAGCCGTGACCTGCTGTGGCGTCGTCGGACGTGACCGACGGCGCTCCCGCCCGCCCCCGACGACCACCCGTCGCTTGATAACCTCGGACCCCGACAGTCCTTTAACCCCGTCCCGTGAGGCGGGAAAGGAGAGCACCTCGTGGCGAACGATCGCCGCGGGGACGTCGGCGAGGGGCAGGACCCTGCCCGGGAGCTGCTCAGCAGTGCCGACGTCGCCCGCACCATCGCGCGCATCGCGCACCAGATCATCGAGAAGACGGCGTTCGGGCCGGGCAACACCGGGGACCTCGTGCTCCTGGGCATCCCCACGCGCGGGGCCGTGCTGGCCCGCCGGCTCGCCGCCGCCATCACCGAGTTCACCGGCGTGGCCCCGGCCGTCGGCTCGGTCGACCCGACCCTCTACCGGGACGACCTGCGCCGCGGACCCACCCGCGCGCTCGTCGACACCGCGGTGCCGGAGGGCGGGATCGACGGCAAGCTCGTCGTCCTCGTCGACGACGTCCTCATGTCGGGCCGCACCACCCGCGCGGCGCTCGACGCGCTGAGCGACGAGGGCCGCCCCCGCGCCGTCCAGCTCGCCGTGCTGGTCGACCGCGGTCACCGCGAGCTGCCGATCCGGGCGGACTACGTGGGCAAGAACGTGCCCACCTCGCGCGCCGAGAAGATCCTGGTCCGGCTCACCGAGTCCGACGACCGGGACGGGGTACTGATCCAGCGGCCGGGGGCGGCGCCCGCGGAGCCGGGCGTCGGCACGGAGGCGGAGCCGAGCGTCGGCACGGAGGCGGAGCCGACCATCGGCACGGAGGCGGAGCCGACGACCGACGGAGACGACGCGTGAAGCACCTGCTCTCGATCGCGGACCTGGACGCGGCCACCGCGACCGGCCTGCTGGACACCGCGAGCAGGCTCAAGGACACCCTGCTGGGCCGCGAGGTCCGCAAGCTGCCCACCCTGCGCGGTCGCACCGTCGTCACGCTGTTCTACGAGGACTCGACCCGCACCCGGGTGTCGTTCGAGATCGCCGGCAAGTGGATGAGTGCCGACACGATCAACGTCAGTGCCAAGGGCTCGTCGGTGTCGAAGGGCGAGTCGCTGCGCGACACCTCGCTGACGATCTCCGCCATGGGCGCGGACTGCGTGATCGTCCGGCACCCCGCCTCGGGCGCGGCGCACCGGATCGCCGCCTGGGCCGACAAGGACGCGGGCACGACCGGCACCCACACCTCGATCGTCAACGCGGGCGACGGCACCCACGAGCACCCCACCCAGGCGCTGCTCGACGCGGCCACGCTCCGGGAGCGGCTGGGCTCGGTCGCCGGACGCCGGATCGGGATCGTCGGCGACGTCCTGCACTCGCGGGTCGCCCGGTCCAACGTGCTGCTGCTCTCCACGCTGGGCGCGGAGGTCGTGCTGATCGCCCCGCCCACGCTGCTACCCACGGGTGTCGCGGAGTGGCCGTGCCGGGTCGCGCACCACCTCGACGCCGAGCTCCCCGCACTCGACGCGGTGATGATGCTGCGCGTGCAGGCCGAGCGGATGCACGGCGGCTTCTTCCCGAGCGCCCGCGAGTACTCGATCGCCTACGGGCTCGACGAACGCCGGCTCGCCCTGCTGCCCGAGGGCACGCCCGTGCTGCACCCCGGCCCGATGGTGCGCGGCATGGAGATCGCGCCCGCCGTGGCCGACGCCCCCAACGCCGCGGTCCTCGCCCAGGTGCGCAACGGCGTGCACGTGCGGATGGCCGTCCTCTACCACCTGCTCGCCGGAGCGCCCGAATGACAGACCTGCTGAACGACCTGCTGATCCGCAACGCCCGGCCCTACGGCGACGAGGCCGTCGACCTGCTCGTCCAGGACGGCGTCGTCACCGGGATCGGTACCGGCCTGACCGCGCCCGAGGGCACCGAGGTGTTCGACGCCGGCGGCCACGTCCTGCTGCCCGGGCTCGTCGACCTGCACGTGCACCTGCGCGAGCCGGGCGGCGAGGAGTCCGAGACCATCGAGACCGGCTCGCACGCCGCCGCGCTCGGCGGCTTCACCGCGGTCTTCGCGATGCCGAACACCGACCCGGTGGCCGACACCGCCGTCGTCGTGGAGCACGTGCGGCGCCGCGGCGAGGAGGTCGGCCTGGTCGACGTCCACCCGGTCGGCGCCGTGACCACCGGGCTGAAGGGCGAGAAGCTCGCCGAGCTCGGGACGATGGCGGCGTCGGCGGCCCAGGTGCGGATGTTCTCCGACGACGGCCGCTGCGTGAACGACCCGCTGATCATGCGCCGGGCGCTGGAGTACGCCAGCGCGCTCGACGTCGTCATCGCCCAGCACGCCGAGGACCACCGGCTCACCGACGGCGCGCAGGCCCACGAGGGTGCGATCGCGTCCCGGCTCGGCCTGGCGGGCTGGCCCGCCACGGCCGAGGAGACGGTCGTCGCGCGGGACTGCGCGCTGGCCCGCGAGGCCGGTGCGGCGCTGCACGTCTGCCACGTCTCCTCGCTGCACTCGATCGCGGTCCTGCGGGCGGCGAAGGCGCAGGGAGTGCGGGTCAGCGCCGAGGTGACCCCGCACCACCTGCTGCTCACCGACGGGCGGCTGACCGGCTACGACCCAGTGAACAAGGTCAACCCGCCGCTGCGCACCGGGGCGGACACCCAGGCGATGCGCGAGGCGCTGGCCGAGGGGGTGATCGACGTCGTCGCGACCGACCACGCCCCGCACGCGTCGCAGTACAAGGACACGGAATGGGCGGCCGCGAAGCCGGGCATGCTGGGGCTGCAGACGGCCCTGTCGGTCGTGATCCACACGATGGTCGAGCCGGGCCTGCTGGACTGGCACGGGGTCGCGCGGGTGATGTCGGAGCGGCCGGCCGAGATCGGGAACCTGCCCGACCAGGGCCGGCCGATCGCGGTCGGGGAGCCGGCGACGTTCGCGCTGGTCGACCCGGACGCGCAGTGGACGGTGCGCGGCCCGGCGCTGGCCAGCAGGGCGGCGAACACGCCGTACGAGGGAATGCGACTGCCCGGAGCGGTGGTCGCGACGGTTCTGCGTGGCCGGATCACGGCCCGCGACGGGAAGGTTGTGGCATGACCAGCCCCACCATCGACGCAGTGCTCGTCCTCGAGGACGGGCGGATCTTCCGGGGCGAGGCCTTCGGCGCCGTGGGCGAGACCCTGGGCGAGGCCGTGTTCACCACGGGCATGACGGGCTACCAGGAGACCCTGACGGACCCGTCGTACCACCGCCAGATCGTGGTGCAGACCGCGCCGCAGATCGGCAACACGGGGTGGAACGGCGAGGACGACGAGTCCACCGGCATCCAGGTCGCCGGCTACGCCGTGCGCGACCCCAGCCGCCGGCCGTCGAACTGGCGGGCCACCGGCTCCCTGGAGGACGCGCTGCGGACCCAGGGCGTCGTCGGCATCTCCGGGATCGACACCCGCGCGGTCGTGCGGCACCTGCGCGAGCGCGGCGCCATGCGCGCAGGCGTCTTCTCCGGTACCTCGCTGGGATCGGACGAGATGCTCGTCGAGCGGGTGCGGCAGAGCCCCGGCATGGAGGGCGCGGACCTCTACGGCGCGGTCACCACGGCGACCCCGTACGTGCGGGAGGCGGTGGGGGACAAGAAGTTCACCGTCGCCGCCCTCGACGTCGGGATCAAGTTCAACACCCCGCGGATGATGACCGAGCGCGGTATCGAGGTGCACGTGCTGCCGGCCGACACCTCGTTCGAGCAGCTGCTCGCCGTCAACCCCGACGGGGTCTTCGTCTCCAACGGCCCGGGCGACCCGGCCACGGCCGACGTCCCGGTGGAGCTCACCCGGCAGGTGCTGGAGCGGCGGATCCCGCTGTTCGGCATCTGCTTCGGCAACCAGATCCTGGGCCGCGCGCTCGGCCGCGGCACCTACAAGCTGCGCTACGGGCACCGCGGGATCAACATCCCGGTCGTCGAGCACGCCACCGGGCGGGTCGCGATCACCTCGCAGAACCACGGCTTCGCGGTCGAGGGCAGTGCGGGGGAGCGCTTCGACACCCCGTTCGGCACCGGCGTCGTCAGCCACACCTGCCCCAACGACGGCTGCGTCGAGGGGCTCACCGGCCTGGACTTCCCGGCCTTCAGCGTGCAGTACCACCCGGAGGCGGCCGCGGGCCCGCACGACGCCGCGGACCTGTTCGACCGCTTCTGCCAGCTCATGACGGACAACCCGGTGACCCACGGGCCGGCGGGGATCGAGGAGCCCGGCGGGCGACACCGCCTGCTCGACCAGAACGGGGGAGCGGTCTGATGCCGCGCCGCGAGGACATCCGGCACGTGATGGTGATCGGCTCCGGCCCGATCGTCATCGGACAGGCCGCCGAGTTCGACTACTCCGGAACCCAGGCCTGCCGCGTGCTGCGCGCCGAGGGCCTGCGGGTCTCGCTGGTCAACTCGAACCCGGCCACGATCATGACGGACCCCGAGTTCGCCGACGCGACCTACGTCGAGCCGGTCACCCCCGAGTTCGTCGAGAAGGTCATCGCCGCCGAGCGGCCCGACGCGCTGCTGGCCACCCTGGGCGGGCAGGTCGCGCTCAACACGGCGATCGCCCTGCACGAGAACGGGGTGCTGGAGCGCTACGGCGTCGAGCTGATCGGCGCCGACGTCGACGCCATCCAGCGCGGCGAGGACCGGCTGAAGTTCAAGCAGATCGTGCAGGCGGTCGGGGGCGACGTGCCGCGGTCGGCGGTCTGCCACTCGATGGAGGAGGTCAGGGCCGCCGTCGCCGACCTCGGGCTCCCGGTCGTCATCCGGCCGTCGTTCACCATGGGCGGACTCGGCTCCGGCATGGCCCACACCGAGGAGGACCTGGAGCGGCTCGCCGGCGGCGGGCTCGCGGCCTCCCCGGTCACCGAGGTCCTCATCGAGGAGTCGGTGCTGGGCTGGAAGGAGTTCGAGCTCGAGCTCATGCGCGACCGCCACGACAACGTGGTCGTCGTCTGCTCGATCGAGAACCTCGACCCGATGGGCGTGCACACCGGCGACTCGATCACCGTCGCGCCCGCCATGACGCTGACCGACCGCGAGTACCAGCAGATGCGCGACGTCGGCATCGCCGTGCTGCGCGAGGTCGGCGTCGACACCGGCGGCTGCAACATCCAGTTCGCCATCCACCCGGAGACGGGCCGGCTCGTCGTCATCGAGATGAACCCGCGCGTCTCCCGCTCGAGCGCGCTGGCCTCGAAGGCCACCGGCTTCCCGATCGCGAAGATCGCGGCGAGGCTGGCCGTGGGCTACACGCTCGACGAGATCCGCAACGACATCACCGGCGAGACCCCGGCGGCCTTCGAGCCGACCCTGGACTACGTCGTGGTGAAGATCCCGCGGTTCGCCTTCGAGAAGTTCCCGGGCGCGGACCCCGAGCTCACCACCACGATGAAGAGCGTCGGCGAGGCCATGGCGCTCGGCCGGTCGTTCCCCGAGGCGTTCGGCAAGGCACTGCGTTCCATGGAGCGCAGCGCGATCGGCTTCTGGACCACCGCCGACCCGGCGCAGCCCCACACGGACGACGAGATCCGCACCCCCACGGACGGGCGCATCTACGCCGTCGAGCGGGCGCTGCGAGCGGGCCGGACCGTCGACGAGGTCGCCGAGATCTCCGGCATCGACCCGTGGTTCCTCGACCAGATCCAGCTGCTCGTCGAGCTGCGGGCCGAGATCGAGGCGGCCCCGGTGCTCGACGCCGCGCTGCTGCGCCGGGCGAAGCGGGCCGGTCTGTCGGACCGCCAGCTCGCCGCGGTGCGCCCCGAGTTCGCGGGCGAGGACGGCGTGCGCGCGCTGCGGCACCGGCTGGGCATCCGGCCCGTCTACAAGACGGTCGACACGTGCGCCGCCGAGTTCGCCGCGAAGACGCCGTACCACTACAGCGCCTACGAGACCGACCCCGCGGCGGAGTCGGAGATCGAGCCGCAGACCGAGAAGCCGAAGGTGCTCATCCTCGGCTCGGGCCCGAACCGCATCGGCCAGGGCATCGAGTTCGACTACTCCTGCGTGCACGCCGTGCAGGCGCTGCGCGAGGCCGGGTTCGAGACCGTCATGGTCAACTGCAACCCGGAGACGGTCTCGACGGACTACGACACCGCGGACCGGCTGTACTTCGAGCCGCTGACGTTCGAGGACGTCCTCGAGGTGGTGCACGCCGAGCAGCAGTCCGGCCACGTCGCCGGCGTGATCGTGCAGCTGGGCGGTCAGACCCCGCTCGGCCTCGCGCAGCGGCTCACGGCGGCCGGGGTGCCGGTCGTCGGGACGTCCGCGGCCGCGATCGACCTGGCCGAGGACCGGGGCGCTTTCGGCGAGGTGCTGCGCAAGGCGGGTCTGCCCGCCCCGGCGTTCGGCACCGCGACGAGCTTCGAGCAGGCCCGGGAGATCGCCGACCGGATCGGCTACCCCGTCCTGGTGCGGCCCTCCTACGTGCTCGGCGGGCGCGGCATGGAGATCGTGTACGACGAGTCCACGCTCGCCGGCTACATCGCCCGCGCCACCACGATCTCCCCGGACCGCCCGGTGCTCGTCGACAAGTTCCTCGACGACGCGATCGAGATCGACGTCGACGCCCTGTGCGACGGCGAGGAGGTCTTCATCGGCGGCGTGATGGAGCACATCGAGGAGGCCGGCGTGCACTCCGGCGACTCGTCGTGCACGCTCCCGCCGATCACGTTGGGGCGCAGCGTGCTCGAGGCCGTGCGGACCTCGACCGAGGCGATCGCGCACGGCGTCGGGGTGCGGGGCCTGCTCAACGTGCAGTACGCCCTGCACGGCGAGACGCTCTACGTCCTCGAGGCCAACCCCCGGGCGTCGCGCACGGTGCCCTTCGTGTCGAAGGCGACCGCGGTCGCGCTGGCCAAGGCGGCGGCGCGGATCATGCTCGGCGCCTCGATCGCGGACCTGCGGGCCGAGGGGATGCTCCCGCAGCAGGGCGACGGCGGCGAGCTGCCGGCCGACGCGCCCGTCGCGGTCAAGGAGGCCGTGCTCCCGTTCAACCGCTTCCGCACCCCGACCGGCCAGGGCGTCGACCCGCTGCTGGGCCCGGAGATGAAGTCGACCGGCGAGGTCATGGGCATCGACGCGTCCTTCGGGCCCGCGTTCGCCAAGTCCCAGGCCGCGGCGTACGGCTCGCTGCCGAGCGAGGGCAAGGTCTTCGTGTCGATGGCCGACCGGGACAAGCGCGCCATGGTGTTCCCGGTGCGCCGGCTCGCCGACCTGGGCTTCGAGGTGCTCGCCACCGAGGGGACCGCGGAGGTGCTGCGGCGGCACGGGATCACGACCACGGTCGTGCGGAAGCACTCGCAGAAGGAGGAGGGCGAGACGATCGTCGACCAGATCCTGGCCGGCGAGGTCGCGCTGATCGTGAACACGCCGTACGGCAACTCGGGCCCGCGCGTCGACGGCTACGAGATCCGTGCGGCCGCCGTGTCCCGCGGGGTCCCGTGCATCACCACCGTGCAGGGCGCCTCCGCCGCGGTGCAGGGCATCGAGGCGAAGCTGCGCGGGTCGATCGGCGTCCGCTCCCTCCAGGACGCCCACGCGGCCCTGAAGAAGGCCCGCCCATGATCGCGTTATGGAACCATAACGCGATTTCCGAGCGCTTTTTCGCGCATTATGGAACCATAATGCGGTCGACGCGGGGGGTGTCGTGAGCTTCGGGGAGCGGCTCGCCGCGGCGGTCGACCGCTTCGGGCCGCTGTGCGCGGGCATCGACCCGCACCCCGGGCTGATCGCCGAGTGGGGCCTCACCGACGACGCGGACGGGTTGTCCCGGTTCTGTGCCGCCGCCGTCGAGGCCCTCGCCGGGCACGTCGCCGTGGTGAAGCCACAGGCGGCGTTCTTCGAGCGGCACGGGTCGGCGGGGATCGCCGTCCTGGAGCGGACCCTTGCCGACCTCGCCGGCACCGGCACGCTGTCGCTGCTCGACGTGAAGCGCGGCGACATCGGCTCGACCATGGACGGCTACGCCGACGCCTACCTCGGCGTCGGCGCGGCCGTCGCGGCGGACGCGATCACGGTCTCGCCGTACCTCGGGTTCGGGTCCCTCGAGCCGGCCTTCCGGGCCGCCGAGGAGGCCGGGCGCGGGGTGTTCGTGCTGGCCCGGACGTCGAACCCCGAGGGCGGCTCGGTGCAGCTGGCGAGCACCGACGGGCGCACGGTCGCCCAGGCGATGGTCGACGGCGCGGCGGGGCGCAACACCGGTGCGTCGCCGCTGGGCGGGATCGGTGTGGTCGTCGGTGCGACCCACGACCACGGGCTCGAGCTCGGGGCCCTCAACGGCGCCGTGCTGGCCCCCGGGCTCGGGGCCCAGGGAGCGACCCCGCGGGACGTCGCGGAGCGCTTCGCGGGCCTGTCCGGGCTCGTGCTGCCCGCGGCCTCGCGCTCGATCCTCAAGGTCGGGCCGGAGGTGGCCGCCCTGCGCGCAGCGGCCGAGGCCCAGCGGGACGAGCTGGCGGCGGCGCTCACCGCCCTGCGCTGAACGTCACGCCGGGTCCTGCGCGCCGGTGAACCCCGCGGCGGTCCCGGCGTGAGCGTCACGCCGGGCCCTGCGCCCGGTGATCCCCTCGCCGACCCCGGCCCCGCGAGCGGCCGGGTCGGCCGGCTGATATCGCCGGCGCACGTGTTCACCCGTTCGGAGGGGATGGTGGCACCCTGGTGTCCGCCGTCGCGGCCCGGCAGGCTGTGCTGACCGCGCGGCCGGGACCGGTGCCGCGCGGCCCGGGGGAGGTGTCGTCGGTGGCCGGAACGGCGGACGAGGTGGTGGACGTCCTCATCGTGGACGACCAGCGCCCGTTCCGGACGGTGGCGCGCACCGTCGTGGGGATGGTCGGCGGCTGGCGCGTGGCCGCCGAGGCCGAGACTGGCGAGCAGGCCCTGGTCGAGGCCGAACGGGTGCATCCCGCGGTCGTGCTCATGGACATCAACCTGCCCGGGATCAACGGGATCGAGGCCACCCGGCGGATTCTCGAGAGCGATCCGGCCGCCCGCGTGGTGCTCCTGTCGACCTACGCCCTCGACGATCTCCCCGGCGACGCGGCCCGGTGCGGCGCCGTGGCGTACATCAACAAGGAAGACCTCACACCGGCACGGCTGCGCGCCCTGGGGTCGGTGGAGCGGGCGGGCTGAGCGCCGCGGCGCCCTCGGACGCACGATCGTGACGGACGACACCGGCGACGCGCCGGTCCGGCGCGCCGAACGGGCGCGTCGCCGTAGCCACCGCGCGGCCGCTCGTGGTATCACCCGGACGGGTGTGGACGACCGCGCCTGTGGCATCAAACCCACAGGTGGCACCCCCGTTGGCATCCCGAACGGGTGCGTGGGTACGTTCGCTCCCGGCCCCGGAACCACCCACCGGGGACGGCGATCGCCGCCACCGGACGATCGCCCTCGCGCACGACGAAAGACGGAGGAGACCGTGGCCCTTCCCCAGCTGACCGAGGAACAGCGTGCCGCCGCGTTGGAGAAGGCCGCGGCCGCCCGCCGGGCCCGGGCAGAGCTGAAGGACCGGCTCAAGCGCGGCGGGATCACCCTCGCCGAGGTGCTGAAGCAGTCCGACACCGACGAGGTGCTCGGCAAGATGAAGGTGTCGGCCCTGCTCGAGGCCCTGCCCAGCGTCGGCAAGGTCCGTGCGGCGCAGATCATGGAGCGCCTCGAGATCGCCCCGAGCCGTCGCCTGCGCGGCCTCGGCGAGCGGCAGCGCAAGGCGCTGCTGGCCGAGTTCCCTTCCTGAGAGGGGGCGGCGTGCCGGCAGGACCGCCGCCCCGCCGGGGCCGGCTGATGGTGCTCGCGGGACCCTCCGGGGTCGGGAAGAGCAGCATCGTCGACCGGCTCCGATCGGAACTCCCCGACCTCCACTTCAGCGTCTCCGCGACCACGCGGGCGCCGCGGGAGGGGGAGGTCGAGGGGATCCACTACCACTTCGTCGACCCGGCCGAGTTCGACCGCCTGATCGCCGACGGCGAACTGCTGGAGTGGGCCGAGGTGCACGGCGGCCTGCAACGCTCCGGGACCCCGCGCGAGCCCGTCGAGCGCGAGCTCGCCGCCGGTCACCCGGTGCTCGTCGAGGTGGACCTGCAGGGGGCGCGCTCGGTCAAGCGGGTCATGCCGGAGTCGGTCACGGTGTTCGTCGAGCCGCCCTCGTTCGAGGAGCTGGCCCGGCGGCTCACCGACCGGGGCACCGAGACCCCCGAGGTCCGGGAGCGCCGGCTGCGCACCGCCGTCGAGGAGATGGCGGCGCGTGACGAGTTCGACGTCGTCGTCATCAACGACGAGGTGCAGGCCGTCGTCGACCGGTTGGTAGAGTTGTTGGTCGCACCTGCGGAGTTCCCGCATTCGTCCGTCTCTGGAGTTTCTGAGTGAGCATGCCGCTGACCGGCGCGGTCGCCGGTTCCATCCCCGAGGGCATCACCAACCCGCCGATCGACGACCTGCTCGACAAGGTCAGCTCGAAGTACGCGCTGGTGATCTACGCGGCCAAGCGCGCCCGGCAGATCAACGACTACTACTCCCAGCTCGGCGAGGGCCTGTTGGAGTACGTCGGCCCGCTGGTCGAGCCCGGCCCCCGCGAGAAGCCGCTGTCGATCGCCATGCGCGAGATCCAGAGCGGCCTGCTCGAGCACACCGAGGGCGAGTGAGCCCGGCCGGCTGCACACCGTTGGCGTGAGGACGGCATGACCGCACCGAAGGTCCTGCTCGGCGTGGCCGGCGGCATCGCCGCCTACAAGAGCGCCGAGCTGCTGCGGCGGCTCACCGAGACCGGCCACTCCGTGCGGGTCGTCCCCACCGGGTCGGCGCTGAACTTCGTCGGCGCCGCCACGTTCGAGGCGTTGTCGGGGCAGCCGGTGCACACCGGCGTCTTCTCCGACGTGCCGTCGGTCCAGCACGTGCGGCTGGGCCAGGAGGCCGATCTCGTCGTCGTCGCCCCCGCCACCGCGGACCTGCTGGCCCGCGCGGTGCAGGGCCGCGCGGACGACCTGCTCACCGGTTCGCTGCTCGTCGCCCGGTGCCCCGTGTTCTTCGTCCCGGCGATGCACACCGAGATGTGGGAGCACCCGGCGACCCGGGCCAACGTGGCGACCCTGCGCGCGCGGGGCTCGGTCGTCATGGAGCCCGCGTCCGGGCGACTCACCGGCAAGGACACCGGCCCCGGCCGGCTGCCCGATCCCGCGGAGATCGCCGAGCTCGCTCGGCTGCTGCTGGAGCGGGGCGACGCGCTGCCGCGGGACCTCGAGGGCCGGCGCGTGGTCGTCTCGGCCGGAGGCACCCGCGAGCCGCTCGACCCCGTCCGCTACCTGGGCAACCGTTCGTCGGGTCGGCAGGGTTACGCCCTGGCGAAGGTCGCGGCCCAGCGGGGCGCGCACGTCACGCTCGTCGCGGGGCACACCGCGGAGCTGGCCGACCCGGCGGCCGTCGAGGTCGTCAAGGTCGGGTCCGCGCTGGAGATGCGCGAGGCGATGCACGCAGCGGCCAAGGGGGCCGACGCCGTGGTGATGTCCGCGGCGGTCGCCGACTTCCGGCCGGCCGCGCTCGCCGCGCACAAGATCAAGAAGGACGGGTCCGAGCCGGAGCCGCTGCACCTGGCGCTCAACCCGGACATCCTCGCCGAGCTCGTCGCCGCCCGGGAGCCGGGCCAGGTCGTGGTGGGGTTCGCCGCCGAGACCGGCGACGACACCGCGGACGTGCTGGAGTACGGCCGCCGCAAGCTCGCGAAGAAGGGCTGCGACCTGTTGCTGGTCAACTGGGTGGGCGAGGGCGGAGCCTTCGAGAACACCGAGAACCAGGGCTGGCTGCTGGGTGCGGACGGCGGCGAGACGCAGATCCCGAACGGCTCGAAGGCGTTGCTGGCCTCGCGGCTGTGGGACGCGGTGGCCGCCCGGCTGGCCTGAGGTCGCGCAGGTCCGTCGGTCGCGACGAGACCCGAGAACGCACGAGGGGCGGTCCCGTCGGGACCGCCCCTCGTCTCGTGTGCGTGTCGCGCGGTCGCGTCAGCGGCCGAGCAGGCCGCCCACGCCGCCGCTGCGGGCCGGGGCCTCCGTCGGGGCCTCCTGGTCGGCGTTCGCGCCGTCGGCACCGTCGGTGCCCTCGGCCGGGGTGGCCTTCTCCGGCGAGTCGGTGCCGGAGGCGGCCGGGGCACCGGTGGTCGCCGGGGTGCTGCCGTTCTGGCCGCCGCGCGTGAGGCCGGCGTCGCTCGGGGTCCCGGTGTCGGAACCGGAGGCGGCGCCGTTCGTCTTCACGTAGTCCTTGACGGCCCAGCCGTCGAGGTTCTCCAGCTTGACGAAGCCGTTGCGGGTCTCGCCGACCTGCACCTCGGTGCCGCGGTCGCAGACGGCCACGATGGCGGCGTCGGCCGCCGGCTCCTCGCGGACGTTGACGTTGTCGGTGCAGGTGCCCGTGGTCGCGGCGGACGCGGTGCCGGCCAGCACGGCCATGAGCCCGGCCGCGCCGACGGCGAGCACGCCGCCGACCGCCGCGGTCACGCGGCCCGGTCGCTGCAGTGCAGTCACCTTCATGGGGAGGAACCTCCGAGAGTGGTCGACCGCGACCCGGGTGTCGGGCGACGCGAGGGCGTCGGCCGGGTCGCGGCTGCGGTGTCATCGGGCCCAACGACGCCGCTCGTTACCGATTCGGGACCTCGCTCGGGGTCCACCCGAAGGGGTGGTGGACGGGGCGCTCGCGACACGGTCCGTCACGCACCGTGATCGGTTGCGGTCTCCTCACCTGTGGAGGTCCGCGGTCGACTACCCTGCCGTCCGACAGCATCCAGCGATCTGCACCCCGCCCCGCCGCACGAGGCGACGGAGCCGGCAACGAGGCCAGGGGCGCGACGACCTCGGCAGGAGTGGCGCGTGGCGAACGTGGGCCGTCGGCTCTTCACCAGCGAGTCGGTGACCGAGGGTCACCCGGACAAGATGTGCGACGCGATCAGCGACACGATCCTGGACGCGCTGCTCGCGCAGGACCCGCGCAGCCGTGTCGCGGTCGAGACCCTGGTGACCACGGGGCAGGTGCACGTCGCCGGCGAGGTCACGACCAGCGCCTACGCCGACATCCCCGGCCTGGTCCGGGAGAAGATCCTCGAGATCGGCTACGACTCGTCGTCGAAGGGCTTCGACGGCAACTCGTGCGGCGTCAACGTGGCGATCGGCGCGCAGTCGCCGGACATCGCGCAGGGCGTCGACACCGCGTACGAGAGCCGGGTCGAGTCGAGCGAGGACGAGATCGCCCGCCAGGGCGCCGGCGACCAGGGCCTGATGTTCGGGTACGCGAACACCGACACGGACGAGCTGATGCCGCTGCCGATCGCGCTCGCGCACCGGCTCTCGCGGCGGCTCACCGAGGTCCGCAAGTCCGGCGTGCTGCCCTACCTGCGCCCGGACGGCAAGACCCAGGTCACCATCGAGTACGACGGCGACAAGCCGGTCCGCGTCGACACGGTCGTCCTGTCCACGCAGCACGCGGAGGACATCGACCTCGACGGGATGCTCGCGCCCGACGTGCTGGAGAAGATCGTCACCCCCGAGATCGGCGACCTCGGGCTCGACACCTCGAACGTCCGGCTGCTGGTCAACCCGACCGGCCGGTTCGTGATCGGCGGCCCGATGGGCGACGCCGGGCTCACCGGGCGCAAGATCATCGTCGACACGTACGGCGGGTTCGCCCGGCACGGCGGCGGCGCGTTCTCGGGCAAGGACCCGTCGAAGGTGGACCGCTCCGCCGCCTACGCCATGCGCTGGGTGGCCAAGAACGTCGTGGCCGCCGGGCTGGCCGAGCGGATCGAGGTGCAGGTCGCGTACGCGATCGGCAAGGCGGCCCCGGTCGGGCTGTTCGTCGAGACCTTCGGCACCGCGCGCGTCGACCCGGCGAAGATCGAGTCGGCGATCACCGAGGTGTTCGACCTGCGCCCGGCCGCGATCGTCCGCGACCTCGACCTGCTGCGCCCGATCTACGCGCCCACCGCGGCCTACGGCCACTTCGGCCGCAGCGACATCGCGCTGCCGTGGGAGGACACCTCGCGCGCCGAGGCGCTCAAGTCCCTCGCGGGCGCCTGAGTCCCGGCTTGGCCGCACGGAGCGCGCGGACGCGCGGGGAGTGGACCGCGGCGTCCGTGCAGCCGGTCGCGCGGGTGGCCGTGGACGTGCCGCTGCCGCACCTGGACCGGCCGTTCGACTACCGCGTGCCCACCCACCTCGACGAGCAGGCCCGGCCGGGCGTCCGGGTGCGGGTGCGGTTCGCCGGGCGGCTGGTCGACGGGTTCCTGCTCGAGCGGGCCGAGGAGTCCGGGCACACCGGCCGGCTGGCGTGGGTCGACAAGGTCGTCTCGCCGGAGCCGGTGCTGACCCCGGAGGTCGCGACCCTCTGCCGGGCGGTCGCCGACCGGTACGCGGGCGTGTTCGCCGACGTCGTGCGGATGGCGGTGCCGCCGCGGCACGCCCGGGTCGAGGCGGAGACCCCGCGCGAGCGGGCGCTGCCACCGGTCGAGGCGCCCGATCCGGCGGGCTGGGCGCGCTACCAGCACGGTGCGACGTACTTGGACGCGCTCGCCGGCGGCCGCGCCGCACACGCCGTGTGGCAGGCCCTGCCGGGGGAGTGCTGGCCCGCACGGTTCGCCGAGGCCGCGGCGGCGACCGTCGCCGCCGGACGGGGCGCCCTCCTGGTGGTCCCCGACCAGCGGGACGTCGACGCCGCCTGCGCCGCGCTGGGTGATCGCCTGGGGACCGACGCGGTGGTCGCGCTGACCGCCGAGCTCGGCCCGGCGGAGCGTTACCGGCGCTGGCTCGCGGTGCGCCGCGGGGCCGTGCGCGCGGTCGTCGGGACGCGGTCGGCGGCGTTCGCGCCCGTCGAGAAGCTGGGGCTGCTCGCGGTGTGGGACGACGGCGACGACAGCCACGCCGAGCCGCGCGCCCCGTACCCGCAGGTCCGCGACGTGCTGGTGGCCCGCGCCCACGCCGCCGGCGCCGCGCTGCTGGTGGGCGGCTTCAGCCGCACCGCCGAGGCGCAGCTACTGGTCGAGTCCCGGTGGGCGAGCCCGATCGTCGCCGACCGGGCCACCGTGCGTGCCGCCGCGCCCCGGGTGACCGCGATCGGGGAGACCGACACCCAGCTCGCCCGCGACCCCGACGCCCGCGCGGCCCGCGTGCCCGCGGTCGCGTTCGAGGCCGCCCGGCAGGCGCTCGGGGCGGGCCGGCCGGTGCTCGTCCAGGTGCCCCGCGCCGGCTACCTGCCGTGGCTGTCCTGCGCGCACTGCCGCGAGCCCGCCCGGTGCCGGCACTGCGCCGGCCCGCTGGGCCTGCCGCGCGGCGGCACCGCCGGCGACCCCGGGCTGCCCACGTGCCGGTGGTGCGGGCGGGCCGAGCCGGCGTTCCGGTGCGGCGGCTGCGGGTCGCGCCGGCTGCGCGCGGGCGTCGTCGGGTCGCGGCGGACCGCGGAGGAGCTGGGCCGGGCGTTCCCCGGGGTCACCGTGCGGACCTCCGGAGGCGGGGCGCCGGTGCTGGCCTCGGTGCCGGACGAGCCCGAGATCGTCGTCGCGACGCCGGGGGCGGAGCCCGCGGTCGAGGGCGCGCCGGCCGGGTACGGAGCCGCGCTGCTGCTCGACGGCTGGGCGATGCTCTCCCGCGCCGATCTCCGGGTCGCCGTGGAGGCGCTGCGCCGCTGGCTCGCCGCGGCGGCGCTGGTGCGGCCGCACGCCGACGGCGGGCGGGTGATCGTCGTCGCCGAGTCCGCGATCCCGGTGGTGCAGGCGCTCGTGCGCTGGGACCCGGCCGGGTTCGCCGCCGAGGAGCTCGCCTCGCGCGCCGAGGTCGGGTTCCCGCCGGCCGTGCGGATGGCAGCGGTCGAGGGCACGCCGGGCGCGGTCGCCGACGTCGTCGACGCCGTCCTGGCCGCCGCGCAGGACGGGGGGCCGGAGGTGGAGGTCCTCGGCCCGGTGGAGATCGACGCCCCGCCGGAGCCGGGGGAGGCCGCGGGCGAGGTGCGCGAGCGGGCGCTGCTGCGGGTGCCGCGGACGGAGGGCCGCGCGCTCGCCCGGCACCTGCACGCCGCGCAGGCCGCCCGCAGCACGCGCAAGGCGCCCGACGCGGTCCGGGTGCGCCTGGACCCGGCCGAGATCGGCTGAGACCGGGGCGCACCGGCAGGCGGCCGGGCGGCCCGCCACTGCCGTGGGCGGGCACCCGCCGCTGCCGTGGGCGGGCACCCGCCGCTGCCGTGGCCGGGTGGCCCGCCGCTGCCGTGGCCGGGTGGCCCGCCGCTGCCGTGACCGGGCGGCCCGCCGCTGCCATGACCGGGCGGCCCGCCGCCGGGTGGCACAATCGGGGTCGATCCCGATCGTTTGGAGTTCCGTGTCCGTTCAGCCCGTCCGCCTGTTCGGCGACCCGGTGCTGCGCACCCCCGCCGCGCCCGTCACCACGTTCGACGCGGAGCTGCGCAAGCTCGTCGCCGACCTCACCGACACCATGCACGACGAGGGCGGCGCCGGCCTGGCCGCGCCCCAGATCGGCGTCGGGCTGCGCGTTTTCACCTTCGAGGTCGACGGCGTTGCCGGGCACATGGTCAACCCGACCTGGAACGCGGTCGACGGCGAGGAGCAGTTCGGTCCGGAGGGCTGCCTGTCCATCCCCGGGCTCGGCTGGGACTGCCGCCGGTCGCTGAACGTGGTCGCAACCGGCTGGAACATGCACGGCGAGCCGATCACCGTCGAGGGCACCGCCAAGCTGGCGCGGGCCATCCAGCACGAGACGGACCACCTCGACGGCGTGCTGTTCGTCGACCGGCTCGACCCCGAGACCCGCAAGCAGGCGATGGCCGAGATCCGCGCCGCCGAGTGGTTCGGCCGCCCCGAGCCCGCGGTCAAGGTCAGCCCGCACCCGATGTTCGGCAGAGCCCGTTGAGGCTGCTGTTCGCGGGCACCCCGGAGCCGGCCGTGCCCGCGCTGCGGGCCCTGCTCGACTCGCCGCGCCACGAGGTCGTCGGGGTGCTGACCCGGCCGGACGCCCCCGCCGGGCGCGGCCGCCGGCTCGTCCGCTCGCCCGTCGGGGCGCTGGCCGACGAGGCCGGCCTCCCCGTGCTCACCCCGGCGAAGCCGCGCGAGCCGGAGTTCCTCGACGCGCTGCGCGATCTCGCGCCGGACTGCGTCCCGGTCGTCGCGTACGGGGCGCTGGTCCCGCGCGTGGCCCTCGACATCCCGGCCCGCGGTTGGATCAACCTGCACTTCTCGCTGCTCCCGGCCTGGCGCGGGGCCGCGCCGGTGCAGGCGGCGATCAAACACGGCGACGAGATCACCGGCGCCACCACGTTCCTGCTCGAGGAGGGCCTCGACACCGGCCCGACCTACGGAGTGGTCACCGAGGCGATCGGCGAGCGGGACACCTCCGGCGACCTGCTCGGCCGGCTCGCCCGGTCCGGCGCCGCCCTGCTCGTCGCGACCATGGACGGCATCGAGGACGGCACCCTGCGCGCGGTGCCGCAGCCCGCGGAGGGCGTGTCGCACGCGCCCAAGGTGACGGTGGCCGACGCGCGCGTGGACTGGTCGGCGCCCGCGGTGCCGCTCGACCGGCTGATCCGCTCGACCACGCCGGACCCGGGCGCCTGGACGGAGTTCCGCGGGCAGCGGCTCGGCCTGGGCCCGGTCACGCCGGTCCGGACCGGCGAGGTGGACCTCAAGCCGGGGGAGCTGCGGGCGGAGAAGAAGCGCGTGCTGGTCGGCACCGCCACGGTGCCGGTGCGGCTGGGCGAGGTGCGCCCGGTGGGCAAGAAGGCGATGCCGGCGGCGGACTGGGCCCGCGGAGTGCGCATCACGGACTCCGAGACCCTGGGCTGAGGTCCGGCCGGCGTCGCGGTCACGCGGTCCCGGTCGTCGCGCGCACCGGTCCCGGCGGGGCGGCCCGGGGGGCGAGGGCCGGGGGCGGACCTGGGACCATGGGGCGGACGAGCCGGACGAACGAGGAGTGTGTGTGAGCGAGCCCGACGGCGGACGACCCGAGCGGGACGACCGCGACGATCGGGGCCGGTCCGGCGGCCCCCGGGGATCCGGGGAGCTGCGCGGGTCCGGCCGGTCGGACGACCGGCGCTCGGGCGGCCGGCCGGCCCGCGACCCGGGGCGGGGTGGCCGTCCCCGCGGCGAAGGCGGGTACCGGGGCGGCTCCTCCGGCGGCGACCGGCGTGCTCGTGACGACCGTGGCGGCTTCCGCGGTGACAGGGGGCGCGACGACCGGGGCCGCGGTGACAGGGGGCGTGACGACCGGGGGCGTGACGACCGGGGCCGTGAGGATCGGGGCCGTGACGACCGGGGCCGCGGTGATCGGGGCCGCGGTGATCGGGGCCGGGACGACCGCCCCCGGGGCGGGGACCGCTCATCCGGGCGTGGCGACCGTGCCGGGCGGGACGACCGGCGCGGCGGCTACGGACGCGACGACCGGGGCGGGCGGCGCGACCGCACCCCCGGCCCCCGCAACGCCGGCCCGCCGCGGCGGCGCAGCGGCCCGGACGCCCCGCCGGCGGGCGACCCGGCCCGGCAGGCCGCGTTCGAGCTGCTCACCGCGGTGCGGGAGCGCGACGCCTACGCCAACCTCGTGCTGCCGTCGATCCTGCGCCGGTACCGGCTGAAGGACCGCGACGCGGCGCTCGCCACGGAGCTCGGCTACGGCACGCTGCGCGCCGCCGGTCAGCTCGACGCCGTCATCGAGGCCTGTGCGGACCGCCCGCTGCACCGCATCGAGGGCCCGCTGGTCGACGCCATGCGCCTCGGCAGCTACCAGCTGCTGCGGATGCGGGTGCCCGAGCACGCGGCCGTCGCGACCTCGGTCGACATCGTCCGCGGCATCGCCGGCTCGCGCTCGTCCGGCTTCGTCAACGCGATCCTGCGCAAGGTCGCCGAGACCGCCGCGGCGAAAGGGGCCGAGGAGTGGCTCACCGAGCTGGCGCCGAACCCGCAGGAGGACCCGGTCGGGCACGCCTCCTTCGTGCACGCCCACCCGAAGTGGATCGGGCAGGCGTTCGCCGACGCGCTCGGCTCCCACGAGGAGCTGCCCGCCGCCCTCGCCGCCGACGACGCCCGCCCGGCCGTGCACCTGCTGGCCCGGCCCGGCGAGATCACCGCCGAGGAGCTGGCCCTCGTCACCGGCGGCACCGAGGCGCCCTACTCGCCCTACGGGGTGCACCTCGAGCCCGGCAGCGGCGAGGTCGGCGAGCTCGACGCGATCCGCGAGGGCGTGGCGACCGTGCAGGACGAGGGCAGCCAGCTCGTCGCGCTGGCCCTGGCCCGCGCCGCGCTCGACGGCGAGGACACCGGCCGCTGGCTGGACCTCTGCGCCGGCCCGGGCGGCAAGGCCGTGCTGCTCGGCGCGCTCGTGGCCCTCGACGGGGGCACGCTCGACGCCGTCGAGCAGACCGAGCACCGCGCCGACCTGGTCCGCAAGTCCACCGACGGGCTTCCCGTCACCGTGCATCACGCCGACGGTCGAGAGGCGCCGCTGCCCGAGGGCGCCTTCGACCGGGTGCTCGTCGACGCGCCCTGCACCGGGCTCGGGGCGTTGCGCCGGCGGCCGGAGGCTCGCTGGCGGCGCAAGCCCGAGGACGTGTCCGCGCTGGCCAAGCTCCAGCGCGAGCTGCTGCTGGCCGCGCTGCGGCACGTCCGGGTCGGCGGGGTCGTGGGCTACGTCACCTGCTCGCCGCACCTGTCCGAGACCGTCGGCGTGGTCGGCGGGATCGTCCGGCGCAAGGACCTCGGCGTCACGGTCGAGCGGCTCGACGCGCGGGAGTACCTGCCCGGCGTCCCGGAGCTCGGGGCGGGCCCGCACGTGCAGCTGTGGCCGCACCGGCACGGCACGGACGCCATGTTCCTGACCCTCCTCCGCCGGACGTCCTGAGTCCGGGAACCCGTGTGACCTGCCTCTCCCGCGCGGACGGGGGTGCGCGGGGGCGGACGGGCGGCGGACGGGCGATACCCTGCCGTGGTGCGTCCCCTGATCGCCCCGAGCATCCTGTCCGCCGACTTCGCCCACCTCGCCGACGAGGCGGCGCGGGTCTCCGACGCGGCTGCCGGGGAGGGTCGGGGCGCCGACTGGCTGCACGTCGACGTGATGGACGCGCACTTCGTCCCGAACCTCACGCTCGGCCTGCCCGTGGTGGAGTCGCTGCTGAGGGCGACCGACATCCCGCTGGACTGCCACCTGATGATCGAGGACCCGGACCGCTGGGCCCCGGGCTACGCCGAGGCCGGTGCGTACAACGTCACGGTGCACGTCGAGGCGGCCGCGGACCCGGTGATGCTGGCCAAGAACCTGCGCGCGGCCGGGGCGAAGGCGGGGTTGTCGATCAAGCCGGGCACCCCGCTGGACCCGTACGTCGAGGTCCTCAAGCACTACGACACCCTGCTGGTGATGAGCGTCGAGCCGGGCTTCGGCGGCCAGTCGTTCATGCCGGAGGTGCTGGACAAGGTCCGCGCCGCCCGCCGGCTCGTCGAGACCGGGCACCTGAAGGTCCTGGTGGAGATCGACGGCGGCATCGCCGCGTCGACCATCGAGGCCGCGGCCGAGGCCGGGGTGGACTGCTTCGTGGCGGGCTCGGCGGTCTACGGCGCCGACGACCCCGGCAAGGCGGTCGCGGCGCTGCGCGAGCAGGCGGTGGCCGCCCACCCGCGGTGGTCGGGGTGACCGCTCCGGCCGGCGCGACCCCGCCGGTCGAACGGGCGATGCGGCGGGCCCTGGCGGCCTCGGTGGCGGTGCACGGGGCGACCAGCCCGAACCCGCCGGTCGGTGCGGTGATCCTCGACGCCGCCGGCGAGGTCGTCGGGGTCGGTGCCACTGCTCCCGCAGGAGGGCCGCATGCCGAGGTCGTCGCCCTGCGGGAGGCGGGGGAGCGGTCCCGCGGCGGCACCGCCGTCGTCACGCTCGAGCCGTGCGCCCACCACGGGCGCACCCCGCCGTGCACGGACGCGCTGGTCGGGGCCGGTATCGCGGCCGTCCACGTGGCCGTCGCCGACCCGAACCCCCTGGCTGCGGGCGGTGCGGAGGCGCTGCGCGGGGCGGGTGTCGAGGTCGGCCTCGGCACGCTGGCCGACGAGGTCGCGGCCGGGCCGCTGCGGGCGTGGCTGCACGCCGTGCGCACCGGGCGTCCCCATGTCACCTGGAAGCTGGCGGCGACGCTCGACGGGCGCAGTGCGGCCGCCGACGGGACCAGCCGCTGGATCACGGGCCCCGAGGCGCGCGCCGAGGTGCACGAGTTCCGCTCCCACGTCGACGCGATCGTCGTCGGGACGGGCACCGCGCGGGCCGACGACCCCGCACTGAGCGCCCGGTACCCGGACGGCACGGACCGCGAGCGCCAGCCCCTCCGCGTCGTGGTGGGGCACAGTGACATTCGCCCGGGATCGCGGCTGGACGCCCCGGACGTGCTACACCTGCGGACACACTCGCCGGACGACGTGTTGAAGGCGCTCACCGACCGTGGCGCCGTCGACGTGCTGCTGGAGGGCGGTCCGCGGCTGGCGGGGGCCTTCCTCGCCGCCAACCGGGTGGACCGGGTGCTGGCCTACCTGGCGCCCGCGCTGCTCGGTGCGGGTCCGGCGGCGCTGGCCGACGCGGGTGTGGGAACGATCGCCGGGATCCGGCGGTTGCAGGTGGACGCGGTGCGCACCGTGGGCGGGGACGTGCTGGTGGACGCGCGTCCCGCCGCGGGGTAGAGCGGAGCGGGAAGGCAGGAGGGGCGGAGCCCATGTTCACGGGGATCGTGGAGGAGGTCGGCGAGATCGTCGACGTCCGGCAGTCCGGTGAGGTGGTCGTGCTGACCGTGCGGGGCCCGCGCGTGTCCGGCGACGCCGCGCACGGCGACTCGATCGCGGTGAACGGCTGTTGCCTCACCGTCGCCGACCCCGGCGGGGCGCAGGGCGACGAGTTCCGGCTCGAGCTGGTGCCCGAGACACTGAAGCGGACCTCGCTCGGCGGGGCGGCCCCGGGCGTGAAGGTCAACCTCGAGCGGGCGCTGCAGGCCGGCGCCCGGCTCGGTGGGCACATCGTGCAGGGCCACGTCGACGGCGTCGGCACGCTGCTCGAGCGCACCCCGGGCGAGCGCAGCGACGAGGTGCGCTTCAGCCTGCCGCCCGATCTCGCGCGCTACGTCGTGGAGAAGGGCTCGATCACGGTCGACGGCGTGTCCCTGACGGTGGCCGGCACGGACGGCGACACCTTCTCGGTCGCGCTCATCCCCACCACGCTCGCCGACACCACGCTCGGCCTGCGCGCCCCCGGCGACCCGGTGAACCTCGAGGTCGACGTCGTGGCCAAGTACGTGGAGCGGCTGACCGCCGGCTACGTCGGCGGCCCGGCCCCCGCTCGGCGCGCGCCCGAGCAGCCCCAGGATCAGCACGGACAGGACGGTGCCAAGTGACCGAGATCGCTCACCAGGGGGCCGCCGCCGCAGCCGGCCTCACGGGCGGCTTCGAGCGGATCGAGCGGGCCCTGCGCGACCTCGCCGAGGGCAAGCCCGTCGTCGTGGTCGACGACGAGGACCGCGAGAACGAGGGCGACCTGATCTTCGCCGCGGAGAAGGCCACGCCCGAGCTGGTCTCCTTCGTGGTCCGCTACACCTCCGGCTACGTGTGCGTGGCGCTCACCGACACCGAGTGCGACCGGCTCGACCTCCCGCCGATGCACCACACGAACGCCGACGCGTACCGCACGGCCTTCACCGTCACCGTCGACGCCAAGGAGGGTGTGACCACCGGCATCTCGGCGGCGGACCGCGCCCACACGATCCGGCTGCTCGCCGACCCGACGACGCAGCCGACCGACCTGGTCCGGCCCGGGCACGTGCTGCCGCTGCGCGCCCGCGAGGGCGGCGTGCTGCGCCGCCCCGGGCACACCGAGGCCGCGGTCGACCTCACCCGCATGGCCGGGCTCTCGCCGGCCGGCGCGCTCTGCGAGATCGTGTCGCAGAAGGACGAGGGCGAGATGGCCCGCGGCGACGAGCTGCAGGTCTTCGCCGACGATCACGAGCTCACCCTGGTCACGATCGCCGACCTGATCGGCTACCGGCGCCGCTTCGAGAAGCACATCCAGCGTGTCGCGCAGGCCCGGATCCCGACCGCCCACGGCGAGTTCGTCGCGTTCGGCTACGACTCGCTGCTCGACGGGATCGAGCACATCGCCATGGTCAAGGGCGACGTCGGCACCCCGGAGGGCGACGGCGAGGACGTGCTGGTCCGCGTGCACTCCGAGTGTCTGACCGGCGACGTCATGGGCTCGCTGCGCTGCGACTGCGGTCCGCAGCTCGACGCCGCGCTCGAGGCCGTGGCCCAGGAGGGCCGCGGGGTGGTGCTCTACATGCGCGGGCACGAGGGCCGCGGCATCGGCCTGCTGCACAAGCTGCAGGCGTACCAGCTGCAGGAGGCCGGGGCCGACACCGTCGACGCCAACCTCGCCATGGGCCTGCCCGCCGACGCCCGGGACTACGGCATCGGCGCCCAGATCCTGTCCGACCTGGGCGTGAAGTCCATGCGGCTGCTCACGAACAACCCGGAGAAGCGCGCCGGGCTCGAGGGCTACGGCCTGCGGATCACCGAGCGGATCGCGATGCCGATCCGGCCCAACCCGGAGAACCTGCGGTACCTGCGCACCAAGCGGGACCGGATGGGACACGACCTGCCGGACCTGGGCGAAGCGGACGGACCGGGCAACCTGTCCGACGGCCTCTCCGACGGGTTGGGCGGCTGACCCGGGCGCTTCCCGGCGGCCGGACCTGGGAGACTGGTGCCATGAACTCGCGAGGTGCCGGAGGCGTGCGGTGAGCGGTGAGGGCAGGCCCACGGACGCAGGCGACCTGACGGGCGCGGCGGGGCTGCGGATCGGCATCGTGGCGGCCACCTGGCACGCCGAGGTGGTCGACGCGCTGCTGGAGCGCGCCCTGGCCACGGCGGAGAAGGCCGGGGCGGTGCCGACCGTCGTCCGGGTGCCCGGAACGGTCGAGCTCCCGGTCGTCGCCCAGGAGCTGGCTCGCACGCACGACGCCGTGGTGGCGCTGGGCGTGGTGGTGCGGGGCGGCACGCCACACTTCGAGTACGTGTGCGACTCGGTGACGGCGGGGCTGACCCGCGTCGCGCTCGACGAGTCGACCCCGGTCGGCAACGGTGTGCTCACCACCAACACCCTGGAACAGGCCGTGGACCGCAGCGGCGTGTCCGGCAGCAGCGAGGACAAGGGCGCGGAGGCCACCGTGGCCGCCCTGCGCACGGCGATCGTGCTCGCCGAGCTGCGGGAGCTGGCGTGAGCGGGAACGACGGGTCCGGCGCCGACGGCGGGTCCACGGGAGGTTCCGTGTCGTCCGACGTGCGGGAGAAGCCGGCGCGTCCGGGCCGCGGGCCCGGCGCCGTGACGATCCGCCCCCGCCTGGCCCTGTGGCTCGGCTGGGTGTCCGCCGCGGCCGTCCTCGTGATCTTCGTGGTGATCGCGGTCGTCCTGCGGAACACGGCGACGGGGGTCTACTTCCGGTTCGCCGACCAGGTCTCCATGGTGCTGCTCGGCCTCTTCATCGCCGCCGGGCTGGCCCTGTTCGCCCGGCCCCGGGTACGGGCGGACGAGCACGGCATCGAGGTCCGCAACGTGGCCCTGCCGCGGTATCTGCCCTGGTCGGAGGTCGAACGGGTCGCGTTCCCGGACGGAGCGTCCTGGGCCCGGCTGGACCTGCCGGACTTCGAGTACCTGCCGGTCCTGGCGATCCAGGCCGTCGACCGCCAGCACGCGGTCGATGCGATCCGCAGGGTCCGGGCGCTACACGCGGCGGCGCACCGCGCCGGCGGCTGAGCGTCTGCCGAGAGGTCAGGGGCCGAACTCCCGCACGGGTCCGGGTGAGGGTTACCTTACCCGGCGTGGAGATCGCGACCGCCCCGACCGCCGCCGCACCCGCCCTCCGGCCCGGGGCGCCGGACCTGCAGACCGTCACGACGCTCGACGAGCTGCGCGAGGTCGTCCCCGAGCCGCACGTGTCGCTGTGGGAGAGGACATCGGGCGGATCGACGAGTCCGCGCGCACCTTCGTCGAGGCCTCGCCGTTCCTGCTGCTGGCGACCTCGGGGCCGGACGGCACCTGCGACGTCACGCCCCGGGGTGACCCCGCGGGCAGCGTCCTGGTGCTCGACGAGCACACCCTCGTGATCGCCGACCGGCGCGGCAACCGCCGGCTCGACGCCTTCCGCAACATCCTCGAGAACCCCCACGTCGGCCTGCTGTTCGTGATCCCCGGACGGCCGGACACGGTCCGCGTGAACGGCACGGCCCGGGTGGTGCGCGACGCCCCCTTCTTCGATCGGCTCGCGGTCCAGGGTGTGCGCCCGGTGCTGGCGCTCGTCGTGACGGTCGAGGAGCTGTTCCTGCACTGCGCCAAGGCCTTCCTGCGCGCGGGACTGTGGGAGCCGGAGTCCTGGCCCGACCCCGCCGCCGTGCCGAGCGTGGGCCGGATGGCCAAGGCGATGAAGAACCTCGACGTGGCCGCCGAGGACATCGACGCCGCCCTCGCGCACGACGCGGAGCACAACCGGTACTGACCCCCACCGCCTCCCTCCACCGGTCCACCTGCCGATTCGCGTCCCCACTGATCGGCGCCCGGCTCGTCGCGAGATCATGACCGCTCAGCGCCGGCCGCCACTCGGAGTACCGTGCGCACCGCATGCCGGGTGAGGATGTTGCCCGCGTTGCGGAGCGTGATCGATCGTGTACGGAATGCCGGGCCTCCCCGCAGCGACGCCCCCGGCACGGTGAGGTGGACGCATGGCGCTGGGTCACGGAGGTCACGGAGGTCACGGCGCGCGCCCCGAGGCGGCGCGCACGACCGGGGCCTCGCGCACGACCGGGGCCTCGCGCACGACCGGGGCCTCGCGCACGGCCGGAGCCTCGCGCGCGACCGGCTCGGGCGGCACGGGCGAGCCGGCGGCCCCGCGACGGCCGCGCCGTCCGCGGGCCGTGCTCGTCGACGTCTACGACACGATCCTGCGGACGGACGCGCTGCGCCGCCGGTTCGTCGACGTCGGACGGCCCGAGCACGAGTACGAGCTCTTCCTCGCCCACGCCCTGCGCGACGCGATGGGGTTCGCGCTGGCCGGCACCCCGACCGAGTTCGCCCGGGTGCTGGCCGACGCGCTGCACTCGGCGACCGGCCACACACTCTCCCGCGACGCGCTCGCGCACATCCGGGAGGGCTTCACCGCGCTGCCCGCCTTCGCCGACGCCGAGCCCGCGCTCACCGTGCTGGCCCGCTCCCGTGTCCCCACCTGGGCAGTGGCGCAGGGCAGCGGTGACCTCACGTCGAACGCGCTCGACGCCACCGGCCTGCGCACCTTCCTGCGCGGCACCGTGGCCAGCGACGACCTCGGCGCGCTGCCACCCGACCCCGAGGCCTACCGGCTGGCCTGCGCCGCCGCCCGGGTCGATCCGGAGACCACCGCCTTCGTGTCCGCGCACGGGTACCTCGTGCACGGTGCGATGCGGGCCGGCCTGGTCGGCGCGCTGGTGCTGCGCGACGGCGAGGGCGCACCCGCCTCGATCGACCTGCCGCACGTGAGCGCGACCTCGCTGGTCACGACGATCGAGGCGCTGCTCGACCTGCCCAGCTGAGCTGAGGCCGGCCGGGGGAGGGGCTAGCCCGCCCCCAACCCCCGCGGCTCCGCACCGGACCCACCCCGTGTGCCGCCGATCCGCCGGCCGCCCAGATCGGCCCGGCGGCCCGCCTCGGCGCCCTCGGCGAACCCGCTGCCCGAGAGCGACGGCCGCCGCGCCCGGGACAGCTGCGGGAACGCCTCGGCGTAGGCCCGGTCGACCTGCGCGCCGCGGTCGACCAGCACGAGCGCGGTGCCCGCGGCCCGGGCGCGGTCCCCTCCGGCCCCGGTCGTCGCCTCCGCGGCCGCCCGCTCCTCGGCCTCCAGCAACCGCTGGTGGACCTGCGCGGCGAAGCCCTGCAGCCACGACCGCCGGTACGCGGCGACGGACTCCCCGGTCCAGGGCGGTCTCAGCCGCACGAGCTGCCCCGTGGCCTGCAGCAGCAGCGAGGTGTAGAGCAGCTCGACCCGCTCGCGGTCCGACCCGAACCCGAACACGGTGACCGCGGCGACCTTGCCCCCGGCGGCGCCGTGCATCACCCAGCGGCAGCGCAGCGCCGCCGCGGTCCACCCCAGCAGCCGCGCCTTGCCGGCCGAGTACGGGTCCTCCATCGCGATGCGGAGCATCCCGATCTCGTCCCGGCGCGGGTCGTCCGCCGCGAGCAGGGCCTCGTCGATCCCGTGCCGCGCCATGAGCTCGACGGCCTTGGCGTTGTAGATCTCGGCCTCCTCGGGCGTGCCCGCCCGTTCGGCCTTGGCCAGCAGCTTGCGCACACGGTCGAGCCGGTCGAGCCGGTCGGCGCGGGGGGAGGCGGCGGAGGACAGCGGGGTGCCGGTGGTCATCGGGGAGCCTTCCTTCGAACGGCCGTTCGGGTCGAGGAACGGTCTACCCGACCGCACCGACAGTTCCGGTTGGATACACCCCCGGTCCCCGGGCCCCGACACCGCCCGGGCGGCACGGCGTGTCGGGGGGCGGCTCTACCCTGGGGAGGCCATGCCCGACCCCGCCACCTACCGCCCGGCCCCGGGGACGATCCCCGAGGCCCCGGGCGTGTACCGCTTCTCCGACCCGCAGGGCCGGGTGATCTACGTCGGCAAGGCGAAGAGCCTGCGCCAACGGTTGAACAGCTACTTCGCCGACATCGCCGGCCTGCACCCGCGCACCCGGCAGATGGTGACCACGGCCGGGCACGTGCAGTGGACGGTCGTCGGCACCGAGGTCGAGGCCCTCCAGCTCGAGTACAACTGGATCAAGGAGTTCGACCCGCGGTTCAACGTCCGCTACCGGGACGACAAGACCTACCCGGTGCTCGCGGTCACGCTGAACGAGGAGTACCCGCGGCTGCACGTCTACCGCGGCCCGCGACGCAAGGGCGTCCGCTACTTCGGCCCGTACGCCCACGCGTGGGCCATCCGCGAGACCCTCGACCTGCTGCTGCGCGTGTTCCCCGCGCGGACCTGCAGCGCGGGCGTCTTCCGCCGGCACGGCCAGATCGGCCGGCCCTGCCTGCTCGGCTACATCGACAAGTGCTCGGCGCCGTGCGTCGGCCGGGTGGACGCCGAGGAGCACCGCCGGATCGTCGACGAGTTCTGCGACTTCCTGTCCGGGCGCACCGACCGGATGATCCGCGAGCTCGAGCGCCGGATGCAGGAGGCGGCCGAGGGCCTGGAGTTCGAGCGTGCCGCCCGCCTGCGGGACGACGTGGGTGCGCTCAAGCGCGCCATGGAGCGCCAGGCCGTGGTGCTGGGCGACGGCACCGACGCCGACGTCGTCGCGTTCGCGCAGGACGAGCTGGAGGCGGCCGTCCAGGTCTTCCACGTGCGCGGCGGCCGGGTCCGCGGGCAGCGCGGCTGGGTGATCGACAAGACGGACGAGACCGCGGACACCGCCGCGCTCGTCGAACGGTTCGTCACCCAGTTCTACGGCGAGCAGGCGGCCCTGGCCGAGGCCGCGGACGACGCCTCGCAGCCGGTGCCGAGGGAGATCCTGGTCCCCGAGCTCCCACCGGAGGCCGACGCCCTGCAGGAGTGGCTCACCGGGCTACGCGGGTCCCGCGTGCGGCTGCGGGTGGCGCAGCGCGGCGACAAGCGGGCGCTCGCCGAGACCGTCGAGCGCAACGCCAAGGAGGCGTTCACCCAGCACAAGCTGCGCCGCGCCGGGGACCTCACGGCCCGGTCGGCGGCGTTGCAGGAGCTGCAGGAGGCCCTGGGCCTGGACCAGGCGCCGCTGCGGATCGAGTGCATCGACGTCAGCCATGTGCAGGGGACCAACGTCGTCGCCTCGCTGGTGGTGTTCGAGGACGGGCTGGCCAAGAAGTCCGACTACCGCCGCTTCGAGGTCCGCGACGGCGCCCAGGGCGGCGACGTCGCGTCGATCGCCGAGGTGGTCCGGCGGCGGTTCCGCCGGTACCTCGCGGAGAACCGCGACGGGGCCGTGGAGCCGGACGGGGCCGGGGAGCCGGACGGGGCCGGGGAGCCGGACGGGGCCGGGGAGCCGGACGGGGCCGGGGAGCCGGACGGGGCCGGGGAGCCGGACGAGGCCGAGTCCATGCCGAAGGTCCGCACCGGCATCGACCCGACGACCGGCCGGCCGAAGAAGTTCGCCTACGCCCCGAACCTCCTGGTCGTCGACGGCGGGCAGCCGCAGGTGGAGGCGGCCGCGGACGTGCTGGCGGACCTCGGCATCCAGGACGTGGCGGTCTGCGGGCTGGCGAAGCGGCTGGAGGAGGTCTGGCTGCCCGGTGACCCGGACCCGGTGATCCTCTCCCGGACCAGCGAGGCGCTGTACCTGCTGCAGCGCGCGCGGGACGAGGCGCACCGCTTCGCCATCACCTACCACCGCCAGCGTCGTTCCAAGAGCATGGTGGCCTCCGAGCTCGACGGGGTGCCGGGACTCGGGCCGGCCCGGCGGCAGGCGCTGCTCCGGCACTTCGGCTCGATGCGGAGGATCCGGGCCGCGGAGGTCGACGAGATCGCCGGGCTGCCGGGGTTCGGCCGGCGCACGGCGGAAGCCGTGGTCGCCGCCCTCCACCCGGCCGACGGCGCTCGGCCTGACGGCGGTAACCCGGAGGCCCGGGCGGACGAACAGCCCGCCGAGCACCAGGCCGGACACGGAACGGCCGACCATCAGACAGCGGGAACGAGCGCGGAGGGGGCGCCCGGCCGGTGAACCAGGACGGCGAACCGACGACGACGGGCACGGCACCGGCCGTGGACCCGGGGACCACACCGGCGGAAACCGCGCCGGCGGGCACCGGCGAGACCGAGGCGGCCGCGGCGGCCCGGCGGGTCCCGGCGGTCGAGGCCGGCGGCTCCGCCGCGGGGGGCACGCCCGGGCCGTCCGGGATCGAGGTCGCGCTGGTCAGCGGACTGTCCGGGGCCGGCCGCAGCACGGCGGCGAAGGTGCTCGAGGACCTCGGCTGGTTCGTGGTGGACAACCTGCCGCCCGAGCTGATCGAGACGATGGTCGACCTGGGCGCGCGCTCCAGCGGCGAGGTCACGCGCATCGCGGTCGTCATGGATGTGCGGAGCCGGGCGTTCACCCGCGACCTGAGCGCGGTGATCCGGGACCTCGACGCCCGCGGCTACAAGCCCCGGCTGCTGTTCCTCGAGGCCTCCGACGCCGTGCTCGTGCGCCGGTTCGAGCAGAACCGCCGCGGCCACCCGCTGCAGGGCGCGGGCCGGCTGGTCGACGGCATCACCGCCGAGCGGGAGCTGCTGCGCCCGCTGCGGGAGAACGCGGACCTGCTCGTCGACACCTCCACCCTGTCGGTGCACCAGCTGCGGTCCCGCATCGAGCAGGGCTTCGAGACGGGCGCCCCGGAGCCGACCCGGGTGAACATCCTGTCGTTCGGCTACAAGTACGGCCTGCCGATGGACTCCGACCTGGTCGTGGACATGCGGTTCCTGCCGAACCCGCACTGGATCCCCGAGCTGCGCGAGCACACCGGGCGCGACGCCGACGTCCGCGACTACGTGCTCTCCCAGGAGGGCGCCGAGGAGTTCCTGGGCCGCTACGTCGAGCTGCTGACGCTGATGGGCGCGGGCTACCGGCGCGAGGGCAAGCGGTACCTCGCGGTGTCGGTGGGCTGCACCGGGGGCAAGCACCGCAGCGTGGCGATCAGCGAGGAGCTGGCCCGGCGGCTGGCGGGCGCGGAGGGGGTCGCGGTGAGCGTGACGCACCGCGACCTGGGCCGCGAGTGACGGGGCCGGGGCGGGCGGCCCGGGTGCCGGGACAGCGGGAGGACGGCGGCGACGCCGCGGACGGCGGTCGGGGGCTGCGCGCGGTCGCCCTCGGCGGCGGGCACGGCCTGTCCGCGACGCTGTCCGCGCTGCGGCAGATGTCCGAGGTCGCCGACGTCACCGCCGTGGTCACGGTGGCCGACGACGGCGGTTCGTCCGGCCGGATCCGCCGCGAGCTGGGCGGCCTGCTGCCCCCGGGCGACCTGCGGATGGCGCTCGTGGCGCTCGCCGCGCAGGACGACGGGGGCCGCCGCTGGGCCGAACTCGTCCAGCACCGCTTCGGCGGCACGGGCGCGCTGGCCGGGCACGCCGTGGGCAACCTCCTGCTGGCCGGGCTGATGGAGATCCTCGACGACCCGGTGGAGGCGCTCGACGAGGTCTGCCGCCTGCTCGGCGTGCGCGGCCGGGTGCTGCCGATGAGCCGGGTGCCGCTGGACATGGAGGCCGAGGTCAGCGGGCTGGACGAGACCGACCCCGGCCGGCTGCACCGGATCCGTGGCCAGGTCGCGGTGGCGTCGACCCCCGGCCGGGTCGAACGGGTGCGGCTGCACCCGGACCGGCCGCCGGCCTGCGAACAGGCGGTGGAGGCCGTCCGCACGGCGGACCTCGTGCTGCTCGGGCCGGGCTCCTGGTTCACCAGCGTGCTGCCGCACCTGCTGGTCCCGGGCCTGCGCGAGGCCCTGGACGAGACGGCCGCCCGGCGGGTCGTGGTGCTGAACCTGGCGCCGGAGCCGGGGGAGACGGCGGACTTCTCGCCGGAGCAGCACCTGGCGGTGCTCGCGGCCCACGCCCCGGAGCTGCGCGTGGACGCGGTGCTGGCCGACGCGGCGGCGGTGGCGGTACCCCATCGGCTGCGCCGGGCGGCACGGGCGATGATGGGACCCGGCGGCCGGGTGCATCTCGCCCCGGTCGCGGCGCAGGACCCGCTCGTGCCGCGGCACGAGCCGGCGGCGTTGGCGGCGGCGCTGCGGGAGGTCCTGGCGGCGTCCGCGCCGATGCCGGCCGGGAGGCGGGCATGAGGGGGCAGGCGCACGCGCGGGGCGTGCGGACGGACCGGAGGGGGAGGGGCACGGCATGGCGATGACCGCGGCGGTGAAGGACGAGCTCAGCAGGCTCACCGTGACGAAGCCCTCGTGCCGGCGGGCCGAGGTCGCGTCGCTGCTCCGCTTCGCCGGGGGCCTGCACATCGTGGGCGGCCGCGTGGTGATCGAGGCCGAGGTCGACACCGGCTCCGTCGCGCGCCGGCTCCGCAAGGAGATCCACGACCTCTACGGCCACCAGGTCGAGGCGCACGTCATCACCGCGGGCGGGCTGCGCCGCGGCAACCGGTACGTGATCCGCGTGGTGCGCGACGGCGAGGGCCTGGCCCGCCAGACCGGGCTGCTCGACCAGCGCGGCCGCCCGGTGCGCGGGCTGCCGCCCGCCGTCGTCTCCGGCGACCTGGACGACGCCGAGGCCGCCTGGCGCGGCGCGTTCCTCGCGCACGGCTCGCTCACCGAGCCCGGCCGCAGCTCCGCGCTGGAGGTGACGTGCCCGGGCCCGGAGGCCGCGCTGGCCCTGGTCGGCTCGGCGCGCCGGCTCGGGGTCACCGCCAAGGCGCGCGAGGTGCGCGGCGCGGACCGGGTCGTCGTCCGGGACGGGGACGCCATCGGCGCCCTGCTGACGCGGATGGGTGCGCACGAGTCCGTGATGGCGTGGGAGGAGCGGCGGATGCGCCGCGAGGTCCGGGCCACCGCCAACCGCCTCGCCAACTTCGACGACGCCAACCTGCGCCGCTCGGCCCGCGCCGCGGTCGCGGCGGCGGCCCGGGTCCGGCGCGCGCTGGAGATCCTCGGCGACGACGTCCCCGACCACCTGCTGGCCGCGGGCAGGCTGCGGGCCGAGCACACCCAGGCCTCGCTCGAGGAGCTCGGCCAGCTCGCCGACCCGCCGATGACGAAGGACGCCGTCGCCGGGCGGATCCGCAGGCTGCTGCACATGGCGGACAAGCGCGCCGCCGACCTGGGGATCCCGGACACGGAGTCCGCGGTCACCCCGGAGATGCTCGAGGAGGCGTGACCCAGGACGCACCCACGTGCGCACCGACCTGCGCAAATGCCGTGCAGGTCACGCCCGCCGGGTCCCTGTGAAGGGCGGCCGATGCCGCTAGGGTTGGCCCGATCCCCAAGACGACACCAGTGGAGGTTCGTGTGACGGTCCGGGTAGGCGTGAACGGCTTCGGCCGCATCGGCCGCAACTTCTGGCGGGCGGTGGACGCCCAGCGCGCCGCCGGCACGAGCGACATCGAGATCGTGGCGGTGAACGACATCACCGACAACGCGACTCTGGCGCACCTGCTGAAGTACGACTCGATCCTCGGCAGGCTGCCCTACGAGGTCTCCTCGACGGACGAGGAGATCGTCGTCGACGGCAAGGGCTTCAAGGGCCTCGCGGTCCGCGACCCCGCCGAGCTGCCGTGGAAGGACCTCGGCGTCGACGTCGTCGTGGAGTCGACCGGCCTGTTCACCAAGCGCGAGGCCGCGGCCAAGCACCTCGACGCGGGCGCCAAGAAGGTCGTCATCTCCGCGCCGGCCACCGGCGAGGACATCACGATCGTCAAGGGCGTCAACGACGACCAGTACGACGGCAGCCAGGCCATCGTCTCCAACGCCTCGTGCACCACCAACTGCCTCGCGCCGCTGGCGAAGGTGCTCGACGACCTGCTGGGGATCGAGAAGGGTCTGATGACCACGATCCACGCGTACACACAGGACCAGAACCTGCAGGACGGCCCGCACAAGGACCTGCGCCGCGCCCGCGCCGCCGCCATCAACATCGTCCCGACCTCGACCGGCGCCGCGAAGGCGATCTCGCTGGTCCTGCCGCACCTCAAGGGCAAGCTCGACGGCTACGCCCTGCGCGTGCCGATCCCCACCGGCTCGGCCACCGACCTCACGGTCGAGGTCCGCAAGGAGGCCTCCGCCGAGGAGATCAACGCGGCGTTCAAGGCCGCCGCGGAGGGCCCGCTCGAGGGCATCCTCAAGTACACCGAGGACCCGATCGTCTCGTCGGACATCGTGACCGACCCGCACTCGACGATCTTCGACGCCGGCCTGACCAAGGTCATCGGCAACCAGGTCAAGGTCGTCGGCTGGTACGACAACGAGTGGGGCTACTCGAACCGGCTCGCCGACATCACCGCCCTGGTGGCGTCGAAGCTGTGAAGACCGTCTCCGACCTCGTCGCCGAGGGCGTGAGCGGGCGCGCCGTGCTGGTGCGCTCGGACCTGAACGTCCCGCTCGACGGCGAGACCATCACCGACGACGGCCGCATCCGCGCGTCCGTGCCGACGCTCTCGACCCTGGCCGACGCCGGGGCCCGGGTCCTCGTCACCGCGCACCTCGGCCGGCCGAAGGGCGGGGCCGGGGCGGGCGGGGAGAACGCCAAGTACTCGCTGGCCCCGGTGGCGAAGCGGCTCGGCGAGCTGCTCGGCAAGGAGGTCGCGCTCGTGCCGCACGGGCAGCGGCCGGAGCTGGCCGACGGCCAGGTCGCGCTGCTGGAGAACATCCGGTTCGACCCGCGCGAGACCAGCAAGGACGACGACCAGCGGGCCGAGCTCGCCCGCGAGCTCGTCGACCTCGTCGGGGCCGACGCGGCGTTCGTGTCGGACGGTTTCGGCGTGGTGCACCGCAAGCAGGCCTCGGTGTACGACGTGGCGCAGGAGCTCCCGGCCTACGCCGGCGGGCTGGTCCTCTCCGAGGTCGAGGTGCTGCAGAAGCTCACCGGAGACCCGGAGCGGCCGTACGCGGTCGTGCTCGGCGGGTCGAAGGTGTCGGACAAGCTCGCCGTGATCGAGGCGCTGCTGCCGAAGGTCGACTCGCTGCTGGTCGGCGGCGGGATGTGCTTCACCTTCCTCGCCGCACAGGGCTACGGCGTGGGTTCGTCGCTGCTCGAGTCGGACCAGATCGACACGTCCCGCAAGCTCCTGGAGTCGGGGAAGATCGTCCTCCCGACGGACGTCGTCGTCGCCGACAGGTTCGCGGCCGACGCGGCGACCAAGACCGTCCCGGTCGACGCGATCGAGGACGGCTGGATGGGCCTGGACATCGGACCGGAGTCGGTCCGGGAGTTCGCGTCCGTCCTGGCCGGGGCGAGGACCGTGTTCTGGAACGGGCCGATGGGCGTGTTCGAGATGGCGCCGTTCGCCGAGGGCACCCGCGGGGTGGCGCAGGCGATCGTCGACGCCACCGCGGACTCCGGCGCCTTCAGCGTCGTCGGCGGCGGGGACTCCGCGGCCGCCGTGCGCGCGCTGGGCCTGCCCGAGGACGGTTTCTCGCACATCTCCACCGGCGGCGGGGCGTCCCTGGAGTTCCTGGAGGGCAAGTCCCTCCCCGGCGTCGCGGTCCTGGAGCGCTGATGGCACGCAAGCCGCTCATCGCCGGCAACTGGAAGATGAACCTCAACCACCTCGAGGCCATCGGGCTGGTGCAGAAGGTCGCCTTCGCGCTGCCGGAGAAGTACTACGACCACGTCGACGTGGCGGTGCTCCCGCCGTTCACGGACATCCGCAGCGTGCAGACGCTGATCGACGGGGACAAGCTCAAGCTGGTCCACGGCGCGCAGGACCTCTCGCCGCACGACTCCGGGGCCTACACCGGGGACGTGTCGGGCGCGATGCTCGCCAAGCTCGGCTGCACCTACGTGGTGGTCGGCCACTCGGAGCGACGGGAGATCCACGGCGAGGACGACGGCGTCGTCAACGCCAAGGTGCGCGCCGCGCTGAGGCACGGCCTCCGACCGATCCTCTGCGTCGGCGAGGGGCTCGACGTCCGCGAGTCCGGCGCCCAGGTCGCCCACACGACCGCGCAGCTGGTCGCGGCCCTGGAGAAGGTCACGGCCGAGCAGATCGGCGAGGTCGTCGTGGCGTACGAGCCGATCTGGGCGATCGGCACCGGCAAGGTGGCGAGCCCGGCCGACGCCCAGGAGGTCTGCCACGCGCTGCGCGAGGCGGTCCGCGAGAAGTACGGCGACCAGGTCGCCGACGGGACGCGGATCCTCTACGGCGGCTCGGTGAAGGCGAAGAACGTCGGCGAGATCGTGGCCGAGGCGGACGTGGACGGCGCGCTCGTCGGCGGGGCCTCGCTCGACGCGGACGAGTTCGCCCAGCTCTGCGCGATCGCCGCGGGCGGCCCGCTGCCCTAGCCGGCGGCCTCCGGTATCCGGCGGACGGCGCTCCCGCTCCTTCCCAGGGGCGGGGGCGCCGTTCGTGCGTTCTCGGGGACCCGGGGAACCCGGGGTGCATCCCGGCCGTTGGACGGTCGGCGGGGTGCGTTCGGCGGTCCGGTAACGCAGCGCCCGCCCCCGGCGACCCACGAACACGGCCCGGGGCGAGCGGGTGAGCGGCGCCGGTTACAGTGGACACCCCTGCCGGGCTTCGAGAGGGCGGATGAGAACGGGATGATCCTGGCGCTCCAGATCGTGCTGATCGTGTCCAGCGTCGTGCTGGTGCTGCTGATCCTGCTGCACCGCGGGCGCGGAGGCGGGCTGTCGAGCCTCTTCGGCGGCGGTGTGCAGTCGAGCCTCTCGGGGTCGAGTGTCGTCGAGAAGAACCTGGACCGGCTGACGCTGTTCACCGCGGCGATCTGGCTGGTCGCCATCATCGGGACCGGCCTGCTGGTCAAGGTCGGGGCCTGACCGAACGCCCTGCAGTCACGCCCTGCACCACAGCGGCGTCGAGCGGAGGAGAGCACCATGGCGATGTCCGGCGGCAACGCGATCCGCGGTACCCGGGTCGGGGCCGGCCCGATGGGCGAGTCCGAGCGGGGTGAGACCGCCCCCCGGGCCCGGATCCCGTACTTCTGCGCCAACGGCCACGAGACGCGGCCGTCGTTCGCGGCCGAGGCGGAGATCCCGGAGTACTGGGACTGCCCGCGCTGCGGCCTGCCGGCCGGCCGCGAGCAGGCCTCGCCGCCCGCTGCGCCGCGCAACGAGCCGTACAAGACGCACCTCGCGTACGTGAAGGAGCGCCGTTCGGACGAGGACGGCGCCGCCATCCTCGAGGAGGCCCTCGCGAGGCTGCGCGCCTCCCGCGAGCTCTGAGGGCGCCTCCGCAGACCCGCCGCCGGCCCCGCGAACCATGGTTCGCGGGGCCGGCGGCGTTCTCGGGCCCGTCCGTCGGGTCAGCCGGTGCCGCTGCCCCAGATGTCCTCCAGGAACCGGTCGGCGGCGCGCAGCCCGGCCAGCCACGCGTCGGCGTCGGCCTCGGACGCACCGGTCCGGTCCCGGAACACCTGCCGCAGCGCCGCCCGCACCCCGGGCGCGATGGTCGAGGCATTGCCGCACACGAACACCGCGGCGCCCTGCTGCAGCAGCTCCCACACCTCGTCGGCGTGCTCGAGCATCGCCTCCTGGACGTACTGCCGCGGGCCGCCGGCCCACCGCGAGTACGCGGGGACGAGGTGCACGAGACCCTGTTCCTGGAGCCCGCGCAGCTCGTCGGCGTAGAGCTCGTCGGCCTCGGGGCTGCGGCAGCCGAAGAACAGCAGGGACCGCCCGACGGTCCGGCCCTCGGCCGCGTCGGCGGCCCGGTCCTGCAGGAACCCGCGGAACGGCGCGAGCCCGGTCCCGGCGCCGACCATGATCATCGGGATGCTGGGGTCGGCCGGCGGGCGGAAGGCGATCGTCGGCTTGCGCACGAACACGAACGCCGTGCCCTGCTCCGGCAGCTCCGACAGGTGTCCGGAGCACGTGCCGCGGTAGACGCCGGACCCCGACCGGGCCGGCCCGCGGACCACTCCGACGGTGATGCTGCAGTCCTCGTTGCCCGCCCGCGGTGAGGACGAGATCGAGTAGTACCGCGGCCGCAGCGGCGGCAGCAGGTCGAGGAACTCGGCGAAGGGCAGGTCGCACGCGGGGAAGGCCTCGAGCAGGTCGAGCACCGAGCGGTAGGGCTCGGCCACGCCCGCGCGGTACCCGTCGCCGGCGAGCGCCTCGAGCTCGGCCTTCACGGCCGGGTCCCCCGTGTACCGGGCGAGGGTCTCGACGTCGCCGCGGGTCGCCACGTCCTGCAGCTCCACGCAGGTGGCCAGCACCCCGAGCAACGGGGCGGGCTCGTCGACCGGCAGGTGGGTCGGCGCCGTCCCGGTCGGGATGATCGTGGCGTACTGCGCGCCGTCGAGGCCGAAGTGCGCGATCACGCGGCGGATGGGGTCGATGCCGTTGCGGGGCAGCACCCCGAGGTGGTCGCCCGCGCCGTAGGTCACCCCCTCGGGCAACGCGATCTCCACGTGCCGGGTCGAGCGCTCCGGCGGTTTGCCGTCCGTCCCGAGGATCATCTCGCGGTTGGCGGTGATCCGGCCGGGCCGGGCGTGGTAGGAGAGCACGACCGGGTTGGTGACCTGCCGGTTCGTGAGCGTGACGGTCAGCCGCGGGCCGTGCCGCAGCTCCGCGCCGACCTCCGCGGGCAGGTCGAGGGACCGGGCGAGGCCGGCCCACAGCCCCGCGTGCCAGTCCCGGTAGGCGGCGTCGAAGTCGGCACTGGCGTCGCCGGCGCCGCGGGGGTGGGCGCGCCGCCCACCCGCCGCGGCCAGGCCCTCGTCGAGCCGGGTCGGCACGGCCTGGTAGGTCCCGGCCCACTCGCTGTCGCCGCACCCGAACACCGCGAACGCCGTGCCGGGCACGCGGGCGTCCGGACCGGCGAGCCATTCGCTGAACGCCGCGGCGTTGTCCGGCGGGGTGCCGTTGTACGAGGAGCTGACGACGACCGCCGCGCCCTTCTCGGGCAGCCCGCCGACGTGGTCGTCGAGCGGGCCGAGGGTCACGTCGAAGCCGCGCACGGCGCCCTCGCCCGCGAGCGTGGTGGCCAGCGCCTCGGCCGTGCCGAGGTTGGACCCGAACAGCACCGCGAGCGGGGTGCCGTGCTTGGTCACCAGCGGCTCCGGCGCGCCGACGGGCACGGCCTCCTGCGCGGCCGTGGCGCCCGTGCCGGTCGCGACCGGGGCCGCGCGCAGGGCGCGGCCCTCGCGCGGCCGGACGAGGATCCGGAACTCGTCGGGCTTCACGGTCAGGGTGGTCTTCGTGTGCAGCTGGTAGTCGAGATGGTCCTCGAGCTCGAAGCGCTGCAGCATCATGCCGAGCACCAGCGTGGCCTCCTGCAGGGCGAACTGCCGCCCGATGCAGGCCCGCTGGCCGGTGCCGAAGGGCTTGTAGGCGTTCGGCGGGAGGGCCGCGACCTTGTCCGCGGCCATGCGGTCGGGGTCGAACCGTTCCGGGTCGTCCCAGACCGAGGTGTCGCGGTGCAGCGCTCCCGCCAGCACCGTGATCGGCGTGCCGGCCGGGATCGCGTACCGCCCGCCGATCACGGTGTCCTCGCGGGGGGTGCGGGTGAAGCCGGGCGCGGTCGGCCAGAGCCGCAGCGTCTCGTCGAGCACCTGGCGGACGTAGCGGAGCCGGCCGATCTGCTCGAAGGTCGGCGCGGCGTCGTCGCCGAGGACCTCGTCGACCTCGTCGCGGGCCCGCTGCGCCGCCTCGGGGTTCTTCAGCAGCTCGTAGACGGCGAAGGCGAGCAGGCCGGAGGTCGTCTCGTGGCCGGCGATGAGGAAGGTGATGCACTGCGCGCGGATGTTCTCGTCCGGCAGCGACTCGCCGTCCCGGGTGCGGCCGACGAGCATGCGCCCGAGCAGGTCGGTGTCGTCGGCGGCCTCGCCCTGGGCCCGGCGCTCGCGCACCAGTCCGTCGACCAGGTCGCTCATGAAGGTCGCGTCCTCCTCGAGCTGCCGCTGGGCGCGCACCCGCAGCCGGTTCTGGATGGGCAGCTGGCGCTGCCGGCCCTGCGCCTCGGTCAGCACCCGGGTCATGGCCTGCACGAACGGGTGCGGGGTGTCGCGGTAGAAGGAGTTGAACCGGTAGCCGAACCCGCACAGCGCGATCGTGTCGAGGGTCAGCCGCGTCATGTCGGCGGGGACGTCGACCTCCTCGCCGGGGTTGAGCCGGGCCCACTTCTCCATGAGCTGCTCGGCGATGTCGACCATCCGCGGCACGTAGTCCCGCATCGCGCGCATCGAGAAGGGCGCCATGAGGATCTCGTGCGCCCGGTGCCAGAGCGGGTCGTCGGTCTCGGAGGTGAACAGCCCGTTCCCGATCGGCCCCGCGCTGAGCTGGGCGAGGCCGCCGCCCAGCGCCTTGTCGAAGCGGGTGTCGTCGAACACCTCCTGGGCGAGGTCGGCGCCGGACAGGAGCAGCCGCGACCCGCTCGGCATGCTGAGCCGGTAGATCGGGCCGTACTCCTTCGCCATCCGCAGGAAGCCGTCCATCGGGGCGGTGCTGTCGATGTCGAGGAGGTTGCCGAGCACGGGCAACGGGTGCGGACCGGGCAGCTCGTCGATGCCCACGATCCGCTCGCCCGCGCCGGTCGCGGGGCCGGTCTCACTGCTCATCCGTGTCCTCCTTCGTGGCACCGTCCTCCGGCCCCGCGCGGCGCACCAGCAGCAGGACGCTCAGCACGAGCACCCAGCCGGGGAACACCAGCAGGACCGAGGGATGGAACGTCGTACTGACCAGCAGGAATGCCGCGGCCAGGTAGAAGACGACGGCGACCGGCCGGGGGAGCGTGCGGCCCAGCCCGCTCGTCGTGGTGATCATGAACATGCCGGCGACCCGGACGCCGTAGACGAAGACCATGGTGAAGCCGACGGTCATCAGCGTGCGGACGACGTCGGGCGGCGGGGGCGCGGCGGAGGAGAAGCGGGTGAGCAGCGCGGCGCCGCCCGCGGTGGCGGTGCCCGCGAAGAGCAGGGCCACGAACACGACGCCCGAGGCGAGGTGCAGCCAGTGCGGGATCCGCGCCCACGAGCGCGGCGCGATGACCTGCATGTACGTCCGGCTCGCGACCATGTGCCACAGGAACGCGATCCCGGCGAAGGGCACCACGTAGAGGCCGACGGAGACCAGCAGCGAGTCGCGGCCCGAGGTGAAGAAGGCGGTGTAGGCGTCGTCCGGGGCGTCGAGGCCGGGACCCTGCGACACGAGCACCAGCGCCACGACGAACAGGGCCGCGAACACGATCCCCGACCCGCCGGCGGCGCGGGCGAGCGCCGTGACCTCGGCGCGCGCGGACCGGGCCGCGGGAGCGGCGTGCGGGTCGGGACGGACCGGTGCCGGCATGGCGTCTCCCGCGGCGGCGCCGCCGCGACCCCGGCCCGGCACGCCGCCCGGCCGGCCGGCGCGACCGCGCGGCCCTGCTGTGCGGGCGATGCTCGGTTCGCCGTCCGGGGCGGTCAAGGACCACAGGTCCCGATTCGGCCGCGCGTCCCGCGCGGCCGGTCCGGCGGGACGTGCGTACGCGGGTCCCGTCGGCCCAGCCGGAGGACCCTTCCACCCCGCCCGCGTGATCGCTAGCCTCCGCGCCATGAGTCGCTGGACGCTGCCGCCCGACAGGATCCCGAGCGCCTGGTTCAACGTGGCGCCGCACCTGCCGGAGCCGGTGGACCCGCCGCTGCACCCCGGCACCCGGGAACCCGTCGGTCCCGACGACCTGGCGCCGCTGTTCCCGATGGAGCTGATCGGGCAGGAGGTGTCGACCGCGCCGTGGATCGACGTCCCGGGCGAGGTCGTGGACATCCTGAAGCTGTGGCGCCCCACCCCGCTGGTCAGGGCCGAACGGCTGGAGCGGGCACTCGGTACGCCCGCGCGGATCTACTTCAAGGACGAGTCCGGCTCGCCGTCGGGCAGCCACAAGACCAACACCGCCGTGCCCCAGGCGTTCTACAACGCCAAGGAGGGCATCACCCGCCTCACCACCGAGACCGGGGCCGGGCAGTGGGGCACCGCGCTGTCCTATGCGGCTGCGCAGTACGGCCTGGAGCTGCAGGTCTACATGGTCCGCGCCTCCTACGAGCAGAAGCCGTACCGCCGGGTCGCGATGGAGACCTGGGGCGGCTCGGTGGTCCCGTCCCCGGTGGACGAGCCAGGCCACCCCGGCTCGCTCGGCGCCGCGATCTCCGACGCCGTGCGGGACTGCGTGGGCCGCGAGGACACGCACTACGCCCTGGGCTCGGTGCTCAACCACGTGCTGCTGCACCAGACGGTGATCGGGCTCGAGGCCAAGGAGCAGCTGGAGCTGGCGGGCGAGCGGCTGCCGGACGTCGTCCTCGCGTCCTGCGGCGGCGGCTCCAACCTGGGCGGGATCACCTTCCCGTTCGTGCCGGACGGGGGCGTGCGGCTGCTCGCCGTCGAGCCGCTGTCCTGTCCGACGCTCACCCGTGGCCGGTTCGAGTACGACTTCGGGGACGTCGCCGGGCTGACCCCGCTCATGCCGATGTACACGCTCGGGCACGACTTCGTGCCGCCGTCCATCCACGCGGGCGGGCTGCGCTACCACGGCGACTCGCCGCTGGTGTCGGCACTGGTCAAGGCGGGTCGGATGGAGGCGGTGGCCTACCCGCAGGGCAAGGTGTTCGAGGCGGCGGTGCAGTTCGCCAAGGTCGAGGGCAAGATCCCGGCTCCGGAGTGCGCGCACGCGGTCCGGGCCGCGATCGACGAGGCGTTGGCCGCCAAGGAGACGGGGGAGGAGAAGGTGATCCTCTTCAACTACAGCGGGCACGGCTTCCTCGACCTGTCGGCCTACGACGACTACAACAACGGCCGGCTGCCGGAGGAGCAGGGCTGAGACCCGGAGCGCGGTTTCCCGTCCGGCCCGGGGGCTAGCCTGGGTCGGCGGCGGAGCACCGGGGAGGGTCCATGGCAGTGCGGGCGCGCTCGGCCGTCTCGACGGTGCTGTCCTGGCCGCTGCGCCACGCCAAGACGGTGCTGCACTGGATCCTGGTCGCGGCCGCGCTGGGCTACATCGCGTGGCAGATGCCGGACATGGTCCGCGCCGTCTGGGAGGCCGGGGACCCGTTGTCCCACATGCGGCCCGGCTGGCTCGCGCTCGCCGTGCTGCTCGCCGTGGCCGCGCTGGCGCTCTACGGCGAGCTGCACCGGTTCATGCTGGTGATCGGCGGCGCCCGGGTCCCGGGCCGTACGGTGCAGGCCATCACGTTCGCCGAGAACGCGATCGCCAACACCGTCCCGGTCGTCGGCGGCGCCGGCGCGCTCGCCTACTCGATCGCCCGGCTCCGCAGCCGGGGGGTCGACGCCGCGCTGGCCTCGTGGTCGGTGTTCCTGCCCGGCGCCCTGTCGACGATCGTCCTGCTGGTCGGCGCGGTCTTCATCGTCGGGGCCGCAGGCTGGATGCCGATGTGGCTCGCGGTGGTGGTGGCCGCCGCGATCGTCGTCGGGACGATGGGGTTCTGGTCGGTGCTCACGCACGCGTCGGTCCTGCACCGGATCCTGCTCGGCCTCGTGCACCTGTGGCGGCGGGTGCCGGGCGTGTGCCACGACTGCCGCGACAGCTGGGCCTCGAACCCGGAGGCCACCGCGAACCGGCTGGCCGAGCGCATCGACATCCTGCACCCGTCCCCGGTGCAGTGGCTGGTGCTCGCCGGCACGGCCCTGGCCAGCTGGGCGGGTGACTTCCTCGCCCTGCACGCCTGTGCCGAGGCCCTCGGACTCGACGCCCGGTGGACCACACTCGCCCTCGGCTTCCTCGTGGTCCAGCTCAGCATCGCGCTTCAGGTGCTGCCCGGCGGGGCCGGCCTGGCCGAGACCGGGCTGCTCGGCGTGCTGCTCGCCGCGGGCGCGCCCGTGGCGCCCGCCGCCGCGACGGTGCTGGTCTACCGCCTGATCACGTGGCTGGGGCTGTCGGTGGTCGGCTGGATCGTCTACGCCGCGCAGATCCACCTCACGCCGCCGCACTGGCACCGGCACCGCAGCGCCGACGGCGAGCGCGAGCTGCCGCCGGGCACGGTGCCCAGCACCTGACCGGTCCCGCTCAGCAGCCGCACGGGGTGGTCAACGGGTCGGGGTCGGTCCGGCGGGTCCCGTCGGCCGTCTCGACGGGAAGGCCCTCGCGGATCCAGTACTCGATCCCGCCCAGCATCTCCTTCACCCGGAAGCCGGCCCGGGCGAGCGTGAGCGCACCGCGGGTCGCGCCGTCGCAGCCCGGGCCCCAGCAGTAGGTCACCACCGGGACCGCCGGGTCGAGGTCGCCGGGCAGGGCGGCGTGCGGGAGGTGCACCGCGCCCGGCACGTGGCCCTGGTCCCAGGCCGCGCGGCTGCGGGTGTCCACGAGCACGAAGCCCGGGGCCGGTCCGGCGAGCGCGGTGTGCACGTCGGCCACGTCGGTGAGGCAGGCCAGCCGGGTCGCGAAGAACGCGGCCGCCTCGGCGGGCGGGGCGGGCCGGACGGCGAGGACGGGCGACGCCGCAGCGGAAAGGGCCATGCCAGGAACGCTAGGGGGAAGATCGCGCTCCAGGAAGGCTGGTTCCCCGGTCGTTCGACGTTCTCGCCGTGGAATCCCCGGTCAGTCCACGACGACGCGGACGAGGCCGGCGGCCTGCTTCGCGCGCATCCGGGCGGTTTCGACGTCGTCCGCCGCGGCCACCGCGACGCCCATCCGCCGCTTCACGAAGCTCTCGGGCTTGCCGAAGAGCCGGAGGTCGGTCCCGGGCACGGCCAGCGCCGCGTCGACCCCCTCGAACCCGACGGCCTTCGCGTCGACCCCGCCGTAGATCACCGCGGAGGCGCCGGGGGAGCGGAGGGCGACGTCGACCGGCAGGCCCAGCACGGCGCGGGCGTGCAGCTCGAACTCCGAGAGCCGCTGGGTCGCCAGCGTGACCAGGCCGGTGTCGTGCGGCCGCGGGGAGACCTCCGAGAAGAGGACCTCGTCCCCCCGCACGAACAGCTCGACGCCGAAGACGCCGCGACCGCCGAGCGCCTCGGTGATCCGGCCGGAGACGTCCCGGGCGGCCGCCACGGCGGCGTCCGACATCGGCTGCGGCTGCCACGACTCGACGTAGTCCCCGCCCTCCTGGAGGTGCCCGATGGGCGCGCAGAAGTGGGTCCCGTCGGCCGCCCGCACGGTCAGCTGGGTGATCTCGTAGTCGAAGGCGACGAAGCCCTCGACGATGACCCGGGTACCCGCGACCCGGCCACCCGCCATCGCGTAGCCCCACGCCGGCTCCAGGTCCGCGGCGGAGCGCAGCACGGACTGTCCCTTGCCCGACGACGACATCACCGGCTTGAGCACGCACGGGTACCCGATCCCGCCGTCGATCGCGGTCCGCACCTCCTCCAGGGAGTCGGCGAACGCGTACGGCGAGGTGGGCAGCCCGAGCTCCTCGGCGGCGAGCCGGCGGATGCCCTCGCGGTCCATCGTCAGCCGGGTGGCGCGGGCGGTCGGGACGACCGTGGCCGTGCCGGCCTCCTCGACCCCCAGCAGCGCGGTGGTCGCGATCGCCTCGATCTCGGGGATGACGTACTGCGGCTGCTCCTGCTCGATCAGCGCCGTGAGCGCGACCGGGTCGGTCATGTCGATCGCGTGGGCACGGTGGGCGACCTGGTGGCCGGGCGCGTCCGGGTAGCGGTCGACCGCCACGACCTCGACACCCAGCCGTTGGAAGGCGATCACGACCTCCTTCCCGAGCTCGCCGGCGCCGAGCAGCATGACGCGGGTCGCGGAGGGGGCGAGCGGGGTGCCGATGCGCATGCGGTCAGCTTAGGTTCCGCGGAGATCGGCACCCCGGCCGCTCACGCGTCCGCCTTCTCGCCGAGGTAGGCCTTCCGCATCGCCTCGACGTCCGGCTTGCCGAACTGCGAGAGCATCTCCTGCATCGTCCGGTTGGCCTTCGCGGTGTCCGGGTCCTTCATCCACTCCTCGGCCTCCAGCGACACGACCTGCCAGGACACGCCGAACCTGTCCTTCAGCCAGCCGCACGGCTGGGGCTCGCCGCCCTCGATCAGCGCGTCCCAGTACCGGTCGATCTCCTCGGTGGACTCGCAGGGCACCACGAACGAGATCGCCTCGCTGTGCGGGAACTGCGGCCCGCCGTTGAGCCCGGCGAAGTCGCGGCCGTCGAGCGTGAAGTACGCGATCATGACCTCACCGGCGGGGCCGGGCGCACCCTCGGGGTACCGCTGGATCTCGGTGATCTCCGAGTTCGGGAACACGGAGGTGTAGAACTCGGCGGCCTGCTGCGCCTGGCCGTCGAACCACAGGCAGGTGGTGATCTGCTTCATCGGGGTCTCCTCGTGTCGTCCTGTGCCGTTGCAGGGGAGACGGCACGAACCGGACGAAGTCATCGCCGTCGGCGCGGTGTCGTGGATTCGACGGCTAGAGTGCCGCCATGGCCGTGGATTCCCTCGACGACACCGACTGGCGCCTGCTGGAAGCCCTGCAGCGCGACGGGCGGGCGAGCTACGCCGACCTGGGCCGGCTGGTCGGGCTCTCGCCCAGCGCGGTCACCGAGCGGGTGCGACGGCTGGAGGAGACCGGGGTGATCACCGGCTACGGCTGCGAGGTCGACCCCGAGAAGCTCGGGCTGCCGATCATGGCCCTGGTCCGGCTGCGCTACCCGAACGGGAACCACACGCCCTTCCGCGACCTGCTCGCCACCACCCCGGAGATCATCGAGGCGCACCACGTCACGGGCGAGGACTGCTTCGTGCTCACGGTCCGCACCCGCACGATGCGGCACCTGGAGGAGGTCACGGGCCGGGTCGCGGGGCTCGGCGGCGTCACCACCAGCGTCGTCTACTCCAGCCCGCTGCCGCGCCGCTCGGTGGTCGCCGGCGCGGTGCACGCCCGCGCCGCCGCGGCGGCCCGCGCCCCCCACCGCCGCTAGCATCATGGAACCATAACGCGCATTTCCCGACGCCCGAGAAGCGTTATGGAACCATAACGCGACAATTCAGCGGGTTGAGGCGCGTTATGGAACCATAATGCGCGAATTGAGGCCCTTGGAGCGCGCTATGGTTCCATAACGCGATCAGGGGTCGAGGAGGGCGAGAAGGGCGCCGGGCTTCGCCGTGGAGGCGCCCACGGCGTGGAGGAGCCGGGTGAGCTCCCGGTCGGCGGTCACCACGCACACGTCCTCGTCGCGCTCGCCGAGGTCGTGGGCGAGCTCGACCATCGCCGAGTCCCCGTCCGCGGGCGCGAGCAGGACCTCGAGGCCCTCGGGGACCTCGGCCCGCTTGGCCGCGCCCTCCAGCACCAGCAGGATCCGGTCGCCCAGCGACGCCAGCACCCCCGCGTCCCGGGCGTCGGCGAGCTGCGCGGCCAGCCGGGACGCCGCGCCCGCCCGGTCGCGCCACCAGCCGTCCGGGCGGGAGCCGACCACGTTGGCGCCGTCGACGATCAGGTGGCGCACGGTGCCGCCCCTCAGGGGTTGCGCAGGTCCGAGGGCAGCTTCGACGCCGCCGCACGGTCGAGGAGCCAGCGGGTGCGCAGCCGGCCCCGGGCGCCCGCGACCGGGATCGCGACCTCGCCCGCGCCGCCCAGCGCCATGCTGACGGCGGCGGCCTTCTCCTCGCCGGCCGTCACGATCCAGACCTCCTGCGAGGTCCGGATGGCCGGCAGCGACAGCGAGACCCGGGTCGGCGGGGGCTTCGGGCAGTTGTAGACCGGGATGACGGTCCGCTCGGTCTCGTAGACCGCCGGCGACTCCGGGAAGACGGACGCGGTGTGCCCCTCCCCGCCCATGCCCAGCAGCGTGATCTCGAAGGCCGGCACGTCGCCGTGGTCCTCGGGCCGGGCCTTGCGGGCGAGCAGGTCGGCGTACTCCGCGGCGGCCTCGTCGGCGCCCGACGGCCCGGTGCCCACGTCCGCGCCCATCGGGTAGACCAGCGCGGGGTCGACGCCGACGTGGTCGAGCAGCGCCTCGCGGGCCTGGGTCTCGTTGCGCTCGGGGTCGCCGGCGGGCAGGAACCGCTCGTCGCCCCAGTAGAACTCCACGCGGGACCAGTCCACCGCGGCCCGGGCCGGCGAGTCGCGGATGTGGGCGAGGAGCTTGATGCCCACGCCGCCGCCGGTCAGCACCAGCCGCGGGATGTTCCCGGTGGCCTGCAGGTCGACGAGCCGGGTCACCAGCCGCGCCGCGGTGGCCGCGGCGAGGACGTCGGCGTCGGAGTGGATGGTGATCTCGGGGGCGCCGCTGCTCACACCTGCACCGCCGTCCGGCCGCGGGAGACGTGGTCGACGCCGGCGAGGGCCTCGCCGTAGGTGTCGTCCGGATCGAGCCGGCGCAGCTCCTCGGCGAGGCAGTCCGGCACCCCCCGGCGGGCCAGCGCGATCATCCGGTCCGGCTGACCGGGCTGGGACAGCGTGGCCGTCTTGCCGTCCGGCCGGACCAGCTCGACCGGGCCGGCCGCCCGGGTGAGCCGGACCAGCGACATGCCCTGGCCGCGCGCGGCGGGGGAGCGCTTGACCTTCACCCCGAGCCGGGTGACCAGCCAGCCCGCGAGCAGGTCGGTCGACGGCGAGACCTGCTCGCCCGCGACCAGCGCGCCGGTGACCTCGTCGTGCGGCGGGAAGTCCAGCGCCGCGGCCAGCAGTGCGCGCCACTGGGTGAGCCGGGTCCAGGTGAGGTCGGTGTCGCCGGCGACGTGGTGCGCCCGCCGCTGCTCGAACGCCTTGATCGGGTTCTTCGACGACAGCGCGTCGGTGATGCGGCGCTGGGCGAGCTCGCCGATCGGGTCCTCGGCCGGCACGGCCGGGGCCTCCTCCGGCCACCACGCGACCACCGGGGCGTCGGGCAGCAGCAGCGGCATCACCATGCCGGCGCCGGCCTCGCCCCCGGCCAGCGCGCCGTAGCCGCGCAGCACGATCACCTCGCTGGCGCCGGCGTCGCCGCCGACCCGGATCTGCGCGTCGAGCCGGGCCGCGGCCTTCCGCTGGCCCCGCGCCAGGACGATCACCCGGCACGGGTGCTCGCGGCTGGCGGTGTTGGCGGCCTCGATGGCGCTCTCGATCGAGGCGCCGTCGTCGGTGACGACGACGAGGGTGAGCACGCGGCCGAGGGCGAGCACGCCGCCGCGCTCGCGCAGCTCGACCAGCTTCTTGTTGACCGCCGAGGTGTTGCTCGACGGAAGGTCGACGATCATTCCCGTGGCTCCTCGGGGACTAGGGGCAGGTCGATGCGGCCGTGCGCACGCTCACGGTCGGCGCCAGGTGCGGCCGGTCCGGGCGAGCATCTCGTTGGCCTGCTCGGGGCCCCACGATCCCGCGGGGTAGGGCGGCGGCCCCTCCGGCAGTGCGTGCCAGTGCTCGATGACCGGGTCGAGGATCTCCCAGGACCGCTCGACCTCCTCGTTCACCGGGAACAGCGAGGGCTCGCCGAGCAGCACGTCGAGGATGAGCCGCTCGTAGGCCTCGGGGGAGGCCTCGGTGAACGCCGTGCCGTAGCCGAAGTCCATCGTGACGTCCCGGACCTCCATCTGGCTGCCCGGCACCTTCGACCCGAACCGCATGGTCACGCCCTCGTCCGGCTGCACCCGGATGACCAGCGCGTTCTGCCCCAGCTCCTCGGTCATCGTGGAGTCGAACGGCAGGTGCGGCGCCCGCTTGAAGATCACCGCGATCTCGGTGACCCGGCGGCCGAGACGCTTGCCCGTGCGCAGGTAGAACGGGACGCCCGCCCAGCGGCGGGTCTCGATCTCGCAGGTGATCGCGGCGTAGGTCTCGGTGGTGGAGTTCGGGTCGTAGCCCTCCTCCTCCTTGAGCCCGCGGACCAGCTCCCCGCCCTGCCAGCCGCCGCTGTACTGCCCGCGGGCGGTGGTCTCGTCGAGCGGCTGGACCAGCTTGGTGGCCCGCAGCACCTTGATCTTCTCGCCGCGCAGCTCGTCGGAGGAGAAGGAGGTCGGCTCCTCCATCGCCGTGAACGCCAGCAGCTGCAGCAGGTGGTTCTGGATGACGTCGCGCGCGGCGCCGATGCCGTCGTAGTAGCCCGCGCGCCCGCCCAGACCGATGTCCTCGGCCATGGTGATCTGCACGTGGTCGACGTAGTTGCTGTTCCAGATCGGCTCGAACAGCTGGTTGGCGAAGCGCAGCGCCAGGACGTTCTGCACCGTCTCCTTGCCGAGGTAGTGGTCGATCCGGAAGACCGAGTCCTCGGGGAAGACGTCGTTGACGATCGCGTTGAGCTCCTTGGCCGACTGCAGGTCGTGGCCGAAGGGCTTCTCGATGACGACCCGGCGCCACTGGTCGTCGTTCTGCGCGGACAGGCCCGACCGCGCCAGCTGCTTGCACACCACGGGGAAGGCCGAGGGCGGGATCGACAGGTAGAAGGCGTGGTTACCGCCGGTCCCGCGGACCCGGTCGAGGTCGCGCACGGTCTGCTCGAGCCGGTCGAAGGCGTCGTCGTCGTCGAACGAGCCCTGCACGAAGCGGAAGCCCTCGGCGAGCCGGTCCCACACCTCCTGGCGGAACGGCGTGCGCGCGTGCTGCTTCACGGCCTCGTGCACGACCTGGCCGAAGTCCTGCTCGTCCCAGTCCCGGCGGGCGAAGCCGGTGAGCGCGAAACCCGGCGGCAGCAGCCCCCGGTTCGCGAGGTCGTAGATGGCCGGCATGAGCTTCTTGCGCGACAGGTCACCGGTCACGCCGAAGATCACGAGCCCGCACGGGCCCGCGATGCGGGGGAGCCGCTTGTCGCGCGGATCGCGCAGCGGGTTCACCCACTTCGCGGTCGTGGCGGGGATGCCCTTGGTCCCGCTGGTCATGACACGCTCCGTCTCTCGGCTCGGTCGGTCGGCCCGGGTGGCTCGGTCGGCTCGGCCGCGCGGTCAGTGGCCCGGGCCGGCAGGGCCCGGGCGCAGTGCCTGGACCGCGCGGGCGAGCGAGACGAGCCCGGCCACCCGGTCCGTGAGGTGCAGCCGCAGCACGGGGACCCCCCGTGCCGCGACGTCGGCCGCGACGCCGCCTGCCTCGGTCAGCGCCAGACTAGTCAGGGCGGGCCCCGGATCGGGAACGAGATCGTCCGGCGGGTCGCCCGTGACCAGGCACAGAGCACCCGGTCGGGGGTCGTCGCGGCGGAACGGGGCGAGCAGCCCGCGATCCCGCGGGCCCCAGCCGACGGTGACGGGCACGCCCGCGCACCGGGCCAGCTCGCCGCGCAGCACGGCGACGGACGCGTCGTCGGCCGGGTCGAGCCACACCGACAGCGCGAGGTGCCCGCCCGGCGGGACGGCGTCGACCAGGGCCTGCAGCGCGGCGCCCGGGTCGTCTCCCGCGGCCGCGAACGACTCGGCGGCGTGGATGTCGACGAGACCGTCCGAGCCGCGCCGCGCGAGGGGCTGCGGCGCGGCCGCGCCTCCGGTCGCCGGGGCCTCGGGGCCGAACGCCTCGCCGTCGAGCAGCCGGGCGGCGGCCGCCGCGGCGTACTGCCACAGCAGCAGTTCGGCGCCCAGCGGCCCACCCGTGCGGACGACCTCGTCGCCGCCGACCGCCTCGGGCGCGTCCCCCTCGAGGTCCGGGTCGACCGCCGGGTCGAGGTCCGGGGCGCCCGCCCCGGTGACCTCGGCGAGCAGCGCGTCGACGGTCGGCTCGACGCCCGCCCCGCCCCGGCTGCCGCCGCTGCGCCCGTCGAGCAGCTCGGAGAGGTCGTCCGGCGCCGCGTCGGGATGCCGGGCGGTGGCGGGTGCGAGGGTCGGGCCCTCGGGCAGCCCGTCCGGGTCGGCCGCGTCGACGAGCACGGGCGAACCCCCGGCTGCCGCGACCAGGGCGGCGACCCACTCCGCCAGCGCGGGCGGCCCCTCGGCGGGGTCGAGCTGCACGGCCCCCGCCCCGACGGCGACCAGCACGCCGGCCAGCTCCAGGGCGGGGTTCTCCGGTTCGTCGGCGGTGAGCAGCTCGGCCACGGCCCGGGCGTCGTCGAGCACCTCGCCGACGGGTGCGCCGGCCAGCCCGGCAGGGACCAGCCCGGGGGCACCGAGGACGGACCACGCGCCCGGGACGTCCCGCTCGGTGGTGATCACCACCGACCCGGCGGCCCGCGCGCTCTCGTCGAGCGGCGAGCCGGCCTCGGTGAGCACCACCGTGCGCCCGGCCGCGCGGCGGGGGCCGACCTCTGCGGCGACGGCCTCGGCGAGCAGCTCGTGCACGGCCGCGATCCAGGTCGTGTCGCCCGGGGGGTCGGCGACGACCAGCACGGTGCCGCTCAGGTCGGTGGCCAGGGCGTGCGAGACGGCCCCGGGGTCGGGGGAGTCGAGCACCCGCAGCAGGCCGGACTCGCCGGCCAGGACCTGCGCGCCGAGGGTCCACCGCGCGTCGCCGACGAGCAGCACGCGCGCGGCACCCTCCACGCGGAAGGCCTCCCGCAGGGCGTCGACCTGCCCGATCAGCGGGCGCGAGGTGCGGGGCAGCGCCGCCCAGCCCAGGCCGTCGCCCGCCGCCGGGCCCCACGCGGACGGGTCCGCGTCGGTGATCCGGGACGCGACGACGTCCGTGGCGAGCTCGGCGGCGACCCGGCGGGCCTCGCGGGCCAGCGGACCGGGGCCGGGACGGGAACCGCCGCCGAGCTCCACGACGGGGAGCCCGACGGCGGGTCGCGAGGTCACGGGGGTGAGCCTCCTGGGATCGCCGGTCGTCCTACTTGGCGGCGTCGAGCTGCTGCTGCACCGACTCCTGCAGCTCGGACCACGACTTCTCGAACTTGTCCACGCCCTCGTTCTCGAGGGTGAGGAAGACGTCCGTGATGTCGATGCCGACGCGCTCGAGGTCGTCGAACACCTGCTGCGCCTCGGCGGCGGTGCCGGTGACCTTGTCGCCCTCGACCTCGCCGTGGTCGGCGAAGGCCCGCAGGGTCTTCTCCGGCATGGTGTTGACGACGTTCGGGACCACGAGCTCGGTGACGTAGAGCGTGTCCGGGTACTCCGGGTTCTTCACGCCCGTCGAGGCCCAGAGGGGCCGCTGCCGCCGGGCGCCCTTGGCCTCGAGCGCGGTCCACCGGTCGGAGCCGAAGACCTCCTCGTAGGCGGCGTAGGCCAGGCGCGAGTTGGCGACGCCGGCCTTGCCCTTGAGGGCCTTGGCCTCGTCCGTGCCGATCTTGTCCAGCCGGGCGTCGATCTCGGTGTCCACCCGGGACACGAAGAACGAGGCGACCGACGCGATCCGGGAGAGCTCCTGGCCGTTCTCGGCGGCCTGCTCGAGGCCGGCGAGGAACGCCTCCATGACGGCCTTGTACCGCTCGACCGAGAAGATCAGCGTGACGTTCACGCTCACGCCCTCGGCCAGCGCGCGGGTGATGGCCGGCAGGCCGGGCTCGGTGGCCGGGATCTTGACCAGCAGGTTCGGCCGGTCGACGGCCTTCCACAGGTCGAGCGCCTGGGCGACGGTGGCTTCGGTGTCGCGGGCCAGGGTGGGGTCGACCTCGAGCGACACGCGCCCGTCGATCCCGTTCGTGGCCTCCCAGGTGCCGCTGAAGACGTCGCAGGCCTGCTGGACGTCGGCCACGGTGATCTCGCGGATGGCGGCGGCGACATCGGCGCCGCGGCTCGCGAGCTCGTTGACCTGGGCGTTGTACGCCTCGCCGTTCTTCAGTGCGGCGGCGAAGATGGTCGGGTTGGTGGTGACCCCGACGACCGACCACTCGTTGATCAGCTCGACCAGGTTCCCCGAGGTGATCCGCTCGCGGGACAGGTCGTCGAGCCAGATGGAGACGCCCGCCTCGGACAGTGCGGCGAGCCGTTGGTTGGTGCTCATTGCCGGTACTCCTTCTTCAGGTGGCGGGTTCAGGACTTGCCGAGACTCGCCCGGGCCGCGTCCACGACTGCCTCCGGCGTGAAGCCGAACTTCTCGAACAGCGTGGCCGCGTCGGCGCTGGCGCCGTAGTGCTCGATGCTCACGATCCGCCCGGCGTCGCCGACGAACCGGTACCACGGCATCGCGATGCCCGCCTCGACCGCGACCCGCGCCTTCACCGACGGCGGGAGCACGGAGTCGCGGTACGCGGCGTCCTGCGCGTCGAACCACTCCACACAGGGCATGGACACCACACGGGTGGGAACGCCGTCCGCCTCGAGGGTCTTCCGGGCGGCGACCGCCAGCTGGACCTCGGAACCGGTGGCGATGATCACGACCTGCGGGTCGCCGTCCGAGGCGTCGGCCAGCACGTAGCCGCCCTTCTTGACGCCCTCGGCGGAGGTGCCCTCCAGGGTCGGGACGTTCTGCCGGGTCAGCGCCATCCCGACGGGGCCGTCCTGCCACTCGATCGTGGCCTTCCAGCCGGCGGCGGTCTCGTTCGCGTCGGCGGGCCGCAGCACGGAGAGGTTCGGGATGGCCCGCAGTGCGGCGAGGTGCTCGATCGGCTGGTGCGTGGGGCCGTCCTCGCCGAGGCCGATCGAGTCGTGCGTCCACACGAAGATGGCCGCGGTCTTCATCAGCGACCCGAGCCGCACCGCGGGCCGCATGTAGTCGCTGAACTGCAGGAACGTGCCGCCGTACGGGCGGGTCGGCCCGTGCAGCGCGATGCCGTTGAGGATCGCGCCCATCGCGTGCTCGCGGACGCCGAAGTGCAGCGTGCGGCCGTAGGGGTTGGCGTCCCACATCCTGGTGGCGGCGGTCTTGGGCCCGAACGAGTCGGCGCCCTCCATCGTGGTGTTGTTGCTCTCGGCCAGGTCGGCCGAGCCGCCCCACAGCTCCGGGAGCACCGGGGCCAGGGCCTTCAGCACCTCACCCGACGCCTTGCGCGTGGCGAGGCCCTTCGCGTCCGGCTCCCAGGTGGGCAGCGCGTCGGCCCAGCCCTCGGGCAGCGCGTTGGCCAGCAGCCGGTCGAACAGCTGCTTGCGCTCCGGCTCGCGCATGGCCCAGTCGTCGAAGGCGTTGCGCCAGTGGTCGATGGCGCCGCCCTGCCGCTCGCCGACCGAGCGGGTGTGCTCGAGCACCTCGGGGTCGATCTGGAAGCTCTTCTCCGGGTCGAAGCCCAGGATCCGCTTGACCTCGGCGACCTCGTCCGCCCCCAGCGCGGCGCCGTGCGCCTTGCCGGTGTTCATCTTGGTGGGCGCCGGGAAGCCGATGACCGTCCGGAGCAGGATGAACGACGGCCGGCCGGTCTCGGCCTTGGCGTTCTCGATCGCCTCGAGGATGCCGGAGACGTTCTCGCCGCCCTCGACGACCTGGACGTGCCAGCCGTAGGCCTCGTAGCGCTTCGCGGTGTCCTCGGACAGCGCGATGGTCGTGTCGTCCTCGATGGAGATCTTGTTGTCGTCGTAGAAGACGATGAGGTTGCCCAGCTCCTGGCGGCCCGCGAAGGACGACGCCTCGCTGGTCACGCCCTCCTCGATGTCGCCGTCGGAGGCGATGACGTAGATGAAGTGGTCGAACGGCGAGGCGCCCTCGGGGGTGTCCGGGTCGAACAGGCCGCGCTCGCGGCGCGAGGCGACGGCCATGCCGACGGCGGAGGACAGGCCCTGGCCGAGCGGCCCGGTCGTCATCTCGACGCCGTTGGGCGTGGCCTCCAGCTCCGGGTGCCCCGGGGTCTTGGAGCCCCAGGTCCGCAGCGCCTCCAGGTCCTCCATCTCCATGCCGTAGCCGGCCAGGAAGAGCTGGATGTAGAGGGTGAGGCTGGAGTGGCCGGCGGAGAGCACGAACCGGTCCCGCCCGACCCAGCCCGGGTCGTTCGGGTCGTGGCGCATGACGCGCTGGTAGAGCAGGTAGGCCAGCGGCGCGAGGCTCATGGCGGTGCCGGGGTGGCCGCTCCCGCACTTCTGCACGGCGTCGGCGGCGAGCACGCGGACGGTGTCGACGGCGCGTTTGTCCAGTTCGGTCCAGTCGTCGGGCACGTGCGCCTGGGTCAAGGCGGCGATATCGGGCTCCGTCACAGACACGCCTGAAGCTCCTGTCCTCGTGGGTGGGGGCGCCGACCTACCCGGCGGGGGCCGTCTTCATTCCTCTGGCCATGCCCCTCGAGTCCGCCACGTCCTCGGCGGCGTGGACCGGTCGGCGCGTCCGTCTCGACCCCGGACTCTAGCGGCCGACGGACGAACGCCGCCCGATCCTGCGTCGATCGGACACCGACCGGACTACCCCCGGACCCCGGCGCGCATTCCACCGGTTAGCATCGACGCGTTGTAGAAGTCGGTCCGTGGGCTGTGGGTTCGATACGGGCCGGTGGACGCGGCACTCCACCACAGTCCGTCGGCGAGCGAGGTAGCAACTGGTGAGCGCACCCGTCTCACACCGGGGAGCGGCCGAGAGGCCCGACCGGAAGGGACCTCCGGGGCAGGCGGCACCGGCGGCCGGCCACGGCCGGCTCGCGCGGTTCCGGGACACGGTGCGCGCCTATCTCGGGCTCACCAAGACCCGCATCATCGAGCAGCTGCTCGTGGTCACGGTGCCGGCGATGATCCTCGCCGAGCGGTCGATCCCCTCGGTCTGGCTGATCCTGGCCACCCTCGTCGGCGGCGCGATGGCCGCCGCGAGCGCGCACGCCCTCAACTGCGTGGCCGACGCCGACATCGACGCCAAGATGAAGCGCACCTCGCGCCGGCCCACCGCCCGCGGTGACGTGCCACGGCGCAACGCGCTGATCTTCGGCCTGGTGCTCGGCGCGCTGTCGGCGCTGTGGCTCTGGGCCACCACGAACCTGTTGTCCGCGCTGCTCTCCGTGGCCGCGATCGCGTTCTACGTGCTCGTCTACACGCTGGTGCTGAAGCGGCGGACGTCGCAGAACATCGTGTGGGGCGGGGCGGCGGGCTGCATGCCGGTGGTCATCGGCTGGTCGGCGGTCACCGGTACCGTCGGGTGGCCCGCCCTGGTGATGTTCGGCGTCATCTTCTTCTGGACGCCGCCGCACTTCTGGGCGCTGGCCATGAAGTACAAGGACGACTACGCCGCCGCCGAGGTGCCGATGCTCCCGGTCGTGGCCACGCCGCGGCAGGTGTCGGTGCGCATCGTCGCCTACTCGTGGGTGATGGCGCTCTGGACGTTCCTGCTGCTGCCGGTCACCTCGTGGGTCTACGCCGCGTTCGCGCTGGCCGGCGGCGCCTACTTCGTGATCACCGCCCACCGGCTGCACGCCGGGGTCAAGGCGGGCCGGGAGGTGGCGCCGATGCGGCTGTTCCACCTCTCGAACCTCTACCTCTGCGGCCTCTTCCTCACCATCGCCGTCGACGCCGCGATCGGGCTGCCCACCGTCTTCTGACACGCAAGTCGGCACTTTCCGCCCACCGAACCCCACATCCCCGTCCCCCGGGATGTGGGGTTCGGTGTTCCCGGAGCGCCGACCCGCGGGTTCAGCGCAGCAGGTCGGGCGTCCGCCAGGGCTCGCCGAGGACGTGGTGGGCCAGGAAGGCGTACACGGTCTCGTACCACAGCGCGGCGTGCTGGGGCGTGAGCACCCAGTGGTTCTCGTCCGGGAAGTACAGGAAGCGGTGCGGGTTCGCGGCCGGGTCCGCCACGCGGGACTGCAGGTCCCACCACAGCCGCAGGCCCTCGCCGACGGGGACGCGGTAGTCCTTGTCGCCGTGGATCACCAGCATGGGCGTGGTGATCGCGTCGACGTGGTGGTGCGGGCTGTTCGCCGCCGCCATCGCCGGCGTCATCTCGGTGAGCCAGTAGTCGGCGAGGTCCGTGGTCGGGCCGAACTGGTCGAGCGCCCACAGGCTCGCGTGCGTGACGATCGCGCGGAAGCGGTCGGTGTGACCGGCGATCCAGTTGGCCATGTAGCCGCCGAACGAGCCGCCCATGGCCGCCGTGCGGGAGGCGTCGATCTCCGGCAGTGCCTCGGCCGCGTCCGTGACCGCCATCAGGTCGGTGAAGGGCGGGCCACCCCACGCGCCCCAGCCGCGCTGCACGAAGTCCTGGCCGTAGCCGGTGGACAACGCCGGGTCCGGCAGCAGCACGGCGTAGCCGCGGGCCGCCATCAGCCACGGGTTCCACCGCCACTGCCAGGCGTTCCAGCTGTTCAGCGGGCCGCCGTGGACCCACAGCAGCAGCGGCGCGGGCTCGTCGACGTCCGGCAGGACGAGCCAGGCGCGCAGGGGCGAGCCGTCCTCGGCGGTGGCCGTGACCTCGGTGAGCGTGCCGGGCATCGCGGGCGCCTCGGCCGGGCCGGGCAGCGGCGTGGGCTCCTGGTCGGGCGTGTGCGCGTCGAGCCGGACCGGCGCGGGCGGGCTGTCGACGGCCGAGCGCAGCGCGTAGACGCTCGCGCCGTCGGGCGACACGACCGGGTCGGTGTAGGCGCCGTGGTCGCCGGTCAGCCGGGTGACGGCGCCCGTGCCGACCTCGACGCGGAACAGCGGGCCGCGGCCCTGCTCGTCGGCGGTGACGACCAGCGCGGCCGCGTCGGGCGTCCAGGTCAGGTCGCCCGGCCAGCGGTCCCAGTCGGCGGCGAGCCCGCGGGACGCGCCCCCGGCGAGCGGGACGAGGACGAGCGTCATCCGCGGGGCCCGTTCCGGGGTGGAGCGGCGGGTGCGGATCGCGGCCACGGTCCGGCCGTCGGGGCTGACGCGCGGGGTGCCGTAGTCGTGGTCGGGGTCGTCGAGCAGGGTGCGGCGCTCCCCGGTGGTGGTGTCGAACGCGACCACCACCGCACGGGACGCCCCGTAACCCTCGGAGACGTTCCAGCCGGTCACGGCGGTGCGGCCGTCGGGCGCGATGTCGGCGGTGGTGTCGACGAGGGCGCGGCCGGGCGCGGGGGTGAGGTCGGTCCACGGCTCGCCGGGGCGGGCCGCGAGCAGCCGGGCCTCGTCGGGGCCCAGGTCGTGGTCCCAGAACCGGACCGGGTAGCCGTCGTGCAGGATCGCCGCGATCCTCCGCTCGCTGCGGGCCTTGCGGCGGGCGGCGTCGTCGTCGCCGGTCACGGCCCCGGGAAGGGTCGCCGAGGTGGCCAGCACGGTGCCGGCCTCGCGGGCCACGCGCGGCGCGGAGATCCCGCCCGGGCGGGTCCGGACGACGTGCGCCTCGCCGCCGCCCGCCGGCAACGACCACAGCGCCGCCGTCTCCGGGGCGTCGGGCGCGACGTCGGGATCGACGCGCGCGGAGACGAACAGCAGGTCGCCCTCCGGGGTGAAGACGGGCGAGGACTCGCCCTTCGGGCCGCGGGTGAGCCGACGCGCCGGGACCTTGCCCGTCGGGTCGACCTCCCACAGCGCGGGCCGCCAGGCGGTCCGGTCGCGGTCGAGGCCGGCGACCGTGGTGACCAGACGCGACCCGTCGGGGGAGAGGGCGAGCCCGGCGAGGCGGGGGAGCGCGACGAACGACTGCGGGTCGGCGAACGGGGACACGGGTTCGGACGGAGCATCGGACACGCGCCATACCTACACCGTCCCGTCCGTGCCCTCCCCGTCCGGAGGGGAGGGCTCCGACGGCCCGGCGCGGTCCGGCCGACAATGGTCGCGGCACGACGGAAGGGGAGACGAGTGACGTCAGCACCGACGGCAGCGACGGCCGGGCGGCCGGTGATGAGCAGAAGCGCGGGGACCGCGGTGGTGGCCGTGACGTTCGTCGTCACGATGATCGGCACCACGCTGCCGACGCCGCTGTACCCGCTCTACGAGCAGCGGTACGGGTTCGGCGGGCTCGTGGTCACGGTCGTCTTCGCGACCTACGCCGTGGGCGTCGCCGCCGCGCTGGTGGTGCTCGGCAACCTCTCCGACCGGATCGGGCGGCGGCCCGTGCTGCTCGCCGGGCTCGCGTCGGCGCTGGTCAGCTCGCTGGTGTTCCTGATCCCGGCGGAACCGGCGCTGTTCGTGGGGCGCTTCCTGTCCGGCATCTCGGCGGGCGTCTTCACCGGCACCGCCACGGCCACGATCATCGACCTGGCCCGGGAGGACCGGAAGGCCCGGGCGGGACTCGTCGCCGCCGCCGTCAACATGCTGGGGCTGGGTCTCGGGCCGGTGCTGGCCGGGATCCTCGCCGAGTACGCGCCGCTGCCCCTCGACCTGTCGTACCTCGTGCACGCCGCGCTGGTGGTCGTCGCGGCGGTGGCGCTGTGGTTCGTCCCCGAGACCGTCGAGCAGCGGGGGTCGTTCCGGATCGAGCCGCTGAAGGTCGGCGGGGTGCCGCCGGAGGTGCGCGGGGTGTTCGTGCGCGCCGCCGTCGGCGGGTTCGCGGGGTTCGCGGTGCTGGGCCTGTTCACCGCGGTGTCGCCGTCCGTGCTGGTCCAGGTGCTGGGCCGGAGCAGCCACCTGGTCGTCGGGCTCGTGGTGTTCCTGATGCTGGGCGCGTCGGCGCTGGGCCAGGTGCTGTCGGGCTCCGTGCCCGAGCGGGTCGCCCTGCCGGCCGGCTGCGGCGGACTGGCCGTGGGCGCCGCGCTGATCGGCACGGGCATCGCGACGGCCTCGCTCGCCGTGTTCTGCACCGGCGCCGCGGTCGCCGGGCTGGGCCAGGGGATGAGCTTCCGGGCCGGGCTGGGCGCGGTCGGTTCGCGGGCCCCGCAGGCGGTGCGCGGCGCGGTGGTCGCGACCTTCTTCCTGGTGCTCTACGTGGCCATCTCGCTGCCGGTGATCGGCGTCGGGGCGGCCGCGCAGGTGTTCGGGCTGGTGCCGGCGGGCGTGGTGTTCTCGGGGATCGTCGCCCTGCTGGCGCTGGCCGCGGTCGTGCTCACGGTCCGGGCGAGCCGCCGGACGGCGTGAGAGGCCGCGCGGGGTGAGGTGTCGCGGGGTGAGGTGTCGACCGGGTGTGGAGCGCCGTCGGGGGTGTGCCGCGGGTGCAGGGGTGGACGGCCATGGCTGCCCCGCCGCGCCGCCTCAGCGGCTCGCCGCGAGGGTGGGCTCCGCCGTCGGGGCCTCGACGCTCGTCGGGGCGGGGGCGCGGTGGCTCGTGCCCGCCCAGACGGCCGCGGCGGCGGCGGTGGTGAGGGCCGCACCGAGCACGTGCAGGGCCACCAGCACCTCGGGGACGCCCAACGCGTACTGGACCCCGCCCAGCGCGCCCTGCGCCAGCACGACCACCACGAGCAGGCCGTAGCGGCGCTTGAGGCGGGCGTCGGCGCCCGCGGTCCACAGCGCGAAGCCGAGGCCGACGAGGAGCCCGAGGTAGGCGAAGAGCAGGTCCGCGTGCAGCTGGGCCAGCGCGGGCACGCCGATGCCGAGACGCGGGGTGGCGGCGTCGCCGGCGTGCGGGCCCGCGGCCGTGACGAGCGTGCCGGCGACCAGCAGCGCACCCAGCACCACGCTGCTGACCACGATCAGCAGGCGCACCGGGCGCGGGACGGTCCGGGTCACGGGACCGCCCGCCGTGGCCTCGTCGACGAGCTGGACAGCCAGCCAGACCAGGACCGTCGACGCCAGGAAGTGCGGCATCACGCTCCACCACACCAGGCCGGCGAGCACGGTCATCCCCCCGATGACCGCCTGCGCGACCACGCCGAGGGGCATCGCGAGCGCGAGCCAGGTGAGCCGGCGGCGGCGCGGCCGCACGTTGAGCGCGGCGAGGAAGGTCACGATGGACACGACCACGAGGAACGCCGACAGGAGCCGGTTGCCGAACTCGGTCCACTGGGTGAGCGGCGCGATCTCGGGGTGCGGCTCGGGGACCAGGGAACCGGGGAAGCAGTTGGGCCACGTCGGACAGCCCAGGCCGGAGCCGGTCACCCTGACCACGGCTCCGGTGACCATGATCCCGGCCTGACCGATCAGCGACAGGATCGCCAGCCGCCGCATCCACAGCGGGGACGTCGCCGGCACGCGCCGCAGGAGGTTCACGACTACAGATGGTAGAAGATGCGCCTCAGCGCAGGCGGACGGCCTTCACGGCGACCCCGCCCGCCACGACGGCCCACGCCACCAGCACCAGGACCGGCCCGATCCCCGGCGCCGAACCGGCCACCAGCGGCGCGCGCAGCCCCTCGGCCAACGCCCCCGACGGCAGCGCGCCGGCCACGGCGGCGACCCCCGCCGGCAGCTGGTCGAGCGGGATCACGATGCCGCCGCCGAGCAGGAGCACGAACCACACGAGGTTGGCGACGGCCAGCACGATCTCCGCGCGCAGCGTGCCGCCGAGCAGGATGCCCAGCGCACCGAAGGCGGCACAGCCGAGCAGGACCATCAGCAGGGCCCAGCCGAGCCCGGCGGCGTCGGGCCGCCAGCCCAGCAACGCCGCCACCACGCCCAGGATCACCAGCTGCACCACGACGACGGCGAGCACGGCCGCGAGCCGCCCCGCGACCAGGAGCCACCGGGGCAGGGCGGTGGCGGCGAGCCGCCGGATCACGCCGTAGCGGCGGTCGAAGCCCAGCGCGATGGCCTGGCTGGTGAACGCGGTCGACATCACCGCCAGCGCCAGCACCGACGGCACCACCGAGTTCACCCGCGGCTCCGGCAGCGGGACCACCCGCAGCACCGACAGCCCGACGAGCAGCACGACGGGGATCAGCAGGGTGAGCAGCACCTGCTCACCGTTGCGCAGCGCGAGGCGGGTCTCGGTGCCCGCCTGGGCGAGCAGCATCCGGCCCAGCCGGCCCCGCCCGGGCGCCGGGGTGAACGTCCCGGGAACGAACAGCTCGCTCACGCGCCCTCCGCGCTCGTCGGCCGCGTTCGCGGCGCTGCGGTGTCGAACGGTGAGCTCGCACGGTCGGTCACGACCGCAGCTCCCGTCCGGTCAGGTCCAGGAACACGTCCTCGAGGCTGCGCCGCGCGACCTGGACGTCGTCGGCGAGGGCGCCCTGGCCCGCGCACCAGCCGGTGATCGCGGACAGGACGTGCGGGTCGATGCGCCCGCGGACGACGTAGCGCCCCGCGACGGTCTCGGCCGCCCGGTAGCCGGCGGGCAGCGCGGCGCTGAGGGCCTCGACGTCCATGCCGGTGCGGGCCCGGAACCGCAGCTCCTGCTCGTCGCCCCCGGCGGTGAGCTCGGTCGGGCTGCCGGCCGCGACGACCCGTCCGTGGTCGACGATCACGACCTCGTCGGCCAGCGCCTCGGCCTCCTCCATGAGGTGCGTGGTCAGCAGGACCGCGACCCCGTCCCGGCGCAGCGCGGAGACCAGCTCCCAGACCACCCGGCGCGCCTGCGGGTCCATGCCGGCGGTCGGCTCGTCGAGCACCACGACCTCGGGCCGCCCGACGACCGCGCACGCCAGCGCGAGCCGCTGCTGCTGGCCGCCGGAGAGCCGCTTGTAGGGGGTGCGCGTGGCACCGGAGAGACCCAGGACGTCGATCAGCCAGGCCGGGTCGAGCGGGTTCGCGGCGCAGGCGGCGACGAGCCGCAGCATCTCGCCCGCCTTCACGCCGGGGTAGGCGCCGCCGCCCTGCGGCATGATCCCGATCCGTGCCCGCAGCGCGTCCGGCGCGCCGGCCGGGTCGAGCCCGAGGACGCGGACCTCGCCCTCGTCGGCGCGCTGGAAGCCGGTGCAGACCTCGATGGTCGTGGTCTTGCCGGCCCCGTTCGGTCCGAGCAGCGCGAGCACCGTGCCGCGGCGCAGCGTCAGGTCCAGCCCCGCGACCGCCGTGGTCGCGCCGAACCGCTTGACCAGGCCGCGCACGGACACCGCGGTGTCCGCGGCGCCGTCGCGGACGGGCGCGGCGGGGTCCGGAGCGGCCTCGCCCGACCGGGCCGACGGGGGGATCTGCACAGCCGTCGAGTCTAGGCAGGGGTCCGGGCGGCGGGCGCGGCACCCGGATCGCGGGCCGCCTCGCGGCGCAGGGCGCGCCGCACCAGCAGCAGTCCGACGAGCAGGATCACGACCCCGGCCACGATCCCGAACGGCAGCTGGTAGGCCCGGAAGTTGAAGTCCGCCCCGGTGGGCGGGACCATCACCGCGATCACCGCCGAGGCGGCCAGGGCGAAGCGCCGGTAGCGCGGCATCCCGCGGGTCGCGGCGAGCGGGATCGCGGCCCACAGCAGGTACCAGGGGTGCACCACCGGGCCCAGCAGGACCACGGCGCCCAGCCCGACGCCCACGCCCGTCACCGGATCGACGCGGCCCTTGAGGCACAGCCACAGCAGCCAGCCGCACGCCACGGCCGCGGCGAGACCGCCCAGCCCGCGGGTGAGGGTGAGCGTGGTGTCGGTGTGGTCGCCGAGGCCGGCGAGGATGCCGATCTGCCCGGAGAGCTGACCGAGGTCGGTGGACAACGACATCCAGCTGCGGATCGTGTTCGCGGTGCCCTGGGTGGAGATCCAGCCGAAGCCCAGGCCGGTGCCGAGGCCGATCGCGGCGTAGACCGCCACGGCCACCCCGGCGAGGGCGGCGGCGGCCGCCACGACGTCGCGCACCCGCCCGCCCCACCGCCGCGCCAGGTCCGTCCCGAGGAACCCGAGGGCGAGCAGCGCCGGCAGCTTCACCGAGGCGCCCAGGGTGATGAGCACCGCACCGGCGACCCAGCGCGGCCAGGGGACCGGGACGTCCCGCTCACCCAGGGCCAGGTGCAGGCCGGCGAGCAGCAGACCGAGCATCAGCGCCTCGTTGTGGATGCCGCTGACCAGGTGGAACAGCACCAGGGGGTTGGCGGCGCCGAGCCACAGCGCCAGGCCGGGCTCCACGCCGCAGCGGCGGGCGAGCTTCGGCAGCGCCCACAGGATCAGGGCCACGCCGCCGAGCGCCAGGGCGCGGTGGGCCAGGACGCCGAACACGACGTCGTTGCCGGTCAGCGCCGTGATCCCGCGCCCGACGACGAGGAACAGCGGTCCGTACGGGGCCGGGGTCTCCCGCCAGATCGTGGGGATCGTCCGGGTCAGCGGGTCGTCGACGCCGAGCGCCTGCGCCGGCCCGAGGACGTACGGGTCGAGGCCGCGGGCGACGATCGCCGACTGGGCGAGGTAGCTGTAGACGTCCTTGGAGAACAGCGGCGGCGCCAGCGCCAGCGGCAGCGCCCAGAGGATCCCGGCGCGGCCGATCGAGAGCCGGTCCGGGGCGGGCGGCACCGCGCCGCGTGCCGAGAGCATCCGCCCGATCCACAGCCAGGCGAGCACGAGCATGCCCATGCCGGCGTAGGTCAGGGCGAGGGCGAGGGTGGCGTTGCGGGCGGGAAGCCCGATCAGGCGCAGGCCGTTGAGCGGGTTGGGCACGGGCAGCGCCCCCGCACCGAGCGCCCCGACGGCCATGAGCAGCGCCCCGGTGAGCCCGAGCCGCCGGGCGAGCCGGGCCGGATCGGCCGCGACGCGCCGGTCCACCGGCGGTGAGCCGGTGGGGTCCAGGGCGGGGGCGGCCATGCCGGGAGCGTATCGACCGGCCCCGGGACGACGGTCCGGAGCCGGGTCACCGGCACTGCGGGCGGCCCGCCGCGGGCCGACGAGCGGCACCGGCGGCATGCCGGGGGTGAGTCCGCTCACCTGCCCGGGGGGCCGCCTTTGCCGGGTGGGCGCATATACGCAACACTGGTGTTGTGAAAACAGCCGGACCGAGCACCACGACCCGGGCGCCGCAGGCGTCCGCCGTCGCCGTGCCCGCACCGGCCGCGCACGCGGCGGACGTCCCCGGCCAGCCCGCGCACGTCCCCGCCCAGCCCGAGGGTCGCACGCGGGTCGCGGTCGCCCGGCTCCTGCTGGAGCAGGGGCCGATCACGGCCGCGGAGGTCGCCGCCGAGCTGGAGCTCTCGGCCGCCGCCGTGCGCCGGCACCTGGACGCCCTGATCGCCGACGGCGAGGCCGAGACCCGGGAGGCGCCGCGGCGCTCCCGGCGCTCGCGCGGCCGTCCGGCCAAGCACTTCCTGCTCACCGACGCCGGCCGGGTCCGCTTCGGGCACGGCTACGACGACCTGGCCACCTCGGCCCTGCGCTTCCTCGCGGCCCACGCGGGGGAGCAGGCCGTCGGCGAGTTCGCCCGCTCCCGCGTGCACGAGCTGCTCGGCGACGCGGAGGACGAGATCCACGCGGCGGGCACGCCGGAGGAACGGGCCGAGGCGCTCGCACGCGTGCTCACCTCGCGGGGCTACGCGGCGGCGGCCCGGGAGGCCGGGCACGGCGTGCAGCTGTGCCAGCACCACTGCCCGGTGGCCCACGTCGCGGCCGAGTTCCCGGAGCTCTGCGAGGCCGAGACCGCGGCCTTCGCCGAGATCCTCGGCACGCACGTGCAACGCTTGGCCACCATCGCGCGCGGGGACTCCGCGTGCACCACCCACGTCCCCACCGTGTTCCCGGAGGCTCCCGAACGCCTCCGTACCGGGCAGCGCCCGGGACCGGCGGGGCAGCAAGCGACCACCACGTCCCCGAGAGGGAGGCAGTCTTCATGACGACCACTCCTGAGGTGAAGCCAGGGCTCACGCAGGAGGAGACGCTCGCGACGCTCGGCCGGTACGACTTCGGCTGGTCGGACCCGGACGTCGCCGGCGCGTCCGCCCGTCGCGGCTTGTCCGCCGACGTGGTGGCCGACATCTCCCGCCTGAAGAACGAGCCGCAGTGGATGCTCGACTTCCGGCTCAAGGCGCTGGACCTGTTCGAGCGCAAGCCGATGCCGCGGTGGGGCTCCGACCTCTCGGGCATCGACTTCGACAACATCAAGTACTTCGTGCGGTCCACGGAGAAGCAGGCCTCCAGCTGGGAGGACCTGCCCGAGGACATCAAGAACACCTACGACAAGCTGGGCATCCCGGAGGCCGAGAAGGCCCGCCTGGTCGCCGGTGTCGCCGCGCAGTACGAGTCCGAGGTCGTCTACCACCAGATCCGCGAGGACCTGGAGGAGCAGGGCGTCGTCTTCCTGGACACCGACACCGGGCTGCGCGAGCACCCGGAGCTGTTCCAGGAGTACTTCGGCTCGGTGATCCCCAGCGGCGACAACAAGTTCTCCGCGCTGAACTCCGCGGTGTGGTCGGGCGGCTCGTTCATCTACGTGCCGCCGGGCGTGCACGTGGACATCCCGCTGCAGGCCTACTTCCGGATCAACACCGAGAACATGGGCCAGTTCGAGCGGACGCTGATCATCGCGGACGAGGGCTCGTACGTGCACTACGTCGAGGGCTGCACCGCGCCGATCTACAAGTCGGACTCGCTGCACTCCGCGGTCGTCGAGATCGTCGTCAAGAAGAACGCCCGGGTCCGGTACACGACCATCCAGAACTGGTCGAACAACGTGTACAACCTGGTCACCAAGCGCGCCAAGGCCGAAGAGGGCGCCACCATGGAGTGGGTCGACGGCAACCTCGGCTCCAAGGTGACCATGAAGTACCCGGCCGTGATGCTGATGGGCGAGCACGCCAAGGGCGAGGTCCTGTCCATCGCGTTCGCCGGCGAGGGCCAGCACCAGGACGCGGGCGCGAAGATGACGCACCTGGCGCCCAACACGTCGTCGACGATCATCTCGAAGTCGGTGGCGCGCGGCGGCGGGCGCACGTCGTACCGCGGCCTGATCCGGGTCAACCCGCGGGCCAAGAACTCGAAGAGCACGGTGAAGTGCGACGCGCTGCTGGTCGACACGATCAGCCGCAGCGACACCTACCCGTACGTCGACATCCGCACGGACGACGTGCAGATGGGCCACGAGGCCACCGTCTCGAAGGTGTCGGACGACCAGCTCTTCTACCTGATGAGCCGCGGCCTCACCGAGGACGAGGCCATGGCGATGGTCGTGCGCGGGTTCGTCGAGCCCATCGCGCGCGAGCTCCCCATGGAGTACGCCCTCGAGCTGAACCGCCTGATCGAGCTGCAGATGGAGGGTTCCGTCGGATGACGACCCCAGAGGTTGCGGGGCTGGCACCCGAGCTCGCCGGCGCGAAGGAGGGGCAGGGCGAGAAGCCGGTCCTCTCCGCCGGCGAGCGCTTCACCTCCTACGACGTCGAGGCCTTCGAGGTTCCGGGCGGGCGTGAGGAGAACTGGCGGTTCACGCCGCTCAAGCGGCTGCGCGGCCTGCACGACGGCAGCGCGGCGCTCGACGGCCGGGCGCCGGTCACGGTGACCGCCGCCGAGGGCGTGACCGTGGAGACCGTCGGGCGCGACGACGCACGGATCGGTGAGGGCGGCACCCCCGCCGACCGTGTCGCCGCCCAGGCGTGGTCCGCGTTCACCGAGGCCACCGTCGTCACCTTCGACGGGACCCCGGCGCCCCTCACCATCACGATCGAGGGCCCCGGGGCCGGGGCGACGGCCGCGGGTCACCTGCAGCTGCGCACCACCCCGTTCGCCGAGGCCACCGTGGTGCTGGAGCACCGCGGGTCCGGCGTGCTGGCGGACAACCTGGAGGTCGTGCTCGCCGACTCCTCGCGGCTGACGGTCGTCGTCACCGAGGAGTGGGCGGACGACGCGGTGCACGTGACCGCCCAGCATCTGTCCGTCGGCCGGGACGCCACCCTCAAGGTCGTGTCGGTCTCCCTCGGCGGCGATCTCGTGCGCGTCAGCCCGACGGTGACCTACCGCGCCCCGGGCGGCGACGTCGAGCTGGTCGGGCTGGGCTACGCCGACGCCGGGCAGCACCTCGAGCAGCGCCTGCTGGTCGACCACGCGGTGCCGCACTGCAAGTCGAACGTGCTCTACAAGAACGCCCTGCAGGGGCGCGCGGGCACCACGGACGCCCACACCGTGTGGATCGGCGACGTGCTGATCCAGGCCGCGGCGGAGAACACCGAGACCTTCGAGTTCAACCGCAACCTGGTGCTCACCGAGCACGCCCGCGCGGACTCGGTGCCGAACCTCGAGATCGAGACCGGCGAGATCGTGTCGGCGGGCCACGCCAGCGCGACCGGCCGGTTCGACGACGAGCAGCTGTTCTACCTGCAGAGCCGCGGCATCCCCCAGGACCAGGCCCGGCGCCTGGTCGTCCGCGCGTTCTTCGGCGAGATCCTGCAGCGCATCCCGACCCACGGCCCAGGCGGCCTCCCGGACCTGCGTGAGCGGCTCGAGGCGGCCATCGAGGCCGAGCTCGCCGTCACCGGCGTCTAGCCCTTCCCACCACAGGAGTTCCGAACAGCGATGTCCACCCTGGAGATCAAGGACCTGCACGCGTCGGTCAGCACCGACGACGGTCCGAAGCCGATCCTGCGCGGTGTCGACCTGACCGTGAAGGCCGGCGAGACCCACGCGATCATGGGGCCGAACGGCTCCGGCAAGTCCACGCTCGCCTACGCGATCGCGGGCCACCCGAAGTACGAGATCACCTCGGGCCAGGTCCTGCTCGACGGCGAGGACGTGCTCGGGATGACCGTCGACGAGCGGGCCCGCGCCGGCCTGTTCCTCGCCATGCAGTACCCGGTCGAGGTCCCCGGCGTGTCGATGGCGAACTTCCTGCGCTCGGCGGCCACCGCGATCCGCGGCGAGGCCCCGAAGCTGCGCACGTGGGTGAAGGAGGTCAAGGGCGCGATGTCCGACCTCGGGATCTCCGAGGAGTTCGCCGACCGCTCGGTGAACGAGGGCTTCTCCGGCGGTGAGAAGAAGCGCCACGAGGTGCTGCAGCTCGCCCTGCTCAACCCGAAGATCGCGATCCTCGACGAGACCGACTCCGGCCTGGACGTCGACGCGCTGCGGGTCGTGTCCGAGGGCGTGAACCGGTACCGCTCGCCCGAGAACGGCATCCTGCTGATCACGCACTACACGCGGATCCTGCAGCACATCACGCCGGACTTCGTGCACGTGTTCGCCGGCGGCCGGGTCGTCGAGTCCGGCGGCCCCGAGCTGGCCGACGACCTCGAGAAGAACGGCTACGAGCGGTTCGTCCGGGAAGCGGCGGCGGCGTCGTGACCACGCTCCAGACCCCCACGGCGGGTCTGGACGTCGCCTCGATCCGCGACGACTTCCCGATCCTGTCGCGCACCGTCCGCGAGGGGCGCCCGCTGGTCTACCTGGACTCGGGCGCCACCTCGCAGCGCCCGCGCCAGGTGCTCGACGCCGAGCGGGCCTTCCTCGAGACGCACAACGCGGCCGTGCACCGCGGCGCGCACCAGCTCGCCGAGGAGGCCACGGACGACTACGAGGCCGCGCGGTCGAAGATCGCGGTGTTCACCGGCGCCGAGCCCGAGGAGCTGGTGTTCACCAAGAACGCCACCGAGGCGATCAACCTCGTCGCCTACGCGATGAGCAACTCCTCGATCCGCACGGGCCTGGGCCCGGAGTCGGAGCGGTTCGCGGTCGGCCCCGGCGACGAGATCGTCGTGACCGAGCTGGAGCACCACGCCAACCTGGTGCCCTGGCAGGAGCTGTGCCGGCGGACCGGGGCGACCCTGCGCTGGTACTCGGTCACCGAGGACGGCCGGATCGACCTCGACTCGCTGGCGCTCACCGAGCGGGTCAAGGTCGTGGCCTTCGCCCACCAGTCCAACGTCCTGGGCTCGATCGCCCCGGTCGAGGAGCTGGTGCGGCGGGCGCAGGCCGTGGGCGCGCTCACCGTGCTCGACGCCTGCCAGTCGGTGCCGCACATGCCGGTCAACCTGACGGAGCTCGGCGTCGACTTCGCCGCGTTCTCGGGGCACAAGATGCTCGGCCCCTCGGGCGTGGGCGTGCTCTTCGGCCGCACCGAGCTGCTCGACGCGATGCCGCCCTTCATCACCGGCGGCTCGATGATCGAGATGGTGCGGATGGAGGGCTCGACCTACGCCCCGCCGCCGCAGCGGTTCGAGGCGGGCGTGCCCATGACGTCGCAGGCCGTGGGGCTCGGCGCCGCCGTGGACTACCTGTCCGCGATCGGCATGGACACGGTCTTCGCGCACGAGCGGGAGCTCACGAAGGTCGCGCTCGACACGCTGCGCGAGGTCGAGGGCGTGCGCATCATCGGGCCGGACTCGCTCGAGCAGCGGGGCGGCGCGGTGTCCTTCGTGGTCGACGGGGTGCACGCGCACGACGTCGGCCAGGTGCTCGACGACCGGGGCATCGCCGTGCGGGTCGGGCACCACTGCGCGTGGCCCCTGCACCGCCGCTTCGGAATCGCGGCGACCGTCCGGGCGTCCTTCCACGTGTACACCACGGCGGAGGAGGTGGCCCAGCTCGCCGACGGCGTGCGGGCCGCCCGCGAGTTCTTCGGGGTCGCGTGATGAAGTTGGAGCAGATGTACCAGGAGATCATCCTGGACCACTACCGGCAGCCGCACGGCGCCGGCCTGCGCGAGCCGTACGACGCGGAGACCCACCACGTCAACCCGACCTGCGGCGACGAGGTGACCCTGCGGGTCAAGCTCGACGGCCAGAGCGTGCAGGACGTCTCCTACGAGTCGCTCGGCTGCTCGATCAGCCAGGCGTCGACGTCGGTGCTCACCGACCTGGTGGTCGGCAAGAGCGTCGAGGAGGCGTTCCGGATCCTGGAGTCCTTCCAGGAGATGGCCCAGAGCCGCGGCAAGGTGCCCGGGGACGAGGAGATCATCGGCGACGGGATCGCGTTCGCCGGCGTCTCCAGGTACCCGGCGCGCGTCAAGTGTGCTCTGCTGGGCTGGATGGCGTTCAAGGACGCGGTCGCGCGGGTGAAGGAGGAGGCATGAGCGACAACACCACCGGGACGGCCGACGACGAGATCGTCCGGGGCGCCGCCGGGATGCCGGAGCCGCCGGCCGCGCAGGCCGCCGGCGAGGGTCCCTCGCTCGACGACATCGAGGAGGCCATGCGCGACGTCGTCGACCCCGAGCTGGGGATCAACGTCGTCGACCTGGGCCTCGTCTACGGCCTGAAGGTCGAGGACAACAAGGCGGTCATCGACATGACCCTGACGTCGGCGGCCTGCCCGCTGACGGACGTGATCGAGGAGCAGGCCCGCTCGGCCCTCACCGGCCCGAGCAACGGCGGGCTGGTCGAGGACATCACGATCAACTGGGTCTGGATGCCGCCGTGGGGCCCGGAGAAGATCACCGAGGACGGTCGCGAGCAGCTGCGCGCCCTCGGCTTCCGCGTCTGAGCAATCGCAGGAGGGAACCATGATGCGCGGAGACGGCCGTCGATCGCGCATCATGGTTCCCTGACGCGTTCTCACGCGCCGTGGCTTCGCATTATGGTTCCATAACGCGCTCGGAAGGGCCGAATTCGCGCGCTATGGTTCCCTGACGCGTTCTCAGCTTGATCCTTAACCTTGGGGGGCCGCTCTCGGCTACTTGATGTTGGTCGTGCGGCGTGTCGTCCGGACATGGATGCGGCCACCACTTGATCCTCTTCGGGTTCCTCTCACAGAGCTCGAAGACGAAAGCGGTGGCCGCGATGGTCAGTGTGGCGTGTGCCGGGCCGGTGGTGCTTGGCGACACTCCGGCTCGAGGGGACGATCTGGCCCGGTTCCGGCAGGAGTTCTACGACTCGTTGACCGCGCGGGCGGATGCGCTGTTCGAGCTGTGTGATGCGGTCTTGTGCGCGGATGGTCCGGTCCACTCGCTGGTCGAGCTGACCTTGGTGGCCGAGCACCGTCGCGGGCACGGCGCGATGTACGACGCACTGGCCTGTGGCCGGATCGAGCCGCAGCGGCTCCGCCGGGTACTGGCCGGTCTCCCGCTGCCCAGAGGGGTCGATGGGCGGATCGTGCTCGCCGTGGATGTCAGCCCGTGGCTGCGCTCGGACGCCCCGACCAGCGCAGATCGGCTGTTCTGCCACGTCTACGGCCGAGGAAAAGGCAACGCGCAGATGATCCCGGGCTGGCCGTACTCGTTCGTCGCCGCCCTGGAACCGGGCCGTAGCTCGTGGACCGCGATGCTCGATGTCGTTCGGATCGGGCCCGGACAGGACGCCACCGCGGTCACCGCCGCCCAGCTGCGCGAGGTCGTCACCCGGCTGCGGAACGCGGACCAGTGGCGGGCCGGGGACCTGCCGATCCTGATCGTCGCCGATGCCGGCTACGACATCACCCGCCTCGCCCACGTGCTCGCCGCCCTACCGATAGAGCTACTCGGGCGGCTGCGCTCGGACCGGGTCCTGCGCGGCCCCCGCACCCTGCGCACCGCCCGAGCGATCGGCCGCCCGCCGCGCCACGGTCCGGACTTCGCTCTGTCCGCACCGGGCACCTGGTGGGCACCAGCCCAGACCACCGTCACCGACACAACCCGCTACGGCCGGGCGGTCGCCACCGCCTGGGACGGGCTCTACCCGCGCCTGACCCACCGCGGCGTCTGGGCCGACCACCCGGGTGAGCTCCCGATCATCGCCGGCACCCTGCTCCGCCTGCAGGTCGAACGGCTGCCCGGCGATCACGACCCGAAACCGGTCTGGTTGTGGTCCTCGGTCACCGGCGCGAGTGCCGAGGATGTGGACCGGTGGTGGCGGGCGTTCCTGCGCCGGTTCGATCTTGAACACACCTTCCGGCTGTTCAAACAGACCCTCGGCTGGACCGTCCCGAAGGTCCGTACCCCGGCCGCGGCGGACCGCTGGACCTGGCTGATCATCACCGCGCACACCCAACTGCGCCTGGCCCGACCCCTCGCCGCGGACCTGCGCCGTCCTTGGGAGAAGCCCGCCCGCCCGGGCCGGCTCACCCCAGCGCGGGTCCGACGCGGGTTTCGCCACCTCCGCGCGAACACGACCCGACCCGCCGCGGCACCGAAACCTGGCCGACCCGGCCCCGGCCGTCCACCCGGATCCCGCAACCGCAACCCCGCCACCCGCCACGACGTGGGCAAACACGCCACCAGCACAACAACACCCCGCACTGACCGAGGTTAAAGATCAAGCTCAGGTGCCGTGGGTGCGCTCGCGGAGCAGGTAGGGCTGCAGGTGGCGGTAGCCCCGGACCTGCAGGGGCTTGAGCCGGCGGGTGCCGAAGCGCTCGTCGCCCTCGATGCCGTGCGCGACCGCGCGGTCGACCAGGACGGTGTCCGGACGGGCGTGCGTGGTGAGCCGGGCGGCGATGTTGACCGGCTCGCCGTAGACGTCGCCGAAGCGCAGCAGCACGTCGCCGGCGGCCAACCCGATCCGCAGCGGGGGGAGCGAGGGCTCCTGCCGCACCCGCTCGCGCAGCCGCAGGGCCAGCCACGCGGCCTCGGCCGGCTCGTCGGTCACGAAGAGCACCTCGTCGCCGACGGTCTTGACCAGCCGCCCGCCGCACTCGGTGATCACCTCCGTGGTGCCGGCCTCGAAGTGCTCGATCATCTCGGACAGCTCGGCGGGGGAGCGCCGCCGCGTGGTGCGGGTGAAACCGACCATGTCCGCGAACCCGACCGTGAGGGCGCGGGTCTCGGCCGACTCCGGGTCGTCGAGCGGGCCGACCACGAACCGGGACACGGCGGCCGCCATGTGCCGCCGCCAGATGTAGGCCTGCACCCGTTCGAGCGTCGGCAGCAGGTCGGCCGCGAAGTGCAGCGCGGCCTCGGGCTCCATCTCCCCGGACGCCGCCCCGACGGTCGGCGCGGCGCGGTCGGCGACCATGCGGGCCAACATGCCGACCTGCCAGTCGGCGAGCCGGGACACCGACTGCGCGATCGCGCGCAGGACCGTCTCGCGCACGTCCGTGGGCAGCGACCGGGCGACGGGATCGGTGGCGAGCAGCCCCGCGGCGTCGACGTCCCCGTCGGTGAAGTAGACCAGCTCGTCGGGCACCTCGGGGAAGCCGAGCGACCGCCACAGCCGCAGGCCCTCCTCCTCGGGGACCCCGGCCCGCTCCAGCACCTCGGCGCGGGTGTAGCGCCGCGGCCCGCCGAGGATCATCTCCTCCAGCGCCCCGACCAGCGGCGCGGACTCGGCCAGCCGGCGCCTCTCGCCCCGGGCGGCGGCGTCGAGGAACGACCCGAGGTCCTCCAGCCAGCCCTCGCTCACGGGCTGCTCAGGTGGTGTGCACGATCAGGACGTCGACGCCGGAGCGGCGGGCGACGTCCGACGGGACCGAGCCGAGGATGCGCCCGCTGAGGGTGTTGAGGCCCTTGTTGCCCACCACGAGCAGGTCGGCGTTGCGCTCCTGGACCGCCTTGCGCAGCACGTCGGCCGGGGCGCCGTCCTCCGCGACCTTGCTGATCTTGGTCGCGCCGATCGCGGCGGCCTTGTCCTCGGCGGTGCGCAGCACCTCTTCCGCGGGCGTCCAGCCGCGGACCTGGTAGGCCTCCGCGCCGAGGGCGTCCTCGGCCTCGAGGGTCTCGTCACGCGAGGCCGGCGTGTAGGCCGAGACCAGCACGAGCTCGGCGTCGGAGTCGCGGGCGACGGCCGCTGCGCGCTCCACGGCGACGTACGAGGTCGCCGATCCGTCCGTGCCGACGACGACGGTGGTGTAGGCGGACATGTGCCCTCCGGGGGATCGGTCACGCGATGGTCCCGGCAGATTACCGACCGGTAGTTCGCTGACCTGCCCCGACTCGCGAGCGTCACCCGGTGGTGGCGGGGCGGGCCCGGGGCAGCAGCGCGGGACCCACGAGCCGGGCGCGCAGCGACCAGTCCGCGCGGGCCCACAGCGCGCGCATGGCGGCCGCCGTGCCGGGCAGGTCGGCGCGGCCGGTCAGGTAGGCCCAGCGGTGGTGCGCGGGCAGCCCGAGGAACGCCTCGAAGAAGGCCGGCACCCGCGCGGGCGGCATCCGCAGCAGCGCCTCCAGGCCGCGGTGCCGCAGCACGTGCACGGCGCGGGCCTGGGCCGGCCACACGACCGACCGGGCCGCACGGCGGGGTGCGGGCCCGGCCAGCGCCTCCGCCAGCCGCGGTGCCAGCCGCAGCGCGGTCGCCACCGAGAAGCCGGTGGCGGGATGGACGAGGGCGCCCGCGGCGCCGAAGGCGGGCCCCGGCGCGAGCGTCGCACCGACGGGGCCCTCCACGGGGAACCGGACGCGTTCCTCCTCGGCCCCGGCGGGCGGGTGCACACCGTGGCGGGCCAGGCGGGCGTGCAGCCGCGCGCGCAGCTCGGGCAGCGGCAGGCCGGGGCGGCGGGCCAGGGAGGTCTCCTCGAGCAGCACCCGGCCGCCGCCGAGCGGGACCGCGTAGAGGAAGGTCGGCCAGGCCCCGCCCGGCCGGCCGTGCTCCTGCCGCCAGTCCATGAACAGCGCCTCGCCCGACGCGACGAGCGGAGCGGCCACGGTCTCCTCGACGACCAGCCCGTACGCCGTCTGCTCCGCGGGGGCCCGGCGCGCCCGGGCGGGCCGGTGCCCGGTGGCGTCGACGACGAGCCGCGCCGGCAGGCGCCCGGCGGCCAGCCGGGCGTACCCCGGCTCGCTGCCCACCACCTTCGCGCGGTGGACGGCGACGCCGGCCAGCCCCGCGTCGAGGTGGGCGCGCAGTGCGGGGGTGTCGAGGACCGTGTACTCCCAGCCGAGCCGGTGCTCGGTCAGCGCGACGGCCCGGCCCTGCGCCCGCGCGGCGACCACGCCCGCCGGCAGGTCCACCGGCAGCTCGTCCGCCCAGGCGGCGTAGGTCGCGCGCCAGGGGCGGTCCGGGGCTGGGTCGGCCAACGCGGTCCGCAGGCCGATCCGTGCGCAGGCGGCGGCGAGGGCGCGCCCGGCGGGGCCGCCCCCGGCCACCAGTACGTCCACCGCGCCGCCACCGCGGCCGGGCGTGGGCGGTGCCGCCGGCGCGGCGGGCTCCCGCACGTTCAGCCGTTCCTCCCGGAGGCCAGGGCGCCGCCGTCGAGCCGCACGGTCTCGCCGGTGATCCAGCCCGAGGCGTCGGACACGAGGAAGGCGACGGCCGCGGCGACGTCCTCCGGGGTGCCGAGCCGCTTCAGGGGGTAGCCGTTCGCCACGCCCTGCTCGTCGTGCTCGTAGAGCGCCGCCGCGAACCGCGTCTTGACGACGGCGGGGGCCACGGCGTTGACGCGGATGCCCGGGCCGAGCTGGCCGGCCAGCTCCTCGGTGAGCCGGATGAGCGCGCCCTTCGAGGCTCCGTAGGCGCCGATGACGCCGGTCGCCCGGATCCCGGCCATCGACGCGACGTTGACGACGGCCCCGCCGTGGTCGCGCATCCACGCCCGGTACGCGAGCTGCACGAACCCGAGCGGGGCGACGACGTTGACGTCGAAGATCTTCGACACGGCGTCCAGGTCCGCGTCGACCAGCGGACCGTACTGCGGGTTGATGCCGGCGTTGTTGACCAGGATCGCGAGGTTGCCGAAGGTCTCGACGGTGCGCGCCACGGCCTCCTCGCGGTGCGCCGGGTCGCCCGCGTTGCCGGCCACCGTCAGCACGCGCCCCGGCGCACCGAGCTCCGCCGCCGCCGACTCGAGATCGGGTTGCTTGCGGCCCGTGATGGCGACGGACGCACCCCGGGAGAGCAGCTCGGCGGCGACGGCGAGCCCGATCCCGCGGCTCGCGCCCGTGACGAGCGCGGCCCGACCGGCCAGATCCCCCGTCGCGTCGGTGACTTCGGTCATGACGGTGACCCTACGGGGGAAACGGGGATGCGCGGGCCGGTAGCCTGGAGGCGTGATCCTGATCGAGTAGGCGCCGCGCCCCGGTACCCGTGTGCCCCCAGGCCGCCCTCCTCGTTCCGACCCCTCCCGGAGTCCCTTCATGATCACCGCCACCGACCTCGAGCTGCGCGCCGGCTCCCGAATCCTGCTGTCCGGCGCCACCCTGCGCGTCCAGCCCGGCGACCGGATCGGCCTCGTCGGGCGCAACGGCGCCGGCAAGACCACCTCCATGCGCGTGCTGGCGGGGGAGGGCGAGCCCTACGGGGGTGCGGTCACCACCAACTCGCCCGTCGGCTACCTCCCGCAGGACCCACGCGAGGGCGATCTCTCCGTCACGGCGAAGGACCGGGTGCTCTCCGCCCGCGGCCTCGACGAGCTGTTGCGCAAGCTGGAGAAGGTCCAGACCGCGATGGCCGAGCTGGTCGACGGCCCCGAGAACGAGCGGGCCGTCCGCGAGTACGGGCGGCTGGAGGAGCGCTTCGCCGCGCTCGGCGGGTACGCCGCCGAGAGCGAGGCGGCCCGGATCTGCACGAACCTCGGCCTGCCCGAGCGGGTGCTGAACCAGCAGATCGCCACCCTGTCCGGCGGGCAGCGCCGGCGCGTGGAGCTGGCCCGGATCCTGTTCGCGGCGTCGGACGGCGGCTCGCAGAGCGCCACCACGCTGCTGCTCGACGAGCCGACCAACCACCTCGACGCCGACTCCATCACCTGGCTGCGCGGATTCCTGCAGGCCCACGAGGGCGGGCTCGTGGTGATCAGCCACGACACCGACCTGCTGGCCGCCGTGGTGAACAAGGTGTGGTTCCTCGACGCCACCCGCGGCGAGGTCGACCAGTACAACATGAACTGGAAGCGCTACCTCGAGGCGCGCGCCACGGACGAGAAGCGGCGCCGCCGGGAGCGGGCCAACGCCGAGAAGAAGGCGTCGGCGCTGCACGCCCAGGCCGCGAAGATGGGCGCCAAGGCCACCAAGGCCGTCGCCGCGAAGAACATGGCCCGGCGCGCCGACGAGCTGCTGGCCAACCTGGAACCGGAGCGCCAGGCGGACCGGGTGGCCAAGATCCGGTTCCCCACGCCGGCCCCGTGCGGACGCACCCCGCTCACCGCGGAGAACCTCTCCAAGGCGTACGGCTCGCTCGAGGTGTTCACCGGCGTGGACCTGGCCGTCGACCGCGGGACCAAGGTCGTGGTCCTGGGGCTCAACGGCGCGGGCAAGACCACGCTGCTGCGGCTGCTGGCCGGCACCGAGAGGTCCGACTCCGGCGCCGTCGTGCCGGGCCACGGACTGCGCACCGGCTACTTCGCGCAGGAGCACGACACGCTCGACATGGATGCGAGTGTCTGGGAGAACATCCGGCACGCCTCGCCCGACGCCCCGGAGCAGCAGCTGCGCACGGTGCTGGGCACGTTCATGTTCTCCGGCGAGCAGCTGGAGCAGCCCGCGGGCACGCTCTCCGGTGGTGAGCGGACCCGGCTGGCGATGGCCGGCCTGGTCTCCAGCGCGGCGAACGTGCTGCTGCTCGACGAGCCCACGAACAACCTCGACCCGGCCAGCCGCGAGCAGGTGCTCGACGCGCTGCGCCGCTTCGAGGGGGCGGTCGTGCTGGTCACCCACGACCCCGGTGCCGTCGAGGCACTCGAACCCGACAAGGTGATCGTGCTTCCGGACGGTACCGAGGACCACTGGTCCGCGGACTACCTGGAACTCGTCCAGCTGGCGTAGGCCACGCGCCCGTGACGGCGAGGTGACCTCCCGGTGACACCGGGACCGAATGCGATCACCCGTCCGCGTGATCCGAACGGAGGAACCGTTCACCGATCATGCGGGATGTTGCGCTGGCCACATCCCGACAGAAGGATCATCATGGCTCGCACCGACGAGCCGATCGGCGGCTCCGGTCCGCGGACGCGGGGTCCGCGGTGGGGCAGAGGAGGTCAACTGTCGTGGCCGACCTGAAGAAGGGAGCCCGGATCACGGGCACCCAGCGGGACAAACTCGCCACCGATCTGAAGAAGAAGTACGAGAAGGGCGCGAGCATCCGCGCCCTGGCCGAGCAGACCGGACGGTCCTACGGCTTCGTGCACCGCGTGCTGAGCGAGACCGGGGTGACGCTGCGCGGGCGCGGCGGGGCCACTCGCACCAAGAAGAAGTAGGGGCGGCCCGGAACCCTCCCGGAACCATCCACGTCGACACGCACCCGCCACCGTCCGCAGGCACGGCGGCGGGTCGACGTGTGTGCACCGCCCGGGCCGCTCGTGAGCGCGTGACCGCGCCCTGACCGCGCGCGTGACGCGCGCCGCCCCGACCCTCGCACTAGGGTCGACACCGAGACTCGGTTTCGGCCTCCGGCGACGCGCTCGTGGCCCATGACGCGGTTCGGGTGAGGTGTGTGGACAGGCCGCTCACGATCATGCGCGGGATGACGCGGGCGGCCGACGCCCCGCGCTCCGTCGCCAAGGGGACGATCCCGCGGATCTGGCGGTTCGCCAGGCCCTACCGGCTGTGGCTGCTGTCGTTCCTGCTGCTCACGACCGGGACCGCGGTCATCGGTGTCGTCACCCCGCTGCTCGCCGGCCGGGTGGTCGACGCGATCGTCGCGGGCGGCGCGGACGCGGCCCGCCGGGTGATCACGCTCGCCCTCTGCATCGCCGCGCTGGCCGTGGCCGAGGCACTGATCGGACTGGGCGCCCGCTGGTTCTCCTCGCGCATCGGCGAGGGTCTGATCGTCGACCTGCGCACCGCGGTGTTCACGCACGTCCAGCGCATGCCGGTCGCCTTCTTCATGCGCACCCGCACCGGCGCGCTGGTCAGCCGGCTCAACAACGACGTCATCGGCGCGCAGTCGGCCATCACCACCACGCTCGCCAGCGTCCTGTCGAACGTCATCCAGCTGACCCTCGCGCTCGCCGTGATGATCGGGCTGGCATGGCAGGTCACCGTGCTCGCCCTGCTGCTGCTGCCGATCTTCGTGCTGCCGGCGCGGCGGATGGGCCGGCGCATCGCCGACCTGCGGCGGGACTCGGCGAACCTGAACGCGTCGATGAGCACGCAGATGACCGAGCGGTTCTCGGCGGCGGGCGCCACGCTCGTCAAGCTGTTCGGGCGGCCGCGGGAGGAGGCGCGCGAGTTCGGCGAGCGCGCCGAGCGGGTCCGCGACATCGGGGTCCGGACGGCGATGGTGTCCCGGGTCTTCGTCACGTCCCTGTCGTTGGTCTCGGCGCTGGCCCAGGCGCTCGTCTACGGGCTCGGCGGCTGGCTCGCGGTGACCGGGCGGATCGAGCCGGGCACGGTCGTCACCCTCGCCCTGCTGCTCACCCGGCTCTACACGCCGATGACCGCGCTGGCCAACGCGCGCGTGGACGTCATGACCGCGCTGGTCGCGTTCGAGCGGGTCTTCGAGGTCCTCGACCTGGAGCCGATGATCACCGAACGGCCGGGGGCCCGAGCGCTGCCGCCCGGTCCGGTGTCGGTGCGCCTGCGCGGGGTCCACTTCTCGTACCCGACGGCCGAGCAGGTCTCGCTCGCGTCGTTGGAGGACGTCGCCGTGCTGGACCGGCGCGCCCCCGGCGAGGTGCTGCACGGCGTCGACCTGGAGGCGCCGGCGGGCTCGCTGCTGGCACTGGTCGGGCCGTCCGGGGCCGGGAAGTCGACCATCGCCTCGCTGCTCCCGCGGCTCTACGACGTCGACTCCGGCGCCGTCGAGCTCTCCGGCGTCGACGTCCGGGACCTGACCTTCGACGCGCTGCGCGGCGCCGTCGGCGTGGTGACCCAGGACGGGCACCTCTTCCACGACACCATCGCGGCCAACCTGCGCTACGCGCGCCCGGAGGCATCGGACGACGAGCTGCGCGAGGCCCTGCACCGCGCGCGGCTCGGCGAGCTGCTCGACCAGCTGCCCGACGGTCTCGGGACCGTGGTGGGGGAGCGCGGATACCGACTCTCCGGCGGTGAGCGGCAGCGGCTCACGATCGCCCGGCTGCTGCTGGCCCGCCCGCCCGTCGTGGTGCTCGACGAGGCGACCGCGCACCTCGACTCCGAGTCCGAGGCCGCGGTGCAGGAGGCGTTGGCCGAGGCACTGGTGGGGCGGACGGCGATCGTCATCGCCCACCGGCTGTCGACCGTCCGCGCGGCGGACCGGATCGCGGTCGTCGAGGCCGGGCGGGTGACGGAGCAGGGCACGCACGCCGAGTTGCTGGCCGCGGAGGGGCGCTACGCCGCGCTGCACCGCACGCAGTTCGCCGACCCGGGCGTCACGGACGCCGCCTGTCTGGTCCCGGGCTGCGACCACTCGCACGACGAGCGCGATCTGCCTCTCATGCGCTGACCCGGCGACCCGAGCGGTTGTAGCATGCTAACGATTGTGCTGCCGCAACCACCGTCCGGAGGGCCCGTGCCCGAGCTCGGCCGCAGGCACCGCCTGCTGGTGCTCGTGATCTGCTGTTCCAGCCTGTTCGTCGTCAGCATGGACTCGACCATCGTCAACCTGGCGCTGCCGTCGATCCAGGCCGACCTGTCGGCGTCGGTCACCTCGTTGCAGTGGACGATCGACGCCTACACCCTCACCCTGGCGAGCCTGCTGATGCTGGCCGGGTCGACCGCGGACCGGGTGGGGCGCAAGCGGATCTTCCGGATCGGGCTGGTGCTGTTCGGCGTCGGCTCGCTGCTGTGCAGCGTCGCGCCGTCGGCCGGGGCGCTCGTCGGCTTCCGGGTGGTGCAGGCGCTGGGCGGGGCGATGCTCAACCCCGTGGCCATGTCGATCATCGTCAACGTCTTCACCGACCCTCGCGAGCGCGCCCGCGCGATCGGGGCGTGGGGCAGCGTCGTCGGGCTCAGCATGGCGCTGGGGCCGCTGATCGGCGGCGCCCTCGTCGACGCCGTCGGCTGGCGGTCGGTGTTCTGGATCAACGTGCCGGTGGTCGTGGCGGCCGTCGTGGCGACGACCCGGTTCGTGCCGGAGTCCCGGGCCCCGCGGCCGCGGCGGCTCGATCCGGTGGGCCAGGTGCTGATGGCGGTGCTGCTGGGCGGCGCCACGTTCGCGATCATCGAGGGCCCGGCCCAGGGCTGGACCTCGCCGGCCGTGCTCGGCTGCGCGGTCGCGGCGGCCGCCGCGCTCGCGACGCTGCTGCCGTGGGAGCGGAACCGGCCGGAGCCGCTGCTCGACCCGCGCTTCTTCCGCAGCGTCCCGTTCGCCGGGGCCACGGTGATCGCGGTGTGCGCCTTCGCCAGCCTCGCCGGTTTCCTCTTCGTCAACGCGCTGTACCTGCAGTCCGCGCGCGGCTACTCCCCGCTGCACGCCGGGCTGCTCACGCTGCCGATGGCCGCGATGGCGGCGGTCCTGCCGACCGTCGCCGGGCGGCTGGTCGCCACCCGGGGGGCACGGATCCCGCTCGTCGTCGGCGGGGCCGGGCTCGTGCTCTCCGGTGCGGTGCTGCTGACCCTGCGCACCGACTCGCCGCTGTGGGTGCTGATCACCGCGTACGTGCTGTTCGGGATCGCGTTCGGCATGGTCAACCCGCCCATCACCAACACCGCCGTCTCCGGCATGCCGGCCGCGCAGGCCGGAGTGGCCTCGGCGGTGGCGTCCACGAGCCGGCAGGTCGGCACGGCCCTCGGCGTCGCGATCATCGGGTCGGCGGTCACGGCCTCGGTCGTCGGGCCGCTGCCGACGGGGCTCGCCGCGGCCACGCACGTCGGCTGGGCGGTGCAGATCGGCTGCGGGATCGTGGTCCTCGTGCTGGGCCTGGTCTCGACGACGGCGTGGGCGCGGCGCACCGCCACCCACACCGCCGAGCTGTTCGCCGCCTCCGACGTGCCGGCCCGGGCGGGTGTGTCGTGACGGTCGAGGGCGAGGTCCGCGAGCTCGACCCCGCCGACCCGGCCGTGCGGGCCTGGGGGCGGATGCGGGCCCTCGTCGTGGACCAGCACGACCGGCGGCGCGAGGCCTGCGAGGCCGTCGGGCTCAGCTTCGTGCGGGTCAAGGCGCTGCTCGAGGTGGCGCGCCGGCCCGGGACGCTCTCCGACCTCGCCGACCGGCTCTCGGTCGACCGGCCCTACGCCACGGTGGTGGTCGACGAGCTGCAGAAGCGCGGTCTGGTCCGCCGCGAGCACCATCCGGAGGACCGGCGCTGCAAGATCGTGAGCGCGACCCCGGACGGGGAGCGGGCCGCCGCCACCGCCCGGGCGATCCTGGGTGACCCGCCGCCGGTCCTGCGCGCCCTGCCGCCCGAGGACCTCGCCCACCTCGACCGGATCCTCGCCGCCCTCTGACCCCCGCGAGTCGGGAGTTCCGGCGGCGCGAGTCGGGGGTTCCGGCGGCGCGAGTCGGGGGTTCTGGCGGCGCGAGTCGGGAGTTCTGGCGCGGGGGTCGCGGGTCAGGGGGCGAGGTGGCGCGCCCGGTAGGTGGTGGGGGACACCCCGTACGCGGCCCGGAAGGCCCGGCTGAAGGTGGCGAGGTCGGGGAAGCCCCAGCGCCGCGCGACGTCCGTGACCGGCTCGCCGGCCCGCCGCCGGTCGGCCAGCTCGCGGCGGCAGTGCTCCAGGCGCAACCGGCGGATCCGCCGGTTCACCGTCTCGCCGGTCGTCGCGAAGAGCCGGTGCAGCTGGCGCACCGACACGAAGTGCGCCCGTGCGACGGCAGCCGGACCGAGGGCGGGATCGGCGAGGTGGGTGTCGAGGTAGGTGAGCATCTCCCGCAGCAGGGCCTGCTGCGGCCGGTCGACGGCGAGCGGCCCGGCCAGGTGCTCCACGGCCAGGGTGGTGACCAGGTCGCCGGTCTCGTCCGCCACGCGCGCGGCACCGGCCGGGGTCAGCCGCGGCGGTGCGGCGAGCAGCCCCCGCAGCATCCCGCCCACGATCCCGGACAGGCCCTCCCGACCGTCCATCCGCAGCGCGGTGGCGCGGGCGGACTCCCCGGCGTCGAGCCCGACGGCGGCGCGCGGCCACGTGAACACCTCGAGGCACCAGTCCCCGCCGAGCCGCCAGCGGAACGGCCTGCCGGTCTCGTAGATGGCGAAGTCGCCGCCCGCGAGCGCCGCGCGGCGGCCGTCCTGCTCCAGCACGCCCGTGCCCCGAGTGATCATCCCGATCTGCAGGAACTCCTGGTCGTCGGCCGCGGCCAGCGAGGGCGTCCGGCGGCAGACCTGGTCGACCGAGGAGACCTCCGAGACCTGCAGGTGGGCGACGGTCGCGTTGCGCACCGCGCCGGTGAACGTGCCGATCCGGCGGTCGGCGGCGATGTCGAGGGCCACGAAGTCGTGCCGGATGGTGTCCCGCCACTCGTCGAAACGGCGGGTGGCGTGTCGGTCCGTGCCGCCGGGCGCCGATCCGGGTGCGAGGACCATGGTCACCTCCTGCGCGGACGACGGCACTCCCGCCGGCTCGCTCCGGAGGGAACCAGTCGCAGGTTCGCAGCGTGTTGCGGGCGCGTCAACGCCTCCGTCCGCCCGTCCCCGCCGCCGGTGCCCGTCCCCCACCGCCCGGCTGTCGTCGCTCGTTGCCCACCACCGGTCACTCGCTGCCCACCTCCGGTCGCTCGGTGCCAAGCCCGGTCGCGCGGCGGCGCACCAGGATGGGTCACCCCCACCACGATCCGGAGCCGCGATGACCCTCGCCGACCTGCCCCTCCTCGCCGTCGGGGAGACGGGCACCCACCGGGCGATCTGCCCGCACGACTGCCCCGACGGGTGCTCGATGCTCGTCAGCGTCGAGGACGGGAAGGCCACGGGGGTGCGGGGCGACCCGGACCACCCGTTCACCCGCGGCGGGCTCTGCGTCAAGGTGAACAACTACGTCGACCGGGTCTACAGCCCGGAGCGGGTCACCACGCCGCTGCGCCGCACCGGGCCGAAGGGCTCGGGCCGGTTCGCGCCGATCACGTGGGACGAGGCGATCAGCGAGATCGCCGACCGGTTCCGCGGGGTGGTCGCGGAGCACGGGCCCGAGGCGGTCATGCCGGTCAGCTACCTGGGGACCCAGGGCACGCTCAACGGGCTCAACGTCGGCGACCCCTTCTTCAACAAGCTGGGCGCGACCGTCGCGGAGCGCACCTTCTGCGACTCGGGCGCGTCGACGGCGTACGTGATGAGCCTCGGCCCGACGGCGGGCGTCGACCCCGAGAGCCTGGTGCACTCGCGCTACATCGTGATCTGGGCCTGCAACATGGTGTCGACGAACCTGCACCTGTGGCCGTTCGTGGCCGAGGCGCAGAAGCGGGGCGCCAAGGTCGTGGTCATCGACCCGGTCCGGCACCGCACCGCGAAGCGCGCCGACTGGCACATCCCGATCCGCCCCGGCACGGACGGCGCGCTGGCCCTGGCGCTGATCCACGTCATCCTCGCCGAGGGTCTGACCGACGCCGAGTACGTCGCCGAGCACACCGTCGGGGTCGAGGAGCTCGCGGAGCGGGTCCGCGACTGCACCCCCGAGTGGGCGGCGGAGGAGACCGGCATCCCGGCCGACGACATCCGGACACTGGCCCGCGAGTACGCGGCAGGCCAGCCGTCGATGATCCGGATCGGCGTGGCGATCGAGCGGCACTCCGGCGGCGGGCAGACCGTGCGGGCGATCTCCTGCCTGCCCGGCCTGGTGGGCGCGTGGCGCAGGCCGGGTGGCGGGCTGCTCGCCCTGCCGCTCTGGGCCTTCCCGGTGAACTGGGACGCGCTGTCCCAGCCACAGCTGCGGCCCGAGGGCACCCGGGTGGTCAACCAGTACCTGCTGGGGAAGGCACTGACCGGGGGCCTCGGCCTCGACCCCGGCATCCACGCGCTGATGGTCTACAACGCCAACCCGCTGATCGTCTGCCCCGACCAGGAGCGGATGGTCGCGGGGCTGTCCCGCGAGGACCTCTTCACCGTGGTCAGCGAGCAGTTCCTCACCGACACCGCGCAGTACGCCGACATCGTGCTCCCGGCTACCACCCAGCTCGAGCAGCTCGACGTCATGTTCTCGTGGGGGCACTTCTACATCGGTCTGAACCGGCCGTCGATCGCGCCGGTGGGCGAGGCGATCCCCAACACCGAGCTCTTCCGACGGCTGGCCGCCGCCATGGGGTTCGACGACCCCTGCTTCCGGATGACGGACGAGGAGCTGCTCGCACAGGCGTACGACTGGTCCGCCCCGGCGCTGGCGGGCGTCACCCCGGAGTCCCTGGCACGGACGGGATGGGCCCGGCTGAACCTGCCCGACGCCGACCGCTACGCCCCGCACGTCGAGGGCGGCTTCCCGACGCCGTCGGGCAAGCAGGAGTTCGTCTCCGCCGCCGCGGCGGGCGGCAACTTCGTGCTCCCCCTCTTCCGGCAGGGCAGCAACGAGGCGCAGCCCGGCGGCGAGGTGGACCCGTTGCCGCACTACATCCCGCCCGCCCGCAGCGACTACCCGCTGCACCTGGTCTCGCCCAAGGCCCACGCCTTCCTCAACTCGTCCTACGGCAATCTCGGTGCCCAGCAGCGGGTGCAGGGCGAGCCGTCGGCCATCGTGCATCCCGCCGACGCGGAGGTCCGGGGCATCGTCGAGGGTTCCCTGATCCGGGTCTTCAACGAGCGCGGGGAGTTCCTCGTCAAGGTCAGGGTGTCCGACGAGGTGGCCCGCGGGGTCGTGCTCGCGTCGATGGGGCAGTGGCGCTCGCAGGCGAAGGGACTGGCCACGGTCAACGCGGTCAACCCCACCGAGTTCGCCGACCTCGGCAACGCGCCGACCTTCTCCGACACCCGCGTCGAGGTCGAGCCGGCCTAGTACCGGCCGTCCCGTACCGACCGTCTGGTACCGACCCGTCCGCTCCCGACCTGCCCGCCGGCCCCACACCCCCTCCGGGGCCGGCGGGCGTGCCTCGCCGGGAGCGTCGGGTCAGCGGCGCAGGGTCCGCACGCTCTGCTCGACGAGGTCGAGCACGCCGTCGAGGGCGTCGGCCGGCAGCCCCATGGCCAGGTGCGACACCAGGCCCTCCAGCACCAGCTCGAGGTACTGGGCCAGCACCGGGACGGGGACGTCGTCGCGCAGGGCCCCGGCGGCGGCCTGCCGCTCGAGCCGCTCCCGGGTGGCGGCGGTCAGCTCCGCGGAGTGCGCCTGCCAGCGCTCGCGGAAGTCCGGGTCGGTGCGCAGCCGCCGCGACACCTCCAACCGGGTGCCGAGCCAGCTGCGGTCGCCGTCGAGGTCCGGTGCGCCGTCGGCGGGGTCCACCCGGGTGCCGTCGAGCAGGTTGCGCATGACCTGGACCAGGCCCCGCTCGGCGACGACGTCGGCCATCCGGCGGGCGTCCTGCTCGGCGAGGGCGAGGAACAGGGCGTCCTTGTCGCGGAAGTAGTGGAAGATCGCGCCGCGGGACAGCCCCGTGCTCTGCTCGAGCCGCCGGACCGTCGCCCCCTCGTACCCGTGCGCGGCGAAGCACCGCCGGGCGCCGTCGAGGATGTGCTGGCGCCGGGCGGCGAGCTGGTCGGTACTCACACGGGGCACCGGTCCAGTATCCCGTACGTACGTCTTGTGGCGCAGGCCGCGCGGACGGCCCCGCGAAAGACGTGAAGAAGCGCCTGCAACTGTCGGACCCCGCGGGTAGCGTTCGCTCCGTGCTTCCAGACGCGGGGATCGTGCCCGCCGTCCCGGGGCCGGAGGGCGTTCGCGCGCCGTCCGGGATCCCGGTGCAGGCGGGCAAGGGGGCGGAGCGGCCCGCGGCCGGCACCGAGCTGCGCAGCCGGGCGGAGGCCGAGGCCTACGTCGCCTCGGTCTGTTTCAAGCACGGGCCCCCGCGGTACGTGGGCGTGGAGCTCGAGTGGCTCCTGCGCCCCGCCCGGCCCGCCGATCCCGCCGACCTCGCCGACCTGCTCGGCGCGCTCGGCCCGCACGCCCCCGCCCCGCTCGTCCCCGGTTCCCCCGCCGCCCCGCTGCCGCACGGTTCGGTCGTCACCGTCGAACCCGGCGGCCAGGTCGAGCTCGCCAGCCCCCCGACGGCCGGGCTGGCCGCCCTCGTCGCCACCGTCGAGGCCGACACCGCCGCCCTCCACGCCCGGCTCGCCGCCCGCGGCCTCACCCCGGAGCCCCGCGCCGCCGATCCCGTCCGGCCCGCGCGGCGCCTCCTGCAGCTCCCGCGCTACCGCGCCATGGAGCGCGCCTTCGACCGCTTCGGCCCGCACGGCCGCAGCGGCATGTGCTCCACGTCCGCGGTCCAGGTCGCGCTCGACGCCGGGGAGCACGCCGACCTGCCCGCGCGCTGGGCCGCCCTGCACGAGGTGGGGCCGGTCCTGGTGGCCGCGTTCGCCAACTCCCCGCTGCTGCACGGGCGGGGAACCGGCGGGTGCGCCGCCTGGCTGGCCCTCGACCCCGCCCGCACGGCACCACCGCCGTCGGTCGAGGGCGACCCGGCCGGGGCGTGGGCCGAGCGGGTCGTGGGCACGCCGCTGCTCTGTGTCCGGGGCGCGGGGGAGTGGTCCACCCCCGAGGGCGTGACCTTCGGCGACTGGGTCGAGGGCCGGCTGCCCGGCCGCCGGCCGACCGTCGCCGACCTCGAGTACCACGTGTCCACGCTGTTCCCGCCGGTCCGCCCGCGCGGGTTCCTCGAGGTCCGGTACGTCGACGGGCAGCAGGGCGAGGACTGGGCGCTCCCGGTCGCCGTGCTCGCCGCGCTGAGCGCGCGGCCCGCCGTCGTCGACCGGGTGCGGGAGATCTGTGCGCCCGCCCGGCTGCGCTGGACCTCGGCGGCCCGGCACGGGCTCGAGGACCGCGTCCTCGCCGCGGCCGCCGTCGAGGTGTTCTCGCTGGCCTGCGCCGAGCTGCCCGCGCTCGACCCGCCACCCGGCCTGCTGGACCGGCTGGTGGAGGTCACCGAGCGGCGCGTCGCCGCCGGCCGCTGCCCCGCCGACGACCCGTTGCCCGGGGAACCGCCCGCCGGCGGTGCCCTCGAGACCCTCGAGATCATCCCGTCCCCGACGGAGGGAGCACTCCCGTGACGATCACTCCCGAGACCGACCCCTTCCACACCCCCGAGCAGCTCCGCACCCACGTCGCGGGGCTGCTCGAGCGGTCCCGTGCGCGCAGCACGGGGCTCACCGACGCGGTCGACGAGGGCGACCTCGTCGCCCAGCACTCGCCGCTGATGTCCCCCCTGGTCTGGGACCTCGCCCACATCGGCAGCCAGGAGGAGCTCTGGCTGGTCCGCGACGTCGGCGGCCGCGAGCCGCTGCGCCCCGAGATCGACGGGCTGTACGACGCGTTCCAGCACAGCCGGGCCAGCCGCGTCGAGCTGCCCCTGCTGACCCCGCCGGAGGCCCGCCGCTACGTGGCCGAGGTGCGGGAGAAGGCGCTCGACGCACTGGAGCGCAGCCCGTTGCGCGGCCGCCGGCTGGAGCACGAGGGCTTCGCCTTCGGCATGATCGTCCAGCACGAGCAGCAGCACGACGAGACCATGCTCGCCACCCACCAGCTGCGCGCCGGGGCGCCGGTGCTGCAGGCACCCGAGCCACCCGCAGGGCGCCGCCTCGCCGCACGCGAGGTGCTGGTGCCCGCCGGGGCGTTCACCCGGGGCACCTCGACCGAGCCGTGGGCGCTGGACAACGAACGCCCCGCGCACCCGGTCCCGTTGCCCGCCTACTGGATCGACACCCACCCGGTGACCAACGGCGAGTACGCCGCGTTCGTCGAGGCCGGCGGGTACGCCGACCCGCGCTGGTGGAGCGAGGAGGGCTGGCGGCACCGCACGGCCGAGGGCCTGGTCGCGCCGCAGTTCTGGGAGCGGGACGCGGCGGGCGAGTGGTGGCGGCGCCGGTTCGGCGTGGTCGAGCGCGTGCCGGCCGACGAGCCGGTGGTGCACGTCTGCTTCCACGAGGCCGCGGCCTACGCCCGCTGGGCCGGCAAGCGGCTGCCCACCGAGGCGGAGTGGGAGAAGGCCGCCCGCTTCGACCCGGCCACCGGGCGCAGCCGGCGCTACCCCTGGGGCGACGGGCCACCCACCGAGCGACACGCCAACCTGGGGCAGCGTCACCTGCGGCCCGCGCCGGTCGGCGCCTACCCCGAGGGGGCGTCGCCGCTCGGTGTCGAGCAGCTGATCGGCGACGTCTGGGAGTGGTGCGACTCGGGCTGGCACCCCTACCCGGGGTTCGAGGCGTTCCCGTACCGCGAGTACTCCGAGGTCTTCTTCGGCGGCGACTACAAGGTCCTGCGCGGCGGCTCCTTCGGCACCGACCCGTCGGCGATCCGGGCCACCTTCCGCAACTGGGACCACCCCGTCCGCCGGCAGATCTTCTCCGGCTTCCGCTGCGCGCGGGACGCGTCGGCGGCCGACGCCGCCGAGCACGCGGACCCGCGCCCCTGACGTGTGCCGCCACCTGGCCCACCTGGGCCCGCCGACCACGCTGGCCGCGCTGCTGCTGGAGCCCCCGCACGGGCTGCTGCACCAGTCCTACGCCCCGGCCGACATGCGGGGCGGGGGCACGGTCAACGCCGACGGTTTCGGCGCGGGCTGGTACCCGCCCGCCGACCCGGGCGGGAACGGTCATGCGCCCGAGCCGGCCCGGTACCGCTCGGCCGAGCCGATCTGGTCGGACGGGTCGTTCGCGTCATTGGCGGCCGCCACCCGCAGCGCCGCGGTGCTGGCCGCCGTCCGCTCGGCGACCGTCGGGATGCCGGTCACCAGCACCGCGGCCGCCCCGTTCACCGAGGGGCGCTGGCTGTTCAGCCACAACGGGGTGGTCCGCGGCTGGCCGCGCTCGGTCGCGGACCTGGCCGGCCGCCTGCCCGTCGTCGACCTGCTGACCCTCGACGCCCCGACCGACGCGGCGCTGCTGTGGGCGCTCGTCCGGCACCGGCTGCGGGCGGGCGAGGACCCGGCGCGGGTGCTGTCCGCGACCGTCCTCGCGGTCGAGGCCGCCGCACCGCACTCCCGGCTCAACCTCCTGCTCACCGACGGCACCACCCTCTGGGGCACCGCCTGGGACCACGCGCTGTCGGTGCGGGTCACCGACGCGACCGCCACGGTGGCCTCGGAGCCGACCGACGCGGACCCGGGCTGGCAGCCGGTCCCGGACCGGCACCTCGTCGTCGCCGCACCGGGCCGGCTCGAGCGGCACCCGATCGGTCCCGTCGTCGTCCCGACCCCCGGTGCCCCGGGGAGCACCTCCGACAGCGCCTCCGACAGCACTGCCGGCAGGGCCTCCGACAGCACTGCCGGCAGGGCCTCCGACAGCACTGCCGGCAGGGCCTCCGACAGCACTGCCGGCAGGGCCACCGCCACCGACACCGGGATCCCGGACCGCGGGACCCGCGCGCCCCACCCCTGAGCAGCGATCCTGCTCGACCCGGGCCCCGGCCCGGACGCACCGCGAGGAGCACGATCATGACCCGGTCGAACCGCCCCACCGAGCTGGACGTCCATCTCACCGCGGCCGACGCCGAGGCGGCGCTGCGGGCCGACGCCCGCGCCGGGCTGACCGCCGACCCCAAGGAGCTCCCGCCCAAGTACTTCTACGACGCCCGCGGCAGCGCGCTCTTCGAGAAGATCACCGAGCTCCCGGAGTACTACCCGACGCGCACCGAGCGGGCCCTGCTCGAGGAGTCGGTCGGGGCGATCGCCGAGGCCTCCGGCGCCGACACGGTGGTCGAGCTGGGGTCTGGCTCGTCGACCAAGACCCGGCTGCTGCTCGACGCCTTCCGGGCGACCGGGACCTTGCGCCGGTACGTCCCGCAGGACGTCAGCGAGGCGGCGCTGCGCGGGGCGCTCGACACGCTCGAGACCGAGTACCCCGACCTGGAGCTGCACGGGGTGGTCGGGGACTTCACGAAGGACCTGACCGCGCTGCCGACCGGCGGTCGGCGCATGATCGCCTTCCTCGGCGGCACGATCGGCAACCTGCGGCCGGCGGAGCGCGGCGCGTTCCTCGCGCACGTGCGCTCGGTGCTCGAGCCGGGCGAGCAGCTGCTGCTCGGCACCGGCCTGGTGATCGACGAGCCGACCCTGGTCGCCGCCTACGACGACGCCGCGGGCGTCACCGCGGAGTTCAACCGCAACGTGCTGCACGTGCTCAACCGGGAGCTGGCCGCCGACTTCGTCCCGGAGGCGTTCGCGCACGTCGCGGTGTGGGACACCGAGCACGAGTGGATCGAGATGCGGCTGCGTGCGGAGAAGGACATGCGGGTCCGGGTGGCGGAGCTGGACCTCGCGGTCGACTTCGCGGAGGGCGAAGAGATGCGCACCGAGATCTCGGCGAAGTTCCGGCCCGCCGGGGTACGGGAGATGCTGGCCGAGGCAGGCTTCGACCTCGTCCGCTGGTGGACCGACGAGGACCGGCGCTTCGCCCTCTCCCTCGCCACGGCCGTCTGATCGCAGTATGGAACCTTGACGCGCTCTCGAGCCCGGATTGAGCCCGTTATGGTTCCATAACGCGCGCCTCCGTGAGCAGCGGCTGACCGCACTCCGGCGTCCGTCCACGCCGGATCGTGCGGCGGCGGGGCGTAACGCACCCTGATCGTGCCCCGAACACCGGGGAGACGATCGTCCCTGCGTGCGCGGACCGATCCCCGCCGCAGGTCGACGCACCGGGACGGCGCGCTGCGCGTTGACCCCGTACCGGTGACCCGGACCGGGTAACGCCGCGGCGGTGGCGCCGATGAATCGAACGGCGAGGTATTGAGCCGTGGGACACGCCTCGTTACTCTTGAGTTAAGTACTAGTGATACCGATCAGGCGCGCTGATACGCCGGAAGGAAGCACATCCCCGTGAGCACGGAGTCCGACACCGGCCCTCATCCGAACGCTCCCGCCACCGCTCCTCCGGCCCGCGGTGCGGTGACGCATGCGGCGTACGGCACCGTGCTCACCGAGACCGGGCTCGGTGTGCACGCGGCCGAGGTACTGCGGGCGAACGACATGGGCGGCTGGACCAAGGCCGCGCCGCTGCTCTACCCGCACCAGTGGAGCTGGGACAGCGCGTTCGTCTCGATCGGCTGGGCCCAGGTCGACGTACACCGGGCGATGACCGAGCAGCAGCGGCTGTTCGAGGCCCAGTGGCGCAACGGGATGGTCCCGCAGATCGTGTTCAACCCCCTCGCCGGGCCGGAGTCCTACTTCCCCGATCCCGCGCGCTGGGCCGTCGAAGTGTCGCCGGAGGCGCCGGTGGGCGTGGCCGAGACCAGCGGCATCTGCCAGCCGCCGGTGCACGCGATCGCGGTGGCACGGATCTGGGAGGTCGCCGTCGGGACCGCGGCCGAGCCGGAGATCCGGGCCCGGCTGCGCGCGCTCTTCCCGCGGCTCCTCGCCTGGCACCGGTACCTGGCCGAGCAGCGCGACCCGTCGGCGTCCGGCCTGGTCACGACCTACCACCCGTGGGAGGGCATCGACAACTCCCCGCGCTGGGACGGGGTGCTCGGCCGGCTCGAGGTCGGGGAGGTCCCGCCGTACACCCGCCGCGACGTCCAGCACGTCGCCGACGCCGGGCAACGCCCCACGAACGCACACTACGACCGCTTCCTCTGGCTGCTCGAGCTGCTCAAGCGGTACCGCTACGACGACGCCGTGATCCACGAGCGCTACCCGTTCCTGGTCAAGGACGTCTTCTTCACCTCGGTGCTGATCATGGCGAACCGGGCCCTGCTGGAGATCGCCGACGTCGTCGGGGCCACGCAGGCCGAGCGGACCACGATCCGGGGCTGGGTCGACCGGGCCCGCGCGGGCATCGCGGCCGCGACCGACGCCGCCAGCGGGATGGCCTACGACGTGGACCTGGGCACCGGCGCCCCGATCGAGGTCGCGACGTTCGCCGGGCTGTCCTCCCTGCTCGACGCCGGTGCCCCGACCGCCCGGCGCGCCCGCGCCCGGGCGGTGTTCGACTCCGAGGACTTCGCCGGGCACCCGGGCCTGCGCTGGGCGATGCTGCCGAGCACCAGCCCGCGCGCGGAGTGTTTCGACGCGCGCAACTACTGGCGGGGTCCGGTCTGGCCGATCGTCAACTGGCTGTACTGGAAGGGCCTGCGCGACGGCGGGGACACCGCCCGCGCGGTCGCCCTGCGGGAGGCGTCGTTGGACTCGCTGCGCCACGTCGGGTTCGCCGAGTACTTCGACCCGATGACCGGGGAGGCCCTCGGCTCGGCCATGCAGTCCTGGACCGCGGCGGTCGCCCTGGACTGGCTGGCCTCCTGAGCCACCGGGCGCCGCCGACCACGGAGCGCTCGCGACGGGCTGCTACGAGAGCTGTGCCTGGACCAGCAGCGCGACGGCGGTCGCCGCGGCCAGGCCGAGGACGGCCGGGCGGGTCCAGCCGCGGTCCAGGATCCGGCGCAGCGGGTTCGACAGCAGGAAGCCCGCGGCCATGAACGGGACCAGCACCACGCCCTGCAGCAGCCGCGCCCCGTCGACCTGACCGCCGGCGGCGAGCACGCCCAGCGACAGGAGCGTGCCCAGCGCGAAGTAGGCGCCGAGGGTCGCGCGGACGGTGGCGCCGTGCTCGTCCTGGTACAGCACCGCGACCGGCGGACCGCCGATCCCGGCCGCCGTGCCCGACACCCCGCTGACCGCCCCGGCGACCAGCAGCGCGGGCGGGGTCGGGCGCAGGCGCAGCCGCACCAGGGACGCCGCCACGCACAGCAGCACCGCGACGGCCACGAACGTCGCGAACTCGCGGTACGGCAGGAGGGCGACGACCGTCGCGCCGAGCACCGCGCCGGGGAGCCGCCCGCCAGGGCCCACCCGACGCCCCGCCAGTCGGCGTCGCGCCATTCCCGGACCAGGGCGAGCACGGCGTGCGCGCCCGCGACCACGATCAGCGGGACCGGCACGTACTGCGGGTCCAGCAGCGCCAGCAGCGGCGCGGCGACCAGTGCCATCCCGAACCCGACCGTTCCCTGGACCACCGCGCCCACCGCCACGACGAGCCCGGCCCACAGCACCACCACAGGGCCACCGTACGAGCCCCGTCCCACTCCCTGCGCACCACGGGGGGAGAAGGACCGGACATTCGGCGCGGGTGTCACCGCCAGGGATCGGTGATCTCCCGCAGGTCGGCGAGGAGCCGGCGGAGCTGCGCCATCCGGCGCGCACCGAGGTGCGCCTCCCACTCCGCCTCCACCTCCGCGACGATCCCGCGGGAGACCTCCACGCTGCGGGCGCCCCGCTCCGCGACCCGCACGAGGCGGGCCCGGCCGTCCGCGGGATCGGGTACGCGCTCCACGTACCCCGCTCGTTCCAGCTGGTCGACGAGGAATCCCGCGCTCTGCTTGGTGATCCCGGCCTGCTCGGCAAGCGCGGTGGTGCGGCTGCCGCCGGGGGCGACCCGCTGGAAGACACGGGCCTGCGCGGGGGTGAGGTCGTCGAACCCGGCCGCGGCCAGGCCGGCGAACACCCGGGCCTCGAGCGCCCGGTAGGGCAGGAAGAGCAGTAGTCCGGTGTTCAACGGCTCCGTCACGCTTGACGATCCTACGAGATGGTAAGAGACTCTGACGAGATTGGTCAGGCTCTCTGACCGAATCGAGGTGGCCGATGGAGCGCGACGAGAAGTGGGCGGTGATCGCCGCGCGGCGGCGGGAGCTGGCCGATCTGCTGGCCGGGCTGCCCGAGGCGGAGTGGGAACGCCCTTCGCTGTGCACGGAGTGGCGGGTCCGCGACGTCGCGGCGCACGTCGCGCTCACCCCGCAGTCGCCGGGCATGCTGCGCATCCTCGCCGCGGGAGCGCGCGCCGGCGGGGACCTGCAGGCGGTCAACCGGGACCTCGCCCGGACACATGCCCGGCGCCCCACCACCCGGCTCGTCGCCGAGCTGCGCGAGCTCGCCGACAGCCGCGCCCGCCCGGCGATCACCACCCTCGACAACCTGCTGTTCGACGTCCTGGTGCACGTCCAGGACGTGGCCCTGCCGCTCGGCCGCACCGCGCCGATGCCGCTCGCCGCGGCACGGGAGGGGTTGGACCGGGTGTGGCGGATGGGCTGGCCCTTCTGGGCGCGGCGGCGCTTCCGCGGCGCGCGGCTCGTGGCCACGGACATCGGCTGGATCGCGGGCGACGCCGGGGGCGCGGAGGTCCGCGGGCCCGCCGAAGCCTTGCTCCTGCTGCTCACCGGGCGCCGCGCCGCCGCCCTGCCCCGGCTCGCCGGGGACGGGCTCGCCCACCTCGCCGGGCCCGCCTGACCGGCCGCGGCCCGCTCCTGCCCTTCTCCCGGCTCTTCCGCTCCGCTACGAGGTCGCGTGCGCGGCCGCGAGTGCGGCGAGCTCGTCGCGGGTGGGGCCCGGTGGTGTCGGCGGGCGCCAGCCGCTCGCGTAGATCTCCGCGGCGCGTGCTCGCGCGGCGTCCAGGCTCGCCGGGAGGGCCCGCATGCCGAGGTAGGGCCCGACGAGGGGGAACAGGGCCGGATCGGCCTGCGCGGCCGCGACGACCAGGTCGGAGGGCAGCGGCCGGGTGAGGTCGACGTCGGCCCCGGCCCAGCGGCGGATCAGCTCGGCGTCCCAGTAGAGGTGGTCCTCGAACCACGGCGCGATCATGGTCGAGCACCAGGCGTCGAACGCGAGGGTGAGACCGGCGAGGTCGTGCGGGTCGTCGTCGAGCAGGCGCAGGAGCTCCCGGGCCTGCAGCAACGAGGTGGCGATTCCCCGTCCGACAGCGGGATTCGTGGTGCACACGGCGTCGCCGACGAAGACCAGCCCGGGCAGGGCCACCGCGCCGGCGTCGTCGAGCTGGCCCTGGTAGGTGTTGCGCAGGCGGCCACCCGGCAGGACGGGCGTGACCGGCTGCGCGCGGTCGGGGTCGGTCCAGGCGGCCAGCGCCGGGACGGCCGCTGCGGCGGCCTCGAACACCCCGGTGAGGCGTAGGTCGGCCAATGCCCGGTCGTCGCTGGAGCGGGCGATGACGGTGGAGAAGATCCCGTTGTCGTGCAGGAACACGATGGCCTGGTAGCCGGGGTAGACGTCGACCCGGCCGAGCGGGAAGTTCATCGGCCCCGGCGGCGCCCCCGGACGAAGCCGGTACTGGCGGGAGACGTAGGCGATGCCGCAGTCCCCGCCCCGCGCCGGGGCGCGTCGGTCCTGCCCGAGCCGGCCGGCGCGCCCGGTGGCCGCGATGACCACGTCGGCGTCCAGCGACGTGCCGTCGGTGCGGACACCGGTGGCCCGGCCGCGACGGGTGCGCACCTCGTCGGCGTGGCCGGTGTGGAGGACGAGTCCCGGCTGACGCAGGGCGGCCTCGCGCAGCACCCGCTCGAACGTCGACCGGCGACACCGCACCGCCATCAGCGCCCCGGACCCGCCCGCGGCCGCCGGGTCGGCCGCGACCGGCTCGGCCCCTGCGGCGAGCAGCTCGTCCCACACGTCGGGCAGTTCCGTCTGCAGCGCCTCGGCCACCTGCGCCCGCAGGGCGTGCGGGTGGTGGAACTGCATCACCCCGCGCCGGGGCCACGCGCCGTCCGGCCGGGGCCCGGTGTCGCGATCGACGACGGTGACCCGATGACCCCGCCGGGCGAGTGCCATGGCGGTGAACAGCCCCGTCGGCCCGGCTCCCACGACAGCCACATGCATGACGGTCTCCCACGACTCGGCGGTATCACGAGTGTCCCCCTGGGAAAAGAGCGGCCGCCACGCCCCGGTGATTCGGACCCGGGTCCTCATCCGCCCGTCAGGAGGCTCGCGACGAGCACGTCGCCGAGCCAGCGCTCGTACCGGGCGGGACTCCTGCCCAGACCGATCTGCTCGGTGTAGAGCTCGGGTCGGGTGAGCGACAGCAGCGTCACGGCAGTCTCCTGCGCATCGAAGCGGGCCCGCCCGCCCGCCTTCGCCAGCAGGGTGTCGGCCGTCCGGTGGCTCCGTCGCAGGCGCTGGGCGAAGACGTCGTCCCACGTGGTGGCGATGTCCGGGTCGAGCGGGGCCGACGCTCGCAGGACCTCCAGGACGGCCGCGGCCCGGCCGTAGATCTTGCGGGCGTTCCGGGCGATCAGTCGCAGCTGGCGGGCGGGATCCGGCTCACGGAGCTGCTCCTGCCACCAGTCCTGCTCGTCGACGTCGCCCGCGTAGTCGGCTCCGGTCATCGCACGCTCGACAACGCCTGCCAGCAGGGTCTTCTTGTTGGTGAAGGTCTTGTACACGGTCGGCACGGCCACCCCGGCGCCGACGGCGATGTCCTCGATGCGGGCGCCCCCGTAACCGCGCAGCTCGAAGACCTCGCGCGCCGCTTCGAGGATCCGGGCTCTCGTCAGCGCGGCCTGCTCGGCACGGAGGCCTGACGGGCGGTTGACAGCCTTCGGCATCTGCGTACAGTACCGCTCTACTCAGTAGAGCCGAGCTATACCGACGCGTTCCGGGGGTGGCTGGTGAGCGCGATGGTGGTGGCGGGCGGCAGCATCGGGGGCCTGGCGGTCGCCCTGTTCGCGGCCCGGGCCGGACACGACGTCGTGCTGGCCGAGGCCGACGGATTCCCGGTGCCCTCCGGGGTCGAGGAGACGTGGCGAGGGTGGAAGCGGCGCGGTGTTCCCCAGTTCCGCCAGCTGCACGGGACCCAGGCGCTCGGTCGGGCGAAGCTGGCGTCCCGGGCCCCCGACGTCCTGGACCGGCTGCGGACCGCGGGTGCCCATGACGTCGACCTGCTCGCGTCCCGGTCCGACGCCCGCCAGCGGACGGGCGCCGAGGGGCTCGTGCAGTTCCGCTGCCGGCGACCGGTCCTCGAGTGGGTGCTGCGGCAGGCCGTCGCTGCCGAGCCGAGGGTCGGTCTCCGGTCGGCTGTCGAGGTCACCGGTCTGGTCGTCGCCGCCGGGTGCAGACCGCGCGTCACGGGGGTGGCGACGACCCGGGGGAAGCTGCCTGCAGACGTGGTGGTCGACGCGACCGGCCGACGATCCCGCGTGGGGGAGTGGTGTGTCCGCTCCGGCACCGCTCCGCCGACGACCTGCACGGTCGACACCCGGCAGGTCTACTTCACGCAGTGGTTCCGGCGCGACGCCGCGTTCACGGGCGACGACCCGATGCTGCGGGTCGAGCTGCCGTGCGCGACCCTGCTCGTCCTCCCCGTGGACGCGGGCTGGTTCTCCGCCACCTTCTTCGCACCCGCCCACGACCGAGGACTGCGGGCCGCGCTGCACAGCACGGACGGGTTCCTCGGCGCCCTTCGGGCGGTTCCGTCCGCCTCGACATGGATCGAGGACGCGCGCCCGATCGGCACCGTCCAGTTCATGGGCAGGCTCGCCAACCAGCTGCGGCGTCCGTCCGCCCGGTCGCCCGCAGGGCTGCTGCCGGTCGCCGATGCGGCGGTCTGCACGAATCCCACATGGGGTCGTGGTGCCGCCCTGGCCCTGGCCCATGCCGATGCTCTCGTCGATCTCCTCGACGCCGGCGAGGAGCCCGCGACGCTGACCGCGGCCTTCACCGCCTGGACCGTCGAGAACCTCGAGCCGTGGTTCCACGACACCGTCCTGCTGGACGCCGAGACGAACGCGCGATGGGCCGGCGCCCGACCCGCGCCGTCGCCGGAGCGCCCGTTCAGCCACACCGACGCGGTCAGGACGACTCGAACCGACGCCGGCCTGCACGTGGCCTACCTGCGGTACCGGAACCTGCTCGACATGCCGGCAGCGTTCTGGAGCGATCCGGAGATCGTCGACGCCGTGCACGCGGGAAGCGGCGCTCTCGGTGGCGCCCCCTGATGTGCCGTCTCCCCCTGCCCGAGCGGGTGTCCCGGCCGGAGGCCGACGCGCGCTCGGACCGACCGGGGCGACGAACAGGAACGACGACGGGCCCCGCACTCCTCGGAGTGCGGGGCCCGTTCGGCGTGGCCCGGCTCAGGAGGCGAGCATGCCCCGGAGCACGTACTGCAGGATGCCGCCGTTGCGGTAGTAGTCCGCCTCGCCGGGGGTGTCGATGCGGACGACCGCGTCGAACTCGACCTTCCCGCCGTCCGCCTTGGTCGCGGTGACCTTGACGGTGCGCGGGGTGGTGCCGTTGTTCAGTTCGGTGATGCCGGCGATGTCGTAGGTCTCGGTGCCGTCGAGGCCCAGCGACGAGGCCGACTCGCCCTGCGGGAACTGCAGCGGGATCACACCCATGCCGATGAGGTTCGAGCGGTGGATGCGCTCGAAGGACTCGACGATCACGGCCTTGACGCCCAGCAGCGCGGTGCCCTTGGCCGCCCAGTCGCGCGACGACCCGGAGCCGTACTCCTTGCCGCCCAGCACGACCAGCGGGGTGCCCGCGGCCGCGTAGTTCTGCGCGGCGTCGTAGATGAACGCCTGCGGGGCGCCGTCCTGGGTGAAGTCCCGGGTGTAGCCGCCGGAGACGTCGTCGAGCAGCTGGTTGCGCAGCCGGATGTTCGCGAACGTGCCGCGGATCATCACCTCGTGGTTGCCGCGCCGCGAGCCGAAGGAGTTGTAGTCCTTCTTCTCCACGCCGTGCTCGTCGAGGTACTGCGCGGCCGGGGTGCCCGGCTTGATCGCGCCGGCGGGGGAGATGTGGTCGGTGGTGACCGAGTCCCCGAGCAGCGCGAGCACGCGGGCGCCGGTGATGTCCTCGACCGGGGCCGGCTCGCTCGCCATGCCCTCGAAGTACGGGGGCTTGCGGACGTAGGTGGACTCCTGGTCCCACTCGAAGGTCCGACCTTCGGGGGTGGGCAGCGAGCGCCACCGCTCGTCGCCGCGGAAGACGTCCGCGTAGTCCTTGGCGAACATCTCCTCGGTGATGGCGTTGTCGATCGTCGCCTGGACGTCCTGCGCGGACGGCCAGATGTCGGCGAGGAAGACGTCCGAGCCGTCCGTGTCCTTGCCCAGCGGCTGGGACTCGAAGTCGAAGTCCATCGTGCCGGCCAGCGCGTAGGCGATGACCAGCGGCGGGGACGCCAGGTAGTTCATCTTGACGTCCGGGTTGATCCGGCCCTCGAAGTTGCGGTTGCCGGACAGCACCGAGACGACGGCGAGGTCGGCCTCGTTGACCGCCGCCGAGACCTCCTCGGGCAGCGGGCCCGAGTTGCCGATGCAGGTGGTGCAGCCGTAGCCGACCAGGTGGTAGCCGAGCTTCTCGAGGTACGGCCAGAGGCCGGCCTTCTCGTAGTAGTCCGTGACGACCTGCGAGCCCGGCGCCATCGAGGTCTTGACCCACGGCTTGACCGCGAGGCCCTTGTCGACGGCGTTCTTGGCCAGCAGGGCCGCGCCCAGCATGACCGACGGGTTCGACGTGTTGGTGCAGGAGGTGATCGAGGCGATCACGACGGCGCCGTGGTCGATCTCGAACTCCGCGCCGCCCATGGTGACCTTGGTGGGCTTGCTGACCCGCCCGCCGGAGCCGGCCGCGGCGGAGATCGGCGCGTGCGGCTTGCCGGCGTCGCCGTTGCCGTCGTGCGCCGGGGAGGCGGGGTCGCTGGCCGGGAAGGACTCCTCGCCGGCCTCGTCGACCGTGGAGCCCGACGACGCGGCGTCGTCCGGGTCGGTCTGGTCCGGCGTCGACGCGTAGTCCGCCAGGGACGACCGGAAGGCCTCCTTGGCCTGCGCCAGCTCGATGCGGTCCTGCGGGCGCTTCGGGCCGGCGATCGACGGGACGACCGTCGACAGGTCCAGCTCGAGGGTCTCGGAGTACCGCGGCTCGGCCTTCGGGTCGTGCCAGAGGCCCTGCTCCTTGGCGTAGGCCTCGACCAGCGCGACCTGCTCGGCGGAGCGGCCGGTGAGCTTGAGGTACCGGACGGTCTCGTCGTCGATCGGGAAGATCGCGGCCGTGGAGCCGAACTCCGGGCTCATGTTGCCGATGGTGGCGCGGTTGGCCAGCGGCACCGCGCCGACGCCCTCGCCGTAGAACTCGACGAACTTGCCGACGACGCCCTGCTTGCGCAGCATCTCGGTGATCGTGAGCACGACGTCGGTGGCGGTGGCGCCGGCCGGGATCTCGCCGGTCAGCTTGAAGCCCAGCACCTTCGGGATGAGCATCGAGACCGGCTGGCCGAGCATGGCGGCCTCGGCCTCGATGCCGCCGACGCCCCAGCCCAGCACGCCCAGCCCGTTGACCATCGTGGTGTGCGAGTCGGTGCCGACCAGGGTGTCCGGGTAGGCCTGGCCGTTGCGGGCCATGACCGTGCGGGCCAGGTGCTCGATGTTGACCTGGTGCACGATGCCGGTGCCCGGCGGGACGACCTTGAACTCGTCGAACGCGCCCTGGCCCCAGCGCAGGAACTGGTAGCGCTCGCGGTTGCGCTCGTACTCGAACTCGACGTTGCGCTCGAAGGCGTCCGGCCGGCCGAAGACGTCGATGATCACCGAGTGGTCGATGACCAGCTCGGCGGGGGCGAGCGGGTTGACCTTCGACGGGTCCCCGCCCATCTCGGTCACGGCCTCGCGCATGGTCGCCAGGTCGACGACGCAGGGGACGCCGGTGAAGTCCTGCATGATCACGCGGGCGGGCGTGAACTGGATCTCGGTGTCGGGCTCGGCCGTCGGGTCCCAGTTCGCCAGCGCCCGGATGTGGTCGGCGGTGACGTTGGCGCCGTCCTCCGTGCGCAGCAGGTTCTCCAGCAGCACCTTGAGGCTGTAGGGCAGTTTCTCCGAGCCCTCGACGGCCGAAAGCCGGAAGATCTCGTACTCGCTGCCCCCGACCCCGAGGGTTCCCTTGGCTCCGAAGCTGTCGGTACTGGCCACTGTCGGCTCTCCTCCTGGCGGCGTGGTGGGCGCGTCTGCTTCTCGGGTGTCCCGCGGGAGTCTCGCGCACCGTGGGCTCCACGGCAGGGTGACCCCCGTCCCGGCTCAAACAGTACGCCTGTCCTATATACCGGGTCGAGCCAGGGGGTCGCAGGTCACGGGCATACCCCGAAACCGGCCGGGAACGCGCGGCGGCCGGCGGCGCGGGTGGGCCGCCGGCCGCCGGGGCATCCTGCACAGCGGTCATTTCATCCT
>NZ_JAJSOK010000090.1 GCF_021283305.1 Pseudonocardia kujensis
GCGTGGGGGTGGTGGGGGCGGTGGGATCCGCGTCGGCGCCGGGGCGCACGGGGCCGCGCACGTGCCGGAGCCGGATGGTGTCCGGTTCGCGGACAGCCCGGCCGGCACCCCGGGCAGCACCGCGCCGGTGCCCGATCGGTGCGCTCACCCCCCGATCTTCCCCTCCGACGTGCCCAACGCGCGGGCGGCGCGCCCGGCGCGGGCCGCGATGACCTCGGCGACGATCGAGACGGCCGTCTCCGCCGGGGTGCGGGCACCGAGGTCGAGGCCGACCGGGCCGTGGATCCCGGCCAGCTCCTCCTCGGTGACGCCGGCCCGCAGCAGCCGCTCGCGACGGGCGGCCTGGGTGCGGCGCGAGCCGAGGGCACCGAGGAAGCCCCGGCCGCGGCGGAGGCCGTCGATCAGCATCGCGTCGAACCGCGGGGCGTGGTCGAGGAGGACGACGACGTCGGCCTCGGTGAAGGCGGACACGGCGGCCCGGGCCTCGTCGAGCTCGGTGACGGTGCGGCCGGCCCAGCCGAGCAGCGCGGCCTGCGCGAGCAGCGCCTCCCCGATCGCGCCCGACCCCACGACCAGCACGGACGGCACCGGGACCCAGAGGTCGAGCAGGAGCTCGGTGTCGCCGACCGTCCGGCGCTCGGTCACGGTGGCGCCGCGGCGGAGCAGGTCCCGGGCGGCCCGGGCGGCCTCCGCATCGAGCCCCGGGGTGCCGTCCCCGAGAGTGCCGTGCTCCTGCTCCAGGTCGGCGCCGGTGAGCACCAGCGCGGCCGCGCCGTCGATCGTCGAGACGAGCGCGGCGGGGCGGGCCTCCTCGAGCGCGGCGCCCAGGGCGTCGGCGAGGGCCGCGGGCAGGGGGTGGCCGAGCAGCGTCGCGCCGCCGGCGCACGCCAGCCCCGCCTGCAGCGCCGCGCTCTCGGCGACGTGCGCCGTGCGGGTCTGCGGGAGCCCGGCCGCCTCCCCGGCGAGGGGGACGGCGGAGTCGTCGAGCGCGCCGAGGTAGAGCAGCCCGGCGGTCTCGCCGCCGGCGGTGCCGGCCAGCAGCTGCCCGGACTCGACCGTGCCGAAACCGTGCCGGTCCAGGACCCGCACGACGCCGATCGAACCCGCACCGCCGGCGGCCCAGCGGCGCAGCGCAGCCCCCAGCTCACGGCGGGGATCGGGGGTCGCGGACGTGGCGGGGACGGTCACGAGCGCCAGGGTAGCCACCGTGGCCGACGGCCGGTCCCGGCCCCGACCGGGTGCTCCTGCGCCACGCCGGGAACCGGGGCGGGATCGTCGTCGTTGTCCGGGAACCGGATATTCCACCCACGACTCGTCACGGAGCCATGGACCCCTCCTGTAGTACCGGCACCGTCCCGCACGGACGGACGTTCCCCTCCCCCGCCGGAGCGATCGCATGACGATCCTCGGCATCCTCCTCGGCGTGCTGGTCGTCGTGGGCATCACCGCCCTGACCGGCTTCTTCGTCGCCCAGGAGTTCGCGTACATGGCCGTCGACCGGTCGCGGCTCAAGGCCCGCGCCGCCGAGGGCGACCCGGGCGCCGAGCGCGCCCTCACGGTCACCCGGCGCACCTCCTTCATGCTCTCCGGCGCCCAGCTGGGCATCACCGTCACCGGGCTGCTCGTCGGGTACGTCGCCGAGCCGCTGATCGGCGAGGGCGTCGGCGCGCTGCTCGGCGGCGCCGGCTGGGCCGTCGCGGCCGGCACCGTGTTCGCGCTGCTGCTCTCGACCGTCGTGCAGATGGTGTTCGGCGAGCTGTTCCCGAAGAACCTCGCGATCGCCCGCCCCGAGCCCGTCGCCCGCCGGCTGGCGCTGCCCACCACGATGTACCTCGCCGCGTTCGGCTGGCTGGTGCGGGTCTTCGACGCGGCCTCGAACCTGCTGCTCAAGGCCCTGCGCATCGAGCCGGTGCACGACGTCGAGCACGCGGCCACGCCGCGCGACCTCGAGGCGATCATCGACGAGTCGCGCGACAGCGGCGACCTGCGTCCCGACCTGTCGACGATGCTCGACCGGGTCCTCGACTTCACCGACCGGCCCGCGCGGGCGGCGATGATCCCGCGGCCGCGGGTCACGTCGGTGCGGGCGGGCCTGCTCGTCCCCGAGCTCGCCGAGGTGATGGCCGCAGGACACTCCCGCTATCCGGTGCTCGACGAGACCGGCGAGGAGGTCGTCGGCGTCGTCTGCCTGCGGGACCTGCTCGCCCTCGAGGGTCGCGACACGTCGGTCCTGCGGGTCGCGGAGGTCATGCGCCCCGCCGTCGTGGTGCCGGCGTCGCTGCCGCTGCCCGCGGTCGTCGCCGCGCTGCGCGAGGCGGGCGACGAGTTCGCCTCCGTCGTCGACGAGTACGGCGGCCTGGCCGGCGTGGTCACGCTCGAGGACATCGCCGAGGAGCTCGTCGGCGAGATCACCGACGAGCACGACCCCGCGCTCGCCGACCGGCCGGTCGGTGCCCCGGACGGTTGGGTCGTCCCCGGCACGCTGCACGTCGACGAGGTCGAGCGGCTGATCGACGCCGACCTGCCCGAGGGCGACTACCAGACCGTCGGCGGCCTGGTGATCGCCGAGCTCCAGCGCCTGCCCGAGCCCGGCGACGTCGTCACCGTGCGGCTGCCGCGGGGCACCGAGTCCTCCGAGCCCGTCCGGGAGCTGCGGATCGAGGTCCGGGAGGTCGCGCGGCGGGTGCCCGAGCAGGTCCGGGTGCAGGTGCTGGAGGCCGCTGCGGTCGCTCCGGACGCCGCGGGGCCGGTGGAGGTGGAGCGGTGAGCGCCGTGTCGATCGTCGTGTCGCTCGCGCTGGTGGCGCTGTCGGCCTTCTTCGTGGCCGTCGAGTTCGCGCTGGTCGCGGCCCGGCGGTACCGGCTCGAGGAGCAGGCGGGGCACAGCGCCTCCGCCCGCGCCGCGCTGCGCAGTGCCAAGGACATCTCGCTGCTGCTCGCCGGATCCCAGCTCGGCATCACGCTGTGCACGCTGGGGCTGGGTGCGGTCGCCAAGCCGGCCGTCGACCGTGCGCTCGAGCCCGTGTTCCTCGGGTGGGGGCTGCCGGCGGCCGCCGCGGGCGCCGTGTCGTTCGTGCTGTCCCTCGTCGTCGTGACGTTCGTGCACCTCGTCGTCGGGGAGATGGCGCCGAAGTCCTGGGCCATCGCCCACCCCGAGCGGTCGGCGACCCTGCTGGCGCTGCCGATGCGGGCGTTCATGTTCCTCACCCGGCCGCTGCTGGTGGCGCTCAACGGGATGGCGAACTGGTGCCTGCACCGGGTGGGCGTCGAGCCGGTCGACGAGATGGCCTCCGGCCGCAACGCGGACGACCTGCGCCAGCTCGTCGACCACTCCGCCCGGGCCGGTGCGCTCGACGAGGAGCGGCGCGACCAGCTCGTCACCGCCCTCGAGCTGGACCGCGCCCCGGTCCGCTCGCTGGTCCGTCCCGACCCCGCGGGCGTGACCCCCTCGGACACCGTCGCCCGGATCCGCGAGGTCTCCCGGGAGAGCGGGCACCTGCGGCTCGTGGTGCGGGACGGGGACCGAGTGACCGGCTTCGTGCACGTCCGGGACACCCTGGGCAGGCCGGCGACGGTGCGCGCCGGCGACCTCGTCCGGGACATCCTCTCCTTCCCGGCCGACACCCCCGTCCACCAGGCGCTCGCCACGATGCGGGAGAGGCGGGGACAGCTGGCGCTGGTGACGGAGGGCGACACCCTGCTCGGCATCGTCACCATGCAGGACGTGGTCGACCGCCTCCTCCCCGCCTGACGGGGTGCCCGGCGGGCCGGGAGCAGGTGCCGGCCCCCGGTACGACGCCGACCATGATCGCCGACAAGGACCGTGCGCGGCCGCAGGTGGCCGCGAACGGTCCGGTTCGGTGACGACGGGCGTCGACGCCGACGGGTGGACTCCCGACCATGATCGCCGGATCGGACCGCTCAGGGCCATCATCGGCCGCACCGACGGTCCCGGACGACGATCACCGGTTCCCCGGCCGGGCACCACACTCCCTGATCGTCGGTCGAGACCGGACGCGGCCACATCCGGCCGTCAACAGTCCCTTCCGACGATCACGGCGATGCTCTGTGCGTCCGAGCCGCTGCCCCCGGTCAGCAGCCCGGGGTCAGCAACGCAGGGTCAGCAGCCCACCAGCCGCTGGGCGAGGTAGGCCTCGACCTGGTCGAGCGGGATGCGCTCCTGCGCCATGGTGTCCCGCTCCCGGATCGTGACGGCCTCGTCCTGCAGGGTGTCGAAGTCGACGGTGATGCAGAACGGGGTGCCGATCTCGTCCTGGCGGCGGTAGCGGCGGCCGATGGCACCGGCGTCGTCGAACTCCACGTTCCAGTGCCGGCGCAGCCGTGCGGCCAGGTCCCGCGCCTTGGGCGAGAGGTCCGCGTTGCGGGACAGGGGCAGCACGGCGGCCTTGACCGGGGCGAGCCGGCGGTCGAGCCGGAGCACCACGCGCTTGTCGGTGCCGCCCTTGGCGTTGGGCGCCTCCTCCTCGTGGTAGGCCTCGATGAGGAAGGCCATCATCGAGCGCCCGACGCCGGCGGCCGGCTCGATGACGTACGGCCGGTACCGCTCCTTCGTGTTCTGGTCGTAGAAGGAGAGGTCGACGCCCGAGTGGTTCGAGTGCGTCGTGAGGTCGAAGTCCGTGCGGTTGGCGATGCCCTCGAGCTCGCCCCACTCCTGCCCGACGAAGTCGAAGCGGTACTCGATGTCGACGGTGCGCTTCGAGTAGTGGGAGAGCTTCTCCTTGGGGTGCTCGTAGTGCCGCAGGTTCTCCCGCGCGATGCCGAGGTCGGTGTACCAGCTCGTGCGCTCGTCGATCCAGTACTGGTGGAGCTCCTCGTCCGTGCCCGGCTCGACGAAGTACTCCATCTCCATCTGCTCGAACTCCCGCGTGCGGAAGATGAAGTTGCCCGGCGTGATCTCGTTGCGGAAGCTCTTGCCCATCTGGCCGATGCCGAACGGCGGCTTCTTGCGCGAGGTCGTCTGCACGTTGAGGAAGTTCACGAAGATGCCCTGCGCGGTCTCCGGGCGCAGGTAGTGCAGGCCCTCCTCGGACTCGACCGGCCCGAGGTAGGTCTTGAGCATCATGTTGAAGTCGCGCGGCTCGGTGTACTGGCCGCGGGTGCCGCAGTTGGGGCACGGGACGTCGGACAGGTCCTCCTCCGACGCCTCCTTGCCGGTGCGCTCGGTGTACTCCTCGGCCAGCTGGTCGGCGCGGAAGCGCTTGTGGCAGTGCTGGCACTCGACGAGCGGGTCGGTGAACACGCCGACGTGCCCGGAGGCGACCCACACCTGGCGCGGCAGGATCACCGACGAGTCGAGCCCGACGACGTCCTCGCGGCCGGTGACCATCGCCTTCCACCACTGCCGCTTGATGTTCTCCTTGAGCTCCACGCCGAGGGGCCCGTAGTCCCAGGCCGACCGGGTACCGCCGTAGATCTCACCCGACGCGAAGACGAATCCGCGGCGCTTGGCGAGCGCGACGATGGTCTCGATCTTGGCGGAACTGGGCTTGCTGGCCACGGAGGATCTCCTGGGGGACGACCTGGAACGACCCCGCCGGATGCGGGGGCGGAACACCCAGGGTATCGACCGCCGTTCAACGGCCGGGCCGGTCCCCCGCCCGCAGCGACGCGCGCCGCTCGACGGCGCCGTCCGCGGCCGCGAGCAGCGTCTCGTACGTGGCGGGCGCGTCGGCGAGCGCCTCGGACAGCAGCGGCACGACGTGCTCGCGCACCGGGAAGGGCGACAGGGCCCGCCGGTAGGCGTCGACCCCGGTGAACCGCACGGTGAGCACCCAGTGCGCCGGGTCGTCGACGGCCCGGCCCGCCTCCCCGCCCAGGCAGCCGGGCTGCGCGGTGAGCAGCTCCAGGGCCCGGGCGAGCCGGTCGGCGAGATCCGCGGGATCGGCGGGGGCGAAACGGCACACGAGCAGCACCCGCGGACCGTACCGCGTAGTTGAAAACGCCTATCATGGCCAGTGCGGCCCGGCGAGGTTCCGACGCGACCGAGGGTGCGGCCGCCGCCCCCGGGGACTGGACGGTCATGTCGATCACGCCGCCCGACACCACCCACGGAAGCACCGCGCACGAGGGCACGCTGTGCCCGGCGGCCGAGCCCGCCCCCGTCCACCCGCCCCGCACCCTCGCCGCCGCGGGCGACCTGCTCCGCGCGCTCGCCGCACCCGTCCGGATCGCGATCGTGCTGCAGCTGCTCGACTCCCCGCGCTGCGTCCACGACCTGGTCGACGCCCTCGGCGTCACCCAGCCCCTGATCAGCCAGCACCTGCGCGTGCTCAAGTCCGCCGGGGTGGTGGAGGGCGAGCGCAAGGGACGCGAGGTGCTGTACTCCCTGGTGGACGACCATCTCGCGCACATCGTCGTCGACGCGGTGGCGCACGTTCAGGAGGACGCATGACCACAGGCGGCACCAGGGTGCTGCGGGCGACGAAGCAGCGCGCCGCCGTCTCCGCCCTGCTCGACCGGCTCCCGGACTTCCGCTCGGCCCAGGAGATCCACGAGGAGCTGCGGCGCAACGGCGAGGGCATCGGCCTGACGACGGTGTACCGGACCCTGCAGACGATGGCCGACGGCGGGGAGGTCGACGTCCTGCGCAACGCCGGCGGCGAGGCCGTCTACCGTCGGTGCGCCTCCGAGGAGCACCACCACCACCTGGTGTGCCGGCGCTGCGGCGCCGCGGAGGAGATCGACGCCCCGGCCGTCGAGGAGTGGACGCAGCGGGTCGCCCAGGAGCACGGCTTCACCGAGATCTCCCACACGGTCGAGATCTTCGGCGTCTGCCGGTCCTGCGCCTGAGCCGCAGGACCGGCAGCCGCCGGGACGGTCAGGACTTCGGGGGCATCCGGATCGCGCCGTCGAGCCGGATGGTCTCGCCGTTCATGTAGTCGTTGGTCAACACCTCGAGCGCCATCGAGGCGTACTCCTCGGCCTTCCCGAGCCGGTTCGGGTAGACGACGCTCTGGCCGAGCGCGGCCTTGAACGCCTCGGCCTTCTCGCCCTCGCCGTAGATCGGGGTGTCGATCAGGCCGGGGGCGATGGTGTTGACGCGGATGCCGTGCCGGGCGAGGTCGCGCGCCATCGGCAGGGTCAGGCCGACCACGCCGCCCTTGGAGGCCGAGTACGGCGTCTGGCCGATCTGGCCGTCGAACGCCGCCGCGGAGGCGGTGTTGAGGATCGCGCCGCGCGAGGTGCCGTCCTCGAGCGGGTCGGTCTTGGCCATCGCGGACGCCGCGAGCCGCGCGCAGTTGTAGGTGCCGGTGAGGTTCACCCGCACCACGAACTCGAAGGTCTCCAGCGGGACCGGCTCGAGGTCGCGCCCGATGATCCGGGCGGCGCGTCCGAGGCCGGCGCTGTTGACCAGGATCCGCAGCGGGCCGAGCTCCGAGGCCGCCTCGACGGCCGCCTTGACCTGCGCCTCGTCGGCGACGTCGGCCTTGGCGAACACGCCCCCGATCTCGGCGGCGACCTTCGCGCCCCGGTCCTCGTTCAGGTCGAGCACGACGACCTTCGCCCCGCGCTGGGCCAGCAGCCGCGCGGTCGCCTCCCCCAGACCGGACGCGCCGCCGGTGACGATGGCCGAGGCTCCCGTGATGTCCATCAACGCTCTCCTCTCGCACGGCGGCCTCGGTGCCGCCGTGATGCACGTGCATTCTTCTCCCACTCTGCTGTGCCGACGGCGTGCTGTCGACCACATCGGGCGGACCGGCCGGCGTCTCATATCGAGATCCACCCCGCTCCCCGACGGCACTACCGTGCGCCACACGCGACGAGGCGGGGAGGCGTGGCATGACCGACGGTGCGACCGACGGCGGGACCCAGGAGGCACCGAGCACGGTGCGCAGGCTCGACACGCCGGAGTCCGGCGAGCTTGCGCAGCTCGCCGCGGTGTTCGAGGACCTGCAGTACGTGCTGCGCTGCTGCGAGCACCTGGTCGCGGCGCTCGCGGTGCCCCGGCCCGATGCGGTGCTGGTCGAGGCGCTGTGGACCGGCGCGCTGGTCGGGTACGTCCGGTGCTTCTCCGGCCGCGCCAAGATCCTCACCGACGCCGACGTCGAGTCCCTCGAGCTCGACGACGAGGTGGTGAAGTTCCACAAGACCTTCCCCACGCTGCGCGACCACTACGCCTCGCGGCACGTCAACCCGCGCGAGGCGTTCACGATCGGCATCGCGCAGGCCAACGACGGGCACCCGACGGGCGTCGCCGTCGTCTCCGCGCCGCGGCCCCCGGTCGACGACACCACCGTCCGGCTGCTCGGCCGGATCTCCTACGGCCTGTCCGGTCTCGTCGACGGCCGGATGCAGGAGGTCCAGGCGCGGGTGCTGGAGAACGCGCGGCAGATGACCGCGGCCCAGCTCGCGGAGCTGCCGCTGGTGCACCTGTCCGAGTCGCCCGTCGGCTAGGACCGACGCCAGACCTCTAGGAGCGCGAGGGCCGGCGGCGCGGGAGGAACAGGGCCGCGATCCCGCCCGCCAGCGCGACGGCGAGGATGGTCACCGCCATGGCGGGTGCGGTCGCCCCGCCGGTGGAGACGAGGGGCGGGACGAGCGCCCCGAACGCGAACTGCGACAACCCGAGCAGCGCCGAGGCCGATCCCGCGACGGCGCCCTGCCCGGCCAGGGCCAGCGCGGTGCCGTTGGGCAGCACGATCCCCACGCTCGACACCACGAGGAACAGCGGCGGCAGCACCGCCCAGACCGAGTCGGTCGCGAACACCCCGACGACCAGCGCCGCGCCGCCGACGACCGCGACCCCGACCGCCGCCCAGAGCAGCCGGACCGGGCCGAGCCGGCGCACCAGGGCGGCCGACAGCCGTCCGGCCGCGACGATGCCCAGGGCGTTGACGGCGAACACGATCCCGTACGCCTGCGCGTTCAGCCCGTAGCCCTCCTGCAACACGTAGCTGCCCATGGCGATGTAGGTGAACATCGCGCAGCAGATCAGCGAGAGGACGAGCGTCGGGACCAGGAACGTGCGGTCCCGCGCGACCGTGACGACGGCGCGGCCGGTCGCCCGGAACCCGCCGGTGTGCCGCCGCTCGGGCGGCAGCGTCTCGCGCTGGGTCAGGGCCGCCGCGAACAGGACCGCCCCGATCAGCGCGAGGGCGAGGAACAGCCCCCGCCAGTCCGTGACGTGCATCAGCTGGCTGCCGATCACCGGCGCCAGCACGGGCGCGGCCCCGCTCACGATCATCAGCAGGGAGAACACGCGCGCCGCGGCGTCGCCGGAGTACAGGTCCCGGACCATGGCCCGCGCGATCACGATCCCGGTCGCGCCCGTGAGGCCGGTGAGTAGCCGCAGCACGAGCAGCACCTCGATCGAGGGGGCCACCGCGCACAGCGCCGCGGAGAGCGCGAAGAGCGCCACGCCGAGCAGCAGCGGGACCCGGCGGCCCGTCCGGTCCGTGAGCGGCCCGACCAGCAGCTGCCCGGCCGCCAGCCCGATCATGCAGACGGACATGGACGCCTGGCCGAGCGCCTCCGTGGTCCGCAACGCCCCGGTGAGCTGGGGCAACGCCGGCAGGTAGAGGTCGAGCGAGAGCGGGCCGAAGGTCGACAGCCCGCCGAGGGCCAGCACCCGCCCGGCGGGAACCCTCGAGGACTCAGCCAACGAGCTCGTTCCGCATGCTCGACGCGCTGCTCACGACCAGCATCAGGAGCGTCCCCATCGGCCCCTCCGCCAGCCCCGCGGCGGGGAAGGCGTACCGGAGCGTGACGTCCCAGCCGCGCTCCCCCTGCACCACCCGCGGGGTGCCGAACAGGCCCTCGCCGACGCCGAGCGCCACCCGTCGCGGGATGTCCTCGTCGGGCAGGTCCCAGGCGACCACGCAGGTCAGGTTGAGGACGGGCAGCCCCTCCTCCAGCTCGGTGCCCTGGACGACGCACAGCACGCCGCCGTGGGCGAAGGTCAGCGCGCCGTCCTCGCCGACCTCGACGTCGTGGTACCGCTCGAGCGCCCTGCGCGCGACGTCGAGGCTCACGAGCTCGCCCTGTCGGCTCGATCGACAGCCCCGCCGAAGCGCCGGTCCCGTCTCGCGTAGATCTCGATCGCCTCCCAGATGTGCCGGCGGTCGAAGTCGGGGAAGAGCGTGTCGAGGAAGACCATCTCGGCGTAGGCGCTCTGCCACAACAGGAAGTTCGACGTCCGCTGCTCGCCGCTCGAACGCACGAACAGGTCGACGTCGGGCATGTCCGGCTCGTCGAGGTACTTCGCGATCGTCCGCTCGTCGATCGTGGAAGGCCTGATCTTCCCGTCCTTGGCGAGCTGGGCGATCTGCCGCACCGCGTCGGCGATCTCGGCGCGCCCGCCGTAGTTCACGCACATGGTGAGCGTGAGGACGTCGTTGTGCCTGGTCTTCTCCTCGGCGACCTCGAGCTCCTTGATCACCGACCGCCACAGCCGCGGGCGCCGCCCGGCCCAGCGGACCCGCACGCCCATGCTGTGCATCTCGTCCACCCGGCGGCGGATGACGTCCCGGTTGAAGCCCATCAGGAACCGCACCTCGTCGGGGCTGCGCTTCCAGTTCTCGGTGGAGAAGGCGTAGGCGGACAGCCACTTCACCCCGATGTCGATGCAGCCCCGCGCGACGTCCATGAGCGAGGCCTCGCCCCGCCGGTGGCCCTCGATCCGGGGCAGGCCGCGGGCGTTGGCCCAGCGGCCGTTGCCGTCCATGACGAGGGCGACGTGGTTCGGGACCAGCTCCGGCGGGATCGCCGGCGGCCGGGCTCCCGACGGGTGTGGCGGCGGGGGCTGGAAGGGCACGAGCATGCAGCCTACGTCCGTGCTCCCTGGACTCCGGGGCCGGTCTGGAGTACGCACTGCACATGGGGGCCTGGTTCACGGACACGATCGTCGCGACCGGGCGGCTGCCGCTCTTCTGCTTCCTGTGCGCGTTCCTCGTCGCCTTCCTGTTCATCCGGTTCAGCGTGCGGATGATCCGCGCCCAGGTGTCGTGGTGGCCCGGCAACGTCACGCCGGGCGGGCTGCACATCCACCACGTGGTGTTCGGCATGGTGATGATGCTGGTCGCGGGCTTCGGGCTGATCGCCCTGGCCGAGGTGAGCACGCCGGTCCCCGACGTGATCCTGGCGAGCCTGTTCGGCATCGGCTCGGCGCTGGTGCTCGACGAGTTCGCGCTGATCCTGCACCTGTCCGACGTCTACTGGAGCACGCAGGGCCGCAGCTCGGTCGACGCCGTGTTCGTCGCCGTCACGATCACCGGGCTGTTCGTGTGCGGGCTCCACCCGCTCGGGTTCAACGACGACTTCATCGACGTGGCCACGGGCGACGTGGTCGACATCGTGCTGACGTTCGTCTTCTTCGCCCTGCAGCTCCTGCTCGTCGTGGTCACGCTGGCCAAGGGCAAGCTGTGGACCGGCCTGCTCGGCCTGTTCCTGACCCCGCTGCTGTTCTTCACCGCGATCCGGCTGGCCCGTCCGGGTTCGCCGTGGGCGCGCTGGCGGTACCTGACCCGGCCGAAGAAGATGGAGCGCGCGGTGCGTCGGGAGAAGCGCTACCGGGTGCCGGTCGTGCGCGCGAAGATCGCGGTGCAGGAGGCGATCGCGGGCCGCTTCGACGCCGACCCGGAGCAGCGCCACGCCGTCACCGAGGCCGCGCACCGGGAGGCGGAGCGGGCGGCGCTCGACGCCGCCGAGGCCGTCCGGCGGGCCGGTCCGATCGGCGCCCCCCGCCCTGCGCCCGCCGTCCCCCCACCGCCCGAGCGCGTCATGGAACCATAACGCTCGAAATCCGGCCCTCGGATCGCGTTATGGAATCATAACGCTCGAAATTCGGCCCTCAGATCGCGTTATGGAACCATAACGCTCAGAATCGGGACTCGGGCGGGGTCCGGGCTCAGGCGATCGGGGTCGCCCCCGGCGCGGCGGCCGCGGTGGGGTCGCCGCGGCGCTCGACGAAGGGCAAGGAGCGGAGCTGGCGTTCGAGGTGCCACTGCAGGTGCGCGGCGACCAGGCCGGAGGTGTCGCGCCGGGTGGGGGCCTCGGCGGCGTCGGCGATCTCCCAGTCGCCGTGCAGCAGCGCGTCGAGCAGGGTGAACACGGCGGGACCGGGCAGGACCGAGCCGGGCGGGCGGCAGACCTCGCACACCGCGCCGCCGCCCGCGACGCTGAACGCCCGGTGCGGACCCGGCGACGCGCACTTGGCGCACTCGGTGATCGCCGGTGCCCACCCGGCGTGGCTCATCGCGCGGAGCAGGAATGCGTCGAGGATCAGCGAGGCGTCCCGCTCGCGGCCGGCGAGCGCGCGGATCGCCCCGACGAGCAGCAGGTAGACGCGCAGGGTCTCCCCGCTGTGCCCGCTGCCCTCCTCGGAGACCAGCCGGTCGGCCGTCTCGAGCATCGCGCAGCCCGCGGTGTAGCGGGAGTAGTCGGAGACGACGCCGGTGCCGAACGCGTCGAGCGTCTGGCACTGGGTGATGACGTCGAGGCTGCGGCCGGTGTAGCACTGCACGTCGACGTGGTTGAACGGCTCGAGCCGCGCGCCCCAGCGCGACCGGGTGCGGCGCACGCCCTTGGCGACCGCCCGGATCTTGCCGTAGCGCCGGGTCAGCAGCGTGACGATCCGGTCCGCCTCGCCCAGCTTCTGCACGCGCAGCACCACACCGGTGTCGCGGTACAGGGTGCTCACCGGGGAAGCCTACGACCTCGACCGCGCCCCCGACGCCGCGACCGGCCGATTGACCACGTCGCGCGGCGCGGGGGATCCTGGACCTCCCCGGTGGGCGGTCCGGGTGAGCGGCACGGCCGACAGCGGCCGGACGAGGGGAACCCGTGACCGTCATCGTCATCACCAGCCTGCCCGGCGTGACCGCCGACGCGCTCCGCGAGGCGAACCGCGACCACCACACCAGGATGCAGCGGATCGTCGAGGACGCGCGGTCCAAGGGCTGCCGGCACCACGTCTTCGCCGAGGCCGAGGACGGCAGCGTCGTCGTGTTCGACGAGTGGACCAGTCGCGAGGACTTCGAGGCCTTCTTCGGCGGACAGCGGGAGATCCCGGACGTCATGCGCACCGCCGGCGCCACCGCGCCCCCCACCGCGGCCAGCTACCGGGTCATCGAGACGACCGACAGCTACTGAGCAGGCGGGCGGGGGCGGAAGGGCTGCTCCACGTCCGGGCCCTTCTGCAGCACCAGGGCCGTCGAGGGCGGCACCTCGTGCCAGAGCCCCGGCAGGTCGGTCAGCGGTTCCGAGACGACCGCCCGGGACTCCTCGGAGAAGTGCTGCCAGCGCTCGTCCGCGGGGTAGAGCCGGCGCAGCGCGTCGACTTCGCTGCTCACGTACAGGGTGTTGACGACCGGGCCGCTGGCGTACCGGACGGCGTAGAGCCGCTCGCCGTCCGCCACGCCCAGCGTCATCTGCAACGGGTGCTCGGAGCCCGCCGCGCGCCCGGCCGCCTCGACGTGGCCGGCCATCCGCTCGAGCGCGGGCAGCGGCTCCTCCTCCAGCCCGAACGTGAGCGCGAGGTGGAACAGGACCTCCGAGTCCGTGCTGCCCTGGACGTTGTCGAAGAGGTCGGGCCGGACGGCGAAGAGCAGCTCCCGGCGCAGCGCGGCCCACCGGTCGACGTAGCCGTTGTGCACGAAGATCCAGTTCCGGTAGCGGAAGGGATGGCAGTTCGTCTGCTGGACGGGCGTGCCGGTGGCCGCCCGGACGTGCGCGAGGAACAGCCCGGACTCCACCACGCCCGCGATCTCGCGCAGGTTCTGGTCGCCCCAGGCCGGCGACTCGCTGCGGTACAGCGCGGCCTCCGGCCCCGTGCCGTACCAGCCCAGCCCGAAGCCGTCGCCGTTGGCGATGGCGCGGTCCGGGGCGGCGCGCCTGCTCTGCTCGATCAGCGAGTGCCGGGTGTCGTAGATCAGTTCCTTCGGCTCGATGGGGCTGCCGTAGTAGCCCAGCCACCGGCACATCGGCGCCTCCCTGGTCGCGTCCGCGTCACGCTCGCGTACCCGGTGAACCGGCGACCTCACCCACGCGGGACGACCTTGACAGCCGCGGACGCAGAAGTGAGGGTCACCTCGGTCGGCAGGGAGGTGACGGGTGGGCGAGCTGCAGGAGGTCCGGGCGCTGCTGTCCGGACAACGGTCGGGGACGCTGGCGACCATCGGGGCCGCGCCGGGGCCGACCAGCACGTCGGCGAGCGCCGGGGCCGCGGGCCACCCGTTCGGCTCCCTCGTCGCCTACGCGCTCGACGGTGACGGGTCGCCGCTGCTGTGCCTGTCCGACCTCGCCGAGCACAGCCGGAACCTGGCGGCCGACCCGCGGGCGTCCTTGCTGGTCGCCGAGCCGGGGCCGGACCCCCTCGCCGCGCCCCGGGTCACCCTCGTGGGCCGGGTGTGGGTCCTGCACGGTGACGAGCGCACCCGCGGGCTGGCGGCCTACCGCCGCACCTTCCCCGACGCCGGCTATGTCGACTTCGCCGACTTCCAGCTCTACCGGCTCGAGGTCCGCACCCTCCGCCACGTCGCCGGGTTCGGCCGGATGGCGTGGCTGGATCCGGAGGAGCGCGAACCGGATCAGAAGCCCAGCTTGCGCAGCTGACGCGGGTCGCGCTGCCAGTCCTTCGCCACGGTGACGTGCAGGTCCAGGAAGATCCTGGTGCCCAGCAGCGCCTCGATCTGCTTCCGCGCGGCCGTGCCGACCTGCCGAAGCCGCTCGCCGCCCCGGCCGATCACGATCCCCTTCTGACTCTGCCGCTCCACGAAGATCGTGGCGTGCACGTCGAGCATGGGGTCGTCGGCGGGCCGGTCCTCGCGCTCGATCATCTCCTCGACGACGACGGCGATCGAGTGCGGCAGCTCGTCGCGGACCCCCTCCAGGGCGGCCTCGCGGACGAGCTCGGCGACGAGGGTCTCCTCCGGCTCGTCGGTCAGCTCACCGTCCGGGTAGAGCGGCGGGCCCTCCGGCAGCTTCGCCACCAGCAGGTCCGCGAGCAGCTGCACCTGGTACCCGCTCTTCGCCGAGCAGGGCACCACGTCGGCGAACTCCATCAGCCCGGTCATCTGCGTGAGCCGCTCGGCGATCTGCTCGGGCTGCGTCTTGTCCGTCTTGGTGACGACGCCGACGACCGGCGTGCGGCCCGCGACCGACTTCAGCTCGTTGGCGATGAACTCGTCGCCGCGACCGACGGGCTGGTCGGCCGGTACGCAGAACCCGATCACGTCGACCTCGGCCCAGGTCTCGCGCACGACGTCGTTGAGCCGTGAGCCGAGCAGGGTCCGGGGCTTGTGCAGGCCCGGGGTGTCGACCACGACCAGCTGCGCATCCGGTCGGTGCACGATGCCGCGGATCGCGTGCCGCGTCGTCTGCGGGCGGGACGACGTGATCGCGATCTTCGCACCCGTCAGCGCGTTGGTCAGCGTGGACTTGCCCGCGTTGGGCCGGCCCACGAAGCAGGCGAAGCCGGAACGGAAGTCCTCGGGCCAGGACCCGAATGCGGTCATGGTGCCTCACTTCGCACGTCGTGGCCGGTCACAGCGGACCCGGGTTGTCGCCGGTCAGCCGCTCGAGGATCTCGCGGCCGATGGGGAGGGCGGCGGTCGCCGCCGGGGACGGCGCGTTGAGCACGTGCAGGATCGAGCCCCTGCCCGCGCCCTGCTCGACGAACAGGAAGTCGTCGACCAGCGTGCCGTCGGGCTTCACGGCCTGGGCCCGCACCCCCGCGCCGGCGGGCCTGAGGTGGCGCGCCTCGACCTCGGGCAGCATCCGCTGGATCTGGGTGACCATCGCCGCCCTGGACAGCGACCGGTGCACCTCGCCCAGCCCGTAGCGCCAGTGCCGCTTCGCGACGCGCAGCATGCCCGGGTAGACGAGCGAGCCCAGCAGCTCCTTCGGCTTGACCGTGCCCCAGGAGTACCCCTCCCGGGCCAGCGCGAGCACGGCGTTGGGCCCGGCGTGCACGTGCCCGTCGATCCCCCGGGTGGCGTGCACCCCGAGGAACGGGAAGGCCGGGTCGGGCACCGGGTAGATCAGACCCTTGACCAGCTCGGCGGCGTCCTCGGTGAAGCCCGAGTACTCCCCGCGGAACGGGATGATCCGCACACCCGGGTCCGCGCCCGCGGCGCGGGCGAGCTCGTCGCAGCGCAGCCCGCCGCAGACCACGACCCGCTCCCCCAGCAGGTCGCCCTGCGCGGTGCGGACCACCACGTCGGGCCGGGCGGACGTCTCCCGCCGCACCATCCCGGTGACCGCGCGGCCGAGGTGGATCTCGCCGCCCTCCTTGGCCACCAGCTCGCCGAGCTTCTCGGCGATCGCCCGGTAGTCGCAGATCCCGGTCGACGGCACCCACAGCGCCTCGAGCCCGCGGACGTGCGGCTCGCGCGCGCGGATGCCCGCGGCGTCGAGTCGCTGCGTCTCGACGCCGTTGGCCTTCCCGCGCCGCTCCAGCTCCGCCATCCGCGGCAGCTCCTCGGGCTCGGTGGCCACGACGAGCTTCCCGCACACCTGGTGCGGCAGGTCGTGCTCGCGGCAGAAGGCGACGGTCTCGGCACACCCGGCCACCGCCAGCCGCGCCTTCAGCCCGCCCGGGGCGTAGTAGAGCCCGGAGTGGACGACGTTGGAGTTGTTGCCGGTCTGGTGGTTCGCCAGCCGCGGCTCGCGCTCGACGACGGCGACGCTCAGCCCGCTGCGGACCGCCGCGTGCGCCGTGGCCAGGCCCACGATCCCGCCGCCGACGACGACCAGGTCGTACCGGGGGGTGTTCATGCGGGCGTCAGCACGCTCACGACGGCGCCGGACGCGTCGGCGACGATCACCGGGGCGGCTGCGGTGAGGTCCCGCACCGCGGCGACCGAGGCCTCGTCCGCCTCGCCGCGCTCGGTGACGACGGCCGCGGCCTCCAGGCCCGGCGCCCCGCTCGACACGGCGGCCGCCACGGCCGCCTGCAGGGCCGTGAGCCGCAGCGACGGCAGCGCGACGGAGGCGGCGGCGTAGGTGCGGCCGTCCGTGTCGCGGACCGCGGCGCCCTCCGCGGCGCCGGTGCGGGCACGCGAGGAGCGCGCCAGCGTGACGATCTTGGCGTCCTCGGCGTCGAGCTCGGACGGGTTACTGCCGGACATCGGTCTCCTCCCGGACGCCGGCCTCCGCGGCGGCGTCCTCCCTGCGGTCGGCGGGCTCGGTGGCCCGGGTGGTCCCAGCGGGCTCGATGGTGTCGGTGGCCTCGGTGGTCTCTGTCGGCTCGGCGGGCTCGGTGGGCTCGGTCTCGGGCACGGCCAGCGGTGTCACCAGCACCGCGGTGATGCGGACGCGGCCGCGGGCGTCCTTGCCGCCCTCGCCGCGCAGGTGCAGCAGCCCCTCGACCTCGGCCTCGGCGCCGGGCAACGGCACCTTGCCCAGCCGCTGCGCGAGCAGCCCGCCCACCGTGTCGACGTCGGCCTGCTCCACGGCTTCGCGCAGCAGCTCCTCGCGCTCGGTGCCGCTGAACTCGCCGGCGAACAGCTCGGTGAGGTCCTCGACGGGCAGCCGGGCGGCCAGCCGCAGGGTGCCGCCGTCGAGCCGCTGGACCTCGGGCACCTCGTCGGTGTCGTACTCGTCGGAGATGTCGCCGACGATCTCCTCGAGGATGTCCTCGATCGTGACGACCCCGGCCGTGCCGCCGTACTCGTCGACCACGATCGCCATGTGGTTGCGGGTGCGCTGCATGTCCTTGAGCAGCTCGTCGATCCGCTTGGAGTCGGGCACGAACACCGGCGGCCGCACGACCTCGACCAGCCGCGCCTCGGGCCGGTCCCAGCCCGCACCCACCAGGTCCTTGAGGTAGGCGACGCCGATGACGTCGTCGATCCCCTCGCCGAGCACCGGGATCCGCGAGTAGCCGCTCTTCAGCGCGAGCCGGACCACCTTCTGCACCGGGGTGTCCTGCTCGGCCCACACGACGTCGGGCCGGGGCTGCATGACGTCGCGGACGATCGTGTCGCCGAGCTCGAAGACCGAGTGGATCATCTTCCGCTCGCCCTCCTCCACGACCCCGCTGGTACTGGCCATGTCCACCAGCTCGCGCAGCTCGACCTCGGAGGAGAACGGGCCCTCCCGGAAGCCGCGGCCCGGGGTGATCGCGTTGCCGACCAGGATCAGCAGCTTGGTCAGCGGGCTGAGCAGCGTCGCGACGATCCGCACCGGCGCGGCGACGGCCAACCCCAGCGCGTACGGGTGCTGGCGGCCGAGCGTGCGCGGACCGACCCCGATCAGCACGTAGCTGACCACCACCATGATCACCGCGGCGAGCAGGACGCCGAGCCAGGCCGGGTGGAACCAGCTCGCGAGCGCGATCGTGAGCAGCACCGTGGCGACCGTCTCGCTCATCAACCGCAGGAGGATCAGGAGGTTGACGTAGCGGGCGCGGTCGTCGACGACCTTCGACAGCGCGCGGGAACCCGGCCGGCTCGCCCGGACCAGGTCCGTGACGCGTGCCCGGGAGATCGAGGTGAGCGCGGCGTCGGCCGCCGCGCACAGCCCGGCGACGGGGATCAGGACGATCGCGACGGCGAGCAGGCCAGCGGCGTTCATCTACTCTCCTGCGGTCATCGGCCGGGCGGTCAGCGCGGTTCGGCGGGGCCGGCCGGGTCGTCGAGCCCGACCGTGCCCAGCACCCGCGAGTCGCTGCGCCGCTGGGCCTCGCGGGCGGCGGCCTGGGCCCGCTCGGTGCGCCAGTCGTGGAGCAGCCTGTTCTGCAGCGCGAACATCTCGCGCTCCTCGTCCGGCTCGGCGTGGTCGTAGCCGAGCAGGTGCAGCACGCCGTGCACGGTCAGCAGGTGCAGCTCGTCGGAGAGCGTGTGCCCGGCCTTGACCGCCTGGTCCTTGGCGAACGCCGGGCAGAGCACGATGTCGCCGAGCAGCGCGGGACCGATCTCGGGGGCGTCGGGGCGGCGGGTGTCGTCGACGAGCTCGTCCATGGGGAAGGACATGACGTCCGTGGGCCCGGGCTCGTCCATCCACCGTTCGTGCAGCTCGGACATGGTGTCGAGGGTGACCGCGGTGATCGCCAGCTCGACCGCCGGGCTGACCCGCATGGCGTCGAGCGCGTACCGGGCGACGGACACGATCAGCGACTCGTCGACGGCGACGCCGGACTCGTTGACGACCTCGATGCTCACGGCGGTACTCGGACCAACTCTCTCGGCGCGACCGGGAACGGGACTGCCGACGAGGGTAGTCGCACCCCGGTCGGGGCCGGGCGGTCGGCTGCGGTGGTGGTCAGCCGGGCTCGGCGAGCAGGGCGCGGACGGCGGCCGGGTCCGGCGCGGCGAGGGCCCGCGCGGCCAGCGCGGCGGCCTCCCCGGCGTCGATCCCCCGCACCGCCTCCTTGACGAGCGCGACCGCGGGCGGCGCGACCGACAGCTCCCGGACCCCGAGCCCGACCAGCAGCGCAGCGGCGGCCGGGTCGGCGGCGAGCTCGCCGCACACCGCGACCGTCGCGGACCCGGCACCCCGGCAGGTGGCGTCGACCAGGCGCAGGACCGCCGGTGAGAGCGGGTCCGCGAGCGCCGCGACCTCGGCCGATCCGCGCTCGGCCGCCAGCGTGTACTGGGTGAGGTCGTTGGTGCCGATGCTGAGGAAGTCGACGTGCGGGGCGAACGCGGCCGCGGTCAGCGCCGCGGCCGGGACCTCCACCATGATCCCCAGCTCGAGGCCCGGTGGCCGGCCACGCCCCTCGGCGGCGATCGCCTCGTCGAGGGCGGCCCGGGCGGCGTGCAGCTCGGCGGGCACGCTGACCATGGGGAACATCACGCTCACCGGGGTCGCGTGGGCGGTCCGGACGATCGCGCGCAGCTGGTCGGCGAGCAGGTCGGGGCGGCGCAGGGCCAGCCGCAGCCCGCGGACGCCGAGGAACGGGTTCGCCTCCGCGGGCATCGGGACATAGGGCAAGGGCTTGTCGCCGCCGACGTCGAGCGTGCGCAGGACGATCCGGCGGCCGCCCAGGGCCTCGGCGACCGCTCGGTAGGCCGCCTCCTGCTCGTCGACGTCCGGTGGTGCGGCCCGGTCGAGGAACAGGAACTCGGTGCGGACCAGGCCGGCGAGGTCGGCGCCGGTGCCGGCCGCGCTCGCGGCGTCGGCGCCGACGTTCACGCCGACCAGGACGTCCGTGCCGTCGCGGGTGCGGGCGGGCTCGTCGGCGCGGGCGCGCGCGGTGGCCTCCTGCTCGGCGCGCCGCGCCAGCCGGGCCCCGAGGACGGACCTGACCTCGTCGGACGGGTCGACGACGAGGCGGCCGGTCGTGCCGTCGAGCGCGAGCGGGGTGCCGGGGGCGAGGTCCAGCACGGCGGGGCCGGCGCCGACGACGGCGGGGATGCCCCGGGCGCGCAGCAGGATCGCGGCGTGCCCGGTGGCGCTGCCGCCGGCCAGGACGACCCCGGCCACCGCCTCCGGGCCGAGCACCGCCGCCTCGGCCGGGGTGAGGTCCGCGGCGACCAGGACGGCGGGCGGGGAGCCCGGCTCGCGGACCGGCTCGGCCGGCGGGGCCGGCGGGGCCGGCGGGGCCGGCGGTGCCGGCGCGGTGGGTGCGATCGGCGGACCCGGCGCGGTGGATGCGGTCGGCGGGGCCGGCGCGGTGGGTGCGGCAGGCGGGGCCGGCGCGGTGGGTGCGGTCGGCGGCTCGTCCCCGGAACTCCCGACTCGCGGTGCGGAATCTCCCGACTCGCGGGGTGTGGCTTCCGTTCCGCGAGTCGGTACATCCGGCACCGCGAGTCGGGAGCTACTCGTCAGCAGCGCGCGGAGGACCTCGTCGCCGACGGCGCGGACGTCGGCGGCACGGGCGCGGAGGTACTCGCCCGGCAGTGCGGCGAGGGTGCGCTCCGCGGCGTCGACGGCGGCGGCCCAGGCCGCGGGGGCCGCGGATCCGGCGGCGATCCCGTCGCGCGCGGCGTCGACCAGCGCGGGGTCGTCGAGCATCGTCAGGTGGGCGTCGAAGATCGCGGCCTCCGACGCGGGAGCGGCGTCGCGGACGGCGGCGACGGTCCGGCGTGCCTCGCCCAGCGCGCGGTCCAGGCGCTCCCGCTCGAGGGCGGGGTCCTCCGCCTTCTCGTCGGGAACCCGCAGCTCGACGGCACGGTGCAGGCGCGCCGGACCGATCGCGATGCCGGGCGAGGCGGGCAGCGGGCCGCTCTCCTGCCCGAACGCCGCTCCCCCGGCCGCCTGCCCCGCGGCCGCATCGCCGGTCGACGTGGGGGGAGCCGGCGCGGCGGTCGGTGCGGTCGTCGGTGGCGCCTCGCCGAAGCCCTCGGCCGCCAGGGCGAGGAGGGCGTCGACGGCGTCGCGCGCCTGCGGGCCGCGGGCCCGGACCTCGATCTCGTCCCCGGCACCGGCGTCGAGCGAGGCCACGCCGGTGAGGCTCGCGGCGGGCACCGGGCCGCGGCCCGTCCGGGGGGCGCGCAGCTCCACCCGGGCGTCGAACCCCTGCAGGGCCTGCACGAGGAGGGCGGCGGGCCGGGCGTGCAGCCCGTGCGGCGGCGTCACCACGAAGGTCCCGCTCGCCTCCGCTCCCCCCTCGCCGAGCCCGGACGGCCCGGGCCGCGCCGCCTCGGGCGCAGCTTCGACCGGGCCGAGCTGTGCCGCCTTCGCGTCCGCGCCCGCTGCCGCCTCCGCCGCCACACCGGGCCGGTCCGCCCCGCCCGCCGCCGCCACGGCCGCCGCGACCAGCCCCTCCACCAGCGGGGCCGGGCAGAGCAGGACCCGGTCCCGGGCCGTCGGGTCGTCGAGCAGTTCCAGCGCGAGCTCCGCGGAGAGCACCGCGCTACCGAGGTCCATCAGCACCACGACCCCGGCGCCGGTGTCGGCCGCCGTGATCGCCTCGGCGACGGCGGTCGCGTCGGTGCCGAAGGTGGTGGCGTCGAGCCCCGCCGCCACCTCGATCCGGACCGCTTCCCCCGCCGGCCCGTGCAGCATCTCGCGGGCCAGCGCCGCGGCGGCCTCGCCGAGGGCACGGCTGTGCGACACGGCGACCAGGCCGACCGCCGGGGCCCCGGTGGAACCTTCCGTCACCCGCTCACCCCAGGGTCGCGGCCGCGGCGGCGACGAGCAGGGCCGCCGACGTCGCACCCGGGTCCTGGTGCCCCACGCTCCGCTCGCCGAGGTAGCTGGCCCGGCCCTTGCGGGCGAGCATCGGGATCGTGGCGTCGCGCCCCGCGTCGGCGGCCGCGGAGGCCGACCGCAGCGCGTCGCCGAGGGAGGTCCCGGCGGCGAGCGCCTCGTCGAGGGCGTCGAGGGCGGGGGCCAGGGCGTCGTACATCGTCTTGTCCCCGGCCTCCGGCCGCCCCCGCGCCACGACCCCCTCCAGCCCGGCCCGGAACGCCTTGGCGAACCCGGCCGCGTCGAGCTCGGTGACCTCGCCCGCGGCCGTGCCGAAGCGCAGGAAGAGCGTCCCGTACAGCGGTCCGCTCGCGCCGCCGACCTTGCTGACCAGCGTCATCCCCACCAGCTTGAACACCGCCCCCGCGGTCGCCGGCGGGGACGCGTCGAGGGCCTCGACCGCCGCGCCCATCCCACGGGCCATGTTGGCCCCGTGGTCGGCGTCGCCGATGGCGGAGTCGAGAGCCGTCAGCTCGTCGCGGTGCTCGGTCACCTGCCGTGCGAACTCGCGGACCCAGGCCGACAGCTGGTCCTGTGTGGTCATGCGCCCCACCGCAGTCCGGGGGTGTCGACCGGGGCGTCCCAGAGGCCGAGCAGGTCGTCGTCCGCCCGCAGCAGGGTGACCGAGCAGCCGGCCATGTCCAGGCTCGTGATGTAGGGGCCGACCAGCGAGCGCGCGATCCGCACCCCGGCCCGCTCCAGCAGCGTCGCGACCTCGCCGTACATGAGGTACAGCTCCAGCAGCGGGCTCGCGCCCATGCCGTTGACGAAGCAGATCACGGGCTCGGAGGTGAAGTCGGCGTCGGCCAGGATCGGCTCGACGAGCATCTCCGCGATCTCCTTCGCGGGTGCGATCGGCACGCGTCGGCGGCCCGGCTCGCCGTGGATGCCGATGCCGATCTCCATCTCGTCGTCGGGCAGGTCGAAGGTCGGCCGGCCCGCGGCGGGCACGGTGCACGAGGTCAGCGCCATGCCCATGCTGCGGCCGCGCTCGTTCACCTTGCGCGCCACACCCGCGACCTCGGCCAGGCTGCGGCCCTGCTCGGCGGCCGCTCCGACGATCTTCTCCAGCAGCACCGTCGTGCCGACGCCGCGGCGCCCGGCGGTGTAGAGGCTGTCCTGGACGGCGACGTCGTCGTCGACCACCACGGCCTGGACCTCGACGCCGGTCTTCGCCGTGGTCAGCTCGGCCGCCATGTCGAAGTTCATGACGTCGCCCGTGTAGTTCTTCACGATGTGCAGCACGCCGGCGCCGCCGTCGACGCCCTCCGTCGCGGCGACCATCTGGTCCGGGACGGGCGAGGTGAAGACCTCGCCGGCGCACGCCGCGTCGAGCATGCCGCGCCCGACGAACCCGCCGTGCATCGGCTCGTGGCCCGAGCCGCCGCCCGAGACCAGGCCGACCTTCCCCCGGACGGGGGCGTCGCCGCGGAAGACGACCCGGTTCTCGAGGTCGACGCGGAGCCCGGGATGTGCCGCCGCCATCCCGCGCAGTGCCTCGACGACGACGTCGGCCGGGTCGTTGATCAGCTTCTTCATGGGGTCCTCCGTCGCACCCGAAGCCCGTTCGGCTATGCCGAAGACCTGTCGGACGGTACTGTGACCTGGCCCACGAACACAAGGAGCGAACGGTGATCCAGTCCGTGGACCGGGCCCTGCGGGTGCTGGCCGTGCTGCAGGGCGCACGGCGGCGGAGCCTCGGGGAGATCGCAGCGGGCTGCGGACTGGCGCCGTCGACGGTGCACGGGCTCGTCCGCACGCTGCTCGCGCACGGGATGGTGGTGCAGGAGCGGGACTCGGGCCTCTACCGGCTCGGTCCGGCGACGCTCCGGCTCGGCAACGTCTACCTGGACAACCTCGAGCTCCGCGCCCGCGCCCAGCCGTGGGTCGAGGACCTGGCGCGCCGCACGGGGTGCGCGGTGCGGGTGGCGGTGGCCCTGCAGCGCGATGCCATCGTGGTCGGCCACGAACCGCGGCCCGACGGCAGCCGTCAGATGACCGAGGTCGGCATCGTGGTGCCGGCGCACGCCTGCGCGGTCGGCAAGGCGCTACTGGCCTACGGCGCCTGCGAGCCGGCGGACCGGCCGCACCGGATGACCGGCGAGACCGTGACCGAGGTGCGGGAGCTCGACGTCCAGCTGGCCGCGGTCCGGCGCACCGGGCTCGCCACCGAGATCGAGGAGGCCGTGCTCGGCGAGTGCGGGCTCGCCGCACCGGTGGCCGCCGCCGACGGCGTGGTGGCCGGCGCGATCGGGCTGGTGGTGCCCGCCGGGGAGTGGCCGTTGCCGCCCGGCGCTCCGGACGCCCTGCGCCACACCGCCCGCGCGGTCTCGCGGGAGCTCGGCGCCGCCTCCTGGCCGCCGCTCGTCGAGGGGCGGGACGAGGCGGCCTCCTGATCGCCACCTCCGCCCGGCCGCCGACCTTCGGTGTCGGGTCAGCGGTCGCAGGCGGCGATCATGATCACCGGTTCGGACCCTTCGCGGCCGGGAGCGGCGTGGAACGGTCCCGACCGGCGATCACGGGAGACGGGGCCGCGACCCCTCAGCTCAGCGCCGGCGGGAGCGGCGGTCCTGGGGCGGGCCGGTGCGGGGGGCGGCGCTGCGGAGCTGGCCCCGGTTCGTGTCGGCGTCGAAACGGGCGTAGGCGTCGACGATGTCGCTCACCAGCCGGTGCCGCACGACGTCGCTGCTGGTCAGCTCGGGGAAGGCGACGTCGTCCACCCCGAAGAGGATGTCCTGGACGACCTGCAGGCCGGACCGGGTGTTGCCCGGCAGGTCGATCTGCGTGACGTCGCCCGTGACCACGATCTTCGAGCCGAAGCCGAGCCGGGTCAGGAACATCTTCATCTGCTCGGGCGTGGTGTTCTGCGCCTCGTCGAGGATGATGAACGCGTCGTTCAGCGTGCGCCCGCGCATGTACGCAAGCGGCGCGACCTCGATCGTCCCGGCCGCGATGAGCTTCGGGATCGACTCGGGGTCGATCATGTCGTGCAGCGCGTCGTACAGCGGGCGCAGGTACGGGTCGATCTTCTCGTAGAGCGTGCCCGGCAGGTACCCGAGCCGCTCGCCCGCCTCGACGGCCGGGCGGGTGAGGATGATCCGGTTGACCTGCTTGGCCTGCAGGGCCTGCACGGCCTTGGCCATCGCCAGGTACGTCTTGCCGGTACCGGCCGGGCCGATGCCGAAGACGATCGTGTGCGCGTCGATCGCGTCGACGTACCGCTTCTGGTTCAGCGTCTTGGGCCGGATCGTCTTCCCGCGGCGGGAGACGATGTCCAGGCTCAGCACCTCGGCGGGCGACTCCCCGCGCACGGCGGCGACCGCCGGGTCCGCCTCGCCGAGCATCTCGACGGTGCGGCGCACGGTGTCCGAACCGACCTGCTGGCCGCGCTCGGCGAGGGTGATGAGCTCGGTGAACACCCGCTCGGCGAACGCCACGTCGGCGGGCTCGCCCGAGAGGGTCAGCTCGTTGCCCCGGACGTGCACGTCCGCGGCCAGCAGCTCCTCGGCGGTGCGCAACGACTCGTCTCTCGAGCCGAGCAGCGCGAGCAGCGCGGTGTCCGGGACTGCGATGCGGGACTGGACGGGGTCCGGCTGCGTCACGTGGTCTGGTCGCCTGCTTCCTGCTGCTCTGCTCCGGGCCCGCCTCGGCCCGCTCCTCCTGTCGATGTTACCGCCGGGCACCGACGATCCGCCCCGCCATTCGGCCCGTCGCCCGACGGGGCGGCGGAGCAGCGGGCTAGGCCCCACCTAGGAGACTGCTGAACAAGGGCGATTGAGGGGGCAGGGCGCCTCATGGCGGTCTTGTGCCGCTGGGTTGGGTCAGCACCCGTGGGTGCGACATATCGAGGGTCGCCCTGCCCGCTGGGGAGCCTGC
>NZ_JAJSOK010000091.1 GCF_021283305.1 Pseudonocardia kujensis
TGTGAGTGTTGATCTGTGGAAGGACCAACTTCTCTACCGGGGTCCTGCGCCCGTTCCGGGTCAACTCACCGTCGTCGGCGTGTCGCCCCGCCACCACCGCGCCGCTACTGAGAAAGGCTCAATGCGCACTCTGCGGGCGCCTGGTCGCGTTATGGAACCATGATGCGCGCTTGGTGGGTTCCTCGTCGCGTTTGACGATGCGCGCGCCGTGGCCGTGTCAGCGAGCCGCGGGCGGCGTCAGGCGAGGAGGGCGGTGACCGTGCCCGCGGGGTCGGTGACCATCGCGTCGTGCCCCGTGGGCAGGTCCCGCCACTCCCAGCCGTGGTCCTTCACCACCTGGTGCCCCGCGGCGATCGCCGGGTAGTCCGGCTCGGAGCAGTACACGTACGCGACCGGCAGACCCGCGCCGAGCGGGCCCTCGACCGCCAGCGGCTCGCGGTAGCTGCGCAACGGCTGCGGGGTCAGGTGCCGCTCGACCCAGGCGGCGTCGGCCGGGTCGGTCACGCCGAAGGCCTCGGCGGGCGGGGGCGGCATCGCGAGGTTGTTGCCGCGCCGCCGGGCGTCGAGCTCCCGCTGCACCACGACGTCCGCCGGCAGCCCGTCGAACGCGCGCCGGCCCGCCTCGACCACCAGGCCGTCGAGCAGCACGATGCGGGCGATGCGGTCCCGCAGGCGGTCGGCCGCCCCCAGCACGGGCAGCGCGCCGAAGCTGTGCCCGACGAGCAGGACGTCGGTGAGCTCCTCGGTCTCCAGCACCGCCGTCACGTCGTGGATCATGGTGGCGAGCCCCACCTCCGGGGTCAGCAGGTGCGCGCGCTCCCCCAGCCCGGTCAGGGTCGGGGTGAACACCTCGTGCCCCACCTCGCGGAGCAGCGCCGCCACCCGGCGCCAGCACCACCCGCCGTGGTAGGCCCCGTGCACCAGCACGACCGGCTGCCCCATCGCCCCTCCCGCCCCCTTGCGGACCCGCCCGCCCAGCCTGCCACCGGCCCCACCCACCCGGAAGCGGAGCACTCCCTTCGTGGGTGACGGCCTCCTCGCCCGTGGTCGCGGCACCGCGGGTTGCGGTAGCGCGAAGGTGACGGAGCGCCGCCGCCACAGCACTCCGGTCACTCTCGCCGCGGTCATCCGGACCATGATCAGCGCGAGCGGCACACCACCGCTGCCCTCACAGCACCACCGTCACACTCGGAACTATCACCAAGCACCAGCCGAGCGCGAGCGGCACACCACCGCTCCCCGACCAGCACTCCCGTCACACTCGGAACGATCAGGCTGCGAGGAGCGCGAGCGTCACACCACCGCTGCCCTCACAGCACCACCGTCACGCTCGGAACGATCACCGCCTCTCAGCGGAGCGCGAGCGTCACACCACCGCTGCCCGAGGAGCACTCCTGCCACGCTCGGAAGGATCAGTGCCACGAGGAGCGCGAGCGTCACACCACTGCTGCCCGAGGAGCACTCCTGTCACGCTCGGAAGGATCAGTGCCACGAGGAGCGCGAGCGGTACCCCACCGCTCCCCGACGAGCTCTCACGTCACGCACGGAACGATCACCGCACCCGCGCGGTCCGCTCCTGCTCTGCGGCCGCGGTACGCGGGGCAGGGCGGTCGCCGGTGGGTTCGGGGTGGCCGAGGTCGGTGAGCCAGCCCCGGAAGACGCGGTGCAGCTGCTCGGCGCCGACGATCTCGCCGGGGTCGGCGAGCGCGGTGGGCGCCACGAGGAAGCCGCGGCTCTGCGGGCCGCCCAGCCCGCCGTGCGAGCCGACGTGCGGCTCGAAGGGCGAGGCGTCGTCGGTCGCGGGGTCGTAGCGGCTGTTGACCATGATGTCGGGGCAGTGCGGAAAGGTGTCCACCCGGCGGATCAGGTCGGGGGCGTGCTCGCCGTAGTCGGCCAGCGGGTCGTCGCCGATGATCGTGCCGCTCGCGAGCCGGTGCACCCCGTCGCGCCCCAGCACGACGGCGCCGTGTTCCCGGCTGCGGACCAGCACGAACCCGATGCCCGGGTGGTCGACGAGCGAGGGCAACAGGTCGGGGAACTCGCGCTCGATCGTCTCGAGCTCGACCCGGCCCTCGTGCTCGGTGAACGACACCATCGCCACGTGCCCCGACGCGCACACCACGACCCCGGGCGCCGCCCGCGCGACCTCGCCGGGCTTCCCGGACTCGGTGCGGTGCTTGGCGGGCGAGGCGCCCGCCTTCTCGACGCGCGCCCGCAGCCGCCGGGCCACGAGCCCCCCGCCCGACGACGCCTCGGCCAGCACCGCCCCGACCTGCCAGCCCTCGGCGGCGCGGCGGGCGGAGCGCTCGGCCGGCGTGCGGCCGAACAGCCGGCGCCGCGGGCGCGGCGGCGGGGCCCCGCACAGCCGGCCGACGTACTGCTCGATCGACTCCCCGAACCGGTCGGCGAACGCCTGGCCCTGGGTCTGCCCGTGGTCGGACAGGCACACGATGTGGTACGGCCGCGGGGCGAGCTGCGCGGCCCGGTGCAGCCGCCCGATCTGCTGGTCGATGGTGCGCAGCACGGCGAGGGCGTCGAAGCGCTCGATCCCGGAGTGGTGGGCGACCTCGTCGTAGCCGAGGAAGTCCGCGTAGGCGACCGGACGCCCGTCGATCATGTCCTCGATCAGCGCCGAGACCACGACGTCCCGGGCGATCACCGTGGTGCCCGGCCGGGCCAGCGGGTAGATCCCGCCGCGGTGGGTGCGGGGGCGGACGTCGGCGCGGCGCTGGTTCGCGGCGGCGACGACCTCGCGCACGGCGTCGACCAGCGCGCCGGCGAAGGTACGGATGCCGTTGACCGGGTTGGCGAAGTAGGCCCAGTACCCGCCGCCGACGTGGTCGCGCCGGCGGGCCGAGCGCTTGCCGCCGAGCACGGTCACCGTGCTCATCGTGAGGCTGTAGTGCGGGGCGTCGCCGGTGAAGAGGTTGCCGCGGCTGGCGCCGTCGACGGCGAGCAGGCCGCGCCCGTCCGAGTGCCGGCGCTCGATCTCGGCGGCGTCGGCGGGGTGCGCACACGCCATGACGTGGTCGCGGTCCTTCTCGTACCAGCGGAAACCGAGGATGTCGTCGTTGTTCCCGTGCAGGATCCCGGAGACGCTGGCGCCGGTCTGCGAGCTCCAGTCCGTGGTCCAGTGCTGCAGGCCGTGGCTGCCCTCGGCCAGCCAGCGCGCCAGTGTCGGCATCGTCCCGTCGCGGACGGCGCGGCGGGCGGTGTCGTGGCCCAGCCCGTCGATCTGCAGGAACAGCACCCCGGGCGTCTGCTGCTCGGGCGCCGCGGAGCGGCGGCTGCGGCGGACGGCGCGGCGGAAGAACAGCTCGTCCTCGTCGACGGCCAGCAGGCTGGTGGCGACGGCGTTGACCACCGTCATCGCCACGACCACCACGAACGCGGTGCGGATGTTCGTCAGCTCCACGCCCGGGACCAGCCAGAAGACCGCGAGCACCGCCGCGGCGAGCAGCACGAAGCTGCCCAGGCCGAGCGTGAACAGCGCGATCGGCAGCGCGATCCGCAGCACGAGCGGCCAGACGACGGCGGTGAGCAGGCCGAGCAGCAGCGCGCAGACCGTGGGCTGCCACCAGCCCGCCATGGCGAACCCGGCGAGCCAGACGTCGAGCAGGTGCAGCGCGGCGGTGACCAGCGCCCACACCAGCACGACGCGGGCGACCACCCGCCCGCCGCGCAGCAGCGGACCGCGTTCGACGGGCGTCGCGCGGTAGTCGCGGACGATCGGACTCGGCCGGTTCACGGGCGCTCCTGGTCGGTCGGCGGGAGCGGGCCGCGCCGCGTCGGGCCGGCCGCCGGATCGATCATCTCCTCCGGTTCCCCGGGCGCGACGTCGGGGGCACGCCGGGCGCGTCGCCGTCGGACCAGCCGGCCGATCCCCGCGGACACCGCGCCCACCAGCAGCACGAGCACCGCGGCGCCCAGGGTCGCCACGAGCGGGTTGTCGAACAACCCACCGGAGAGGATGCCGAGCAGCGCGTACGCGACCGCCCACAACAGGCACGCGACCAGCGCGGACGGCAGGAACCGCCGCCACGGGTAGCCCAGGGTGCCCGCGGCCACCAGCGCCGGGATCCGCCCGGCCGGCACCAGCCGCCCGACGACGATCAGCTGCCACCCGTGCCGCGTGAACCGCATCCGGGCACGGGCCAGCTGCTCCGGCGTCTGGCCCCGGGCGACGAACCGGACCGCGGCCTCACCACCCAACCGGGCGACGCCGTAGGTCACGACGTCGCCCACGAACGCGGCCAGGGTCGACGCCAGCAGCACCAGCGGGAGCGACAGGTGCGGGGTGGTCATCGCGACGGCGGCGGCCGCGCCGACGACCGCGCCCGTGGGCACCACCGGCACGATCGACCCGAGGAGCACGCCGCCGACGAGCACCGGGTAGCCGATGGCCTGCGGGTTCGTCCAGTCCGCGGCGAGGGAGCCCGTCACGCGGACATCATTCCGGGTGCCCCGGGCGCGGACCGCTCGCGCCCCGCCGGGACGGCCCGTTCGTGCGATCCGCAGCGCGTGCGGGGTCGGGGTCGGGCACGGTGCCGTCGAGCGGCACGTCCTGGCCCGGCCGCGCGATCGTGATCGTGCTGGCGCTCCCCCGCCGACGCGCTGCGGCGGCGAACCGGTGCGGCGGGTCGTGCAGCAGCGCCCGCATCCGTGCACCGTGCCCGGCCGGCGCCCGCGTGAGCCCGGCGACGGCGAGCGTCCCCCAGTGCACCGGGACGGCGAGCCGCGGCCGCAGCACGTCGACGGCCTCCGCCGCCCGCTCCGGGTCGAGGTGCCCGGGCCCCAGGCTGGGGCCCCAGCCCCACACCGGCAGCAGCGCGAGGTCGAGCGGGCCGCCGGCGGCGATGTCGTGCATCCCTGGGAACAGGTCGGTGTCGCCGGCGGCGTAGATGCGCAGGCCGTCGGCCTCCAGGACGTGCCCGAGCGCCGGCGACTGCGGGCCCCGGGTGGACCGCGGACCCCACCGGTGCCCACTGTGCGCGGCCGGCACCGCGGTGACCCGCAGCCCGCCTTCGCGGATCTCCTGCCCGACGTCGATCTCCTCGACCCGGCGCACCCCCCGCTTGCGGACCCACTCCCCCGCTCCGCGCGGCACCACCACCCGCGTGTCGGGGCGGAGCAGCCGCAGCGAGGGCAGGTGCAGGTGGTCGCCGTGCAGGTGGGAGATCAGGACGAGATCGGCGTCGGCCCAGTCCTCGGGGCGCAGGGGCGGCACCACGCGGCGCAGCAGCGACACCCGCGGGGTGAGGACGGGATCGGTGAGGACGACGCGTCCGCCCAGCTCCAGCCGGGTGGTCGAGTGGCCGAGGAAGCGCAGGGCCGGGTGGTGCACGCCCGCCACAGTAGGTGGGTTCAGACGCCGAAGCGGACCGGCTGCCCGGTGGACTCGAGCACCGCCTGCCACAGGTCGCCGTGCGGGTCGACCTGGTTGCGCTTGCTCACCGCGAGCGGCATCGGGATGTGCACGAAGCGGCGCCGGACCCGCCCGACGACCATCGCCGTGCGCCCGGACATGGCCGCGTGCACGGCCGCCTGCGACAGCCGGACCGTGTACACGCTGTCGTACGGGTTGGCCGGGACCGACCGGATCGCGTAGCTCGGGTCGATGTAGCGCACCGAGGTCTCGATCCCGGCCTCGTCGAAGTGGTCCTCGATGCGGTCCCGAAGGTAGCGGCCGATGTCGCCCAGCCTGCGGTTGCCCGAGGCGTCCGTGCGGGCGGCCTGCGCGGCCTCCAGCAGCTCCTGCCCCGCCCCCTCGGCGACGACGACCACCGCGTGCCCGCGCTGCTCCACCCGCCGCCGGAGGTGGGCGAGCAGGCCGGTGTCGCCCTCCAGGGCGAAGGGGACCTCGGGGATCAGCACCACGTCGGCGTCGCTGCGGGCGAGCGCGGCGTAGCAGGCGATGAACCCCGAGTGCCGGCCCATGAGCTTGACCAGGCCGATGCCGTTGGCCGTGGACTTGGCCTCGACGGTCACCGCCCGGATCGAGTCCGACGCCCGGGAGAACGCCGTCTGGAAGCCGAAGCTCTGGTCGATGTACGGGATGTCGTTGTCGATCGTCTTCGGCACCCCGACGACGGCGATCTTGAGGTTGCGCTCGGCGATGACCCGCTCGATCCCCATGGCGCCGCGCATGGAGCCGTCGCCGCCGATCACGAACAGGATGTTGATGTGCATCCGCTCGAGGCAGTCGACGATCTCCTCGGGGTCCTGGTGGCCGCGGGAGGTGCCGAGCACGGTGCCGCCGTCGACCGCGATGTCCCGGACGTACTGCGGGGTCAGGTCCACCTCGTCGTACCCGTAGCGGGAGATGAAGCCCTGGTAGCCGTTGCGGAAGCCGACGATCCGCTTGACGCCGTAGTGGTAGGTCAGCGTGCGGACCAGGCCGGCGATGACGTCGTTGAGCCCCGGGCAGAGCCCGCCGCAGGTCACGATGCCGGCGCGGGTCTTCGACGGGTCGAAGTAGATCTTGCGCCGCGGCCCGCACGGCTCCAGGCCGGGCAGCTGGTCGACGGGCACGCCGCGGGCGGTGACCCGGGCGACGGTGTCGTCGAGCAGGACGCGGTCGTCCTCGTCGACGTAGTGCTCGGTCGTCTGCCGCGCGTCGAGCAGGTCGAGCATCGGGGAGTCGATGCGGCCGGTCCCGAGCCTGCGGATCTCCAGGTCCGCCTGCGTGACGGCCTGTGTGCGGGAGAGGTGCACGACGTTGTCCGGCGGGGTCGTGCCCTCGCCGGTCGTGTCGGTCGTGCGCGCGGCGTCGGCCGCGTCCTGTGCGCTGCTCACCGTGGTCCCTCGGTCCTCGCTGGTCTGCTGCGTGCCGTGCTGCCCGCCGCCGGATCTGGCGGTGTGCCGGACGGGCCGGCCCGCGACGACGGGGACCCCTGACCCTGGAAGTGTGTCCAGCGTGCCCGATCCGGACACGGACCGACAGGGCCACGCTACGGGATCGGTTCAGACGATACCGAGGACGCGGTCGACGCGGATCTCGACGACCACCCGCTCGGGGTTCACCCGCGGCACGCGGTAGCGCGCGGCGTAGCGCTGTTCGGCGTCGCGCACGGACTCGGGGTCGTCGCGGATCACCGCGACGCCCTCCAGCGTCGACCAGCGCCTGCCCTCCGCCTGCGAGACCGCGACGCGCGCGCCACCGGGCCCGGCCGCGGCGACGTTGCGGGCCTTCTGCGAGCCGCCGCGGCAGATCACCCGGGCGACGCCCCCCTCGACGTCGACGGTGACCCCCACCGGCACGACGTGCGGCGTCCCGTCCTCGCGCAGCGTCACCAGGGTGCCCAGACGGCGCTCGGTCCAGAAGGCGCGGAACTCGTCGGAGACGACGTCGGGGGCGAGCCGGGTGCGCAGGGGGCGTGCGGTCACGCCCGCATCATGCCTCCACGGGGGTGCGCCGGCGCCCGGCCCACCGCACGGCGTCCGCGCACGCGACCACCACCGGCGCGAGCGCGACCGCGCCGGGCGGGGTGAGGGCCGGCCCGAGCACCAGTGCCCCGGCCAGCGCCGCGACGGGCGGGGAGAGGCTCATCGCCACGGCGAAGGTCCTCGCGGGGACGCTGCGCAGCGCGAGCAGCTCCAGCGAGTAGGGCAGCGAGGACAGCACCGCGACGGCCGCGCCCAGCGCCGCTCGTGGAGCGCTCGACGCACCATCTCGCGCTGACCTCGGCCGGGATGGCGTTGCGGGCCCGGGCCGCGCGGGCGATCGAGGCGATCGAGGCGGTCGAGGCGATCGAGGCGATCGAGGCGATCGAGGCGATCGAGGCGATCGAGGCGGTCGAGGCGGTCGAGGCGGTCGAGGCGGTCGAGGCGATGCTGCACCCCGCCCCCGGCCGGCGAGTGGCTGCGCGTGCCGCTGCGCCGCGGGCACGCCTGGTCGGCCCTGGGCGGGCCCACCCCGGAGCTGCTGCGCCGCAGACGGGTCGAGCACCCGGGCCGCCGGGCCCGCCGACGCGCGGGTCGACGCACCCGGCCGTCGCGGCGGCTGGTCGAGCTCGTGCTGGAGGTCACGGGGGCGGCAGGTGACGGTGCGCGAGAACCCGTAGTGCCCTACGCATTCCCGACGGCCGCTCGGCGTGAGTTAGTTGGCAAAGGCAAGGTTTCGCCTTGCCACGGCGTCCGCAGCCGTGGTCACCTGATCGAGCACCCTCTCGTGGACGGAGACCACCGCTCGTGAGTGCCGACCTGGTCGAATCGCCCGCCCCCGCCGCAACCGGGCTGCCCGCCCGCCCCACCGTGGCGATCCTGGTGCTCGCGTCCTGCGGTCTGCTGGTGTCGCTCATCCAGACGATGGTCGTCCCGCTGCTGCCGCAGTTCCCGCGGCTCATGTCGGTCTCCCCGTCGACGGCCGCGTGGCTGGTCACGGCCACCCTGGTCGCGGGCGCGGTGTCCGCCCCGGTGCTCGGGCGGCTCGGCGACATGTACGGCAAGCGCCGGATGCTGCTGGTGTCGATCGCGGTGATCCTGGTCGGGTCCGTCGTCGGGGCCGCGGCGCCGAACATCCTGCTGCTGATCCTCGGCCGGGTGCTGCAGGGCGTGTCGTTCGGCGTCATCGCGCTGGGGATGAGCCTGATGCGCGACGTCCTGCCGCCCGAGCGGGTGGGCAGCGGGGTGGCGCTGATGAGCTCGTCGCTCGGCGTCGGCGGCGCGGTCGGGCTGCCGATCACCGGACTGGTGGCGCAGTGGGCCTCGTGGCGCTGGCTGTTCGCCGGCGCCGCCGTGGTCGCGGTGATCCAGCTGCTGCTCGTGTCGCGCCTGGTCCCCGAGTCGCGGGTGCGCACCGGCGGGCGGTTCGACGCCGTGGGTGCGGTGGGCATCGCCGGCGCCCTGGTCTCTCTGCTGCTCGGCATCTCGAAGGGCACGGAGTGGGGCTGGACCAGTCCGACGGTCCTCGGGCTGTTCGGCGCGGCCGTCGTACTGCTGCTGCTGTGGGGCCGGTGGGAGCTGGGCCGGCGTGCGCCGCTCGTGGACCTGCGCGTCTCGGCCCGGCCGTCCGTGCTGCTGACGAACACCGCCACGGTCCTGATCGGCTTCTCGATGTTCGCGACCTTCATGCTCGCCACGCAGATCCTGCAGGCCCCGGTCGAGACCGGCTACGGCTTCGGGCTGTCGCTGCTGCTCGCGGGCGTGGTGCTGCTGCCGATCGGCGGCTCGATGGTCGTCTTCTCGTCCGCCTCCGCGATGATCTCCCGGATCCGCGGCCCGCGGACCACCCTGATCCTGGGCACCGCCCTGCTGGCGGTGGGCAACGTCGGGTTCGCGCTGCTGCCGTCGTCGGAGCTGCTGCTGATCGGCACCGCGACCGTCGGCGCGATCGGGGCGACCCTCGCCTACTCCTCGCTGCCGCTGCTCATCATGCGGGCCGTGCCCGAGACCGAGACGGCTGCGGCGAACAGCCTGAACACGCTCATGCGCCAGTTGGGCACGTCGACCTGCACCGCGGTCGTCGCGGCCGTCAGCACCGCGCTCGTGATGGACGTGGGCGGCGAGACCCGGCCCTCCGGCACCGCCTTCACCGTGGTCTTCCTGGCCTCGGCGATCGCAGCCGTGGTGGCGATGGCCCTCGCGGCCGTCACCCCCGCGCCCGAGGGCGTCGCCGACACGCGGGACGACCCCGCGCTGGCCGGCCGCGCCGCGGCCTGAGACCCCCGGGGTTTCTGGCGGCAACCCAGGCGCGCGACTACCCTGGCGCGCATGACGTCCGCAGCGTCCGCACCGTCGCCCGGCTCGGCCTGGACCGACTTCGACAGCGGCACCTGCTCCGTCGCCCGCACGGCGGCGCTGATCGGCGACGCCTGGACCGTGATCGTGCTGCGGGACATGTTCAACGGCGTCCGCCGCTTCGACGACCTGGCCGCACACCTCGGCATCGCCCGCAACGTCCTGACGCGCCGGCTCGCCGGCCTCGTCGACGCAGGCCTGGTGGAGAAGGTGCCCTACCGCGAGCCCGGCCGCCGCGAGCGCCACGAGTACCGGCTCACGCGGGCCGGCAAGGACCTGCGCACCGTCATGACGGCGTTGCGGGACTGGGGCGACCAGCACCTGGCCGGTGAGGCGGGGCCGCCGATGGTGATCCGGCACGCCGACTGCGGCGCCGAGGTGCACGCGGAACTGCGCTGCGAGGCGGGACACCTCATCGAGCCGCGGACCAGGCTCACGTCCGACCCCGGCCCCGGCGCCCGCCTCCGCTCCGCCTGACGCGACGGGCTCCACGACGCGCCCAGCAGCGCAGTACGGATCCACAACGAGCCCAGGACCCCCTCGTCAGCGCAGTAGGGATCCACAACGCGCCCAGGACCCCCTCGTCAGCGCAGTATGGCTCCACAACGCGGTCAGGACCCGCCCGTCAACGCAGTACGGATCCACAACGCGCCCAGGACCCGCCCGTCAACGCAGTACGGCTCCACAACGCGCCCAGGACCCGCCCGTCAGCGCAGTACGGATCCACAACGCGCCCAGGACCCGCCCATCAGCGCAGTGTGGATCCACAACGCGCCCAGGACCCGCCCATCAGCGCAGTACGGATCCACAACGCGCCCAGGGCCCCCTCGTCAGCGCAGTATGGATCCATAACGCGGTCAGGACCCGCTCGTCAGCGCAGTAGGGATCCACAACGCGCCCAGGACCCGCCCGTCAACGCAGTACGGATCCACAACGCGCCCAGGACCCGCCCGTCAACGCAGTACGGCTCCACAACGCGCCCAGGACCCGCCCGTCAGCGCAGTAGGGATCCATAACGCGCCCAGGACCCCCTCGTCAGCGCAGTATGGCTCCATAACGCGGTCGGGGGCTCGAGGCGCGACCCCACCCGTCGCGGCGGCGCGCACTCGGGGGATGTGCGGCGGTCGTCGGGGGTGTGAGGCGGGCCGGAACGGGGTTCCCCGCAAGGGTGCACGGTTCGCCTCCGCCTCGGGCGCTCAGTCCCCGCGGGTGTCGCGGCGCAGCGGGTGCTCCGGCGGGATCTCGACGATGCCGATGCGGACGCCGTCGGGGTCGGTCACCCACATCTCGTCGAGCCCCCACGGCTCGCGGCGCGGCTCCCGGACGATCGTGGCGCCGCGGTCCGCGAGCTCCTTGTGCGCGGCCGTGATGTCGCGGACCTGCATCCACAGCGCGACGCCGGTGCGTTCGGCGGGCTCCCCGGCCCGCCCCGACACCTCCAGGAACCCGCCGCCGAGGAAGAACACGGTGCCGCCCGGGAACTCCCGGTAGACGGCCAGCCCGAGCACGTCCCGGTAGAAGGCCGTGGTCACGTCCGGGTCGGACGGGCGCAGCAGCACCCGTCCGGCGAGGATCTCCATCCGGCGAGCCTACTCAGCGGAGGGCCGCCGCACCCGTGCCGCGGACAGGCCCTCGGGGCCTGCGGGCGCGTCGGGATCGATCCGCAGCGCGGTCATGATGCGCGCGAGGCCGAGATAATGCGCCGCGGTGAGCGCGATCTCGACGATTTCCCGTTCCGAGAACCCGGCCGCGAGTGCCGCATAGTTCTCGTCGGACACTTCCCCGTCACGCACGAGCGCCGCGGTGAATTCCAGCGCCGCACGCGTACCAGGGTCGAAGGTCCCTAGTTCGCCCCGTTCGAGGGCCTCGATCTGCTCGGCGGTGCCGCCGGCGGCGCGCGCGATCGGGACGTGCTGCTCCCACTCGTAGCGCGCCGCGAGCCGTCCGACCTGGAGGATCACCAGCTCGCGCAGCAACGGGTCGATCGCGAGGTCGGCGAGGACCGCGCCGCCGAACTTCAGCCAGGGCCGAAAGGCCGTCTCGGCGTGGGCGACCATCTGGAAGACGTGCAGCTGGGGCATCTTCGCCAACGTCGAGGCGACGGCGGGAGGGGCGGTCTCGGGGGTCAGGTACGTGACACGGGCCATGCCCCGGGACCCTAGATCGGACCGGCACCCGGTGCCAGAACCACGGCGCACGTCCGCGGCGGCGACGTCCACTGCGGACGGTGACACGTCGGTGAACTGCGCCGATTCCCGTCCGGCACAGCGAACGCACAAGTAAAACCCTTGAGTAGAACCCGCCGGTAACATTTCCTCGGATCCCCAACAATAGGTATCGGCAGACGGGTGAAGAGCCAGGTCACGTTCCGATCTCCGGCGAATTCCCGCTACGGTTCCCTCACCGCCGAAGCACGAAACCTCCCGGGTCCGTCGCGCCGCCGACTGCCGCGCCGACCCAGTGTTTCCCCGTTGTTCGGCTCACGTTTCGATCAGCGTCCGCCGCCTGGAGGCACCCGTATGAAGCCGTTCGTGGTCAACCGCCACGGCCGCCTCGTGTTCCCTGCGAACTTCTCGCCGGATCTCGATTTCTCGGTGCTGGACACGCTCGACGGCGCGGCTGCCGTGATCGGCCGCGACTTCGAGTCGAAGGCCCCCACCGGGACCGAGATCACCGAGCGGGTGGCCCGCGGCGCGTACACCCGCCGTTACGACCTGCTGCGCGACCTCGGCCAGAACCTGTTCTGGGTCAACCGCTGGGCCCTGACCATGTACGAGAAGCGCCCGACCCGCTGGCGCGACCTGCCGCGCACCCGCGACGACGTGTTCCTGCCCGTCGTCACCCCGTGGGTCGACGGCGAGCGCAAGGCCGCCGCCGTCGCCGAGGCCTGGGGCACGCTGCCCGAGGGCCGCTACCCGGAGGTCGAGGAGCGCCTGTTCGGCCTGCTCTTCGACGTGTACGGCAACCGCAAGCACCACGCGACGGACCTCGAGCCCGTCAAGCCGACCGTCGCGGAGTTCCTCGCGCAGCCCGGCGCCCTGACGTTCGTCCTGCCCGACCTGGAGCCGGACTACCCGACCTTCTCCCCGACCGAGATCCTCGACGCCCACGAGGAGGCCCCCGAACTGGAGGCCCTGTCCCGCTGGGCGATGGTGCTGCACAACCAGTACCCGTGGACGCGGTCGCGGACCGAGCTGCGCGAGGCGTCGGCGATCGGCGACGACGAGGTCGTCATCGCGTTCCACCCGCGCACCCGGGAGGTGGCGGCGTTCCTGGACCGGGTCCGCAACGGAGCGGCCGCCCGCACCCGCCCCTCCCGGCCCACCGCCACACCGGTCGCGCCGGCGACGCCGCTCGCGCCGGTCAAGGTCGCCGAGACCTTCGCGGTGAAGCCGAAGCTCGAGTCGCTGGCGATCGTGCGCGGCGAGCACGTCTGCGAGAACACGGACGTCGTGCGGAACACCAGCTTCTCCTGGTCGCCGATGAGCGCCGCGGAGATCACCGCGAAGACCGGGATCGAGCGGCGGCGCTACTCCGAGCACGACATCGGCGACCTCGCGCTCGCCGCGGCCGACGCCGCGCTGGCCCACTCCGGCCGCAAGCCGGAGGAGATCGGCGCGGTCCTCGTGGCGACCTGCACCAGCGACCGGCTCATCCCGTCGCTGGCCACCTGGCTCTCCGGCGAGCTCGGCCTCCTGCAGACCCACTGCTCGGCGGACATCGTGGCGGCCTGTGCGGGCCTGCCGTACGGGCTCGCCGAGGCGGTGCGCCAGCTGCAGGAGGTCGGGCGACCGGTGCTGCTGGTCTGCGTCGAGAAGTTCAGCGACAAGATCGGCGGGGTCCGCACCTCGCGCATGATCTTCGGGGACGGCGCGGCCGCCCTCGTCGTCGCGCCCGCGGCGGAGGGGTCCGCGGGCGACGTCGAGGTCCTGCAGACCTACGCCAGCGGCCCGCCCGCCCAGGTCAACTCGATCATCTGGCCGAACCCGGAGTTCGACAACGACATCACGGTCTACGGCCCCGAGGTGAAGGCGCTCGTCGCCCGCTACCTCGAGCAGATGATCGGCGAGCTCGACGCGCTGCCCGGCCCGGACGGCGGGAAGCTGCTCGACGCCATCGAGCTGATCGTGCCGCACCAGGCCAACCGCACGATGATCGTGCAGCTGGCCGAGAAGGCGGGGCTGAGCGCGGACCAGCTGTACTTCGACATCGGCGACATGGGCAACGTGTCCGCCGCGTCGATCCCGATCGCGCTGTTCGACGCCGTGCGCGACGGCGTCATCGACCGCCCCACCCGGGTCTTCGCGCCCGGCTTCGGCGCCGGCGCGGTGGGCGGCTACGCCGTCCTCACCGTCGACCCCGCCGTGATGGCGCCGGAGGTCGTGCTGCCGCCCGCGGTGCAGGACCGGTCGACAACGGTGTTACCGCGGAATCCGGTCGCCGGAACCTCCGTGGAGGATGTTCGCGCGGCGTTCGGGGCGTAGCAGGATGGCCCTCGTGAGCAGCTTCTCCCGGATCGCGATCGTCAATCGTGGTGAGCCCGCCATGCGGCTCATCCACGCCGTACGCGAGTGGAACGCCGCGGGTGGATCCCCGCTGCGGACCGTCGCGCTGCACACCGCCGTGGACCGTCGCGCCATGTTCGTGCGCGAGGCCGACGAGGCCGTGCTCATCGGCCCGGACGACCCCGACCACCTCGGTCCGTCGCCCTACCTCGACTACACGGAGCTCGAGCGCGCGTTGAAGGTCGCCCGCGCCGACGCCGTCTGGCCGGGCTGGGGCTTCGTGTCCGAGAAGGCCGAGTTCGCCGAGCTGTGCCGGGACCTCGGCATCACCTTCATCGGCCCGTCGCCCGAGGTCATGCGCGACCTCGGGGACAAGATCGCCGCGAAGAAGCTCGCCGAGCGCGTCGGCGTGCCGCTCGCGGCCTGGTCCGGCGGCCCGGTCGCGGACCTCGCCGAGGCGCGGGAGAAGGCGGAGGCGATCGGCTACCCGCTGATGGTCAAGGCCACCGCGGGCGGTGGCGGCCGCGGCATCCGCAAGGTCACCTCGCCGGACGACCTGGCCGAGGCCTTCGAGCGCGCCTCCTCCGAGGCGGGTAAGACCGCCGGGGACGCCACCGTGTTCCTCGAGCGCGCCATCAGCGGCGGCCGGCACGTCGAGGTGCAGGTCGTCGCCGACGCCACCGGCGACGTCTGGACCCTGGGCGTGCGCGACTGCTCCGTGCAGCGCCGCAACCAGAAGGTCATCGAGGAGTCCGCCTCCACCGCGCTCGACGCCGAGCAGGAGGAGCTGCTGCGTTCCTCCGCCGCCGAGCTGGCCCGTGCCGCCGGCTACGTCAACGCCGGCACCGTGGAGTTCCTCTACGAGCCCAAGGAGCGGCTGCTGTCGTTCCTCGAGGTGAACACCCGGCTGCAGGTCGAGCACCCGGTCACCGAGGCGTGCACCGGCGTCGACATCGTCAAGCTGCAGCTGCACGTCGCGGGCGGCGGCAAGCTCGCCGACATCGCGCCGGAGCCGCCGCGCGGCACCGGCTGGGCGATCGAGGCCCGCCTCACCGCCGAGGACCCGGAGCGCGGCTTCGCGCCCGCCCCCGGCGTCATCGAGCACCTCGCGCTGCCGGCCGGCCCGGGTGTCCGGGTCGACACCGGCGTCGCGACCGGCGACGTCATCCCGCCGCAGTTCGACTCGATGATCGCCAAGATCATCGCGTGGGGCCGGGACCGCGACGAGGCCCGCGCCCGGCTGCTGCGCGCGCTGCGCCAGACCGCCGCGGTGATCGACGGCGGCACCACCAACAAGGCCTTCCTGCTCGACCTGCTGCAGCGGCCCGAGCTGGTCGCCGGCGACACCGACACCACCTGGCTCGACGGGCTGATGGCGCAGGGCTACACCCCGCCGCGCCGGCTCGACGTCGCGCTCCTCGCCACCGCCGTCGAGGCGCACGACGGACACGTCGCCCGCCAGCAGGAGCGGCTGTTCACCGCCGCCGAGCGCGGCCGGCCCGAGGTCGGCGCCGAGGCCTGGCACCAGACGGACGTCCGCGCGGCCGGCGAGTCCTACCGGCTGCGGGTCGCCCGCACCCGCGCGAACCGCTACCGCGTGGTGCTCGACGTGCCCGGCGCCGCCCCGCAGGCCGTGGACGTCGACGTCGAGCGCTCCGGCCGCTTCGAGCGCCGGCTGACCGTCGGCGGCACCACCTACTCGGTGCTGTCGGCGCCGCAGGACACGGACTACCTCGTCGAGGTCGACGGTGCGGTGCACCGGATCTCCGGCGGCGAGGCCGGCATGGTCCGCGCGCCCGCCCCGGCCATGGTCGTCGCCGTCCCGGTGACCGCCGGGCAGGAGGTCGCCGAGGGCGACGTCGTCGCGATCGTCGAGTCGATGAAGCTGGAGACCGCGCTGCGGGCCCCGTTCGCGGGCACCGTCGCCGAGGTCCTGGTGCCGTCGAACACGCAGGTCGAGGGCGGCACGAAGCTGGTCCGCCTGGAGCCCGCGGCCGACGCCGCCGGCCCCGCCGCGGGCGGCGACCGCGCCGACTTCTCGGCGCTGCTCGGCACCGGTGCCGACGAGGACCCGGCCGCCACCGCAGCCGACGCCCTCACCGCGCTGCGCTGGCAGGTGCTCGGCTTCGACGTCGACGAGCGGCAGTCCCGCCCGCTGCTCGCCCGGCTCGACGCCGCGCGCGCCGCGCTGCCCGGGGACGACCCGGCCGTGCTCGCCGGCGAGACCGCCGTGCTGCGGATCTTCACCGACCTGTCGGCGCTGTCCCGCAACCGCCGCGAGTCCGACGAGCCCTCCGACGGCAACGGCAACGGCGAGTCCGGACGCAACCCGCAAGAGTACCTGCACGCCTACCTGCGTTCCCGCGACGTCGAGCAGGAGCAGCTGCCGGAGTCCTTCCGCGCCAAGCTGCGCCGCGCGCTCGCGCACTACGGCGTGGAGCTCGAGGGCACCGCCAAGGGTTCCGGCACCCAGCTCGAGCCGGCGCTCTACTGGATGTTCCTGGCGCACCGCCGGGCCACGGCGCACGAGCCGGTGATCCTCAACCTGCTGCAGTGGCGGCTGGCGCACCCGGAGTCCCTGGCGGGGCTGCCGGCGGCGACCCGCGAGGAGTACCTGCGCACGCTCGACGACCTGGTCCTGGCCACCCAGCTGCGGCACCCCGTCGTCGGCGACCTGGCCCGCCGCGTCCGCTACCACTGCTTCGACGCCCCGGCGGTCGAGGCGGAGCGCGACCGGGTGCACCGCGAGGTCCGCACGCAGCTCGACGAGCTGGCCGAGCAGCCGGACGCCGCCGACCGCGCGGAGCGGATCGAGGCGCTGGTCGCCTCGTCCGAGCCGATCCTCGGGGTCTTCGGCGCGCGGCACAACGCCGCCCTGCTCGAGGTCATGACCCGGCGCTACTACCGGATCCGGCCGCTGCAGGACCTGAAGGTCAGCGAGAGCCTCGGGCTGCCCGTGCTCACCGCGTCGTACACGCACCGGGGCAACGACCGCACGGTCCTCGCCACGGTGATCGACAACAACGACCCGCGGCGCGCGCTGGCCGCCGCGAACCAGATGCGGCGGCTGGTCGAGGAGCTGCCCGAGGGCCGCACGGCGCTGGTGGACCTGTACGTCACGTCCACCCACGCCGACGACCAGGGCGACTCCGACGCCCGCGCCGACCGCGTCCGCGCCGCGATCGGTGCCGTGCCGCCCGGCCGGGTCGCCCGCGTCGCGGTGGCCGTGCGCCCCAACCCCTCCGAGGTGGCCGACGCCCTGGCCGATCCGGGTCCGGTCTGGTTCACCTTCCGCCCGGACGCCGACGGCACGCTCGTCGAGGACCGCACGCTACGCGGCCTGCACCCGCTCGTCGCCGAGCGGCTCGGGCTGTGGCGGCTCGGCAACTTCGACCTGCGCCGGCTGCCGGCCGAGCCGGACGTGCACCTGTTCCACGCCACCGGCAAGAACGTGCGCGAGGACCAGCGCCTGCTGGCCCTGTCCGACGTCCGGCGGCTCACCGTGCTGCGGGACGACGCCGGCGTCATCCGGTCGCTGCCCGAGCTGGAGCGGGCGATCGACGCCTGTCTCGACAGCCTGCGCAGCGTGCGGAGCCAGGACCCGAAGCTGGCCAAGCTGGGCTGGAACCGGATCCTGCTGCACGTCTGGCCGGTCGTCGACATCCCGCTCGAGGAGCTCGACGCGGTGGTCCGGCGGCTCGCCGCCCGCACCGGGTCCCTGGGCCTGGAGCAGGTGCTGGTGCAGTTCCGCGCCGACCGCCCGGGCGAGACCACACCGCACGAGTACCTGCTGCGGCTCTCCCGGCCGCCGGGCGCGGGCCTGACGGTCCGGCTCGACGATCCGCCGACGGGCCTCATGCGCGAGCTCGACTCCTACGCCCAGAACGTCATCAAGGCGCAGCGGCGCGGGGCCGTCTACCCGTACGAGATCATCCCGATGCTCACCGGGCCGGAAGGCACGTTCGTCGAGTACGACCTGGTCGAGGGCTCGGGCACGGACCCGGTCGCCGAGCCGGTCGCGCGCGAGCCGGGCCGCAACACGGCCAACATCGTGCTCGGCACGGTCACCGCGCCCACCGCCAAACAGCCCGAGGGCATGACACGGGTGGTGCTGCTCGGCGACCCGACGCGGGGGCTGGGCGCGCTGGCCGAGCCCGAGTGCGCGCGGGTGTGCGCGGCGATCCGGCTCGCCCGCGAGCTGGACGTGCCGGTCGAGTGGTTCGCCGTGTCGTCGGGCGCCAAGATCGCCATGGACTCCGGCACGGAGAACATGGACTGGATCTCCCGCGCGTTGCGGGCGATCATCGAGTTCACCCAGGCGGGCGGCGAGGTCAACGTCGTCGTCACAGGGATCAACGTCGGCGCCCAGCCCTACTGGAACGCCGAGGCCACGATGCTCACGCACACCAAGGGCATCCTGGTCATGACGCCGGACAGCGCCATGGTGCTGACGGGCAAGCAGAGCCTGGACTACTCCGGCGGGGTCTCGGCCGAGGACAACTTCGGCATCGGCGGCTACGACCGGATCATGGGCCCGAACGGCCAGGCGCAGTACTGGGCGCCCGACCTGGCCGGCGCCGTCGACGTCCTGTTCCGGCACTACGAGCACACCTACCGGGTGCCCGGCGAGCGGTTCCCACGGCCGGCCCCGACCAACGACCCCGTGCAGCGCGACGTCACGACCGCGCCGCACGAGGGCGGGGAGTTCACGACGCTCGGCGAGATCTTCTCGGCCGAGACCAACCCGGGGCGCAAGAAGCCCTTCGACATCCGCTCCGTGATGCGCGGCGTGGCCGACCTGGACCACGCCCCGCTCGAGCGGTGGGCGGACATGCACGACGCCGACTCGGTCGTCGTGTTCGACGCTCACCTGGGCGGACAGCCCGTGTCCCTGCTCGGCATCGAGTCCAAGCCGATCCCGCGGCGCGGCGTGCTGCCCGTCGACGGGCCCGAGCAGTTCACCGCGGGCACGCTGTTCCCGCGCTCGTCGAAGAAGACGGCGCGGGCGATCAACGCGGCGAGCGGCAACCGGCCGCTGGTGGTGCTGGCGAACCTGTCCGGGTTCGACGGCTCGCCGGAGTCGCTGCGCTCGTTGCAGCTGGAGTACGGCGCGGAGATCGGCAGGGCGATCGTCAACTTCGACGGCCCGATCGTGTTCTGCGTGGTCTCCCGCTACCACGGCGGGGCGTTCGTGGTCTTCTCCGCGACGCTCAACGACCACATGGAGGTCGCGGCCGTCGAGGGCTCGTACGCCTCCGTGCTGGGCGGCGCGCCGGCCGCCGCCGTGGTGTTCGCCGGCGAGGTCCGCAAGCGGACCGCCGCCGACGAGCGGGTGACGGGTCTCGAGGCGCGCATCGCCGCCGCCGTCGAGGCCGGGTCCGACGCCGAGGCTGCCCGGCTGCGCGCCGAACTGGCCTCCGTCCGGGCCGCCGTCCGCTCGGAGAAGCTCGGCGCCGTGGCCGAGGAGTTCGACAGCACACACTCGATCCAGCGGGCCCAGCGCGTCGGGTCCGTCCACCGGATCGTCGATCCGCACCAGCTCCGGCCGTACCTCGTCGACGCCGTCCGCCGGGGCATCGCACGCACCCTCGAGGAACTGGAGACCTGACATGACGACCGCCGCCCCCGCTCCCGCACCTCTCGCGACCGACACCCACCCCGAGCCCCGCGTCGCCCTCGTCACCGGCGGGGCGCGCGGGATCGGGGCGGCGATCACCACCACCCTGGCCCGCGCCGGGGTGCACGTGGCCGCCGGCTACAGCTCCAACGCCAAGGCCGCCGAGGACCTGGCCGAGAAGCTCCGCGCCGAGGGCTGCTCGGTCTCGGTGCACCAGGGCAACGTCGGCGTCCCGGAGGACTGCCAGCGCTACGCCGACGAGGTGCTCGCGGCCCACGGGAAGATCGACTACCTGGTCAACAACGCGGGGATCACCGTCGACAAGACGGTGCGGCGGATGACGGTCGAGGACTGGCACGCGGTGCTGCGGATCAACCTCTCGGGCGCCTTCTACATGACCAAGGCCGTGCTGGACCACATGTCCGGCAACAACTTCGGCCGGATCGTCAACATCAGCTCGGTCATCGGCGAGTCCGGCGCCGTCGGGCAGGCGAACTACGCGGCGTCGAAGTCCGGCCTGTTCGGGTTCAGCAAGAGCCTCGCCCAGGAGGTGGCGCGCAAGGGGATCACGGTCAACTGCGTGGCCCCGGGCTACATCGAGACCGAGATGGTGGCCGCGGTCCCGGAGAAGGTGCTGGAGAAGCTGATCGCGAACGTCCCGGTCGGGCGGCTGGGCCAGGCGCACGAGATCGCCCGCGCCGTCCAGTTCCTCCTCGACGACGAGGCCGGCTACATCACCGGCAGCGTGGTCGCCGTCAACGGCGGGCTGGACATGTAGGACCGCAGTCCTCGCGGTGCCCGGCGGCGCCCCGCTCCGGCGGGGCGCCGCCGGTGTTCTCATCACTTCTGACGATCGAGACCCGAACGCGGTAACAGGAGCAGTGTGCTGGGCCGAAAGGACCAGCGTGACCACCTCCTCGCAGCCGCCGCAGGGCGGACAGCCCCCGTACGCCGGCCCCTACGGCCAGCCGCCGCAGTACGGCCAGTACCCGCAGTACGCCCCGCAGGGCCACGGCGCCCCGCAGCAGCCGTGGGCGCAGGTCCCGCCGCAGTACGTCCCGGTCCCGCCGCCCGCGCCGCAGCCGCGCAACGGGCTCGGCACCGCCGGGTTCGTCCTCGGCCTGCTGGCCCTGCTCTTCGCGTGGATCCCGTTCGTCGGCGTGATCGGCTGGCCGCTGTCGATCCTCGGCCTGCTCCTCTCGGGCTTCGGCCTCCAGCGCGTCACCAGCGGCAAGGCGGACAACAAGGGCCTGTCGGTCGCGGGCATCGCGCTCTCGGCGATCGCCCTGCTGGTGTGCATCCTCTGGGCCACGGCCTTCGCCAGCGCGGTCGGCGGGACCTCGGCGAGCTCCGGCACGGTGTCCGGCGCGGCCGCCCCGGCCGCTCCGACGGCCGCGGCGAGCGCGCCCGCCGCCTCGCAGACGGTGGGATTCGGGCAGACGTACACCTACGAGGACGGGCTGGCAGTGACGATCGCGGCGCCGGCCGACTTCACTCCGTCCAGCTCGGCCTACCCCCAGGACGTCGACCGGGCCGTCCTGCTGACCGTCACCGTGCAGAACGGGACCGACAAGCCGTTCGAGCTCAACACCTTCGGCAACGGCCCGGACGTGACCTTCGCCGGCGCGCACGCCGACGAGATCACCGACCCCCAGAAGCTGGAGGTCGCCGAGTCGACCACCGTCCTGCCGGGCAAGGGCTACACCTACAAGAAGGCGTTCGCCGTCGGCTCCGGCACCGGTGAGCTGCAGGCCGAGTGGAAGCGCGAGATCTTCTCCGACCCCGTGATCTTCACCGGCCGAGCCTGATCGCACGAGCCCGTCACCGGGCCACTCCGGGTGGTCACGCACCGGGCGGTGACCACGGACGGCGTCCCCGCCTCCCGCGCGGGGACGCCGTTCGGCGTTCTCTACCGCCGGCAGAGGTTCTTCGCGGCGAGGATCCGCTCGACGGCGCGATCGTTGTCCGCGGCGGGGATCCTCCCGGAGTCGAGGGCCTGCTGCAGGACGTCGAGGGTCGGGGCGACCGGCTCGACGTTCGACGACAGCGCCACGTCCGCCCCCGCCTCCAGCGCGGTGAGGCTGGCCTGGGGCAACGTGAACCGGTTGCTGACGGCCTTCATGGCGCCGAGGTCGTCGGTCATGACCATGCCGTCGAACCCGTACTCGTCACGCAGGAGGCGGTAGGTCGCCGCGGTGAGCGAGGAGGGCAGGTCGTCGGTGAGGCCCGGGACGTCGAGGTGCCCGACCATCACGCCGACACGGTCGTGGTCGAGCTTCGCGAGCAGGTCGGCGTAGGGCTTCAGGTCGGCCCGGCGCAGCTGGTCGAGCGGCGGCACGGAGACGCGGCCCTGGTGGGAGTCGCCGCTGGAGTGGCCGTGCCCCGGGAAGTGCTTGAGCACGCCGTACACGCCGGCCTGCCGCAGCCCCTCCTCGAAGGCACCGGCGTACCGGGTGACCACCGCGGGGTCGTTCGAGAAGGAGCGGTCCCCGATCACGGAGGCGGCGGGCTGGTCGCTGACGTCCACGTCCGGCGCCAGGTCCCAGGTCACGCCGCGGGCGAGCAGCTGCCGGCCGCGCTCCTCGGCGAGGGCCCGCACCTGCTCCGGGGTCTTCCTCGCCATCGCGCGGGCGCTGGGCAGCGGACCGTCGAGGTCGTCGATGCGCTGGACGCGTCCGCCCTCGTCGTCCACGGCCACGGCGACCGGCAGGTTCCCGGCCTGCTGCACGGCGTCGAGTGCCTTGCCCTGCAGCAGGGCGGTCGCGTTGCCGCCCAGGAAGATCCCGCCGACGCGCGAGTCGCGGACGATCCGCGCGGCACCGGCCGGGTCGGCGGCCTCGACCCCGACCATCAGACGTTGGGCCAGACGGTCGCGCGGGCTGAGCGCCTGGACCAGGGAGACGCAGGTCGGGCGCGGGTCCGCCGGGGTCTGCTCGGGCGCTGGGGCCTGTTCAGGGGCCTGCAGGGGTGCCTGCCGAGGGGTCTGCTGGCTGCGGGCGGACAGGGCGACGTCGGGCGCGGCCCCGGTGATCACGCCGATACCGGCCAGGAGCGCCCCGACCACGAGCCCCGCACTGAGGACCGAGACCGCGCGCCGGCGCCGACGCGGCGGGCGCGGCCGCTCGGGAGCGTCGGGCGCCAGGTCTCCGGGTGGGAAGCTCTCGATCCGCATCGCGCCCCAGTGTCCCTGCCGGCGGCCACCGCCCCGCACACCCCCGCCCCGCGCGTCGGGCCGGGGTTCAGGTGAGCGGCGGGACCTGCTCCCCCACCGGCGGCGGCTCGGGCGGGGTGCCGTCGCCGAAGGGGCGCCCGCCCAGCTCCTCGCGATGGTGCGGGGTGAGCCAGCCGGAGAGGTCCGGGCCGGCCGGGACGATGCCCGTCGGGTTGATCTCCTTGTGGACCCCGTAGTAGTGCTGCTTGATCTGGGTGAAGTCGATCGTGTCGCCGAAGCCCGGCGTCTGGAACAGGTCGCGCGCGTAGGCCCACAGCACCGGCATCTCGGTGAGCTTCTGCCGGTTGCACTTGAAGTGGCCGTGGTAGGCGGCGTCGAACCGGACGAACGTGACCCACAGCCGCACGTCGACCTCGGTGATCGTGTCGCCCACGAGGTAGCGCTGGTCGGCGAGCCGGTCGGAGAGCTCGTCGAGCCGGTCGAACAGCGCCGTGTACGCCCGCTCGTACGCCCGCTGCCCCTTGGCGAACCCGCACTTGTACACGCCGTTGTTGACGTCGTGGAAGATCTGCTCGGAGAGCTCCTCGATCTCGTCGCGGTACTTCTCCGGGAAGAGGTCCGGCGCGCCCGGTCGGTGGTAGGCCGACCACTGGGTGGCGAAGTCGAACTCGAGGGCCTTGTAGTCGTTGGTCACGACCTTGCCGCTCGCCACCTCGACGACCGCCGGCACCGTCACGCCCTTGTCGTAGCCCGGCACGGCCTTCTCGTAGGCCTCACGCAGGTACTCGATGCCGAGCACCGGGTCCTTGTCGTCGGGGTCGAGGTGGAAGCGCCAGCTGCGGTCGTCGTGCAGCGGGCCGGCGATGCCCAGCGAGATCACCGGCTCCAGCCCGTGCAGCCGGCGCGAGATGATCGCGCGGTTCGCCCACGGGCAGGCGCGGGCCCCGACCAGGCGGTACCGGTCCGCCTCCACCGGCCACGGCGACGACCCGTCCGAGGTGATCCGCTCCTGCACGCCGAGCGGCTCCCGCACGAACTCGTCCGTGCTCGACTGGGCGGCGCCTGCGATGTCGGCCATACGTGGAATCTAGGTCCTCCCGGCCGGTCGCGCCGTGTGGTCGAATCCGACCATGGTCACCGCGACGGAGCTGTCGGATCTGGTCCGCCCGGGCATGCGGGTGGCCCTCGGCGACGGGTGCGGCACGCCGCTCACCCTGCACGGCCCGCTGAGCAGCGCGGCCGAGGGCAAGGGGGTGCGGCTGGTGCTGGGCTGGATGCCCGGCCTCGCGCCCGACCTGGATCCCGCGGCGTTCGCCGACATCCGGGTACTGATGGGCGGGCCCGGGGTGCGGGGAATGGTCGAGACGGGGCAGGCGCACGTCGTCCCCTGCCGGCTGTCGGCCGTCCCGGCCCTGGTGGCCGGCGCGCTGCGACCCGATCTCCTCGTCGCGACGCTGGTCCGCGGGCCCGACGGACTGCACCTCGGCGCCGAGGCCTCCTACCTGCGCGGGATCGTCGACGCGGGGGTGCCGGTGGCCGCCGTCGTCTCCACCGCCGCCCCGCTCGCCGAGGTCGGGCCGCCCATCCCGGAGGAGCAGGTCACGGTGCTCGGCGAGACGGACGCGCCGCCGATCGAGATCCCCGACGCCACCCCGACCGCGGCCGACGAGATCGTGGCGCGGCACGTCGCCGGGCTCGTCCCGGAGGGCGCGCGGGTGCAGGTCGGGCCGGGGCGGCTCGCGCAGGCGATGGTCGGCGCGCTGGAGGTACCGGTGCGGATCGACTCGGGTCTGCTGCCCGATCCCGTGGTCGACCTCCACGCGAAGGGCCTGCTGCTCGACGAGCCCGTCGCCGCCTACCTCTGCGGCACGCGCCGGCTCTACGAATGGGCCGACGGCCGGCGGATCCTGCACCCGGTCGAGGTCACCCACGACATCGGACGGCTGTCCGCGGCCGGGGCGCCGCCGCTGATCGGCCTCAACGCCGCGCTGGAGATCGACCTCGACGGCCAGGTCAACGTCGAGGGCGTGGGGCGGGCGAGCGCCGGCATGATCGGCGGGCATCCCGACTTCTGCGCCGCGGGGGTGCGGGGGCCGGGGCTGTCCGTGATCGCCATGCCCTCGACGGTGAAGGAGCGGCCGACCCTCGTCGAACGCCTCTCCCGCCCGGTCACCACGGCCTCCCACGACGTCGAGGTCGTGGTCACGGACCGCGGCGTCGCCGACCTGCGGGGGTTGGACCGGGCGGAGCGGCGGTCGGCCCTGCTGGAGTTGTGGGACGGGGAGTTCCGCGCCGCGCAGTGATCGTCGATCGTGGTCGGGGAGGGTCGGAAAACGACCGCCCAGCTCCGCGACGCTTGATCACCTGGCTCGAGGGCGTCGCAAGGGACCCGCCGACGACACGTGATCACCGGCCGTGGACGGGGAGGGTCGGAAAACGACCGCCCCGCTCCGCGACGCTTGATCACCTGGCTCGAGGGCGTCGCAAGGGACCCGCCGACGACACGTGATCACCGGCCGTGGACGGGAAGGGTCGGAATACGACCGCCCCGCTCCACCACAGGTGATCATGCGTCTCCAAGCGCGCCCGCCAGTCAGCCCAGCCAGTCAGCCCAGCCAGTCAGCCCAGCCAGTCAGCCCAGCCAGTCAGCCCAGCCAGTCAGCCCAGCCAGTCAGCCCAGCCAGTCAGCCCAGCCAGTCAGCCCAGCCAGTCAGCCCAGCCAGTCAGC
>NZ_JAJSOK010000092.1 GCF_021283305.1 Pseudonocardia kujensis
CTCCACGGCACCGCCCACTCCCACCGAGGAGATCGCCCCCGCGGAGGGCCGCCTCGAGCGGCTGCGCGGCAACCTCTCCCGGTCCCGCTCCGCGTTCGGCCAGAGCCTGCTCGGCCTGCTCGGCGGCGGCGAGCTCGACGAGGAGTCGTGGGAGGACGTGGAGGCCACCCTCCTGCAGGCCGACCTGGGCCCGGAGATGACCGCCGAGCTCGTCGAGACCCTGCGCGTCGAGCTGGCCCGGCGCGCCGTGCGCACGACGGACCAGGCCCGGCAGCTGCTCCGCGACGTCCTCACCGAGGCCCTCGAGACCGAGGCGAACCGCTCGATCCGTGCACTGCCGCACGACGGCCGCCCGGGGGTGCTGCTCGTCGTCGGCGTCAACGGCACGGGCAAGACGACCACCACCGGCAAGCTCGCGCGGGTGCTGGTCGCCGGCGGCCGGCACGTCGTCCTGGGCGCGGCGGACACCTTCCGCGCCGCCGCGGCCGAGCAACTGGCGACGTGGGGGGAGCGGGCCGGCGCCGCCGTCGTCCGCGGGCCGGAGGGCGCCGACCCGGCCGCCGTCGCGTTCGACGCGGTCAAGCGCGGCACCGCCGACGGTGCCGACGCCGTCATCCTCGACACGGCCGGCCGGCTGCACACCAAGACCGGCCTGATGGACGAGCTGGGCAAGGTCAAGCGCGTCGTCGAGCGGCAGGCCGAGGTCGACGAGGTGATCCTCGTGCTCGACGCCACGACCGGCCAGAACGGGCTGATCCAGGCCCGCGTGTTCGGCGAGGTCGTCAAGGTCACCGGCATCGCGCTGACCAAGCTCGACGGCACCGCGAAGGGCGGCATCGTCTTCCGCGTGCAGCGCGAGCTCGGCGTGCCGGTGAAGCTCGTGGGCCTCGGCGAGGGCCCGGACGACCTGGCCCCGTTCGAGCCGAAGGCCTTCGTCGACGCCCTCCTGGGGTGACGTCCCGCATCCGGCGGGCCGCCCGACCTGCGCCGGGGATGATCACGATCGGTGATGTCCCCGGCGCGGAGGACCCGCATCGGTTCCGGCTGCCGTCACGCTGTGCGCACGGCCCGCAACGGCGAGGATCAGAAACCTGGATGTAACCCGCCCGGGGCCCGGGTTCATCCCCCGGAAACACGGCGCGATCTTCCCGGAAACATCCCGCTCCGATTATTCCGGCACCTGCCGCACCGAGGGTGCGGACACGAACGGGAGGGAGATCCGTGGACGCGTTCAACAGCGGCGATACCGCGTGGATGCTCGCCAGTACCGCGCTGGTGCTGTTCATGACGCCTGGGCTCGCGCTCTTCTACGGCGGCATGGTCCGTAGCAAGAGCGTCCTCAACATGATGATGATGAGCCTGTCCTCGATGGGCCTCATCGGCGTCCTGTGGGTGCTCTACGGCTACTCGATGGCGTTCGGCAACGACGTCGGTGGCGGCCTGCTCGGCAGCCCGACCGAGGCCTGGGGCCTCAAGGGCCTGTTCGTGGGGTCGTACTCCTCGAGCGTGGCCGACTCCTCCTACGTGCTGTCCGGTTCGATCCCGGCGCTGGCGTTCGTCGGCTTCCAGGCCACGTTCGCGATCATCACCGTCGCCCTGATCTCGGGTGCGGTGGCCGACCGCATGAAGTTCGGTGCCTGGCTGCTCTTCGCCGGGATCTGGGCCACCGTCGTCTACTTCCCGGTCGCGCACTGGGTCTTCGCGTTCGACTCCAGCGACGGCTCGGTCCTCGGTGGCTGGATCGCCAACTCCCTCAAGGCGATCGACTTCGCCGGTGGCACCGCGGTCCACATCAACGCCGGTATCGCGGCCCTGGCGCTCGCGATCGTCGTCGGCAAGCGCCGCGGCTGGCCTCGCGAGCCCATGCGCCCGCACAACCTGACGCTGGTCATGCTCGGCGCCGGCATCCTGTGGTTCGGCTGGTTCGGCTTCAACGCCGGTTCGGCCCTCGGCGCCAACGGCACCGCCGCGTTCGCGATGGTCAACACGATCGTCGCCACCTGCGCCGCGATGCTCGCCTGGCTGCTCGTCGAGCGGATCCGCGACGGCAAGGCCACCAGCCTCGGTGCCGCCTCCGGTGTCGTCGCCGGTCTGGTCGCGATCACCCCGGCCTGCGCCTCGGTCTCGCCACTGGGCGCGATCGCCCTGGGCGCCATCACGTCGGCCCTGTGCGCCCTGGCCGTCGGCCTGAAGTTCCGCTTCGGCTACGACGACTCGCTCGACGTCGTGGGCGTCCACCTCGTCGGTGGTCTGGCCGGCACCATCCTGATCGGCTTCTTCGCCGACCCGGGTTCCCCGGCGGGCGTCGCGGGCCTGTTCTACGGCGGCGGGGTCGACCAGCTGTGGCGCCAGATCGTCGGCGCCCTCGCGGTCCTGCTCTACTCGGGCATCCTGACCTTCGTCATCGCGCTGATCGTCAAGGCGATCTTCGGCGGGAAGATCCGCGTCAGCCCGGAGGACGAGGCGACCGGCATCGACGAGACCGAGCACGCCGAGACCGCCTACGACTTCTCCAGCCACCGCGGGCTGGCCGGGGTCGTCGCGGGCACCCCGCGCCCGGACGCCGCCACCCCGCAGGCCGCCGCGCACGTCGCCGTAGGCAAGGAGAGCTGAGCCGTGAAGCTGATCACCGCCATCGTCAAGCCGTTCGTGCTGGAGGACGTCAAGGCCGCCCTCGAGCAGATCGGGGTCCTCGGGATGACCGTCTCCGAGGTCCAGGGCTACGGCCGGCAGAAGGGCCACACCGAGGTCTACCGGGGTGCGGAGTACTCCGTGGACTTCGTGCCGAAGGTCCGGGTGGAGGTCGTCGCGGACGACGCCCTCGCGGACAAGGTGGTCGACGCGGTCGTCGAGGCCGCGCGCACCGGCAAGATCGGCGACGGCAAGGTCTGGGTCGCCCCGGTCGACACCGTCATCCGGGTCCGCACCGGCGAGCGCGGGACCGACGCGGTCTGACGGACCGCCCGGCGGCACTCGCCCGATCGGCCGGGGCCCGTCGTGCCACAGGCACGGCGGGCCTCCGGCGTCTCGCGAGGAAGTCGGATTCCTCCCGTTCCGTCCCCTTCGTGGGGCCGGGCGGGTGCCGCCGGTCGCACCGACCCACCACCGATCGGAGAACTGCGGGGATGCTCGTGACGGCGATCGTCAGATCGTTCGCACCCGACGACCCGGTCGTCGGCAGGACCGTCGACGCCGTGGTGCAGGCGTGCCGTGCCGGGAGGGCCGGTGGCGGGAAGGTGGGGGTCGTACCGCTCGGGACGGTGGTGCGGGTCCGGACCGGGGACCGGGGTCCGGAAGGGCTGTGAGGTTCGTGGCGGTGGCACCGGGGTCGGGGACGCCCCTGCCGGGGTGGAACGGAGCCGGCCGCGGGCCGGCAGTGACGAGGGCGAGTCGGTGACGGCAGTGGGATCGAGTCCGGGATCGGGTCCGGGATCAGGAACGGGGCCGCAGGGACCGGCGTCGGGTTCGGCGGAGGACCTCGTCCGCGCGAAGGCCGTGCTGCTCGACCGCCAGAACGGGCGGCGGCGGCTCGCCCCGGACGCGCTGCGGACGGCGCTGGTCGACCTGCACGACTTCTGGCTGTCGTCGCGCTGCGCGGCGATCGGGATCACGGACCGCGCGGCGCTGGTCGCCGTCGGGGCGCTGGGGCGCCGCGAGCTGGCCCCGTACTCGGACCTGGACCTCGTGCTGCTCCACGACGGCCGCAAGGACGTCGAGCGGCTCGCCGAGCAGCTCTGGTACCCGCTCTGGGACGCGGGCATCGGGCTGGACCACTCGGTCCGCACCCCGGGCCAGGCGGTCCAGGTGGCGGCGACCGACCTGCGGGCCGCCTACGGGCTCCTCGAGCTGCGGCACATCGCGGGCGACCCGGCGCTGTCGGAGAAGGTCAAGCAGGCGGTCCGCCAGGCGTGGCGGGCCGGCATGCGCACCCGCTTCGACGAGGTCGCGGACTCCGCCCGGGAGCGGTGGGCCAAGGTCGGCGACGTCGCGCACCGCATCGAGCCCGACCTCAAGTCCGGGCACGGCGGGCTGCGCGACGTCCAGCTCCTCGACCACCTCGCCGCCGCCCAGCTGGTCGACCGGCCCTCCGGCGAGGTCACCGAGGCCCGGATGCTGCTGCTCGACGTGCGCACCGAGCTGCACCGGATCGCCGGCCGCGCACGGGACGTGCTGCGCGCCCAGGACGCCGACGAGATCGCCGCGAGCCTCGAGCTCGGCGACCGCTTCGACCTGGCCCGGGCGATCTCCGGAGCCGCGCGGGCCGTGGCCTTCTCCGCCGAGGTCGGGCTGCGGGCCGCCCGGGCCGCGCTGCCGCGCCGCGGGCTCGCCGCGCTGCGCCGTGCGCCGATCCGCCGGCCGCTCGACTCCGGCGTCGTCGAGCACGCCGGCGAGGTCACCCTCGCCCGCGACGCCACCGCCCACCGCGATCCCGCGCTCGTGCTGCGGGTCGCCGCCACGGCCGCACGCACCGGGCTGCCGATCGCGGCCGGCACCCTGCACCGGCTGGCCGAGACCGCGCCCGAGCTGCGCGAACCGTGGCCGCGGGCCGCCCTCGGCGAGCTGCTCTCGCTGCTCGGCACGGGCGAGGGCATGATCGACGTGATCGAGGCGCTGGACCGGACCGGGCTGTGGGGCCGGCTGTTCCCCGAGTGGGGCGCGGTACGCGACCTGCCGCCGCGGGACCGGGCACACATGTGGACCGTCGACCGGCACCTCGTGGAGGCCTGCGCGCAGGCCGCCAAGCTCACCACCCGCGTCTCGCGGCCGGACCTGCTGCTGGTCGGGGCCCTGTTGCACGACATCGGCAAGGGCCGCGGCGGCGACCACTCCGAGGTGGGGGAGTCCCTGGCGCTGCAGATCGGGCGGCGGCTCGGCTTCGGGGAGCACGACGTCGGGACGCTCGGCGCGATGGTCCGCCACCACCTGCTCCTGCCGCACACCGCGACCCGGCGCGACCTCGACGACACGGCCACGCTCGAGCGGATCGTCGAGACGCTCGGCGGGAACCCGCTCCTGCTCGACCTGCTCGACGCCCTGGCGGAGGCCGACTCGCTGGCCACCGGGCCCGGGGTGTGGAGCCCGTGGAAGCGGGTGCTCATCCGGGACCTCAGCGGCCGGGCCCGCGCGATGATGATCGGCGAGCCGCCGCCGGAGCCGGTCCGGATCACCGACACCGCCGAGCAGGCCGCGGCCGAGGTGGTCGCCGGCGTCGAGAAGGAGGGGCGGCCGCAGCTGCGGCTGATCTCCGATCACGACCTCGCCACCGTCGTGATCGGCACGCCGAACCGCCCGGGGGCGCTCTCGGCGGCGGCGGGGGTGCTGGCCCTGCACTCGCTCGAGGTGCACGCGGCCTCGGTCACGACCGACGGAGAGGCCGCGGTGTCGAGCTTCGCCGTGTCGCCGCGCTTCGGGGGGCTGCCCGACCCGGCCGTCGTGCGGCACGACCTCGGCCGGGTCCTCGACGGCACCCTCGGCCTCGCCGACGCGCTGGCCCGCAAGGAGCGCGACTACGCCCCGACCACGGAGGCGGTCGAGCGGACGGCCCCACCCCGCGTGCTGTGGTTCGACGACGAGGCGACCGGCGCCGTCGTCGTCGAGCTGCGGGGGCAGGACCGGATCGGGCTGCTGCACCGCGTCGCCGCCGCGCTCGAGGAGTCGGGGCTCGACATCCGCTGGGCCCGCGTCGCGACCCTCGGGGCGTCGGTCGTCGACTCGTTCGGGGTGGCCGGCCCCGGGCCCGCCGGGCAGGTGCCCCGGACCGACCGGCGGCGCATCGAGCAGGCGGTCCTCGCCGCGGCGGGAAAGGTCCGCGCAACCTCCGTGAAACGCTGAGCTCGCGCCGTTTCATGCGGCCGTAACATCCCGAAACATTCGGGAAACACGGTGTGCAGATCATGCTCCCGGCCGACGGGCGAGGGAGCGTGATGGACACCGGGAACACGGCGTACGTGCTGGGCTGCGCGGCGCTGGTCATGCTGATGACGCCGGGTCTGGCGTTCTTCTACGGCGGCATGGTCCGCGCCACCAGCGTGCTCAACATGATGATGATGTCGTTGGTCAGCCTGGGCGTGATCGGGCTGGTCTGGGTGCTCCTCGGGTTCTCGCTGGTGTTCGGCGACTCGCACGCCGGGCTGGTCGGCGGGTTCGAGTTCGCGGGGCTGCGCCAGGTCGACACCGTGGTCGGCGGGGTGCCCGTGCAGGCCTTCGCGATGTTCCAGCTGATGTTCGCCGTGATCACCGGGGCGCTGCTGTCCGGCGCCATCGCCGACCGGGCCCGGTTCTGGCCGTGGACGCTCTTCGTGGCCGGCTGGACCCTCGTCGTCTACGTGCCGCTCGCGCACTGGATCTTCGCGTTCGACGGCGCGGTCTCCGCGAAGGGCGGCTGGCTCGCCAACACCCTGCACGCCCTGGACTTCGCCGGCGGGACCGCCGTCGAGGTGAACTCGGGGGCCTCGGCGCTGGCCCTCGCGCTGGTGCTGGGGAGGCGGCGGGGCTGGCCGCACGAGCCGATGCGCCCGCACAACCTGCCGTTCGTGCTGCTGGGGGCGGGCCTGCTGTGGTTCGGCTGGTTCGGGTTCAACGCCGGGTCCGCCCTCGCCGCCGGCGCGGTGGCGAGCAACGCCTTCGTCACGACCATGACCGCGGCCGCCGCCGCGGTCGTCGCCTGGCTGGCTCTCGAGCACCGGCTCGACGGCCGGCCCACCAGCCTCGGCGGCGCGTCCGCCGCCGTGGCGGGACTGGTGGGCATTACGCCGGCCTGCGGCTACGTCGACACCTTCGGCGCACTGCTGATCGGGGTCGCGGCCGGGCTGGTCTGCCAGCTGGCGATCCGGCTCAAGTACCGGCTGGGCTACGACGACTCGCTCGACGTCGTCGCCATCCACGGGGTAGGCGGCATGGTCGGGCTCTTCCTGACCGGGCTCGTCGCCACCGACGCCGTGAACCCCGCCGGGCGGGACGGGCTGTTCTACGGCGGCGGGTTCGGCCTGCTCGGCGCCCAGGTGGTCGCGATCCTGGTCGCGGCCGGATGGGCCTTCGCCGGCAGCGCGGCGCTCGCCTGGCTGGTGCGGCGCACGGTCGGGTTCCGGGTGCCGGAGCACGTCGAGGCCGCCGGGATCGACGAGGCCGAGCACGCCGAGAGCGCCTACGAGTACTCGCCGCTGCGCACCCGCGGCTCGGGACCGGAGAGGAACTGGACATGAAGCTGGTGACGGGGATCGTCAAGCCGTTCGCGCTCGGCGACGTCAAGGAGGCGCTCGAGCAGCTCGGCGTGCTGGGCATGACGGTCACCGAGGTGCAGGGCTTCGGGCGGCAGAAGGGCCACACCGAGGTCTACCGGGGCGCGGAGTACACCGTCGACTTCGTGCCGAAGATCCGGGTCGAGGTGGTGGTGGACGACGCGCTCGCCGAACGGGTCGTCGACGCCCTGGTCGGCGCCGCCCGCACCGGCAAGATCGGCGACGGCAAGGTGTGGGTCACCCCGGTCGAGACGATCGTCCGGGTCCGCACCGGCGAGCGGGGCGCCGACGCCCTGTGATCCCACCCCGCCCCTTCCCCGCGAGTCGCGAGGTCTGGCACCGCGAGTCGGGAGTTCCGGCACCGCGAGTCGGGAGTTCCGGCACCGCGAGTCGGGAGTTCCGGCACCGCGAGTCGCGAGCTCTGGCACCGCGAGTCGGGAGGTCTGGCATCGCGAGTCGGCAGTTTCGGGTGGCCGAATGTGCGATTCGAGGAGGGTTGGGAGCCGGTTTGCCGTGGCGGCGCTGTGCGGAACCGGGTGGGCGGAACGAACGGGCGGAACCGGACGTTGGGTGCCCATGAGCCTCGCGACCGTGCCCGGCGACACCCCGCCCCGCCCGCTGCCCCTCCCGCTGGGGCCGGGGCTCGCCGCCGGAGGCGCTGCGGCGCCGGTGCGGCTGTCGGTGCCGGGCCGCGCGCTGGTGCTGGTCGCAGGCGTGCCCGGGGCCGGCAAGAGCACGCTGCTACGTCGCATGCCGCAGCGACCCGGGCTGCGGGTGTTCGACTCCGAGACCCAGCGTGACCTGCTGACGCGCGTCCTGCCGGGGGTGCCGTATCCCCGGATCCGGGCGCTGGTGCACTTCCTGCACCGGGTCGCCGCGGTGCTGGCAGCGACGGGCTCCGCCCGCGTCGTCGTCGTGCACCTGCCGGCGACGTCCACGCGGCTCCGGCGCCTGGTCCGTGGCCTGGCCCGGCTCACCGGCCGCGCGGCGTACCTCGTCTGGATCGATGCGGCGCCCGAGGAGGCGTTGCGTGGGCAGGCCGACCGCGGCCGGGTGATCCAGAGCAGGTCCTTCGCGCGGCACGTGCGCCGGGCCGACGGCGTCGCCGCGGCGATCCGGGCGGGCACCCTGGGGGAGCCGTGGGCACGCACGATCTCGCTCGACCGGCCGACCGCCGCCCGCGGGCTCGCCGTGGCCCCCTGAATCGCACCCCCGTTCGCCCGGGACTCGCGACTCGCGCTCCCGGAACTGCCGACTCGCGGGTCTCGAACTGCCGACTCGCGGGTCTCGATCTGCCGACTCGCGGGAGTGCACAGCGCGACCTGCGGGAGTACACAGCGCGAGCCGCGGGAGTGCGCAGCGCCTCGCCCCGGCGGACGGGCCGGAGCAGGGGTCTGCGTTCACCACCGGGGGCCACGTAGACTCGCTGGGGTGTTCGACACCCTGAGCGACCGCCTCTCCGGAGCGCTGCGCGACCTGCGCGGCAAGGGCCGGTTGTCCGACGCCGACATCGACGCCACGGCGCGCGAGATCCGCATCGCGCTGCTCGAGGCCGACGTCGCGCTGCCGGTCGTGCGGTCCTTCATCGCCCGGATCAAGGAGCGGGCGAAGGGTGCCGAGGTCTCGCAGGCGCTGAACCCGGCGCAGCAGGTCGTCAAGATCGTCAACGAGGAGCTCATCGGGATCCTCGGCGGCGAGACCCGGCGCATCGCGCTGGCCAAGGAGCCGCCGAGCGTCGTCATGCTCGCCGGTCTGCAGGGTTCCGGTAAGACGACCCTCGCCGGCAAGCTGGCCCGCCACCTCAAGGACCAGGGCCACACCCCGCTGCTGGTCGCCTGTGACCTCCAGCGGCCCAACGCCGTGAACCAGCTCCAGATCGTCGGCGAGCGCGCCGGGGTCCCGACCTTCGCCCCCGAGCCGGGCAACGGCGTCGGCGACCCGGTCGACGTCGCGCGCCGTGGGGTGGCCTTCGCCCGCGAGAAGCAGTACGACATCGTCATCGTCGACACCGCGGGCCGTCTCGGTGTCGACGCCGAGCTGATGCAGCAGGCCAGCGACATCAGGGCCGCGGTGCAGCCGGACGAGACCCTGTTCGTGGTCGACGCCATGATCGGTCAGGACGCGGTCGCCACGGCCGAGGCGTTCCGTGACGGAGTCGGCTTCTCGGGTGTCGTGCTTACCAAGCTCGACGGCGACGCCCGCGGTGGTGCCGCGCTGTCGGTCCGCGAGGTCACCGGCCAGCCGATCCTCTTCGCGTCGAACGGCGAGAAGCTCGAGGACTTCGACGTCTTCCACCCGGACCGGATGGCCAGCCGGATCCTGGGCATGGGCGACCTGCTCACCCTCATCGAGCAGGCCGAGCGGGTCTTCGACGAGGAGCAGTCGCAGAAGGCCGCGCAGAAGATCTCCACGGGCGAGCTCACCCTGGAGGACTTCCTCGAGCAGATGCTCGCCATCCGCAAGATGGGCCCCATCGGGAACATCCTCAACATGCTCCCCGGCGCCAACTCGGCGCAGATGAAGGAGGCCCTGGCCCAGGTCGACGACCGCCAGCTGGACAAGCTGCAGGCGATCATCCGCGGTATGACGCCGGCCGAGCGCGCCGACCCGAAGATCATCAACGGCTCGCGGCGGCTGCGCATCGCGAACGGCTCGGGCGTCACCGTCTCGGACGTGAACGACCTGGTCAACCGCTTCTTCGAGGCCCGCAAGCAGATGAAGATGATGGCGGGCCAGTTCGGCTTCGGCGGCGGCCGCTCGGCCACCCGCAAGCAGGCGAAGAACAAGCGCAAGGCCAAGCAGGCCAAGAAGAACAGCCGGCCGAACCGCCAGCCCGCCGGGGCGAACCCGTTCGGCGCCGACCTCTCGCAGCTGCCGCCGAGCCTGCAGCAGATGCCGCCCGGTCTCGACCAGCTCCCGCCCGGCTTCGACCCGTCGAAGCTGAACTTCGGGAACAAGAAGGGCAAGTAGTGCTGCACCTGCGCGGCACCGTCCTGCCGGGCGGTGGTACGGACCTGTACGTCGACGACGCCGGCCGGGTCAGCGCGGAGCCCCTGGCCGGTGCCGAGACGATCGACGCGCCGTTCATCCTCCCCGGGCTGGTCGACGCCCACTGCCACGTCGGCATCGCGACCGGCGGTGCGCCCGCGGACCTGGCGGAGTGCGAGGAGCAGGCGATCACCGAGCGCGGGGCGGGTGCGCTGCTGCTGCGCGACTGCGGCTCGCCCACGGACACCACCCCGCTGCGCGGCCGCGAGGACCTCCCGGAGATCATCCGCGCCGCGCGGCACCTCGCCAGGCCCAAGCGGTACATCCCGGGCCTGTCGATCGACCTCGACGACCCGGCCCTGCTGCCCGAGGTCGTCGCCGAGCAGGCCGCCGCGGGCGACGGCTGGGTGAAGCTCGTCGGGGACTGGATCGACCGGGCGAGCGGCACCGACGCCGATCTCGCGCCGCTCTGGTCCGACGACGTGCTGAAGGCCGCCGTCGCCGCCGCGCACGCCGCCGGTGCCCGGGTCACCGCCCACGTCTTCGGCACGGAGGCCCTGCAGGGGCTGATCGGCGCGGGGATCGACTGCATCGAGCACGGCACCGGCCTCACGGACGAGCTCATCACCGAGATGGCCGCGCGCGGGACCGCGCTGGTACCGACCCTGATCAACGTCGACACCTTCCCCGGGATCGCCGACAAGGCCGGCAAGTACCCCGCCTACGCCGCGCACATGCGCGAGCTGCACCGCACCGCCCGGGACACGATCGGCCGGGCGATCGACGCCGGCGTCCCCGTCTTCGCCGGGACCGACGCGGGGGGCGGGATCCGGCACGGCCGGATCGCCGACGAGGTCGAGGCGCTCCGACAGGCCGGTCACCCCGACCCCGTGGGCGCCGCCTCCTGGACCGCCCGCAGCTGGCTGGGACGCCCGGGACTCGAGCCGGGCGCACCGGCGGACCTGGTCGTGTACCGGGAGGACCCGCGGCGGAACCCGGCGGTCCTGCGCGACCCGGCGCTGGTCCTGCTCCGCGGCCGACGGTACTGACCCGGCATCCGCACCCTGGCGGGGCGGCCGGGTGCGGCCCCGGCGGGTAGCGTCGTGATCGTGGGCCAGCCCGACTCGACCCCGGACCCGCCGTCCGCGCCGCCGCCGACCGGCCCGTTCCCGTCCGCACCGCCACAAGAGCCGCCGCAGGACCCGCCGCCGTACCCGCCCTCGCCCGCCGCGGCGACCGCCGCGGACCCGCCGGCCGCCGCGGACCCGCCCCCGCACCGCTGGGGGATCGGGGCGTACGTCCTGGTCGAGGTCCTGTTCCTCGGCTCGTCGTTCGTCATCGCCGCGCTGCTGGCCGATCCCGGGGGGCCGTCGGTCGCGGCGGTGATCCTCGGCCTGTCCGTGCCGACCCTGCTGGCGGCCGGGACGGCCCTGGTCGTCACCCGGGTGCGCGGCAACGGGCCGCGCATCGACCTGGGACTGCGCTGGAGCGCCCGCGACGTCGCCGCCGGCCTGCTGTGGGGCCTGGGCGGCCTCGTCGTGAGCGTTCCCGCCTCGCTGCTCTACGTGGCGATCGTCGGGCCGGACAACGCGACCACGGCCGTCGGCCAGGCGTTCGACGGCATCCGCGTCGGCTGGCCGGTCGCGTTCGGCGTGTTCGTACTGGTCGCGTTCGTGGCACCGGTGTGCGAGGAGATCGTCTACCGCGGCCTGCTCTGGGGCGCGGTCACCAAGCACGGGGCGAACCGGTGGGTGGCCTTCGCCGTCACCACGCTCCTGTTCGCGATGGCCCACTTCGAGCTGACCCGTACGCCGTTGCTGCTGGTCGTGGCGCTGCCGATCGGCCTGGCCCGGGTCTTCACCGGGCGGCTGCCGGCGAGCATCGTGGCGCACCAGGTCAACAACCTGCTGCCCGCGCTGGGACTGGCCCTCGCGCTGACCGGTGGGGTGCCCGCGTCGTTGTAGGCGTCTGGCAGAATAGTGCGTCAGGTCCGTGGCCGGCCCTCTACCGATGCCGCGGCCGGGAACAGTCGAGTGAGCGAGCCGTACCCCCACGCGGTCCTGCGCTGACTCACGAGCAGCACACACGATCCGCGAGGAGCACCGAGAAGCGTGGCCGTCAAGATCAAGCTGATGCGTCTGGGCAAGATCCGTCAGCCGTACTACCGCGTCGTCGTCGCCGACTCGCGCTCCCGCCGCAGCGGGCGCGCCATCGAGACGATCGGCAAGTACCACCCGAAGAACGAGCCGAGCCTGATCGAGATCGACTCGGAGCGCGCGCAGTACTGGCTGGGTGTCGGCGCGCTGCCGACCGAGCCGGTGCAGCACCTGCTCGAGATCACCGGTGATTGGCAGAAGTTCAAGGGCCTGCCGGGCGCCGAGGGCACCCTTAAGCCGCAGCCGGAGAAGGTGGACAAGCTGGCGCGCTTCAACGCCGCGCTCGCCGCCGCCGGCGAGGAGCCCACCACCGAGGCCACCACGCCGAAGAAGAAGGCCGCCAAGGCCGAGAAGGCCGACGAGGCCCCCAAGGCCGACGAGGCTGAGTCGACCGAGTCGTGAGCGTGCTGGCGGACGCCCTGGAGCACCTGGTCCGGGGCATCGTCGACCACCCGGAGGAGGTCCGGGTGGACCTCGTCACGAACCGCCGGGGGCGCACGCTCGAGGTCCGGGTGCATCCCGAGGACCTGGGCAAGGTCATCGGGCGCGGTGGGCGTACCGCCACCGCGCTGCGCACCGTGATGGGGGGCATCGGCGGACGGGGTGTGCGGGTCGATGTCGTCGACACCGACCGGTAGGACGCCTGCGGGGGTCCGGCGGCGGGCGTCTGCGGGCATCCGTAGACCGGCCGCGCCGGCCCCTCGGGCCACGGCCGGTCCCGGGGGCGGGGACGTCCTCGTCGGGATCGTCGCGAAGGTCCACGGCCTGCGCGGCGAGCTGGCCGTCGAGGTGCGCACGGACTCGCCCGAGGAGCGCTTCGCCACGGGCTCCGTGCTGCGGGCCCGGCGGCGGGACGCCCCGGACGCGACGGTGACGGTGGAGAGCAGCCGGCCCCACTCGGGGCGGCTGCTCGTCCGCTTCCGCGAGGCGCCGGACCGCACGACGGCGGAGGAGCTGCGCGGCGCGCAGCTGCTGGTGCCGACCGCGGAGCTGGCCCCGCCGGAGGACCCGGAGGAGTTCCACGTCCACCAGCTCGAGGGCCTGCGCGCCGAGCTGCCCGACGGCACCGTGATCGGGACCGTCCGCGAGGTCGTCCTCGGTCCGGGCGGCGACCTGCTGGCCGTCGCCCGCGAGGGCCGGCCCGACGCGCTGGTCCCGTTCGTCGCCGAGATCGTCCCGACGATCGACCTCGAGGGCGGGCGCGTGGTCGTCGAGCCGCCCGAGGGTCTGCTGGACCTGGACACCCCCTGACCTGCTCCTGAGCTGTCCCCGAGCTGTCCCTGATCTGCCCCGAGAGAGGCCCCGTCGCACCGCGGCGGGGCCTCTCTCGTGCCGTCGGCGTCAACCAAGGTTGACGGCGTGGTGTCGTCAACGTAGGTTGACGACATGACAGATGCGACGGCGGTGGCCGCGGCGGCGTCCAGCAAGGACCCGCACGTCGGCCTGGCGGCGGTGGCGGCGCTCCGGGCGCTGCAGGAGTCGCTCGAGGAGCTGCAGGTGGGCAACGCGCGGTCCCAGGGCTGGTCCTGGGCGCAGATCGCGGGGGTGCTGCAGGTGAGCAAGCAGGCGGTGCACAAGAAGTACCGGCGGCTCGGGTACTAGGACGCTGGAGGGGAACGGCGATGTTCGAACGGTTCACGCAGGCGGCCCGGCGCGCGGTGGTGCTGGCCCAGGAGGACGCGCGCGAGCGCAGGCAGGCGCAGATCCGCACCGAGAACCTGCTCCTCGGCCTCTACGACGCACCGGCGACGCCGGAGTCGACGGCCGCGGCGCTGCTGCGCCGGGCGGGTGTGGAGCGGGCCGACCTGGCCGTGGAGATCACGCGGCTCCCCCGGGGGGAGGGGACGCTCGACGCCGAGAAGCTGGCCCTGCTGGGCATCGACCTCGACGCGGTGCGCCGGCAGGCGGAGGAGACGTTCGGGCCGGGCGCGCTCGACCGGACGCGGGCCGGCAAGCAGCGGCGGATGTTCGGGCACATCCCGTTCGACGACGCCTCGAAGAAGGCGCTCGAGCTGTCGCTGCGCGAGGCGTTGCGGCTGAAGCACAAGGAGATCGGCAGCGAGCACGTGCTCCTCGGGCTGCTCCACGCCGAGGGCGGCGCGCGGGACCTGCTCGCGGCCCGCGGCGTCACGCTCGACGGCATGCGCACTGCGGTCGAGGAGCTCGGCCGCGGCGAGGCCAGCGGCTGATCACTCCTCCTCGTCGAAGGTGTCCTCGTGGCCGGTGCGGGCGGAGCGGACGCCCTCGACCTCGGCGATCTCGGTGGCCAGTGCGGCGAGGTCGCCCCGGCCCGCGAGCTGCAGGGTGACGGCGGCGACCCGGTCGCCGTCGTCGCCCACCGTCTCCCGCGCGATCGCGAGGTCCTGCACGGACCAGCCCTGCTGCGTGCACCGCTGCAGGACCGTGCGGAGGATGCCGTGGCCGTCGGCGTAGCGGAGCTGCAGCACCGGGGGGTCGCGGCGATGCCGCTGGGTCGCCCGCGCCAGGGGCAGCAGGCCGCGGGTGACCACGAAGTGCCCTGCCGTGGCGGCCACGGCCAGCACCGGCAGGCCGGCGCCGCAGGCCATGCCGATGCCGGCGGCGAGCCAGACGGTGGCCGCCGTCGTCAGGCCGCGGACCACGTCCTGCCGGACGAAGATCAGCCCGCCGCCGATGAACCCGATGCCGGACACGATCTGGGCGCCGATCCGGGACGGGTCGAGGGCGACGTGCGAGGTGTCCAGCATGTCGGCGAACCCGTACTTCGACACCAGCATGAACACCGCCGCGCCGACCCCGACCAGGGTGTGCGTGCGCAGCCCCGCGCTCTTCGCGCCGGCCTCGCGCTCCAGCCCGATCACCGTGGTGAGGACCAGTGCGAGCAGCACCGGCAGGAGCAGCGACCACTGCCCCCCGGAGGACCACAGCGAGGACAGACCGGTGGGCACCTCGCCACCTCCCCTTTGGCAGGATCCGCCCGGTGCGGATCGACGTCCTGACCATCTTCCCGGGCTACCTTGCCCCGCTGCGCGAGGCGCTGCTGGGTAGGGCGGTCGAGAAGGGCCTGATCGACGTCCGGGTGCACGACCTGCGGCACTGGACGCACGACGTCCACCAGGCGGTCGACGACGCCCCCTACGGCGGCGGGCCGGGCATGGTGATGAAGCCGCAGGTGTGGGGCGAGGCGCTCGACGAGGTGCTGGGCGGCGAGCCCGGCGCCGGCCCCGCACGGCTCGTGGTGCCGACCCCCGCGGGGCGGCCGTTCACGCAGGCCACCGCCCGGGCCTGGGCGGGGGAGGAGCGGCTGGTGTTCGCCTGCGGCCGCTACGAGGGCATCGACCAGCGCGTGGTCGACCACTACGCGGCGCGGATGCCCGTGGACGAGGTCAGCATCGGCGACTACGTGCTGGTCGGCGGCGAGGTGGCGGTCCTGGTGATGGTCGAGGCCGTCGCCCGGCTGCTGCCCGGCGTGCTGGGCAACCCGCGCTCCGCCGCCGAGGACTCCTTCTCCGACGGCCTGCTCGAGGGGCCCGCGTACACCCGACCCGAGGTGTGGCGGGACCTGCCGGTCCCGGCCGTGCTGCGCAGCGGCAACCACGCCGCCGTCGACCGGTGGCGGCGCGACCGCGCCCTCGAGCGGACGGCCGAACGGCGCCCGGACCTGCTGGCCGCGCTGCCCGAGGGGGCCCTGGACGCGGCCGACCGCGCGGTGCTCGATACCCTGGACGCAGCGGAGCGGGGCTGACCGGCCCCACCGGTGTCACCCGCCCGGAACCCGTCTGGCACTATGGACGGGTTGCCATGGGCCGACGCACGTGTGTCGGCGCCTCCCATCGGGGACTGGTGCCCCTGCCCGAGCCCTGGCACGCACGCTTGCACGACGAACATTGGACGAGGACGGACCCCGCGATGAACACCCTGGACGACCTGGACGCACAGATCCTGCGCTCCGACATCCCCAGCTTCCGGCCGGGTGACACGCTCAAGGTGCACGTGAAGGTCATCGAGGGCAACCGCTCCCGGGTCCAGGTGTTCCAGGGCGTCGTCATCCGTCGTCAGGGCGCCGGCGCCCGCGAGACCTTCACGGTCCGCAAGGTGTCGTTCGGCGTGGGCGTCGAGCGCACCTTCCCGGTGCACACCCCGAACATCGAGAAGATCGAGGTCGCCACGCGCGGTGACGTGCGTCGCGCCAAGCTCTACTACCTCCGTGACCTGCGCGGCAAGGCCGCCAAGATCAAGGAGAAGCGCGAGACCTCGACCGCGTCCTGAGCCCGTCACCCCTTCGAGACGCGGCCCTGACGTAGCCTCATCACGTGGCGTCACCCGAGCTCCCCGACGACCGCCGCGCCCCGTCGCGGCGGTACGGGCCCACGGATCCGTCCGACCCCCGGTCGGCCGGAGGCGCCCCGGTCGGTGAGGTGCCCGTGCGACACGTGCCCGGCACCGGGCCCGCCGGCGCCCCGTTCCCGGGGCCGCAGGGCGGGTTCGACGGGCGCGGGCCCGGCGGGAACGGGGAACCGAACGGGCACGGCCCCGCGGGCGCCGGTTTCGGTGCTCCGGGGCAGGCCAACGGGCACGGACCTGGGTCCCCGAACGGGTACGGCACACAGCACGTTCCGCAGAACGGGCACGCGCCGCGCGTCGCGCAGGCGCCCCCGAACGGGCCGGGCCCGCAGTTCCCGGGTGCGGCGCCGCACGGCGGCCCGCCGAACGGCCGGTCGGGGCCGCCCCCGAACGGCGCGAACGGGGAGCGGTCCTTCCGCACCGCCGGTCCGCCGCCCGGGGCCCTGCCGCCGCCCGCGCACAGCAGCCCCGGCTTCCGGCCCGTCGGCGCCCCGCTCACCGGCACCGGTGCGGACCCCCGGCGTGGCTCGCCCCGCCGGCCCCTCGGCGACGACCGCCCGACGGACGTCGTCGGCCTGCCCCCCGTCCCCGCCGAGACGGACGCCGAGGTCACCGAGGAGACCGGCCCGGTCGAGGGCGCGGTCGAGCCGCAGCGCCGGGTCGACCCCTCCGCCGCCGAGTCCGACGGCGTCCCCGGCCGACACCGCCGCCGCGCGGGCGCCACGTCCGGCAGCCATCCCGCGTCGGACTACGTGCCCAAGCGCGGGCCCGGCGGCAAGAAGCCCCGCTCGGGGCGGCGCCGGCGCAACACCTTCTGGAAGGAGCTCCCGCTCCTCGTCGGTGTGGCGCTCGTCCTCACCATCCTCATCCAGGCCTTCCTGGCCAAGGTGTACGTGATCCCGTCGGGCTCCATGGAGACCACGCTGCACGGCTGCACCGGCTGCAACAACGACCGGGTGCTCGTCGACAAGGTCACCTACCGGTTCGGCGACCCGCAGCCCGGCGACGTCGTGGTGTTCCGCGGGCCGGACTCGTGGGTCAACACCGAGTTCACCGTCGACGAGCCGACGAGCACGTTCGGCGAGGTCGTCCAGCAGTTCCTGTCGCTGATCGGGCTCGCGCCGCCGGACGAGAAGGACTTCGTCAAGCGCGTGATCGCCGTCGGCGGGCAGACCGTGTCCTGCTGCGACTCCCGCAACCGGGTCATGGTCGACAACCAGCCGCTCGACGAGCCCTACATCTACTACCTGCCCGAGGCCGGGCCGGCGCGGCAGATCCCGTTCGGCCCGATCACCGTGCCGCAGGGTGAGCTGTGGGTGATGGGCGACAGCCGCAACAACTCGTCGGACTCCCGCATCGACGGTCACGGGCCCATCCCGGTCGCGAACGTCATCGGCAAGGCCCGGATGAAGGTGCTGCCGGTCAGCCGGTTCGGCTTCATCGACAGCACGAACCCGCAGCAGCCGCAGGCGGCCGCCCTCGGGGCGGCCGAGGACGGTGCCCCGCTCGCCCTGGGCGTGCTCGGCGTGGTGCCCTTCTGGCTGCTCCGCAGGCGATCCCTGCTCGCGGCCGAGGAGGAGTTCCTGCCCCGCCGACGTCGCACCTGAGGTGGCTGCACCCGTTCAGCGGCCCGGCCGCCGCCCCCGGAGGAAACGTCCCGCCGAGCTCCTGCCCCCGGAGTGGAGGCCCGGCCGGGCGACCGTGCGCGCGTCGGCCGGCACATGGACCCTGCAGAGCACGCTGCAGCGACACGGCCTCGGCCCCGTCGCGGGCGTCGACGAGGCCGGCCGCGGGGCCTGCGCCGGGCCGCTGGTGGTCGCGGCCTGCGTGCTGCGTCCCGGCGACGCGAAGCGGCTCGAGGGCCTGACCGACTCCAAGCTGCTCACCCACGCGGTGCGCGAGGAGTTCTACTACCGGATCCTGCGCCGCGCGGCGGACTTCTCGGTGATCGTGATCCCGCCCGCCGAGGTGGACCGCCGCGGGGTGCACGTGGCGAACATCGAGGGGATGCGCCGCGCCGTCGCGGCGCTCACCACCCCGCCCGGCTACGTGCTCACGGACGGCTTCCCGGTGCGCGGGTTCGGCCGGCCGACCCTCGCCGTGCCCAAGGGCGACCTGACGGCGGCCTGCGTGGCCGCGGCGTCGGTGCTGGCCAAGGTGACCAGGGACCGGCTGATGGTCGCGCTCGACGAGCGCCACCCGCAGTACGGTTTCGCCGAGCACAAGGGCTACTGCACACCGGTGCACGACGCCGCGCTGACCGAGCACGGGCCGTGTCCCGACCATCGGTTCTCCTTCGTGAACGTGGCGTCGGTGGCCCGCGTCGGCGACCGTGTGGCGTTGGTCCAGAATGGGGCGGCCGGCGAGGAGACCGGGGCCGTCGAGGACCCGGAGTACGCCGCGGACGGCGAGGTCGTCCTCGTCACGGACGAGGACAGGGTCGCAAGGGGAGTGGAGTCGTGAGCGCCGAGGATCTCGAGAAGTACGAGACCGAGATGGAGCTCACGCTCTACAAGGAGTACCGCGACATCGTCTCCCAGTTCTCGTACGTGGTGGAGACGGAGCGGCGCTTCTACCTGGCCAACTCCGTCGACGTCGCGCCGCGCAACGCCGACGGCGAGGTCTACTTCGAGGTCCGGATGTCCGACGCCTGGGTCTGGGACATGTACCGGCCCGCGCGGTTCGTGAAGAACGTCCGGGTGGTCACGTTCAAGGACGTCAACATCGAGGAGCTCGACAAGCCGGACCTGCGGCTGCCCGAGGGCGACCAGTTCGGCCACTAGCACCTCGCCCCGACGGTTCCGGTCCCTCGGCGGGCCGGACCCGGCGGTTGTCCACCGGCCGCGGCTCCTGTGGAGCACTTTCCGCGTTCCGCCCCACGCGTCGGCCCGGCCGGAGATCGTGTCCGGCATGGCAGCCAAGGACGAGCTCGGTCGCCGCGGCGAGGACGTCGCGGTCGAGTACCTCGAACGCAAGGGCCTCGTCGTGCTGTCCCGGAACTGGCGGTGCCGGGAGGGCGAGATCGACGTGGTGGCCACCCAGCGGGAGCGGGACGGCACCCGCCTCGTGGTGTGCGAGATCAAGACCCGCTCGGGCACGAGGTACGGCGAGCCCGCCGAGGCCGTCACCGGGCTGAAGGCCCAGCGCATCCGGCGGGTGACCAAGGCCTGGCTGGCCGCGCACCACGTGGCGTGGTGCGAGATCCGGTTCGACGTCGTCGCGGTGCTGATGCGCCCCGGCCGCCCGGTCACCCTCGCGCACTACGAGGGGGCGTTCTGATGGCGCTCGCCCGGGGCTGGTCCGTGGCGCTGTACGGCGTCGAGGGCGTGCCCGTCGAGATCGAGGCGCTCGTGGGCGGCGGCATCCCCGGCGTCCAGATCGTGGGGCTGGCCGACACCGCGCTGCAGGAGTCGGTGCACCGGATGCGGTCGGCCGTGGTGAACTCGGGCCGCGAGTGGCCGGCCGTGCGGATCCTCCTGGCGCTCTCCCCGGCGACGCTGCGCAAGACGGGGTCGCGCTTCGACCTGGCCCTGGCGTGTTCCGTCCTGGCCGGCGCGGGGGTGGTCGACCCCGATCGGCTCGCGGGCACCGTACTGCTGGGCGAGTTGGCCCTCGACGGCCGCGTGCGGCCGGTGCGCGGGGTGCTGCCGAGCGTCCTCGCGGCGCGAGCGGCCGGGCTGCGGCGGATCGTGGTGCCGGTGGCCGCGCTCGAGGAGGCCGGGCTGGTCGACGACGTGGAGATCTTCGGAGCCACCACGCTGGACCAGGTCGTCGGCTGGTTCGCCGGCGAGCGCGAGCTGGACCGGCCGACGGGGCCGCCACCCGAGGCACCCGCCGCGGTGCCCGACCTGGCGGACGTCGTGGGCCAGCCGGATGCGCGGCGTGCCCTCGAGGTCGCCGCCGCCGGTGGACACCACCTGCTGCTGGTGGGCCCGCCGGGCACCGGAAAGACGATGCTGGCGCGGCGGATCGTCGGGCTGCTGCCCGAGCTCAGCCGCGACGAGGCGCTGCAGCTGGCCTCGGTCCGCTCGGTGCTCGGCGAGGCGGGCGGCGACCCGTTGAGCCGGGTCGCGCCGTTCGTCGCGCCGCACCACTCGTCGTCGATGGCGGCGCTGCTCGGTGGCGGGGCCGGGCTGGCCCGCCCCGGCGCGGTGTCGCTGGCGCACCGAGGGGTCCTGTTCCTCGACGAGTGCGCCGAGTTCCAACCCCACGTGCTCGACGCGCTGCGCACCCCGTTGGAGGAGGGCGAGATCCGGCTGGCCCGGGCCGAGGGCAGCGTCCGGTACCCCGCCCGGTTCCAGCTGGTCCTCGCGGCCAACCCCTGCCCGTGCGCCCCCGCGCGGGACCGGGACTGCATCTGCACCTCGATCGCGCGGCGGCGCTACCTCGGGCGGCTGTCCGGCCCGCTGCTGGACCGCGTCGACCTGCGGGCCCACATGCTCCCGGTCACCGCGATCGGCGACGCAGGCGCCGCGGAGGAGGACACCGCGACCGTCCGTGCCAGGGTGCTCGCCGCCCGGGCGGCCGCAGCCGAGCGCTGGTCGGCGCACGGGTGGCGGACCAACGCCGAGGTCCCCGGGCCCGCCCTGCGGCGGACGTTCGGGCTGCCCCGGTCCGTCGTCCGGCCGTTGGAGGAGCGGATGCGGTCGGGCGAGCTGTCGGCGCGAGGAGCGGACCGGGCGTTGCGGGTCGCCTGGACGCTCGCGGATCTCGCGGGCGCCGCGTCGCCCGACCGGGAGGCCGTCGACAACGCGCTGTACTACCGCGAGCGGGGTGCGGCGTGACCGCGGCGGCCTCCCGCCCTGCCGTGGTCGCCGAGGAGATCCTGCGGGCGCGGGCGTACCTGCTGCGGGTCGTCGAGCCGCCGGCGCCCGAGACGAGGAGGTGGGTCGAGCTGGTCGGCCCGGTCGCCGCGGCCGATGCCGTCCGGCGCGGCGACGTCCCCCAGGGCGTGGCCGACGAGACCTCGGCGCGCCGCGGGGCGGACCGGGTCGACGTCGATCTCGAGGCGGCGGCCGCCTGCGGTGCGCGGTTGCTCGTCCCCGAGGACCCGGAATGGCCGCACTGGCCGTTCGCGTGCTTCGCCCTGACCGGCAGGGCGGAGCTGGCGCCGCCGCTGGCGTTGTGGGTGCGGGGCACGGGCTCGCCGGCCGACCTCACGGACCGCGCGGTCGCCCTGGTGGGTGCCCGTGCGGCCAGCGGGTACGGCACGCACACCGCGGCCGAGTTCGGTGCCGGGCTCGCCGAGGCCGGGCAGACGGTCGTGTCGGGGGCGGCGATCGGGATCGACGGCGCCGCGCACCGCGGTGCCCTGGCCGGCGGCGGGCCGACGATCGCGGTGCTGGCGTGCGGGCTCGACCGGGCCTATCCCGCCTCGCACGCCGGGCTGCTCGACCGCATCGCTCGGCAAGGCCTGGTGGTTTCGGAGTACCCGCCGGGTGCGGTCCCGGCGCGGCACCGGTTCCTGGTCCGGAACCGGCTGATCGCGGCGCTGTCGGCGGGCACGGTGGTGGTCGAGGCGGCGCTGCGGAGCGGGGCGCAACGCACGGCGTCCGATGCCCGCGAGCTCGGCACGGTCCTCATGGCCGTCCCGGGGCCGGTGACCTCGGCGACGTCCGCCGGCTGCCACGAGCTGATCCGGCAGGGCGCGCTGCTGGTCACCCGGGCCGAGGAGATCACCGAGGCGACCGGGCGGCTGGGCGTGGAGCTGGCCCGGGAGCCGGAGCGGCCGCAGCGCCCCACGGACGCCCTCGACGAGGCCCAGGCCCGGGTGCACGACGCGCTGCCGCCGCGCGCCGCCCGCGACATCGCCTGGCTGGCCGTGGAGGCGGGCCTGGACCAGGACACCGTCCGCTCCGCGCTGATCGAGCTCGAACGCGGCGGCCTCGCCGAGTTCCACGAGGGCCGGTGGCAGCGGCGGACGCGGCGTGGTTCGCGGTAGCCCCGGCGTCGGCCGGCGCCGTGCCCGATCCGCGTGCGCGGACTACCGGCGTGGTTCCCGCGCCGCGCCGGCAACGCCGGTGCTCGGCGTCGGGAGCGCCGGTGGACGGGGAGGCACCCGGCGGCCGGCGGGCGCCCGGTGCGAGTGCGCAGGGGGGTGGTCCGTGCCCCGCCCGCCGGTGGGACCGGCGTGGGTCGTTGACCCGGGCCCGCCCGCCGCGCACCGTCGGAGGGTGGCCCAGCCCGGATCCGAGACCCCGTCGGAGAAGCAGCCAGAGCCCGAGCCCGGCGCGGCGACCCGAGGAGGCCGGGCCGGCGCCGCTCCGCCCGACCGTGTCCTCGCCCCCGAGGTCGAGGCGGCGGTGGAGCGCTTCGTCCGACACCTCGAACTGGAGCGGGGCCGGTCCGCCCACACCGTGCGGGCCTACCGCTCGGACCTCACCGGGATGCTCGGCGGCCTGCCGTCCCTGGCGGCGCTCGACCTCGCGCACCTGCGCCGGCGGCTGGGCGAGGCGCACGCGGCCGGGACGAGCCGGGCCACGCTCGCCCGGCGGGCCGCCGCGGTCCGAACCTTCACGGCGTGGGCGGCGCGGGCCGGGCTGCTCGCCGGCGACCCCGGAGCCCGGCTGAGCTCCCCGCGCTCGCGCGGGGAGCTGCCCGAGGTGCTGCGGGCGGACCAGGCCGCGGCGGTCCTCGACGCGGCGACCTCCGGGGCGGCCGAGGAGCACCCCGAGGCCCTGCGCGACCTCGCGCTGCTCGAGGTGCTGTACGCGACGGGCATCCGGGTCGGCGAGGCGTGCGGGCTCGACGTCGACGACGTCGACGACGAGCGCCGAACCCTGCGCGTGCTGGGTAAGGGCGCCAAGGAACGGACCGTGGTGTTCGGAGTGCCGGCCGCGCACGCGCTGCGGCGCTGGCGCGCCCTCGGCCGACCGACGCTCGCCCGCTCGGACTCGCCCCCCGCACTGTTCCTGGGTGTTCGTGGCGGGCGGCTCGACCCCCGCGTGGCCCGCACGCTCGTGCACCGCGCGATGGCGGCCCTGCCCGACGCGCCGGACATCGGACCGCACGGCTTCCGGCACGCCGCCGCGACCCACCTGCTCGACGGCGGCGCAGACCTTCGTTACGTACAGGAGTTGCTCGGTCACGCTACGCTGTCGACCACTCAGCTCTACACGCACGTGACCGTCGACCGTCTGAAGGTGGTCCATGACCAGGCTCATCCCCGGGCATGACGCTCCGGACGCCGAGTCTGCGCAGGTCACGCGGCAGGTCGGTGGCCCGGCGGGAGCGCTGGCCGGGGTCCTGACCACCGCGGACGCGCCCGCGGTCGCCGAACGCAGGGTGTCACTGCGGGCGGTCCCGGCCGAGTCCGGTGTGTCACCGGACGTGGCGAGCGGGGCGGAGCCCAATCTCGGCGGGCCACACCGCGCCGCCGAGCACGTCGCCCTCGTGGCCCCCCTCCGACCCGACACGCCCGGGTCGTCCTCCGTTCCCTCGATCGGGCACCCCGGGTCGACGAACGGCACGTCCGGCCGGGAGATGCCGTTCGTCGACGGGGGCGCCGCACCGACCGCTGCACCGATGCCGACCCGCCTCGCCCCGACGGGGGGCGCCGAGGAGGCGGCGGAGCCTCCCGCACCGGAGGCCGCGAGGATCGCCTCGGACATCACCTCGACGTTGTGGGCCGACTACCTCGCGAGCCGGGCCCCGGCCGCCCGGGACCGACTCGTGATCCACTACCGCGCGCTGGTCCGCGGGGTCGCGGGCCGGATGGCGGGTGGCCTGCCGACCCACGTCGACGCCGCCGACCTGGTCCAGGTCGGGATGTTCGGGCTGATCGACGCCGTCGAGCGGTTCGAGCCCGAGCGCGAGGTGCGGTTCGAGAGCTTCGCTGCGCAGCGCATCCGCGGCGCCATGCTCGACGAGCTCCGCGCCCAGGACTGGGTGCCGCGCACCGCCCGCGCCCGGCGCCGGGAGGCCGAGCGGGCGCGGGAGCGGCTGGAGACGCGGCTCGGCCGCACGGTCGACGACCGGGAGGTCGCGGAGGAGCTTGGCGTCGGGCTCCGGGACCTGCGCGGGATGCTCCAGCACCGGCAGCTCGTCAGCGTGGAGGCGCTCGAGTCCGGCGGCGAGGGCCAGGCCCCTGTCGCGGAGCTGGTCGCGGACGAGTCGGCGCCCGACCCGCTCGAGGTGGTGGAGCAGGGCGAGACCGTCCGGGAGCTCGCTCTCGCCGTGGGCGCGTTGGGGGAGCGGGACCGCGAGGTCGTGCGCCTGTACTACCTGGAGAACCGGACCCTCGCCGAGATCGGCCGCCTGCTCGGGGTGACCGAGTCCCGGGTCTGCCAGCTGCACTCCCGCCTCGTCACGAGACTGCGCACCCGGCTGACCGAACCGGCATGACGCCGCCGACCCGCCCGGGCTCGAGGCGGCCGGCTCACCCCGGCCACGGCTCGGGCAGCGGCAGCAGCCGGACGTGGCGCGGCCGCAACAGCACCAGCGGGTCCATGTACTCCGAGGTCGAGCGCACGCCGCGTCGCACACCCCAGTGCAGGCAGGCCTCGCCGGGACACCCGGCGTGCCCGGCCTCGAGGACGCCGATCGGGTCCCCGCGCGCCACCCGGACCCCGACGGCAACGGTGCGGGTGACCGGCTCGTAGGTCGTCCGCAGCCCGTCCGCGTGCTCCACCGACACCACTCCGCGGCCCGCGACGGGCCCGGCGAACACCACGACCCCGTCGCGCGCGGCGAGCACCGCCTGCCCGGCCCTCCCGACCAGATCGGCGCCACGGTGCCCGCGGCCGTAGCGGAAGGGCGGCTGGTCGAACCCCCGCGCGACCGCGGGGACCGGCGCGAGCGGCCACCCGTACTCCACC
>NZ_JAJSOK010000093.1 GCF_021283305.1 Pseudonocardia kujensis
GAACGCGAGCGGGCTGATGGCGACGACGGACGCGGCCGAGGCGGCGGCGACCAGGGCGACCTTCTTCAGCATTTCTTCTCCTGTGTGTGTACGGGCCCGGGGAAGGCCCGGACTTCTCGAGTCGGTGTCCGACCGGGGAGCCCGCACCGACTGCGGATGACGCTATCCGAGGAATCGGTGAATCGCGAAATCCGTACCACGATCGTGTCGGATCGCGTTTCTCGGCAGGGTTACTCCCTCGATCGGATGAGTTCTGCGCCACCGCATCGCAGAAGTCCCGGAAAAGACAGGACGCCGGCCCGGAGGAACCGGGCCGGCGTCCTGTCGTTCGAGACCGGGAGGTCAGCTGACCTTGTCGCCGGCGCCCGACTTGATACCGCAGGAGCGGTCGGAGTCGGTGTGGACGTCGCTCTTGGCCTTGGCGTTGCCGGCGATGCCGAGGGCGCCGGTGGCGACACCGGTGATGTCCTTGAGGTTGGCCTGGCCGACCAGCGCGCCGGCGTTGACCGGGACGTCGTTGTTGCAGGCCTGGACCGGCACGTTGGCGTTGTTGCCGGAGAGGTTGATCAGGCCCTTGCCCGACTTGTCGATGCCGGTCTCGTGCGACTCGTGGGCGAACGCGAGCGGGCTGATGGCGACGACGGACGCGGCCGAGGCGGCGGCGACCAGGGCGACCTTCTTCAGCATTTCTTCTCCTGTGTGTGTACGGGCCCGGGGAAGGCCCGGACTTCTCGAGTCGGTGCCCGACCGGGGAGCCCGCACCGACTGACGATCAATTTATCGGGCGCTTCCGCGAATCGCGAAATCGGTACCACGATCGTGTCGGATCGCGTTTCCCTCGGGAGTTACTACCTCGATCGGATGAAATCGGACCGGAGGCGGAAAGCCAGGAGGCCGGCCCGGGAACCGGGCCGGCCTCCTGCAGCGGAAGAGCTGACGGAACGGTCAGCCGACCTTGTCGCCGGCGAAGGCGTCGAGGCCGCAGGAGCGGTCCGAGTCGGTGTGCACGTCGGTGTCGGCCTTGGCCTTGCCGAACAGGCCCAGGGCGCCGGTCAGCGCACCGGTGATGTCCTTGGCGTTGCCCTGGATGGCGCCGACGCCGGCGTTCACCGGGACGTCGTTGTTGCAGACCTGGACCGGGACGTTCACATTGTTGCCCGACACGTTCAGCAGGCCCTTGCCCGACTTGTCGATGCCGGTGACCGACGAGCCGTGGTGGCCCTTGTCGCCCTTGTCGTGGTCGTGGCCCTTGTCACCGGCGAAGGCGAGCGGGCTGACGGCGACGAGAGAGGCGGCGACGCCGGTCGCGACGATTCCAGCCTTCTTCAGCACAGTTTCTCTCCTGTAGGTCTGCGGAACCGGCGAGCCGGCACCTTTCAGGTCAGCGTCCGACCGGGGAGCCCGCGCTGACTGCCTCGAAAGCTATCCGCAGCCGCGTCAATACACCAAATCTCGTGCCACTATCGTGTGAGCTACGAACTGTGCGTTTGGTTATTCCCTGGATAGGCGGAATTCGACGCCGGCGGCGTGGCGCTTTCGGGCGGTTCCCCGGAACGGTGGGTAGCCGCGCCACCCGTTCGGGAGGGTTGTCCTCCCGATCGTGGAGGAGGGGCCGGACGGGTGTCCGGCGGGTAGCGTCCCGCTGATGCGGAGGAGGCCGTGAAGGCGGACGCGGTGGCGCGCGAGGTCGCGCTGGTGGCACTGCGGCTGGACCGCCTCGCGCCGGGCACCGTGGAGGCCTTCGACGGTGATCCCGCGTTGCGCCGCCACGCCCGCGCGGACGCCGTTCCGGTGCCCTCGGTGCTCGTCCGCGAGGCGGTACGGCTGCGCCGCGCGCTCCCGTACCTCGGGCTCCCGCCGGTGCGGGAGACCTTCCTGGACGGCGAGTTGCGGGCCCTCGAGCGGACGGCGCGGGGCCTCGCGGGCGAGCAGGTGGCGCTGCGCACCGAGATCCGGGAGACCTACGGCGTCGACGTCGCCCCCGGCGACCCGGACCGGTACCGGGCGGCGCACCGGGCCCTCGACGCCCTGTTGCCCGGGCGGGCCCCCCTCGCCGACCGGCTGGCCGCCTACCGCGCGCGGGACGAGCTGCCCGGCGGGCTCCGCGGTCCGGCGATCCGCGCCCTGGTCGCCGCCCTGCGGCAGCGGACCGCCGCGCTCCTCGACCTGCCGGCGGGGGAGGAGGTCGAGATCGAGCTCGTCGAGGGGCGGCCGTGGAGCGGGTTCACCCGCCACCTCGGACGGGGCCGCTCGCTTGCCCGGTTCAGCACCGACGCGCCCCAGCGGGCGGGGCAGCTCGCCCGGCTGGTCGCGCACGAGACCTACCCGGGCCACCACGTCGAGCACCTGCGACGCGCCGCCACGGCCCGGTCGGAGCCCGAGCGGGCGCTGAGCCTCACCCGCAGCCCGCGCGCGCTCGTGGTCGAAGGGGTGGCGGACCTCGGGCTCGACGCCGTCGTCGGGCCGGGATGGGGCCCGTGGGCGGCCGAGGTGCTGGCCGGGGTGGGCGTCGTCACGGACGGTGAGCTGGCCGAGGCGCTGGAGGAGGCCATGCTGCCGTTGCAGCACGTCCGGCTCGACGCGGCGCTCCTCGTCGAGCGGGCAGGTCCGGCAGCGGCCCGGGACCACCTGCGCCGGTGGCTGCTGCTCGACGGGGCCCGGGCCGACCGTGCCCTGCGGTTCCTCACCGACCCCCGCTGGCGGGCCTACACCGTGACCTACGTCGTCGGATACCCACTGGTGCGGGCCTGGTGGGCAGGTGACCTCGCGCGGTTCCGTCGGGCGCTCGACCGGCCCGTCACGCCCGCGGTACTGGCCTCACCGGCGGCCGCGGACTGGTCCGGACGGTCGGCGGCCGACCGGGGTGCACCCGCGACGGACGGTGTCGATCACGCGATGAGTGGTCGGCCGTTCTGTTAATTCTCGGGATCGGCGACCTTCGCGACACGAAGTCACCCTTGACCGCATCAGGGTGACCGCTAGTAGCGTCATCCGTGGCGGTGCGTCCCGATCGCACCGCTCGGGGAGGCCCTGGACGTGGTGTTGCAAAGCACCCGAGGGGGCCGGCACCCGGCCCTCGCGGGCGTGCCGGCGGCGTCGCTGACGTGGCTGTCACAACCGCACCAGGGTCGGCCGGCCCACCGGAAATGTGGGCGTGGTGCCGCGCCCGCGAGGGAGCACCCGTGACCGAACGTCGTACGGCCCCGGTTCAGGAGAGCGGCTCCGACGTCCCCATGGACGTCACGCCCCGCTGCTACGTGCTCGACACCTCGGTCCTCCTCTCCGACCCGTGGTCGCTGACCCGGTTCGACGAGCACCAGGTCGTCCTCCCGCTCGTGGTCATCTCCGAACTCGAGGGCAAGCGGCACCACCCCGAACTGGGGTGGTTCGCGCGGGCGGCCTTGCGGCAGCTCGACGACATGCGGATCAAGCACGGCCGGCTCGACGCGCCCGTCCCGATCGGGGACGCCGGCGGCACGCTCCACGTCGAGCTGAACCACAGCGACCAGTCGGTGCTGCCGAGCGGCTTCCGCACGGACAGCAACGACAGCCGGATCCTCGCCTGCGCGCTCAACCTGCAGGCGGAGTACGGGGCCGGGCGGCAGGTCGTGCTGGTCACCAAGGACATGCCGCTCCGGGTCAAGGCCGCGGCCGTCGGACTCCCCGCCGACGAGTACCACGGCCAGGACGTCGTCCCCTCCGGCTGGACCGGGATGGCGGACGTCGAGGTCGCCCCGGAGGAGATCGACACCCTCTTCCGGGACGGCGTGCTGGACCACGCCGAGGCGGGCGAGCTCCCCTGCCACACCGGCATCCGCCTGCTCGGCGGCACGTCGGCGGCGTTGGGCCGGGTCACGCCCGACAAGCAGATCAAGCTCGTCCGCGGCGACCGCGAGGCCTTCGGGCTCCACGGGCGCTCCGCGGAGCAGCGGGTCGCGCTCGATCTCCTGCTCGACCCGGAGGTCGGCATCGTCTCCCTCGGCGGCCGGGCCGGCACGGGCAAGTCGGCGCTCGCGCTGCTCGCCGGCCTCGAGGCCGTCATGGAGCGCCAGCAGCACCGCAAGATCGTGGTGTTCCGGCCGCTCTACGCCGTCGGCGGGCAGGAGCTCGGGTACCTGCCCGGCAGCGAGGCGGAGAAGATGGGCCCCTGGGCCCAGGCGGTGTTCGACACCCTCGGCGCGCTGGTCAGCCAGAACGTGCTCGACGAGGTGATCGCCCGCGGGATGCTGGAGGTCCTGCCGCTCACCCACATCCGCGGCCGGTCGCTGCACGACACCTTCGTGATCGTCGACGAGGCGCAGTCGCTGGAGCGCAACGTGCTCCTGACGGTGCTCTCCCGGCTCGGCACCGCCTCGCGCGTGGTCCTCACCCACGACGTCGCCCAGCGCGACAACCTCCGGGTGGGCCGCCACGACGGCATCGCCGCGGTGATCGAGAAGCTGAAGGGCCACCCCCTCTTCGCCCACGTGACCCTCACCCGCTCCGAGCGCAGCCCCATCGCCGCCCTCGTGACCGAGATGCTGGAGGGCCCCGGCAACTGAGTCACGCCCGACGGCGCCCCACCCCCGCGGGTGGGGCGCCGTCGGCGTGTCGGGCCCCGTCCGACGGTCAGGAGTGCTCGATGCCGAGAGCGACGAGGTTGTCCTCGGCGGGGTGCGCGGCGCCGGCCGGCCCCGCGGCGAAGGCGGTCAGCAGCCGCGTGGTGATCGCGCCGACCACCGGGGCGCTGGTCCCGCCGCGGCAGGCCGGGTCGAGCCCGCAGATCCAGTACTGGGTCCCCGCGGAGAACACCCCTGCGCCGCTCGGCACGGAGTACCAGGTCGCGTCGGCGAAGTCCGGCCGGCCGCGGCAGGTCACCGGCGAGTGGAACAGCACCTCGATCGGCCGCGGGGTGGGCACCCGCAGGTCGACGCGCTCGTACTCGTTGCCGACGAGGCCGGGCAGCCGCTGGCCGTCCCGCACCAGGCCCGCGAGCAGCCAGCTCCCGGCGTCGGCGACGACGAGATCGGCCTGCGCGGGGTTGCACTGGTAGAAGTTGCCGAGCAGGACGCTCTCCGGCCGCGGGTGGGGCGGGTCCCGCCACTGCGGCGTCGCCTCGAGCGGATCGGTGCGGCTCGCCGGATCCTCCGCGAAGGACTTGTAGCCCACCTCGACCCGTTCCGGCCCGAGGGCGCTGTCCTCGAACCGGATGTGCCGGTAGATCTCGTTGCCGCCGAGGAAGGCGAGGTTCACCCCGCGGTCGCGGGCGGCGGTCGCCGCCGCGCGCATCGCCGTGGACCAGTACTCGTCGTGACCGAGCGTGATCACCGCTCGGGCGCCGTCGAGCAGGTGGGGATCGGCGTGGAGGTCGACGTCGGTGGCGTAGCCGAGCGGGAGCCCGGACCGCTCGGCGAACTGCACGAACGGCAGCTCGAAGATGAGGAAGTCGCCGGCGCCCTGCATGTCCTTCGCCTGGTAGGGCCGGTCGAAGGAGACGGCGCGCGAGCGGTCGGCGAACCGCCCGGTGCCCGCGGCGTACAGGCTGTACCCGCCCCACCGGTTGTAGGCCTGCCAGGTCGTCACGGCGTTGACCACGACGAGCCGGCCGGTGTTGTCCGGGGTGGCGAGCGTCAGCGGGACGAACTGCTGGGCGGCCTGGTCGGCGTCCGCGCCGTTGTCCGCGCCGTTGTCCGCGTCGAGCCGGAGGAGGTAGTCGCCCGGCGGCCAACCCACGGTGTCGACCGTCAGCGTGGGGCTCCACGGCGCCACCACCGTGTTCCGCGGGGCCTGCACGACCGGGTCGGCCTGGCGCCGTCCCGGCTGCGGCGCGGACACCCAGACCCGGGCCGCGCCCGTGGGCGGGTAGTCGCCCATCCGGAAGGCCGTGACCGTGTACCGGGCGGCCGTCGTCGAGACGAACAGGCGCACGGGGTCGCCGGGGTGGACGGAGGTGCGGTCCGCGAAGCCCTCGACGGCGTGCTCCGGCCCGGGGCGGGTGATCCGCCACTCGGCGCCGGGCACGGCACCGGGCGGGAGCGCGGCGGGGGCGGCGGCCGAGGTCGGGGCCCCCGTGGCCGGGGCGGCCGGCCGCGCCCCCGAGCCGGTCGTGCAGGCGCCGACCAGTGCGAGCACCGCGACGAGGGCGGCCACCGACCACCCGATCCCCCGTGCGCGCAACGACGACCCCCCTTGCCGGCGGCCCGCAGGGCCTGGCGAGCGACGATAGGCAGCCGGCGCGGGCGCGGCTAGGGCATCTCGGCCCGTCCGTGACCGATCGTGCCCGGGGCCGTCACAGGCCGTGGGGGGTGCCCTCGGTGAATCCGGCCGAGGTCTGGATACCGACGACGGCGCGTTCGTGGAGCTCGGCGAGGGAGCGGGCGCCGGCGTAGGTGCAGGCGGAGCGGACGCCGGAGCAGATGCCGTCGAGCAGGTCCTCGACGCCGGGTCGGGCCGGGTCGAGCAGCTGCCGCGAGCTGGAGATGCCCTCCTCGAACAGGCCCTTGCGCGCCCGGTCGAAGTCGCCGTCGCCGCGGGTCCGCGCGCTCACCGCGCGCTTCGACGCCATGCCGAAGGACTCCTTGTACGGGCGGCCGTTCTCGTCGCGCTGCAGGTCTCCGGGGGACTCGTAGGTGCCGGCGAGCCAGGAGCCGATCATCACGGACGCGGCGCCGGCGGCGAGGGCCAGCGCGACGTCCCGCGGGAAGCGCACCCCGCCGTCCGCCCAGATCGCCACGCCGTGCTCGCGACCGGCCGCGGCGCACTCGAGCAGCGAGGAGAACTGCGGGCGCCCGACGCCGGTCATCATCCGCGTGGTGCACATGGCACCCGGACCGACCCCGACCTTGATCACGTCCGCGCCGGCCTCGGCCAGGTCGTGCACGCCCTCGGCGGTGACGACGTTGCCCGCGGCGATCGGGACCGACAGCCCGGAGTCGCGGACCACGGCCCGGACCGCCTTCAGCGCGTCGATCATCTTGTCCTGGTGCCCGTGCGCGGTATCGACGACGAGGACGTCCACCCCGGCCTCGAGCAGCGCCTTGGCCTTGGTCGGGACGTCGCCGTTGATGCCGATCGCCGCCGCCGTGCGCAGCCGGCCGTGCCTGTCGAGGGTGGGCGTGTAGATGCCGGCCCGGATCGCGCCGAGCGCGGTGAGCAGGCCGGCGAGGCGGCCGTCGTCGTCGAGGCCGAGGGCGACGCCGCGCCCGCCGAGCGTCTCGAAGATCTCCCGCGGCGCGGTGCCGAGCGGGAGCATGACCGGCGACCCGTCGAGGACGTCGGCGAGCCGGGTGAAGCGGTCGACGCCCGAGCACGCGGCCTCGTCGACCGTGCCGACCGGCCGCCCGCCGTCGTCGACCACCACGACGGTGCCGTGCGCGCGCTTCGGCAGCAGGTTGAGCGCGTCGGCCACCGCGTCGCCGGTGCGCAGCACGAGCGGGGTGTCCCACACGGGGTGCCGGGACTTGATCCAGGCGACGATCTCGCCGACCGCCTCGGGCGCCACGTCCTGCGGCAGGACGGTCAGCGCGCCGCGACGGGCCAGCGTCTCCGCCATCCGGCGGCCCGCGACTGCGGTCATGTTGGCCGCGACGACCGGCACCGTGGCGCCCGTGCCGTCCGCGGTGGTCAGGTCGACGTCGAAGCGGGAGGCGACGGAGGACCGCCCGGGGACGAGGAAGACGTCGTCGTAGGTGAGGTCCGAGGTGGGCCGGTGCCCGTCGATGAAGCGCACGGAGAGCCAAGGGTAGCGGGCGGATCGTCCGCGCGCCGCCGGAGCGGGCGAGATCTCTGCGGCAGATCGGCAGCCGCTCCGGCGTCACGCCGATCTTGGTCGGCGAAACCGCAGGTCAGCATCACCTGGCGGACCGTGGGACGGCGCAACCCGGCGCAACGCGGCACGTCATCGGGAGGCAATCGCGGCTTCCTAGCTTCTCGGCGCACACCTCGGAACCCGGGAGGCCGTGAAGTGAAAGTCGCCGACAACCCGCAGATGGAGGACTACTCGCTGCGGTACACACCCAGTTCGTTCCGCAGCTGGTCGCCGTGGATGGTCTTCCTGTCGTGCCTCGTCGGGCTGTCGGCGATGGCCGGCTACGCCCTCGACGCGGCGTTCGTCAACGAGTTCGGCTTCGCCAACTCGGTGTGGGGCTTCGCCATCGCGAGCGTGGTGACACTGCCGCTCACCATCGTCATCGCGTTCGCCATCGCACGGAAGCACATCGACATCGACCTGCTCACCCGCGGCTCCGGCTTCGGCTACCTCGGGTCGACCGTCACGAGCCTGGTCTACGCCACGTACACGCTGATCTTCCTGGCGTACGAGGGCGCGATCATGGCGCAGGCGGTGACCGCGCTGACCGGCCTGGACATCCACGTGTCCTACGTGGTCGTCGCCGTGGTGATGATCCCGCTGACGCTCTACGGGATGAGCTTCAGCTCGAAGTTCCAGGCCTGGACCTGGCCGATCTGGGTCGCGCTGATCGGCGTCGCGGTGGTCACCGCGGCGACCGCCCCCGACGCCGGGGCGCACATGGTGGACCCGCAGCCGCAGGGCGGCACCGCCTCGGCGGTGGGGCTGAGCTTCGTCGCGATCTTCGTGATCGCCGCGGCGAACCTGTCGTTGGCCACGCAGGTCGGCGAGCAGGGCGACTACCTGCGCCTCATGCCGGACCCCGAGCCGGGCCGGCGCGGCCGCTGGCGGGCCGCGGTGCTCATGGGCGGGCCGGGGTTCGCGCTGTTCGCGATGGTCATCTTCTTCGCCTCGACCCTGCTGGTCGGGTACGCCGACGCCCAGGCCCCGGCGGACCAGGTCGCCCTGCCGGTCGACCTGTTCACGGTCGTCTACGAGCGGCTGACCGGGAACCACACGGTCGCGCTGGTGCTCGCGGGCGTCCTGGTCCTGCTGTCCCAGATCAAGATCAACATCATGAACACGTACAGCGGCTCGCTGTCGTGGTCGAACTTCTTCTCCCGCCTCCTGCACCGCCACCCGGGCCGCGCGGTGTGGGTCGTCTTCCAGGTGGCGCTGTCGTTGGTGCTCATGGAGCTCGACATCTTCGACAACATCGTGACGGTCCTGAACGTGTACGCCAACGTCGGCATCGCCTGGATCGGCGCGATGGTCGCCGACCTCGTGATCAACAAGCGCTGGTTGAGGATCGGTCCGCGGCACGTCGAGTTCCGGCGCGCGCACCTGTTCAACGTCAACCCGGTCGGCTTCGGCTCGATGGTGGTCGCCGCCGCCGTCTCCCTCGCCGCCTACTTCGGGGCCTTCGGCGCGACGATGGCCGCGCTCGCCCCGTTCGTGTCGCTGGTGCTGGCGCTCGTCCTCCCGCCGGTGCTCGCGCTGGCCACCAAGGGCCGCTTCTACACCGCACGGACCAGCGAGTTCCCGGAGGGCGCGACCGAGGCGACGTGCGTGCGCTGCAAGGGCACGTACGAGCTGATCGACATGGCCACCTGCCCGTTCCACGACGGCGCCATCTGCTCGCTCTGCTGTTCCACCGAGGGCGCCTGCCACGACTCCTGCAAGCCGCACGCCTGGTTGCCGGGCCGCACCACGGACCTCGGCATGCCCGAGGTCCGGGTCCCGGCGGCCGCCATCGTCTCGGAGGGAACCACATGACCGGCGCACTCGTCGTCGTCGACGTCCAGAACGGCTTCTGCCGGCCCGAGGGCTCGGTCCCGCGGATCGGAATGGGCCTGGCCGGGGCGGAGGCCGCCGTCGGGAACGCGGCCGTCGCGGTCCGCGCCGCCCGGGAGGCCGGCACCCCCGTCGTCTTCACCCGGCACCTCTACCGGCCCGGCCGCGCCGACGAGGGCCCCAACCTGTACCGCGGGGGCGAGCTGGCCGGGATCGACGGGCTGCTCGCCGGCACCTGGGACGCCGAGGTCGTCGACGACCTCGGCTGGACGCCCGCCGACCTCACCGTCGACAAGTGCCGCTTCGACGCCTTCCTCTGGACCTCGCTCGACCCGCTGCTGCGCGGGCTCGGCGTGGACCAGCTGTACGTCTGCGGGGTCGTCACGAACATCTGCGTGGAGTCGACGGTCCGCGCCGCCTACATGCGTGACTACCGGGTCACGCTGCTCGCCGATGCCTGCGCCGCCCAGACCCCGCGGCTGCACGAGGCCGGCGTCGAGGTGATGGGCGAGTGCGGCTTCGCGACGATCGCGAGCGCCGCCGACCTCGGCTCCGCTCTCCTCGGGGATCGGGCTGTCGACGTCGCCGCGGTACCGGCGTGAGCAACGCGGCGGTGACGTGGGCGCCACCCGGAGGCAACGCCGCGTTCGTACCGTCCGGACACGTGAGCGTGCCGGCCTCCCGACGAGCGGGTGACCGCCGCGGGCAGGACGTGCGGCGACTCCGCGACCTGCTGCGCTCCGCGCTGCTCGCGGACCGGTTCCGCGACGGCGCGCTGCCGTCGGAGACCGCGCTCATGTCGGCCTACGGCGCCACCCGCGCGACCGTTCGCGAGGCGCTCGGGATGCTCCGGGCGGAGGGCCTCATCGAGCGGCTGCCCGGCGTCGGCACCCACGTGATGGTCGACCCGCCGCGCACCGAGATGGACGAGGCGCTGGGTGTCACCCGCGGCGGCGCCATGTACGCCTTCACCACCCCGCCCCGGATCCTCGACCGCTCGACGGTCCCGGCGCCGGCCACGCTGGCCGCGTCGCTCGGTGTCGACGTCGGGACGCCCGTCCTGCGGCTCGAGTACGTCGCGATGAGCGAGGGCCTCCCGACCGCCGTCGCCACGAACTACATGGTCTACCCGGAGGCGGAACGGCTGCTCGCGACGCCGTTCCACGGCCACTGGTACCAGCTCATGGCCGACGCCGGGGTGGTCCTCGGCGAGTCGGAGTTCGTGATCGACTGCGTCGCCGCCGACCCGATGGCGGCCGAGCTGCTCGGTGTCGCCCCGGGCTTCCCGCTGCTGGCGATGGAGCAGACCATCGCCGACCCCTCCGGCCGCGTGATCGACGTGGCCTTCCTGCGCATCCGCGCGGACCGCTTCCGGTTCGTCTCCCGGGCCACCGCGTCCGACCTGCTCTGACCTGCGCTTCTCCCTTCCACCTGGAGGACCCTCGTGACCACTCTGACCGAGGCCGCTGCCGCCCTGCGGGCCGGCACCACCACCAGCCGCGCCCTGACCGAGGCTGCGATCGCGACCGCCGACCGGCTCGACGCCCGGGTCGGCACCTACCTGGCCCGCTTCGACGACCATGCACGCGCGGCCGCCGACCGCGCCGACGCCGAGCTCGCGGCCGGGCACGACCGCGGGCCGCTGCACGGGATCCCGTTCGGCGTCAAGGACATCCTCGCGATGGCCGAGGGCCCGACGACCGCCCAGTCGCTCGTGCTCGACCGGACCTGGGGCGAGAACAAGGACGCCCCCGTCGTCGCCCGGCTGAAGGCGGCCGGCGCGGTGATCACCGGCAAGACGACCACGATGGAGTTCGCCTGCGGCATGCCCGACCCGGCGAAGCCGTTCCCGGTGCCCCGCAACCCGTGGGACCTGCAGACCTGGCCGGGCGGGTCCAGCTCGGGCACGGGCTCGGGCGTGGCGGCGGGCATGTTCCTGGCCGGGCTCGGCACCGACACCGCCGGCAGCATCCGCATCCCGGCGGCGCTGTGCGGGATCACCGGCCTGATGCCGACCTTCGGGCGCGTGCCCAAGTCCGGCTGCGTGCCGCTGGGCTACAGCCTCGACCACATCGGACCGATGGCCCGCTCGGCCGCGGACTGTGCCGCCGTCCTCGCCGTGATCGCCGGGCCCCACGCCAGCGACCCCGACTGCGTCGACGCCCCGTTCACCGCGCCCGAGCTCGGCGGCGATCTCGCCGGCCTCCGGATCGGCGTGGTGCGGGAGGGACACTTCCCAGCGGGGGCCGACCCTGCGCTGGCCGGGGCGTTCGACGCCGCGGTGGCGCAGCTCGAGGCGTCCGGCGCCACGACCGTCGAGGTCGCGCTGCCCTATCGCGCCGAGATGATGACCGCCGACATCGTCACCATGGCGTGCGAGGCGCTCGCCTACCACCGCACGGACATGACCACGCGCTGGGACGACTACTTCACCGCCACCCGCGCGATGATCGCCCAGGGCGCGATGGTCTCGGGCGCCGACTACGTGCAGGCCCAGCGGATGCGCCGGGCCGGGCAGCTCGCGCTCGGGCGGCTCTTCGCCGAGATCGACGTCGTGGTCTGCCCGACGCTCTCCGTCGGCGCCCCGGCCCTGCAGGACTATCTCGACGGGACCGCCGACGTCATGGATCTCTTCACCCACATCCACACCGGCTACTGGGACTCGGTCGGCAACCCCGTGCTCGCGCTGCCGATGGGGCAGACGGCGGGCGGTATGCCGCTCTCCCTGCAGATCGCCGGCCGGCCGTTCGAGGAGGCGACCCTGCTCCGCGCCGGCGCCGCGTTCCAGACGGCCACCGACCACCACCTGAAGGTCCCCGCCCTGGCCACGGCCGGCGCGCCGGCAGCGGCCTGACCCACCCGAGAGGAGAAGCGCGTGTCCGACATCGACACCGTCCGTGCCCTGCTGCAGGAGGCCGGCATCCCCGCCTCCGACGTCGAGATCGAGGCCTACGCCACCGCCTACCCGGGCATCCGCGCCGGCGTCGAGGCGCTGTACGCCCCGGCCGAGGTCCGCTACCTCGATCCCGCCCTGCGTTTCCGCGCCGACGCCGTGGGACCGGAGACGGACTGGGCCCGCTGACCCTTCCCGACGCCGGCCCGCCGCTCCGTCCTGGTGTCAGCCCGGGGTGGGGACGATGTTGTTGTTGAGCTGGAAGACGTTGTCCGGGTCGAGGGCGGCCTTGATCCGTCCCAGGCGGCGCAGGTTGCGGCCGTAGGCGGTGTCCGTGCCGGCCTGCAGGGGCTCGTCCTGCAGACCGGTGAAGTTGAGGAACACCCGGCCGTTGCCGTACTTCGTCATCTCCTCGAACGCCGAGCGGCACCAGGCGACGGCGGCCTCGTCCTGGCCCGGGTCGGTCCACGTGGTGTCGAAGGACACCATGTAGGGCGAGGTCCGCTCGGCGAAGGCGGTCGCCTCCGGGTCCACGGCGTGCACGGCGCCGCCCAGGCGGAACGTGTTGACCAACGTGTTCGGAGCCGGCCGGTCCAGGGCCCGGCGGGCGAGGGCGTCGATCGCGTCGTCGGTGAGCTCGTCGAGGTACTGGGACTTCCAGTAGGCCCGGAGCACGCCGCGGGGGAACAAGGGGTCGAGCGAGGACTGGATCGCCGTGTACGGCATCGGCTGGGACATGTCGAACACGGGCGTGCCCAGCTCGCGCAGCGGCTGCAGCACCCGCATCCCCTCGGCCGGGTCGGGTCCGCAGTGCACCGCGACGGCGATCGCGACGGGCCGGTCGTGGACGACCTCGGGCATGCCGGGCGCCGCCGGGAACGTCATCGTCACCATCACGGTGGTGACCTCGTCCGGCGCGGCGTCGGCGTACTCGCGCCAGCCGCGCTCGATCGCGCCCAGGTCCTCGAGCGGGTACATCACGCCGGCGAACGCGACGACCGGGCCGACCGGGTGCAGCCGGAAGGTGAAGGACGTGACGACGCCGAAGTTGCCGCCCCCGCCCCGGAGCGCCCAGAGCAGATCCGGGTCGTCGGTCTCCGATGCGGTCCGGACGCTGCCGTCGGCGCACACGACCTGCGCCTCGACGAGGTTGTCGCACGACAGCCCGTACTTCGCGTTGAGGTGTCCGTAGCCGCCACCCAGCGTCAGCCCGGCGACCCCGGTCTCCGACACGCGCCCCAGCGGCGTCGCCAGGCCGAAAGCCTGGGTCTCCCGGTCCACGTCGCCGAGGAGCGCCCCGCCCTGCACCCGGGCCAGCCTGCGCTCCGGGTCGACCAGCACCCCGCGCATGGCCGACAGGTCGATCAGCAGGCCGTCGGGATTGCTCGACAGCCCCGCGACCGAGTGGCCGCCGCCACGGACCCCGGCCAGCAGTCCGCGCGTGCGGGCGAAGCGCACCGCCTCGACGACGTCCGCGGTACCGGTGCAGCGCACCGTCAACCCCGCCCGGCCGCCGTACATCGCGTTCCACTCCGGGCACGGCTCGGGCACACCGGTGTCGCCGCCGGGCACCAGGGGCCCGCGCAGGGCGGCGTCCAGCTCGTCGAGGACCTCGTCGGACAGCTGCTCGCGGGAACCATCGGCCCGGGTCAGCGTGACGGTCATGGCGCACCTCTCAACCCGGCCGCCGTCGTGGGCGGTCGTGGGACGTGCCGATCGCGGAAGCGACCGGGGCGTGAGTGGGCACGGCCGTGAGCCGGCGAGGCTACCGACACCCGTCTGCGGGACGACGCGGCCGGTGGGCCCGGTCGTGGGAGGGCCAACTCCTCTGGGGAGTCGTGCCCGGGCCGGTTACAGGAGCGCGCGGACCGCGTCGATCGTGTCCGCCTCGGCGGGGGTCTTGTCCGGGCGGTAGCGCAGGACCCGGGCGAAGCGGAGGGCCACGCCGCCGGGGTAGCGGACGCTGCGCTGCGCTCCGTCCAGGGCGATCTCGACGACGAGCTCGGGGCGCATCTCGACCACGTGCCCGTCGTCGTGCACCGCGTGGCCCGGGAACTCCTTCGTCTGCCAGGCGAGCAGCTCGTCCGTCATGCCCTTGAAGGTCTTCCCGACCATGATGGGCGGGCCGCCGTCGGGGTCGCGCGCGCCGAGGTGGATGTTGGACAGCGTTCCGGTGCGCCGGCCGTACCCCCACTCCGCGCCGAGCACCACGAGGTCGAGCGTGTGCACCGGTTTGACCTTCTGCCAGCTCTTCCCGCGCCGCCCGGCCGCGTACGGGGCGTCGAGCGCCTTGACGACGACGCCCTCGTGCCCGGCCGACAGCGCGCCGTCGAGCACGTCGGCGGCCTCCGCCGGCGTCGGCCGCCGCACGCCCGGCATGCGCAGCGGCTCCTGCGCCGGCTCGGCGAGGAGGCCGGCGAGCGCGTCGAGCCGGGCGGCGAGCGGCTCGTCCAGCAGGTCCCGGCCGTCGAGGTGCAGCAGGTCGAAGAAGAACGGGCTGAGCAGGACCTCCTCGGACGCCTCGGACGCCTCGGACGCCTCGGACCCGAAGCGCGACATGGTGTCCTGGAACTTCCCGGGGCGGCCGTCGTCGTCGAGCGCGAGGGTCTCGCCGTCGAGCACCGCGCTGCGGCACGGCAGCTCCCGCACCCGGGCGACCAGCTCCGGCACCCCGTCGGTGACCTCGCGCAGCGTCCGCGTCCACACCCGCACCTCGTCACCCGAGCGATGCACCTGGATGCGTGCGCCGTCGAGCTTGTACTCGACGGTGACCTCCTCGCCCAGCGACTCGAGCGCGGCGTCGAGCGATGAACCGGGGCTGGCGAGCATCGGCCGCACCGGGCGCCCGACCTCCAGCCGGACCGCCTCCAGGCCGGCAGCGCCCTCGGCGAGCGCCAGCGCGGCGGTCTCCGGCAACCGGCCGGAGAGCATGAACGCCCGCCGCACCACCGCCGCCGGGACCTCGGCGGCCGCGGCGATCGCGTCGAGCATCACGCCCTCCAGCGCCCCCTGCCGCAGCTCCCCGGTGAGCAGCCGGACGAGGAAGGCCTGCTCCTCCTCGGTCGCCGCGGCGAAGAGCGACTCCAGCAGCTCGCGGCGGCGCCGGGCCGAGCCCGCGCCGGACGTGCCGGCCAGCTCGGTGAGCAGCGCGTCGACCTGGGCGACGCCGAGCGTCGGCGCCGCGGCGGGCGCACCGGCCAGGCCCGACAGGGTGCGCCAGCCGGTGCCGATCCGCCCCTGCCGGGGCTCACCGGCGAGCCAGGCCGTGGCCGGGGCGACCTCCTCCGGCCCGGCCAGGTTCAGCAGCGCGGCCAGCGCCGCCGACTTCTCCTTGCGGGAGCGGGTGGCGCCGACCGCGGCCGAGGTCCGGACGACGTGGTGGAGCAGCACGGTCCGCATTAGACCAGCGCCCACCGACAGTCGCGCGCCCGCCGGACCGGCGCCCGCCCGGCCCGGCGGCGCACCGCGGGCCGGTCAGCCCATGGACTTCTGGCCGTCGATCGTCTCGCGCAGGATGTCCGCGTGCCCGGCGTGCTGGGCCGTCTCGGCGATGATGTGCGTGAGGACGCGGCGCGCCGACCAGGCCGCGTCGGTGAACCACGGCGCCTCGGGCAGCGGGTGGGAGAGGTCGAGCGAGGGCAGCGCGGCGACCACGGCCTCGGTCCGCTCCGCGATCCGCTCGTAGTCGGCGAGCAGGCCCTCCAGGGTCTCGCCGGGGAGCATCCGGAACGTGTTCGCGTGCTCGACGAGGCTCTCCTCCGTGAACGACATCGCCGAGTGGCCCTCCAGCACGAAGGTGATCCAGCTCTGCTCGCCGTACGCCACGTGCTTGACCAGCCCGCCGAGGCACAGCTCGCTCGCGGTCGGGGTCAGCGCCGCCTGCTCGTCGGACAGCCCCTGGACGGTGTACCGGAACAGGAACCGGTGCTGGGCGAGCGTCCCGAGCAGGTCCGCCTTCTCGCCGGTCAGGGTGGGGATCTCGGTGGTGGTCATGGCGTCCGCCTCTCGTCGTTCGTGGTGACGGGGAGAACGCTACGGACCACTCCGGTCAGATCCTGTCCTCAATCCGGAGCCCGCCCGAGAAGGCGTCGGAGATCTCGAGCGGGCCCCGGAGCAGCAGGTCAGACGACCGCGCGCCCGGTCATCGCCTGGACGTGCATCTCGTCGTACGGCGCCTCCGCCTCGACGCGCGGCCGGCTGAGGATCGTCCCCAGCCAGCAGCCGAGGAAGCCGATCGGCACCGACACGAGCGTGGGGTAGGAGAGCGGGTAGAGCGCCGCTGTCCCCATCACGCCGGGCCCGACGAGCACCAGGACGACCGAGCTGACCAGCCCGGCCACGACGCCGACGATCACGCCGGTGGTGTTCAGCCGCCGCCAGAACAGCAGCAGCACGAGCACCGGCACGTTCGCGCTGGCCGCGACCACGACCGCCATCAGCGCCAGGAGCGCGATGTTGGTGTTCTGTGCGCCCAGGGCGAGGACGATCGAGACGGCGGCGATGGCCACCGCCGCGATCCGGCCCGCCTTGACCTGCTCGGCGTCGGACGCCTTGCCCTTGCGGACGAGGGAGCTGTAGATGTCGTGCGCGACCGCCCCGGAGCCCGCGATCACGAGGCCGGCGACGACCGCGAGGATCGTCGCGAACGCGACCGCGGAGATCACCGCGAACAGCACGGGCCCGCCGAGCGTCTCGGCCAGCTGCGGCGCGGCCAGGTTCCCGGCCTTGTTCGCCGCCGCTACCTGCGCCTGCCCGACGATCGCCGCCGCGCCGTAGCCGATGAACGGCATCGCGAGGAACGCCAGGCCGAGGATCCACAGCGCGACGCTCATCGACTTCCGGGCCACCTTCGCGTCGGGCACGGTGAAGAACCGGATGAGGATGTGCGGCAGGGCCGCGGTCCCCAGCACCTGCGCGACGGCCACCGACAGCAGGTCCAGCCCCGGGACGACGCCGGTGGCCCGCGAGAACAGGTCCGTCGGCGAGGCCTCGGACACCGTCTGGAACAGCGCCATCGGGTTCCAGCCGAACCGGGCGAGCACCAGGACCACCAGCAGGGCCATCGCGGCGAGCAGCATGACGGCCTTGACGATCTGGATCCACGTGGTGGCGAGCATGCCGCCGACGGTGATGTAGACGGCCATCAGCACGCCGACGACGATCACCGCGACCCAGTACGGCACGTCGATCAGCAGGCTGATCAGCACGCCCGCGCCGACCAGCTGGGCGATCATGTAGAAGACCGTGACCACCAGGGTGTTCACGGCCATGACCGCGCGCACGCCCTTCGAGCGGAAGCGGCTCGAGAGCACGTCGGCGATCGTGTAGCGGCCCAGGTTGCGCAGCGGCTCGGCCACGAGCAGCAGGACCAGCAGGAAGGCGACGAGCCCGCCCGCGACGAGGTAGAAGCCGTACACGCCCTGCAGCGCGAGGATGCCCGCCACGCCGAGGAAGGTCGAGGCGGAGAGGAGGTCGCCGCAGATCGCCAGGCCGTTCTGCCAGCCGGTGATCTGCCCGCCCGCCACGTAGTGCGAGCCCGCGTCGCGGTTGCGCCGCCCGGCCCACGCCGTGATGACCAGGGTGAGCAGGATGACCGCGACGAAGATCGCGATGGTGATCGGGTCGGCACTCATCGCTACAGTCCCTTCTCGGCCGTCGGGGCGGTGGCGCGGGCCTCGACGCCGGACTCGGCGATCGCCCGGTCCGCCAGCTCGTCCCATTGCGCGGCCCGCCGGGTGTAGAGCCCGCAGAGCAGCCAGACCAGCGGGAAGATCAGCGCGGTGAGCACGAACGTCCAGCTCAGCTGCCCCACGGCCTTGCCGTTGAGGACCGGGGTGAAGCCGGACAGCACGATGACGAGCAGGTAGGCGCCGAAGCCGAGCGCGGCCGCGGGGACGGCGAAGCGGTTGCGGCTGTGGACCAGCTGGGCGAACGCGGGTGTCGCGGTGACGGCGGCGGCGCGCCGACGCGCGTGGTCGGACGGGGTGTCGGGAGCCGGGGACGGCGGCTCGGCGTGGTCGGTCATGGGTGCCTCTCCTGGTTCGTCGCTGGGGTCGTGCGGGACGGTCGTGCGAGGTGCCGAGCGGTGCCGCTGCACCACACCGGCGACCGGTGGGGAGGGCACGGTGCGGACCCGCCCGGGACCCGGGCAGGTGATCGCGGTGGGGGTGTCGTGACGGCGGCGCGGACCGTCGCCGCCGCATGTTCGTGGTGATCAGGGGCGCGTCGGCGTGTGCCGACCGGCCCGACTCACCGTGCCGCAACCCCCGACTCGCGGTGCCGGAGCTCCCGACTCGCGGCTTGCGGGTGGGTCAGCTCCCGAAGCGCTCCCGGAGCGCGTGCTTCTGGATCTTGCCGACCGCGGTGCGGGGGAACTCGTCGACGAAGTGGACCTGCTTGGGCGTGTTGTAGCCCGCCAGGTGCTCCTTCACGAACGCCGTCAGCTCGGCGGCGAGCGCCTCCGACGAATCGCCGCTCGGCACGACGACCGCGACGACCTGCTCCTCGTACACCGGGTCCGGCAGGCCGATCACCGCCGCGTCGGCGACGCCGGGGTGCTTCGCGAGGCAGTCCTCGACCTCCTTCGACCACACGTTCTGGCCGCCCGAGCGGATCATGTCCTTCTTGCGGTCGACGATGGTGAGGAAGCCGTCCGCGTCGGCCACGGCGATGTCGCCGGTGTGCAGCCGGTCGCCGGCGAGCGCGGTCTTCGACGCCTCCTCGTTGCGCCAGTACCCGCTCATCCGCGGGCCGCGGACGCAGATCTCGCCGGGCTCGCCGGGCGGGACCTCGTTGCCGTCGTCGTCGAGGAGGGCGACGTCGACGCCGGGCATGGCCCGCCCGATCGACCCCCAGCGGTCGAACACGTCCTCCGGCGGGCACCAGGTGACGAACGGGCCGCCCTCGGTGAGGCCGTAGGTGTGGGCGAACTGCACCTTGCCCTCGCGGGCACCGAACGCGTCGGCGGTGCGGTCCATGATCCCGCTGGGGTCGTAGGCGCCGTAGTAGAGCAGCCGCACCGACGAGGTGTCCGTCTCCGCGAACCGCGCGTGCGTGATCAGTGCGTGGAGCATCGTCGGCACGCCGAGGACCACCGAGACCCGGTGCCGCGGGAGCAGGTCCAGCACCACGTCGGGATCGAACTCGCGCAGCAGGACGACCTTCGCGCCCATGACCAGGAACGGCTTCATGTGGTCCCAGTTGCCCACGTGGAAGGGCGGGAAGTAGTTCATGAAGACGTCGCGGTCGTGCACCCGCAGCGTGGCCGCCATCGCCAGCCCGTCGTCGACGGTGCGGCGGTGGGAGAGCATGGCGCCCTTGGGTTTCCCGGTGGTCCCCGAGGTGTAGAGGATCATGTGCGGGTCGCGCTCGTCGACCGTCACGGCCGGCACGTCGACCGCGGCGGCGCTGAAGGTCTCCCAGTCGGCGCGATCGCCCTCCGGACCGGGGATCCGCAGCACCGGCAGGTCCGGGTGCGCCGCGCGGGCCTCCTGCGACACCTCGTCGTACTGCGCCTCGACGAACCACAGCGCGGGCTCGGAGTCGCCGATCGTGTAGGCGTGCTCGGCGCCGCGGTGCCAGAAGTTGAGCGGCACCAGGACCGCGCCGAGCGAGGCGGTGGCGAAGTAGAGCTGGACGTACTCCAGGCTGTTCTTCGCCAGCACCGCGACCCGGTCGCCGTAGCCGATCCCGCGGGCGGTCAGGGCGCCTGCGGTCTCCTCGACGAGCTCCTGCAGGGCCGCGTAGGTGATCTCGCGGCCGTCGACGACGAGCGCGACGGAGCCGCCACGCGCCCGGGCGTTGTTCCGGATGATGTCGGAGACCAGCACCGCTACTCCCTCCCGAGGAGACGCAGGGCGTTCCCGCCCAGCCACTTGTCCACGACGTCGTCCTTCAGCGGGAGCGCGCGGACCTCGGCGACCAGGTCGGCGGGCGGGATGCCGAGCAGCGTCCAGGTGGAGGCGAAGAGGACCTTGTCGGCGAGCTGCCGGTCACCGAACTGCAGCAGGGACTCCCAGCCCGAGCTCGGTCGCGTGAAGGTGCGCGGACGGTGGGCGGACAGGTCGACGTACACGTTCTCGTGCCGCCAGGTCACCATCATCATGTCCTCGACCCACGGCCACGCCGCGTGCAGTGCGACGACCTTGAGGTCGGGGAAGGCCGTGGCGACGGCGTCGATGTACCGCGGGTGTCCCACGTCGTAGGCGGCGTCGAGCGACCAGTTGATGCCGGTGTGCAGCAGGACCGGGACCCCGAGCGCCTCGCAGCGGCCGTAGACGCGGGCCATCCGCGGGTCGTCCGGCAGGAGCTGCTGCTTGAACGGGGAGAGCACGACCCCGGAGAGCCCCAGCTCGACCGCCTCGTCGACGGTCCGGGCCGCGTCGATCTCCCACGGGTCGACCCCGCCGAAGCCGACGACCGTGTCGGAGTGCCGCTTCACGAAGTCCGCGACCACGCCGTTGTCGGCGGTGGGCACCCCCAGCCGGGAGCCGAAGGACTCCGTGTAGACGCCGGCGAGGCCGATCCCGCCGTCGGCGAGCATCCGCAGGAAGTCCTCCTCGGAGGGCACCCGCTCCCGGGCCGCCTCCCGCGCGGCCTGCCAGCGCTCGGTGACCTCGGCGTGGGTGCGGGCGGGCTTCAGGGTGCCGCCGAAGTGCTCGGCGTAGCCCCGCAGCCGGCCGTTCGTGACGGCCTCGGAGAGGGTGAACGCGTCCTCGTCGGGCACGGCGCCCGCCAGGAAGTCGACGATCATCTACTCGCCCTTCGGGATCTCGTCGGTCGACGCGGGCCGCTGCGCGGTGAACCGGGGCCGGCGGCCCTCGAGCGCCGCCGCCGCGCCCTCGGCGTAGTCGGGTCCGCGGAAGGTGGCGAGCGCCGCGGCCTGCTCCTCGGCGTCGTAGGCCCGGCCGGGTCCGTCGCCGGCCAGGCCGTAGCAGCGGTGGATGCCCAGCTTGGTGAGCGGCAGGGCGTAGGCGGAGTACGCGGCGTACCGCTGCGTCGCCTTCTCGACCTCGGCGGCGAGGTCGTCCGCCACCGTGGTGACCAGGCCCAGCTCGAGCGCCTCCGCGGCGGGCACCAGCCGGCCGCCGTAGATCAGCTCCTTGGCCTTGCCGAGGCCGACGTAGGCGGTGAGCCGCTGGGCCGGGGAGACGAACCCGACCTTCATCTCCGGCAGGCCGATCCGGACGTCCGTCGCGCAGATGCGGAAGTCGCAGGCCAGTGCGAGCTCCGTCGCGTTGCCGACGCAGGGCCCCGCGACCGCCGCGACGGTGATCAGCGGTAGATCCTCCACCTCGGCGAACAGCGCGTACTCGGTGGCGATGTAGTGCTTGTACTCGTCGTCGTCGAGCGAACCGAGGTAGCCCAGGTCGGCCCCGCCGGAGAAGACGGTGTCCTTGCCGGTGAGCACGAGGACGCGCACGGTGCGGTCGGCGGCGACCTCCGCCACCTTCTTCCGCAGCGCCTCCAGCGTGTCGACGGTGAAGACGTTCATCGGGTGGTCACTCGCGAACCTCAGGGTCGCGATCGTGCCGTCGGGGTTCCGGTCCAGCGTGACGGTCATCGGGCTCCTTTCGCTGTGTCGTGGGGGCCGTGGACGGCCCCGTCGTCGAAGAGGGCCGTGACGGCCGCGTCGTCGAGGCCGAGCACGTCGGCGAGGACCTCGGCGGTGTCGGCGGCGACAGGTCCGACGGGGCGCCCCGGGCGGACCTCGGCCCCGGAGAAGCGGTAGGGCGCGGTCTGGAGCAGGACCTCGCCGTGGCCCGGCTGCTGCACGGGGCTGAGCGTGCCGCGGGCGACGAGGTGCGGGTCGGCCAGGTTCTCCCGCACGCCCCGGACCCGGGCGGCGGACAGCCCGTGCGCCACGAGGTGCTCCACCAGCGCGTCGGCGGTCGGCCAGGTGGCGGCCCAGGCCTCGATGCGGTCGTAGAGCGGCCCGGGGTTCCCGACGCGCCGGGCGACGGTGCCGTACTCGTCCTGCAACTCCGGCGCGTCCATCGCCTGCACGAGCCGGGCGAAGAAGACGTCGCCGCTCATCCCGTAGGCGAGGTGCGTGCCGTCGGCGCAGCTGGCGACCCCCGACGGCACGCTCGTGGTGTGCCGGTTGCCGTACTTGCCCCGCACCGCCGCGCCGCCGGTGAAGGCGCCGGCGGCCGGCTGCTGGTCGATCATGGCGAAGAGCGAGTCGAAGGCCGAGATGTCGACGTGGCTGCCCTCGCCGGTCGTGGACCGGTGGTGCAGGGCGGCGCCGATCGCGGCCAGCGCGTGCACCGCCGAGTTGACGTCGGCGAGTGCGGTCCCGAAGTGCATCGGCGGCCCGCCCTCCTCGCCGGTCAGTGACATCAGCCCCGAGTACGCCTCGGCGACCAGCCCGAACCCGGACAGGTGCGAGTAGGGGCCCTCGGCGCCGAAGGTGGACAGCGAGCAGAGGACCGTGCGCGGGTCGCGCGCGTGCAGCACGTCCCAGCCGAGGCCGAGGCGGCCGAGGACCCCGGGCGCGAAGTTCTCGACCACGACGTCGGCCCAGTCCGCGAGCCGCAGGGCCAGGTCGAGCCCGCGCGGGTCCTTGAGGTCCAGGCCGATGGACCGCTTGCCGGTGTTGTACTGGGCGTAGGCGCTGGAGACGTGGTCCTCCGGGTCGCCGACGGCCACCGGCAGCGCCCGCATCAGGTCGCCGGTGGGCTGCTCGACACGGATCACGTCGGCGCCCAGGTCGGCCAGCATGCGCGTGCAGAACGGCCCGGCGATCACGTGACTGAGGTCGAAGACCTTCAACCCCGCGTAGGGACCGGCCATGCGGATCGCACCTCCGTCGGTGCTCGGGTCCGACCTCTCGTCGAACGCTCGTTCAGCGCACGGTAGGACGACTCACCAGCTTCGTCAACAGCGCTTTGAACGCTCGTTCAGAGCGGTTAGGGTGGGTTGCATGGTCAGCGCCGAGAAGCCGGCCGCCCCCGCCGGGGCGCGCCGCGGGAGCCCCGGGGAGGGGCTGTCGCCCACCACGCTCGTGCTGCCGGGCGACGAACCGACGGCGGGCGCGCTGATCGCCGCGGCGGTCGAGGTCATGTCCGTGCACGGCTACCACGGCACCTCGGTGCGTGACATCGCCGCGGCCGCGGGCACCAGCCCGGCGGTCCTCTACCACCATTTCACCTCGAAGCACGGCCTGCTCGCGACGATGCTCGACCGGGGGCTGGACGTGCTGATCGCCGCGACCGAGGAGGCGCTCGACCTCGCCGGCGAGGACCCGGCCGACCGTCTGCGGGCCGTCGTCGGGGCGCACGTGCGGGTGCACCTGGAGTCGCAGCGGGAGAGCCTGCTCGGCAACAGCGAGCTGCGGTCCCTCGAGCCGGGGTCGCTGGCGCTCGTGGTGGCCAAGCGCGACGTCCAGCAGCGCACCTTCGACCGCGTGGTGCGCGACGGGGTGCGGCGCGGGGTGTTCGGCACCGAGCACCCCGCGGACGCGGCGCGGTTCGTGAGCGCCGCCTGCACCAGCGTGGCCTCCTGGTATCGGCCGGGCGGGCCGCTCGGCCCCGACGAGATCGTGGTGCGGCACCAGGAGATCGCGCTGGACACCGTGCGGTACCGGCGATGACGGCCGTCGTCCCCGACTCGCTCGCCGCCGCGCTCGAACGCCTGGTGGGCGTTCCGGTCACCGACCTGGGCCGGCTGTCGGCCGGGGCGAGCCGCGAGACCTGGTCGTTCGACGCCGGCGGGCGCGGGCTGATCCTGCGCCGCGACCCGCCGGAGGTCCCGCAGCCGGAGGGGATGGCGCGCGAGGCCGAGTGCTTCGGCGCGGCCGCCCGCGCCGGCGTCCCGATCCCGGAGCTGCTGGCCGCGGGCGACGGGTCGGACGGCGTCGGCAGCCCCTACCTGCTGATGGAGCGGCTGGCGGGGGAGACCCTGCCGTCCCGGCTGCTGCGCTCCGAGCGGTGGGCCGCGGTCCGGCCGCTGCTGGCGCGGCAGTTCGGCGAGATCCTCGGCCGCATCCACGCGATCGACCCCGCGGAGGTGCCGCGGCTGGAGCACCACGCCGACGCCCTCACCCTGCTGCGCGAGAGCCACGCCGCCTTCGGTGAGCCCCGGCCCGCGATGGAGCTGGTGTTCCGCCGGCTCGCCGAGACCCGCCCCGACCCGGTGCCGCCCGCGCTGGTGCACGGCGACTTCCGCAACGGGAACCTGCTCGTCGACGACACCGGCGTGCGGGCGGTGCTCGACTGGGAGCTCGCCCACGTCGGCGACCCCCGGGAGGACCTCGGCTGGGTGTGCGCGCGGGCCTGGCGGTTCGGCGCCGCCCCGGAGGTCGGCGGGTACGGCTCCCGCGAGGAGCTGTTCGCCGGGTACGAGGCCGCGACCGGGGCCCGCCCCGACCCCGAGGCGGTGCGCTGGTGGGAGGCGTTCGCCTGCGCGCGTTGGGCGGTGATCTGCCGGATCCAGGCCGAACGACACCTCGGCGGCACCGAGCGGTCGGTGGAGATGGCGGTGCTGGGTCGCCGGATCGCCGAGGCGGAGCACGACGCGCTGCTGACGCTCGGCCTCACCGAGCCCGCCGTCGTCGCGGACGCGATGTGCGGTCCCGTGCCGGCCGAGGAGCCCGTGGTGCACGACCGGCCGTCGGTCGACGAGCTGCTCGAGGCCGTCGGCGG
>NZ_JAJSOK010000094.1 GCF_021283305.1 Pseudonocardia kujensis
CGAAGGCGTGCAGCCGCTCGCCGCGGGCCATGGTGCCGTCGTCGTCGACGATCTCGCCGATCACGCCGATCAGCTCCTGGCCGGCCAGGCGGAGCAGGTCGACGGCGGCCTCGGTGTGCCCGGCCCGTCCTCGCGGTCGGCGTCGTCGGTCACGACCACCATCCGGCCGGCGGCCAGCGCGGCCACGGCCCGCTGGACGGCCCGCGTGCCGGGGAGGGGCGCGGGCTGCGGTGCGGATGCGGCGGAGGGCTTCATCGTCAGCTCCAGGATGTGCCGGGCTCGTGGAACGGTCAGCCGAGGGTGAAGGGATCGCGGGTGCCGCCGGTGAGCTCGACCCAGACGGACTTGTTCTCCGTGTAGGCCTCGACGGCGTCGACGCCGTTCTCCCGGCCGATGCCGGACAGGCCGTAGCCGCCGAAGGGGACGCCGGGGGCGACGACGCGGTACGCGTTGATCCACACCGTGCCTGCCCGGACCTTCGCGGCGACCCGGTGCGCGCGGTGGACATCCTTGGTCCACACGGCCCCGGCCAGCCCGAAGGGGGTGTCGTTGGCCAGGGTGATCGCCTCGTCCTCGTCGGTGAAGGTGTAGGCGGCCACGACCGGCCCGAAGACCTCCTCGCGCACGATCGTCGACTCGGGGCCGACCCCGGTGAGCACGGTGGGCTTGACGAACAGGCCGCCGAGCCCCTCGTCGGCGGCACCGCCGTAGGCCACGGTGGCGCCCTCGTCCTGTGCGGTCTTGAGGTAGTGCAGCACCTTGGCGTACTGCGGGGCGTTGGCGACCGGTCCCATCTCGGTCGCGGCGTCCAAGGGGTCGCCGAGCCTGATCGTGGAGGCGCGCTCGGCGACCAGCCGCACGAGCTCGTCGTGCACGGACTCGTGCACGATCAGCCGGGAACCGGCCATGCAGGTCTGGCCCGTGGCGGCGAAGACGCCGGAGATCACGCCGTTGGCGGCCGCGGCGAGGTCGGCGTCGGGGAACACGATCTGCGGGGACTTGCCGCCGAGCTCGAGGGTCACCGGGTTGAGGTTCTCGGCCGCGGCGCGGGCGACGTGGCGGCCGGTCGAGGTGGCCCCGGTGAACGCGACCTTGTTCACCCCCGGGTGGCCGGCCAGCGCAGCGCCGACCTGCGGGGACTGGCTGGTGACGACGTTGACGACCCCCGGCGGGAAACCGGCCTCGTCGAACAGCTCGGCCAGCGCCACGGTCGAGGCCGGTGCGTGTTCGGACGGCTTGATCACCATCGTGCAGCCGGCCGCCAGCGCGGGGGCGAGCTTCCAGGTCAGCAGCAGCAGCGGGGAGTTCCACGGCGTGATCGCCGCGACGACCCCGATGGGCTCCTTGCGGGTGTAGACGAGGTAGTTGGGGTTGGGCGAGGGGATCTGGCGGCCCTCGAGCTTGTCGGCGATCCCGGCGTAGTAGTGGTACCAGGAACTCAGCCCGGTCATCTGGCCGATCATCTCGCGGTAGAGCTTCCCGGAGTCGCTGACCTCCAGCCGGGCCAGCCGCTCCGCGTTCGCCGCGATCAGGTCGCCGACCCGACGCAGGAGCTGCGCGCGCACGAACCCGGTCGTGGCACCCCAATCGCCGTCCAGCGCCGCCCGGGCGGCCGTCACGGCGGCGTCGACGTCCTCGGGGCTGCCGTCGGCCAGCACCGCCCACGGCTGGCCGGTGTAGGGGTTCTGCGACTCGAACGTCGCACCCGAGAGCGCGTCGACGGGCTTGCCGCCGATCACCAACTTGAACCGCTCGAGATCAGCCATGGGTCCGTCCTCCTCGACAGTGCGTTGTCGTGCTGGTGTCCGACGCTAGGAGCGGGCCCGGGCGGCGGACTATCCGCTCCGGACCCGGCGATGTCCGCCGGGCGACTCCTCAGTGGCGGCCGCGCGGGTGGTTCGGGCCGCCGGCCCGGTAGAGGTTGCTGGACAGTGCGTGCCCGACGGCACGCTCGACCACCGCGGCGGCGTCGAGGACCCTCTCGAGGTCGAGTCCGGTGCGCACCCCGGACTCCTCGAGCAGGTACACGACCTCTTCGGTGGCGATGTTGCCGCTGGCCCCGGGCGCGAACGGACAGCCGCCGAGCCCGCCGACCGCGGCGTCGACCTGGGTGACGCCGGCCTGGATCGCCGCGAGCACGCAGGCGATGCCGGAGCCGCGGGTGTTGTGGAAGTGCACGCCGACCTCGACCCCGGGAACGGTCTCTCGGACCGCGTCGAGCAGCTCGATGACCCGGCCGGGCACCGTGGTGCCGATGGTGTCGCCGAGGCACAGCTGGTCGGCGCCGAGATCGACGGCGCGGCGGGCGATCTCGACGGTGCGTTCCACGGGCGTGCGACCGTCGAACGGACAATCCCACGCGACGGCGATGATCGCCTCGAGCCGGCCGCCGGCGTCGTGGGCGAGGGCCGCGATCTCGCCGACGGCCGCGACGGCCTCGTCGCCGGTGCGGCGGGCGTTGGCCAGGCTGTGCCCGTCGGAGGCCGAGATGACGTACTCGAGATTCGCCACCCCGGCCGCGACCGCACGACGGGCGCCCGCGCGGCCGGCGACGAGAGCCGAGAAGTACAGATCGGGCCAGCGCCTCAGCTCGGCAGCGACCTGCTCGGCATCGGCCAGGGCGGGTACGGCAGCGGGTGATACGAATGAGGTCACCTCGACTCGTCGCACGCCCGTGGCGGCGACGGCGTCGAGGATCTCCAGCTTCGCCTCCAGCGGGATCGGGGCCTCCAGTTGCAGGCCGTCCCGCATGCCGACCTCACGCAGATCCACCGACTCCGGCAGAGTGAACACAGGTGATGCCTCCTTCAGATCACACCGGCGTCGGACAGGGCCGCGACCTGGTGGCCGCTGAGGCCGAGCAGGCCGGTGTAGACGTCGACGTTGTGGCTGCCGGGTCGGGGCGGGCCGGCCCACCGCACGGACCCCGGGGTGCCGTCGAGCACCGGCATCACGCCGGGGCCCAGGATGTCGCGGTCCACGGCCTCATCGCGGTGCGGCACGAGCATGTTCCTGGCCCGGAACTGCGGGTTCTCCACGACTTCGGCGACGGTGTCCACGGGGCCGACGACGACGCCGGCCTCCTCGAGAACCTTCGTGCAGGTGTCGGGCGTCGAAGCGGGCGGCCCAGTCGGCGACGATGGCGTCGATCTCGTCCTGGTGTTCGCCCCGGGCGACGTGCGTGGCGAACCGCGGGTCGGACACCAGGTCGTCGCGGCCCATCGCTGCACAGAGCCGGGCGAACACGGTGTCCTGGTTGGCGGCGATGATCAGCCACCGGTCGTCGGCGCAGCGGTAGAGGTTCGACGGCGCGAGCTTGTCCAGTCGGGTACCGGACGGGCCCCGGACGTGGCCGGTGGCCGAGTAGTCGGGGATGACCGACTCCAGCATTGCGAGGCAGGCTTCGGACAGGGCGACGTCGACGACCTGGCCGCGGCCCTGCTGCGGGCCGCCGGGCAGGGTGCGTGCGTAGAGGGCGGTCAGCACGCCCTGCATGGCGAACATCCCGCCGAGGGAGTCGCCGATCGACAGTGCCGCACGCGGCGGCGGGCCGCCGGGGAAGCCGTTGAGATGGCGCATCCCGCCGACCGCCTCGGCGACCGACGCGTACCCGGGACGCTGGGCATGCGGGCCGGTCTGGCCGTATCCGGACACCCGGGCCAAGATCAGACCGGGGTTGCGGGCCGAGAGCGTGTCGTAGCCCAGCCCCCACCGCTCGAGGGTGCCGGGGCGGAAGCTCTCCACCACGACGTCCGCGGTGTCGACCAGGCGCAGGAAGAGCTCGCGGCCCTCGTCGCGGCGCAGGTCGAGCGTGATGCACCGCTTGTTGCGGGCGTGCACGGTCCAGAAGAAGTGGTGGCCGTCCTGCTCGGCCTGGCCCCACACGCGCAGCGGGTCGGGTCGGTCCGGCGCCTCGATCTTGATCACGTCGGCGCCGTGGTCGGCGAGCAACCTGCCGCAGAAGGGGCCGGCGATCAGCGTGCCGAGTTCGAGCACGCGGACCCCCTGAAGGGCACCGGCCGGCTCAGTGACCCACCGGGTGGGTACATCGCCGTCCGAGGCAGATGTTCGGAGGAACGGCCCGGCGGCCTCGCCGGTACCCGGGGCGTCGGTGGACAGGTCGGTGGCGGACACGCCCGCGACGCTACGAAGGGGGCCCAGCCACGGACTATCCGCGAGCGGACACCGACTATCCGCGGGGCGCCATTCTCGTTCGGGTGACACCGGGGTTGTGTCCGTAGCGGGCGCGGTACACGACGCGAAAGCGCCTCGCGCTGCCGAACCCCCAGCGACGAGCGATCGACCCGACCGAATCGCCGGGCCGTCCCTGCCCGAGTTCGGCGTGCGCACGGGTCAGACGCACCTCGCGCACGTACTGCTCGGCGGTCATGCCGAGATCCGCTTCGAAAGCGGCCTGCAGCGCGGTCGCCGGGGCGCCGGCCACGGCGGCGAGTTCGGCGATGCCGAGCGTCCTCTCCGGATAGGCCTCGATGTAGTCCACGGCCTCCTCCAAGGAGAGCCGGCCGGTGGCCCCGCCGCCGCGCAGCCGTGCCGAGTCCGCGTGCTCGGTGGCCATCAGGACCTGAGTCAACAGGTACGACTCGAGCTGATCACGGACGAGTTCGGCGACCTCGCCCGTGTCGAACTGACCGGCGAGAAACGATGCCGCCCCGAGCAGGCCTCGGCCGATGTCCGAGGCCAGGTCCACGCGCAGCCCGAACTGCGGGGGTGCGACCGGTTCATGCAGCAGGCTCGACAACTGGGCCTGCAGCGACACAACGGGGATCTTCACCGCGAACTGCCGGGCATCTGCCGACCACTCCAGGGTGGACTCCCGCTGCGGCGACAACAGCACCCCACCCGCCCCGGCGCAGGTGAGCACTCGTGCACCTCCCTGGCGGACGAGCGTGCGGCCCTCCACGGTCAGGTTGAGGTGGTAGCAGTCGACCATCGGGGGCACGACGAGCTCGGCCTCGCCGCCATAGGTCAGGTAGCCGAAGGCCAAGCGCGGCGAGCTGGTCAGATTCAGGCGCGCGTCGAGCCGGCCGCTCGCGCGAAGACGGTGTGGCACGTAGGCCCGGGACACGATCCGTTCAGCCGCGTCGGGGTCATCGGTGCGTAAGACCGTGAACCTGGCCAGGGGCTCGGTCGTCCCCGATCGCATCCTCACCCCCGGTGACCGTTTCGTTCGGCGGGCTCCGACGGTAGGAGGCCCGGACGTCGCCCGCTATCCGCGGAGCGACGCGTCCGGCTTGGGCGCATCCGCATGGCGGAGCCTCCCTCGGGGCGGTCCGGACCCTGTCGAGTCGCTTTCCGGACAGCGCAGGTCGGCGCGCGGATAGTTCTGGTTCTCGGCGGATCCCTACCTTCCTGAGCACAGCGATCGGCCGGTGCGCCACGTCACGCCCGGCCCGCAATCCCGGATCATCGACGACGGAGGACTGCTGTGACCTACCCCATGCACGAGGCCGACGGCCTCCTCGGCCACGACAAGTCGGTCAAGGAGAACCCGGTCTTCAACGACCAGAAGCTCAAGCTCGGGATCTTCGCCGCCAACTGCAGTGGTGGGGTGGTCATGAGCCACGAGCCGACGGGATTCCGCGTCACCTGGGACCAGCAGCTCGACATCGCGCGAACTGCCGACCAGCTCGGGATGGAGGTTTTCGTCCCGGTCGGGCGCTGGACCGGGTTCGGTGGCGAGACCAACTTCAACGGCGTCTGCTACGAGACCTACACCTGGGCGGCCGGTCTCGCGCAGGCCACCGAGAACATCGGCATCTTCACCACCACACACGTCCCGACCGTGCACCCGATCGTCGCGTCGAAGATGGCGACGACCATCGACCACATCTCGAACGGCCGCTTCGGGATGAACCTGGTCATGGGCTGGTTCACCCCGGAGATGGAGCTGTTCGGGGGCAAGCAGCTGGAGCACGACGAGCGCTACGAGTACGGCCAGGACTGGCTCGAGTTCGCGATGCAGCTGTGGAACGAGAAGGAGTCGTTCGACTACGACGGCAAGTTCTTCCGGTCGAAAGGCGCCCACGCCTACCCCAAGCCGATCCAAGACCCGCGACCTGCACTGCTCAACGCCGGTGCCTCGCCGCGCGGGCAGGAGTTCTCCGCCCGCAACGTCGACATCAACCTGATCGCGCTGCCCACCGAGGACGCGCCGGACTACATCACCGGCATCAAGCGACTGGGCCAACGACGAGTACCAGCGCGACATCGACGTCTGGACCTACTGCCTCGTGGTCTGCCGCGAGACCGAGAAGGAGGCCAAGGCCGCCCAGCAGGCGATCATCGACAACGGCGACTGGGCCGGGGCGAAGAACGTCATGGACGTGCTCGGCATCCAGTCCGGCTCGTTCGGCAGCCAGATCGAGAAGTACCAGGAGCGCTTCATCGCCGGCTGGGGCGGCCCGAACCTCGTCGGCACCCCCGAGCAGGTCGCGGAGCAGTTCGCCGAGCTGTCCGACGCGGGAATGGGCGGCGCGATCTTCGGCTTTCACGACTACGCCAAGGAGCTCAAGGAGTTCGGCGACGAGGTCATGCCCCTGATGCGCAAGCACGGCCTGCGTCACTGACGAAGGCACCTTGGTGCCCGAGGTTCGGCACCTAGCCTCTGCATCGGAGCGAGCACGAGAAGGTCGAGGTCGGGTCCGTGGTCCCTGATCTTGGAGGGCGCACGGCGGTCGGGTCGGCGACGAAGGCAGTGACTCCCCCGGCTCTTGCCGATGTGGCGCCGACCGTGCCGCCCGGCGCCTTCGTGACGGTCACGGGACAGAGCGGCGCGGGGAAGTCGACGCTGGTCAAGATCCTGCTGCGGCTGCTGGACCCGCAGCGGGGAACGGTGTCGCTCGACGGCGAGGACCTGCGCGGCATCCCTGAGGGTCGCCTGCGCAGACGGGTCAGCGCCGCGCTGCAGGACCCGTACATCGTCGACGCCTCGATCGCCGAGAACATCCGGTGGGGGTGCCCGGTCGCCGACGACGAATCGGTCCGGACGGCGGCCCGGGTCGCGGACGCGGACGGCTTCGCCCCCACGCAGACGACCTTGCGGACGGCGTTGTTCACCACGCCTCCTCGTGGGGTTGGCCCGAGTGCCCCGCAGGGACCGGCGGTTTCTCAGACCCGGCCGCCCGACTCCAGGTCGAGGCGTAGGGCCAGGGTCGGGCAGGCGGCGATCGCGGCACGGGCGGCGCGGATCTCGTCCGGGTCGAGGGGGGCGGTCCTCCGGCCGTCGTCGAGGATGGGGTATCCCCACTCGTCGAGGTCGATGTGGTCGGGCAGCAGGTCTGCGCACAGACCGTGACCGGCGCAGGCGATGGGGTCGACCCGCAGGCGCCGGGTCATCCGTGCACCACCGGGAACAGCGGGGCCGCGGCGGCGCCGCCGCACGGCCGGCCCCGAAGGTGGTCGCGCAGGTCGGCGGCGAAGACGTGCAGGGCGCTGCGGGTGAGACGAGCAGCGCCGTCGGGCAGGGCGCAGGCACCGCGAGCGGTGACGAGACCGAGCCGGCGGGCGAGCCGGTCGGCGGCCGCCGGGGCGTCACGGGTGGCACAGGCGATCGCGGTGAGGTCGTCGGCCACGGCGGGCAGGCCGAAGCGGCACGGGCCGCACTGCCCGGCCGACTCGCCGGACAGGTAGCGGACCAGGTGCGCGGTCTGGGTGAGGCCGCAGGCCCGGGCCGGAAGGGCGAGCAGCGTCGGCACCCCCAGGACGGAGCCCGCCTCGCGCAGCGCTGTGTGGCTGAGCGCGGTGTCGATCGCGGGGGCGCCGAGCCACGCCCCGCCGTACCCGCCGCTGAGCACGGCCTGGACCAGCTCCGTGGGGCCGCCGGCGAGATCCAGCACGGCGCGCACCGGCGTCCCGGCGGGAACCTCGACCACCCCGGGCGCCTGCACGGCGCCGCCGGTGGTGACCAGGAGCGTGCCGGGCAGGTCGGGGGTGCCGGTCTCGCGGAACCACGCCGGCCCGTACCGCGCGATGAGCGCCAGCTGAGCGAGTGTCTCGACGTTGTCGACCAGCGTCGGGGCGCCGCGTATCCCGCGTTCGCCGGGCCGGGGTGGACTGGTGGTCGGCAGCGCAGGGCCGCCCGAGAGGTACTGGACCACGGCGGTCTCCTCGCTCGCCACGTAGCGGCCCGGCACCTCCTCGACACGGACCGGCACCCGGTCGCGCCGAGCGGCTACCTCTTCGCGCACCCGGTCGGCGGCTCCGACGTGGACGGCGAGGATCGCGGTGGTGGCGCCGAGCGCGTGCGCGACCAGGGCGATCCCGTCGAGGACCAGGTGCGGGGCGCAGTCCAGCAGTGCCGCGTCCTTGTGCGAGGCGGGCTCGCCCTCGCACCCGTTCGCGACCACGACCGGTCGCCGTCTGCGCCCGGCCGCGACTGCGCGCAGCTTCGCGGCGGTGGGGAACCCACCGCCGCCTCGCCCGCGCAGCCCTGCGGCGTCGACCCGGGCGATCAACGCGTCGGGGGTGAGGCGGGGGAGCGGCCCGTGTCTCGCGAGGTGGGCGGCCAGGTCGTCGCGACTCGCGTCCGTGGCCCAGCCGGCGAGCAGCCGCGGCCGGAAGGCGATGGCGGTCATCGCGCGACCCCGCTCCAGCTGCGGGCGCGCCACAACAAACCCGCAAGGACGGCGACGACGCAGCTAAGCGTCAGTGCCAGGACCCAGACCGTGGTGGAGTCGGCCCCGCCGATGCCCCACCCGTGGAGCACGGCGAGGGGCCAGCAGGCGTAGGCGCTCAGGTGGACGGCACGCCAGGCGCGCAGGCCCAGCCGGGCCCGGAGCAGGCTGGTCGTGATCACGGCGAGCAGCAGGTCGAGCGCGACCGCACCGAGGCCGAGCCAGAACGGCCCGTACGCCGAGCCGAAGGGCACGACGACGTCGAGCCAGCGGATCGGGACGTACCCGTCGAGCACGGCGGTCAGCACGTGCAGCGCGACGAAGGCCGGCCCCAGCAGCGACAGGTTGCGGTGCAGCCGGGCGACCGCGAAGCGGGGCCACCGCGCCGTCGCCGCCCCGGTGGTCCCGGCGATACCGAGAAGTACCGTCACGGTGAGCAGCACCAGCGACACCAGGCCCGCCGCCCGGCTGGCGTACCAGGTCCACATCAGACGGCACCCGCGATGGTCGGCCCGACCTCGGCGGGCCACCCGCCGACGGTGTGGACCCGGCCGGCCGCCGTGACCAGACGGGCCGGCAACCCGGCGGCGGCCAGCCAGTCGGTGGCGTCCGGCCCTCGGACCAGGGCTGCCGTGGCGGCCGTGTTGGCGGCGAGAGAGGATGCCGCCGCCACGCTGACCGTCCGCCACGGCCCGGCCGTCGGCAGGCCCGTCCGCGGATCGACCACGTGGTGGCACGCCAGCTGCCCGCGCCGCCAACGCCGTCGCGCGGTCCCCGAGGTGGCCAGCCCACCGGAGCGCACCGTCACGATGGGGCCGGGCCCCGGAGCGCCGTGATCGTCGGTGATCCTGACCTGCCAGCCTTCGACGGGTGCAGGACCGGCGACGGCCAGGTCGCCACCCAGGCTGACCAGCACTCCGGCACCGGTGTGTTCCGCGATCCTCGCCGCCGCGTCGTCGGCGGCGAGGGCCTTCGCCGTAGAACCCAGGTCGAGCCGGACATCCGGGGGCACCGTGAGGAGGCGCGCCTCCGGTTGCCAGCCCAGCCGTCGCCAGCCCGGGGCGGGGGTGGGACGGACCGGGTCGTCCGAGTCGCGCACGTCGGCGAGGTCGCGGTCGTAGCCGAGGGAATCGAGCGAGATCCCGACGGTCGGGTCGACGAGACCGTCGGTGGCAACGGCGGCACGCAGCGCCGCGTCGAGGTGGACGGCGAGGAGCTCGCCGACCTCCACGGTGCCACCGGCCGCGCGCTCGGCCCGCCTGATCTCGGAGTCCGGGCGGAAGCGGGAGCAGGTGAGGTCCAGCGACGCGAGATCCGCACGCAGCAGCGCGACGGCCTCGCCCAAGGCGGCGCGGTCGGTGACGACGACCGTCGCCGTCGTCCCGATGGCAGGGAACGACTCCGCCGCCGTGGGGGCGACGATCACCGGCCCGCTCACGACGCCCCGGAGGTGACGTGCGAGTGGGAGGTCCGTGGGGCCGCGGAGGGAGGCGCCGCCGGAGGTCGGAGGAGGTGCCCCGGCCCACCGCTGCCGGTCCCGCCGGACCTCCCGCCCCCGCCGGACGCGGACGGCGGCGGCGTGGGCCGGGTGGACGGTGCCGACACCGTGGGCGCCGGCGCCGGGGCCGGGGCCGCGTCGGTGTCGGAGCCCTGGGACGTGCTGTCGGACGCGGGGGAGGCGGTGTCGGCGGCAGCCGGGGCCTGCGCGAGCACGGCGGCGGCCACCGCGGTGGCCGCGATCCCGCCCATCGCCGTCCACCCGGTGGCGATCGCGGCCCGACGCAGCCCGCGATCGCGGGCGGCGCGCCGGCCGGCGCGATCAGGACCGGGAGCAGAGGAGTCCATGGGGCCAGCCAACGCCGGATTTCTTGGAGATCCTTGGGAGCGCGGGCGGGGCATGATGGCGTCCGTGACGGACGTCGGAACGCCGCGGGTGCTGCTCGTCGAGGACGAGGCGGACCTGGCCGGCATGCTGGCCGGTTTGCTGGCCGAGGAGGGCTACGCGGTCGACGTGGCCGCTGACGGGCACACCGGCCTGCACTACGGCCTGACCCGTGGCTACGACGTCGCGATCCTCGATCGTGGGCTGCCCGCCGTCGAGGGGCTGGACCTGCTCGGCCGCTTGCGCCGCAGCGGGATCACGGTGCCGGTCCTGGTGCTCTCCGCCTTGGGCAACCCCGCCGACCGGGTCGCGGGCCTGGACGCCGGTGCCGAGGACTACCTGGCCAAGCCGTTCGACGTCGACGAGCTCCTCGCCCGGCTCCGGGCGCTGCGCCGTCGCCATCTCGACGCGGCCCGGATGCTTCCCCTCGGAGCCGCACGGTTGGACCTCGACACCCGTGAGGTGATCACCGAGTCCGGACCGGTCGCGCTGTCCGAGCGGGAGTGCGGCCTGCTCGCCACCCTCGCGGGCCGGCCACGGCAGGTGTTCTCCCGCGACGACCTGCTCGCCCTGGCCTTCCCCGAGGCGGAGAACCCGGTCGTGGTCGACACGTACGTGCACTACCTGCGGCGCAAGCTCGGTCGGTCGGCGGTGGAGACGGTCCGGGGCCGCGGGTATCGGCTCGGCGCACCGTGACCGTTCGCGCCGGACCGGCCGCGCGGGCGCCGGGGGAGGCGGTGCTGGCGCGGCGGGCCGCCGTTCGGCTCGGCGCTCAGGCGGCCGCCCTGGTCGCACTGATCGTGGTCGTGCTGACCGCGGTCGCCGTCGTCGTCGTGATCGGCGCGCAGCGCGCCCAGGTCACCGCCGTACTCGACAGCGCCATCGGCCGCGCCGACGACGTCGACGACCCGCCTTCCGGGGTCCACCTCCTGATCCGGGACACCGCGGGTCGCGTCACGCAGACCCCCGGCCTGCCGCCCGGTGTCGCCGACGACCTGGCCCTCGCCGCGGCCGCCGTCGGGGGCCGTCCGCCCGCGGTGGAACGCAACGTCCGCGACGTCCAGTACGAGATCGCCACCGCCCGGCGCGACGACGGGGTGACCGTCCAGGCGATCCTCGACCTCACCGCCAACCACGCCGAGCGAAACCGGCTGCTGCGGATGATGCTCGCCACCGGTGTCGTCGGGCTGGTGGTCGCCGGGGCCGCCGGCACCTGGCTCGGGCACCGCGCCCTCGCCCCTCTGTCAGCGGCCCTGTCCCTGCAGCACCGCTTCGTCGCCGACGCCGGGCACGAGCTGCGCACCCCGCTCACGCTCCTCGGTACCCGGGCACAGATGCTGCACCGCCACCTGCGCCGCGACGGCGCCGATCCGCAGCTGCTCGGCGAGGCCGCAGGCGTCGTCGCCGACTCCCGGCGGCTCACCGCGATCCTCGAGGACCTCCTCCTGGCTGCCGACCCCCTCGGCGAGCGCCCGACCGAACTGGTCGACCTCGCCGAGCTCGCCCGCGACATCAGCGGATCCGTCGGTGCCGACGCCTCCGTGCACGACGTGACCGTGCGGACCGAGGCCCCCGACCCGGTCCCGGTCGTCGGCTCCCGGGCGGCGCTGACCAGGGCCCTCACCGCGCTGGTGGACAACGCCGTGCGGCACGCCCACAGCGCCGTGGTCGTCGAGGCCAGGCCCGCGGACGGGCACGCCGTGCTCGAGGTGACCGACGACGGCGACGGGGTCGATCCCGCCGTCGCCCCCCGGCTGTTCGAGCGGTTCGCCACCGGCGCCCGCCCCACCGGCCCGGGACGTCGCCGCTACGGGCTCGGGCTGGCACTCGTCGCCGAGATCGCCGCCGCTCATCACGGCGCTGTCGAGCTCGTCGCCGACGGCCCCGGCACCCGTTTCCGGCTCGTGCTTCCGGCGGTCCCGGCCCGTGCGGACACCACTCCAAAGAACCTCTGAGAATCCGACGCCACCATCGACGCCGTGCCCACGTTCCTGACCGGCCTGCCGCTGCACCCGCTCGTCGTGCACGCGGTCGTCGTCCTGGTCCCTGCGGCCGTCCTCGGTGCGCTCGTGGTGGCTCTCTGGTCGACGGCCCGCCGCCGCTGGGGGTGGCCGGTGGTCGTCCTGGCGGGTCTCGCAGCCGTCTCCGTCCCGCTTGCGACCAGCACGGGAGAGGGGCTCGAGCACAACCTGCCCCGAACCCCGGCCATCGCCGCTCACGCCGAGCTCGGTGACCAGCTCCTGGTCTTCGTCGCCCCGCTGTTCGTGGTGGTGCTCGGCCTCGTGCTGGTCGAACGTCTCCGTGGCAGGCCGGCGGAGCGTGCCGACGGCCCGGGGACGGTGGTGGCGCCGCGGAGCTCGCGCCGCTGGATCCGGCCGGCGATCGTCGTCCTCGCCGTCCTGACCGTCGCGCTGGCCGCCGTCTCCGCGGTGCAGGTGGTCCGGATCGGCGACAGCGGCGCTCGCGCCGCCTGGGGCGACGTCCACTACGCACCCCAACCCCGGCCCGCCGGTCATCGGGACGACTGACCCTCGCCCCGGACGTAGAGCTCCGCCGTCGGGTCCGCCGTACGAGCCACTTCACGGTTCACGGGCCACCGCTCTACGAGCGGGGTTACGAATTCGCCTTCAGCCCTCCATGTGCTCGGGGTTCTTCGGCGGGTACGGCCTGCGGCGCTCCGTCACCCGCCGACCCGAGCTCGTCCGGGCGCGCCTTGCCTAGCCTGCGCAGCTCGAAGGCCAGGACGAGGTCCGAGATGCCTCGGAAGATGGCCATGAACCCCACCCAGAGCAGGATGAAGACCGTCCGGCCGGCGAGGTCCCACGTGCGGTCGGAGGTGGAGACCCACAGGGCGAGCAGCACGAGGAGCCCTCCGGAGACCAGCCCGAGCCACCAGTAGGGGCTCTCGTCGCGCAGCGCGAGGCTGCGGGCGAGGTAGAAGACGCCTTGCAGGAACAGCAGCAGGCCCAGCATCGAGGCCAGGGCGAAGAAGGTGTTGATGGGCCGGATGAACGACCACAGCGCGCCCACGAGGAACAGCACGGCGAGTGCGTAGTGCAGCACCTTCCAGCCGCCGATCATGATGCCGCCCAGGGCTCCCTCGGTGATCCCGGCGAGGAGGAGGACCACCCCGACGAGAACGCCGACGGTGGCCAGGGAGGTGATATTGGCGCGTAGCACCAGCCAGGCGACGACGAACCAGATGATCCCGGCCACGAGGGGGGCCCACCACCAGCGGGCTGCCTCGCGTTTGATCAGGCGCCCGGCGATGCCGGGTAGCTGCGGGGTGTCGGTGTACATGATGTGCTTCCTTCTCGTGTGTCGGAGGGGGCGGCCCCCGTCCGGCTGAGTCCGGGGCCGCTGTGCTGGAACCAGGAGGCGGCGGGGCTCAGCCGCTGGTGGCCTTGGCGCGTTCGTCGGCGTAGGAGCGGGCGTCGATGGCGTCCAGTACGGCCAGACGCGCGTTGTCGACGGCCCATCCCGCGTAGTCGAGGGCGTCGTATGCCGCCTGTTCCGCCATAACCGCGTCGCCGGCGGCGATGTCCGCATCGAACTGGGCGTTGCGTGCGTCGATCTTGGCCTTGATGTCGTCCCTCTTGGCGGCGGCGTCGGCCTTCATCTGGGCCCATTTGCTGCGTGCACCGGTGTCCGTCGCGTCGGCGTGCTGCTCGGCGTCCTGGACGCCGAGGTCGACATCGACCTGCGCCTGGTCGATCCGCTGCCGGATTTGATCGCGGGACTCCGTCGCGGCGGCCTCCGCCGCCGCCTTCGCCTCGGTGACGGTCCTCTGCAGGGCGTCGAACTGCGCGGAGTAGTCCATCCCTTCCTCCTGATGTGCCTTTCTCGGTGTTCTCGGTGTTCTCGGTGCGAGCGAAGCGTGTTCCGTTGATGCACCCGATGGCCGAAGGATCCGGATCTTGCGAGCCTTCTGCCCATCTCTGTTGCAGGGCTGTTCGGCCCGGGCCGGTGGACGTCAGTGGGTGAAGGCGCTGATTCCGGTGAGATCGCGGCCGACGATGAGGGCCTGCATGGTTTCGGTGCCTTCGAAGGTGTGGACGGCTTCGACGTCGGCCATGTGCCGCATGACGTGGAAGTCGAGCAGGATGCCGATGCCGCCCAGGAGGTCGGGGGCCTCGGCGAGGACGGCGCGGGCCTTGGACGTGTTGTGCAGCTTCGCCAGCCCGGCGAGGGTGTCGGTCGGGAAGTAGTCGGTGGACAGGGCGTCGCCGATGCCTTCCTGCAGGTCGTCGGTCACCGGGTGTCCTCCTTCGGGTCGATCTTCGGGTCGATGTGGGACGTGGGGGATGTGCTGCTGAGGAACTGCTCGATCAGCGGGACGAGGCGTTCGGGCCGGGCGATCAGTTCGAGGTGGCCACCTGGGTAGACGTGTAGTCGGGCGCGCGGGATGAGCGCGGCGAGCAGCCGCCCGTTGATCGTCGGGATCACGGGGTCGTCGTCGCCGGTGAGGACGAGGGTCGGCTGCCGCAACAGCGGCAGGTAGGGGAGGCTGGTCCATCCCGCGGCGGCCAGCAGTTGGAGGGCGTACCCCCGGCGCGAGTCGGTGCGGTTGTGGGGTGCAGGAGGCGGGCGGCGGTGGTCGGGTCGTCGCGGGCGGTTCCGCCGTAGATCTCGGGGGCGACGCGCCGCAGGAAGTCGGGGTCGGTGTGACGCCGCGGGGTCGCCATCCGGGCGAGGACGCGGCGGGCGGCCGGCACCATGAGCGTTCCCGTGCCGGTGCGACCACGACGAGCCTTCGGCAGCGGGCCCGGGCGGTGCGGGCGAACTGTTGCGCCACCCCGCCGCCCCAGGAGATGCCGAGGACGTCGACCCGCTCGTGGCCGAGGACGTCGAGCAGCGCGACCATGGTGCGGGCCAGACCGGGCAGGCGGTAGGGCCGGGACGGGACGGGTGAACCGCCGGCGCCCGGGGTTCGAAGCGGATCACCGGGCGGTGCGGGTCGAGCGCGTCGACCAGCGGGTCGAGGGCTTCGAGGCCCGCGCCGATGCCGTTGACGAGCAGCAGCGGTGTGCGGGCGGGGGCTCCCGGTCGGATGTGGATGCGGAGCAGCTGCCCGTCGACCAGGCGGGTGGCCCGGGCTTCGTCGGCGTTCATCGGTCGAGGACGTAGACCCCAGGAGCCGGGTCCAGTGGCGTCAGCCCTGCCCCGCCGAGCGCGTCGGGTGCGTCCCGGTCCGGCCCGCTGCGCTCGGACAGCCAGGCGAGATAGTCGGGCCACCAGGATCCCTGGGTGGATGGCGTTGCCTCCTGCCAGGCGGTCGGCTCGGCGTGGAGATCGGCAGAGACCTGATACGACGCCTTCGGATTGGTGGGCGGGTTGACCATGGCGGCGATGTGACCGCTGGTGGACAGCACGAAGCGCATGCGGCCGCCGAACAGCTGGGTGCTGCGGTAGCAGGCCTGCCACGGGGAGATGTGGTCGGCGACCCCGCCGACGACGTAGCCGTCGATCGTGATCGCCGACAGGTCGACCGGTGCGCCGAGCATGTGCGCCTCCCCGGGCTGCACCAGCGCGTTGCGCAGGCCGAGGTCGAGGAGGTCGCGGTGCAGGGCGGCGGTCATGCGGGTGGTTTCGGCGTTCCCCCGCCTCGCAGACACCGCGGTCGCAGCCTCAGCGGTGTCCGCGTCGAGGAACGCGCCCGTGACCCCGGCCCGCGCCTGATCGAGTACGCACACCGCCAGGGCGAACCCGGCCACCTTGTCGGCCAGCTCGCCGCGGTGCTGCAGGGCGGCGAGCGCCATCGACTGCAGCGTGCCGCCGGAGCAGAAGCCCAGCACGGTCGCTCCTCGGGTCGCGGTGAGCTCGTCGAGGCTCTGGTCGCCCTCGGACGCCCGCTCCGACAGGAACCGCGACCGCCTGCGGCAGGCGGTGCCTGGTGCAGCAGACCGGGGCGAACCGGCCCGCGGACGCCGGGCCCTTCGGCCTTGGTCGGGCGAGCAGGGGCGGGGCCACCGTGAGCCCATGAGTGCGCCGAGGGTTTCCGGGCACGCTTACTGCGAGGTGGCCTGCGGAAGGCGCGCCGGGCACAACCTGGACGTGACGTGGAGCCCGCGCGGTGGCGTCGCGGGCGTCTCGGCCATGCAGCGTCGAACCACCGCACCCGTCACGCTGAGCCAGCACGGCATCGCGGCAGGACGCAGCGATGAACGTCGATGAACACCTGGCGGGTGACCAGATGGCCTCCCCGGCGGCGCTAGCGCCGCTGGAAGCGCCTTCGGATGCGTCCGAGACCGCACGGACCACGACGCCGTCGGCCGTGACAAGGACTTCCCGGTCGCCCTTCCGGATCGGCATGGTCGGCGCGGCAGGCGTGGGGCTCACCGCCGGACTGGCCGCGCTTGTCTTCACGGCCCGGAACATGCTGGTGCTGATCGGACTGGCGTTGTTCTTCGCCGTGGGGCTCGAACCGGCGGTGGCCTCGCTGGTCCGCCGCGGGCTGGCGCGCTGGGCCGCCGTCGCGGCGGTGTGTGCGGGCATCGCCGCCCTCGTCGGCGGGTTGATCGCGGCGGCGATCCCGCCGCTGATCGCACAGGTCGCGGCGTTCAGGGCCGCCGTCCCCCTCTACGTGAGGATGTTGAACGATCGCAGCTCCTTCCTCGGCGGCCTGAACGAGCGGTTCCACCTGCAGCAGAGCGTGGAGCAGGCGCTCGCCGGCGGCGGCAGCGGTCTCGTGAGCGGGGTGTTCGGCGCCGGAGCCGTGGTGGTCGACGCCGTGGTCTCGACCGGCGTGGTCGTGGTGCTGACGGTGTACTTCCTCGGCTCGCTGCCCAAGATCCGCAGCGCGTTCCATCAGCTGATCCCGAGATCACGACGGGCTCGCGTCGCCCAGTTGGGGGACGAGATCGCCACGAGGGTCAGTGGGTACGTCCTGGGCAACCTGCTGACCTCGCTCGTGGCGACGGTCCTGACCTACATCTGGTTGCTGATCTTCCACGTGCCCTATGCCCTGTTGTTGGCCGCGCTGGTCGGCTTCCTGGACCTGATCCCCACCATCGGCTCGACCCTCGCCGGAGTCGTCGTGTGCCTGGGTGCGTGGACCGTCTCCTGGCCGGTGGCCGTGGCCACCGCCGGCTACTTCGTCGTCTACCGGCTCTTCGAGGACTACGTCCTGTCCCCGAAGGTCTTCAGCCGGGCCGTGCGGATGTCTCCGGTGGCGACCCTCGTCGCGGTGCTGCTCGGCGGAGCCCTGCTCGGCATCGTCGGGGCACTGGTCGCCATCCCCGTCGCGGCCGGCATACAACTCGTCGTCCGCGAAGTGGTGCTCCCGCGACTCGACGAGGCCTGACCCGGCGAGACTTCGCCGGCGGCCCGGAGCCGACCTCGACCGCGGCCAGCGGCGGCCGGCGGCCAGAGGTGAAGCCCGGCACAGGGAGGCGGAACGACATGACGATGCTCTGGGAGCGACCCAGGGACGGAGCAGAAGCGCCGGGACCCTGGCGCGGGGACGCCGCCCGGCCGGAGCCGTCGCGGTGACCGCGGCGAGACCGGCCCGGAGCCACCGGAAAGCTCGGCTGGTCCTCGGCGGCCTCACCCTCGTCCTGGGCACGGGCGCAGTCGTCGGCGTCCGCGCCCTTCGCCGCGCGCAGCCCCCGGCGGGCCGGCCCGTCCCGGCCGCCGACCGCCCCGTCCTGCTGATGAACCCACGCAGCGGCGCCGGGAAGGCGGAGCGCTTCGGCCTGCAGCGAGAGTGCCGGGCCCGCGGCATCGAGCCGGTCGTGCTCGAACCAGGCCAGGACCTGGTCGCGTTGGCCGAGGCCGCGGTGGCCGGTGGGGCCGACGTGCTCGGCATGGCCGGCGGCGACGGCTCCCAGGCGCTGCTCGCGGACGTGGCCGCCCGGCACGGCCTGGCGATGGTGGTCGTCCCGGCCGGCACGCGGAACCACCTGGCGATGGATCTGGGCCTCGACCGCGACGACGTGGTCGGCGCGCTCGACGCGTTCGGCGCCGCGGTGGAACACCCGATCGATCTCGGGGACGTGAACGGGAAGCCGTTCGTCAACAACGTCTCCCTCGGCCTGTACGCCGAGATCGTCCGCCTGCCGGAGTACCGCGACGCCAAGCTCGAGACCACCCTGAACACCCTTCCCGGCCTCCTGGGGCCGGGAAGGCCACCCTTCGACCTGCGCTTCACCGGCCCGGCGGGGGAGCAGCACACCGGCGCACACGTCGTCCAGGTCTCCAACAACCCCTACGGACGCACGATCGGCACCTTCCTCAGCCGACCCCGTCTCGACAGCGGTCACCTCGGAGTGATCGCCCTCGAACTGCCCGACGATCCCGCCGACAAGACGTTCCTCGCCGCCGTCGCGGCCGGTCGCCCGGAGCACTTCCCCGGGTACGTCGCCTGGACACCGTCGACCTTCGAGGTGACCTCCGACGCTCTGATCAACGCCGGTATCGACGGGGAGGCGCTGCAGATCGCCCCGCCCCTGCGTTTCACCAGCAGGCCGGCAGCGCTGCACATCCGTCTGCCGAGACACGCGAGTGGGCTCTCGCCCGCCGCCCGCGAGCTGCGCGCACGCTCGACCGTGCGCGGGTTGAGGTACCCGGCGGCAGGCCTTACGGCCGGCCTTGACCGTAAGACGTGAGCCTCTCCGGGTGAGAGGCAATTCGCGGCAGTTGTCCGCGGCGACGCAGCGCCGGGGCGGGGTGCCGTTATCTAACCGGCGGTTCTGCCGCTTGGTGCGAGGAAGTAGGCCAGCCCGGCGGACGCCGAGCAGGCAGAGACCGGAAGCTGCCCTTGAGCTCGACGCCGGCGTCGCGGATCACGAGCGCCAGACGACGTGCCTCGGCGGGGTGCGCCGCCTGCTCGCGGGACTCGCCCCGGCCTCCGCGGCGGCGGGAGATCGTGGCCGGCCGCGGTGGGCTCATTGGGCCCCGTGCGAGGGCTCGGTCCGAATCGTCTCCGCTGAGGAGCGAGGCACGGAGCCGGTTCATCATCCGGGTCCGGTAGGTCGTCAGCTCGCGACGGGCCCCCAAGCGGCGGCGGCACGGCCACAGACGAGCATGCCCCAGTCCGGGTCCTTGAACGCTTCCCCGACGATGCGCGCGGGCTGCTCTGGCGTTGGGGGCTGTGGGTCCGGCGCCGGCTGTGAGGGTGCCTCGGCCTGGGAGACGGGATTGACGCCCATCCGGCGCCACTTCACGGCGCGGGCGAAGGTGCCGTCGAGGAGCACGTGCATCTGGCGGAGGTAGGAGGCGCGAGCGGCTTGCCGGTGTGCGGGATGCAGCGGTGATCGCAGTCGTGTTTGCCGGAGACTCGGTGGTCGATCTGGCGGCGGCGCCGTGTGCAGCGGGTCCGGCAGCGGCGGAGCTGTCGAGGACCTCGCCGTCGATCCGGCTGATCTGGATCTTGCCGAGCAGTGGGCGGATGGAGAGGCGGGCCATGCGCTCGTAGCCGTCGCGCGTGGTGTCCTCCACCTCGAGCACATCGCTACATGGACCCGCACGCGGTGGGAGCCGTTGCTGAGTCGCTCGATCTCACCGCGCCGACGGCGGGGCCTCCGAGCAGCTGCCACGGGGCGACGGTAGCGATACGCGCCCCACCACTCGCCCCACTTGTCGTTCTCGGCCAGAGGTGCATCTCCTCTGACCTGGTGCCCCCGGCAGGATTCGAACCTGCGACCCAGAGATTAGAAGGCTCTTGCTCTGTCCAGCTGAGCTACGAGGGCGTGGGACCCGGGGGTCACCGCCGACGAGGGTAACGGCTCCCTGTCGTGAGGGCTCCCGGCGCCGCCCGACCGTGCGATGTGGGGCCGAGAACGGCCCGTTCCCCGACGTCACCCGTCCGTTTCGCGGTGTCCGCCCTCACGCTCCCACGGTGCGAGATCCATACTGGGCACATGGCACTGGGACTGCGCTCCGCGATCGGCTCGGACGTCGGCCGCCGGCGCACCGCGAACGAGGACTCCGGCGCGGCCGGGGACCGCCTGCTGGTCGTCGCCGACGGCATGGGCGGCCACGCGCACGGCGAGCTCGCGAGTGCGCTCACGGTGGCGGCGATGGTGGAGCTGGACGAGCGTCTGCCCCAGGACCTCTCGGAGGTGGACGTGCTCGGCGAGCTCGCCCGCGCCGTCGACGAGGCGTCGGAGCGGCTGGCCGAGCACGCCCGCAAGGAGCCGGAGACGCAGGGGATGGGGACGACGGTCGTCGCCCTGCTGTTCGACGGGTCCCGCCTCGGCCTGGCCCACGTCGGGGACTCGCGGATCTACCGCTGCCGCGCCGGGGAGCTGCGCCAGCTGACGCACGACCACACGATGGTCCAGCAGCTGGTCGACGAGGGACAGATCACGCCCGAGGAGGCGCTCGTCCATCCGCGCCGCTCCGTCCTCATGCGCGCGCTGAGCACCGAGCACCCGGTCGAGGCGGACCTCGAGTTCCTCGAGCCCGAGCCGGGGGACCGGTACCTCCTCTGTTCGGACGGGGCGACGGCGGTGCTGCCGGACAAGGCGATCGAGGACCTGATGGCGGCGCCGACCGGCCCCGAGGTCGTCGTCGAGCAGCTGATCACGCTGGCCAACGAGGGTGGCGGGCCGGACAACATCACGTGCATCGTGGCCGACGTCGTCGACGCGGCTGAGGTACGGGCGCAGGGGGTCAGGCTCGTCGGAGCGGCCGCGGACCTGCGCTAACGGCGCCCCACCAGCCGTCGGAACCCGACGGGCACGGTGCGTCCGGCGGCCGCGAGCCGCGCGACGCGGCGCTCCACGGCCTCCCGACGCGACGCGTCCGGCTCCGGCCATGCACCGCAGGACACGAGAGATTCGACCTCGGCCGGCGCCTCGAACGTCGCGCGCACGTCCCCGAGGACGGCGAAGTCCGCGGCGGCGAGCAGCCACCCCGGGTGATCGACGGCGGCCGGGCACGCCCAGCCCTTGCCGAGCAACCCTCGTCGCACACCGCGCCGCAGCGCGCCGAGCGAGCGGCCCGGTGCCGGCACGACCGCGACCATGCTGCCCGCCGGCCGCAGGACCCGGCGGACCTCCGCCAGCAGCGCGTCGGGCCGCTCGAGCGCGGGCAGGACCCGGTCGAGCACCACGCAGTCGGCCACGTCGTCCTCGAGAGGGAGGGCCTCGGGGGAGGCCCGTGCCCCTGTGACCGTGACGGTGGCCGGCGTGCACGGGGTGATCGACACCGTGTGCTCCGTGGTGGGCACGGCAGCGCCGACCCACGCGGCCAGTCCCGGGATGTGCGTCACGCGGGGGAGTCTGGCAGCGGGGTACGACGGAAACCGTCGCGGTGCGGGCATAGCCTGGTCGCATGGCGCAGACGACCGCCGACCCCACCCCGACGACGTCGGCCCGCCGGCCACCCTCGGGCGTCGGCGGCCTGGTGGGGCTCGGCATCGCCGTGGCGATCCTCGTCGCGGCAGGCCTCACGGCCCTCACCGGATCACGGCCCGTCGAGAACCTCGGGCTGCCCGATCCGGGCACACTGACCACGATCGGCCTCCCGGCGGTCCGCGCGGCCGCCGAGGTGTGCGCCGTGCTCGCGATCGGGTTCCTGCTCCTCGCGGCGTTCTTCGTGGCGCCACAACGGAGCGGCTACCTGGACGTCGCGGGGTACCGCGGGGTGCGGGCGGCCTCCTACGCCGCCGCCGGGTGGGCCGTCTCGGCCTTGTTGCTCGTCCCGCTCAGCGCGGCGGACGCCCTGGGCAGACCGGTGGTCGACGTGCTCGATCCCGAGCTCCTCGTCTCGGTGATCCCCAAGCTCTCGGACGCGATGTCGTGGTTGCTGACCGCGATCGTCGCCCTGCTGCTGCTGGTCGCCTGCCGCCTGGTCCTCTCCTGGGGATGGACGGTGGTGGCCTTCGGCCTCGCCCTGCTCGGCCCGCTGCCGGTCGCCCTCACCGGGCACTCCGCGGCGGGCGGGTCGCACGACGTCGCGACGAACAGCCTCGTGCTGCACGTCCTGGCCGCCTCGCTCTGGGTCGGTGGACTCGTGGCGGTGCTGTCCCTCGCGGCGGCCCGGGCGGACGACGACAGCGTGACGCTCGGCGTCGCGGTGCGCCGGTTCTCGCGGGTCGCGTTCTGGTGCTGGGTGGTGCTCGCGGTCACCGGGGTACTCAACGCCCTCGTCCGGGTGTCGCCGACCGACCTGATCGGCTCGACCTACGGGGCACTGCTGCTGGGGAAGACCCTGGCGCTGCTCGCGCTGGGTGGGCTGGGTCTCCTGCACCGCAGACACACCGTCGACGCGGCGGGGCGCGGGGAACGCGGCGCGCTCCTGCGGCTCGGTGGGGTCGAGGTGCTGTTGATGCTGGCCACGGTCGGGCTCGCCGTGGCGTTGGGCCGCAGCGCACCGCCCGCCTCGGACGCCGCCCCACCCTCGCGGACCGAGGTGGTGCTCGGCTACGACCTCGACGGTCCGCCCACCCTGGTGCGCCTCGCCTTCGACTGGCGCTTCGACCTGATCTTCGGCACGGCCGCGGTGCTGATGGCCGTCCTCTACCTGCTGGGTGTCCGACGCCTCCGTCTCCGGGGCGACGCGTGGAAGCCCGGGCGAACGGCGGCGTGGCTCTGCGGCTGTGCGGTGCTCCTGATCGCGACGAGCTCGGGAATCGGGAAGTACGCGCCGGCGATGTTCAGCGTGCACATGGGCATGCACATGATGCTCACGATGCTCACCCCGATCCTGCTCGTGCTGGGGGCGCCGGTGACGCTGATGTTGCGGGCACTCCCGGTCGCGGGTCGGGGAAACCCGCCGGGACCGCGGGAGTGGCTGCTCGCCGCCGTGCACTCGCCGGTGGCGCGGTTCGTGACGCACCCGTTGTTCTCGCTGCCGGTGTTCGTCGGCTCCTACTACGCGCTCTACTTCTCGGACCTCTTCGGGTGGGCGCTCAGCGAGCACTGGGCGCACGTCGCCATGAACCTGCACTTCCTGCTGGCCGGCCTGATCTTCTTCTGGCCGGTGATCGGGGTCGACCCCTCGCCACGACGCCTGCCGCCCGTCGTCCGGCTCGCGGTCGTGTTCCTCTCGGTGCCCTTCCACGCGTTCTTCGGCGTGGCGTTGATGGGCGCGGACACCGTGATCGGCGAGCCGTTCTACCGCTCGCTGGCCCTGCCGTGGGTCACCGACCCCCTCGTGGACCAGAAGCTCGGGGGCGGGCTCGCCTGGGCCTCGGGGGAGTTCCCGCTGCTGCTGGTGATCATCGCGTTGCTCATCCAGTGGTCTCGCCACGATGAGCGGTCGGCGCGGCGCGATGATCGCCGCGCCGACGCGGACGGAGATGCGGAGCTCAAGTCCTACAACGAGATGTTGCGCCGCTTGGCCCGCGGTGGGGGGCCGTCGGGCGCGTCCGAAGAAATTTCTGCCGACCGTGGGGGCGAGGCCTCGCGCGACGAACGACGTCCGGAAGGGCCGTCCGACGAGCGCGAGTCGGCGAGTGCGTCGGGTATCGGTGCAGGTGAGGGGCGACGGGGCGGCACTCCGGCGGACTGACCGTTCGTCGCGCACCGCACCGGGCCCAGATTCGGGCCGCTCGGACGTTTCCGCAGGTCAGAGGGTAAACCGGGGGGCCGATTTGACCACCCCCGGTAGCCCTGGTGTAACTTTCTCTTCGTCGCCGCGGCGAGCGGAAAGACGGATCGGGCCGGTTCTCCGGGCCGGGTCGAGCTCGCCGGTAGGGGGCAGCCTCCGCGGAAGCGATACCTTCGGGTAGCGTGGCAGGGGCGCGTCGGACGGAAGTTAGGGCTTGCCTCGGCGGTACGGACGACGTAACATATGAGAGTTGCCTCCGATCCGGATGGATCTGGTAGGCTCTCGACAGAAGCGACAACGCCCCGGATGGTTCCCGCGAGGGTTCCTGGTGGTGTGCGGGTGTCTTTTGAGAACTCAACAGTGTGTCGAGCGAGAATGTCGGGACTGGTGGTTTGTGCCAGTTCTTTTTTGGGCTCGTTTTTCCGACCCCGTCGGGGGCGAGCCTGTAGTTGGAGCCAGTTTTTGTTGGAGAGTTTGATCCTGGCTCAGGACGAACGCTGGCGGCGTGCTTAACACATGCAAGTCGAGCGGTAAGGCCCTTCGGGGTACACGAGCGGCGAACGGGTGAGTAACACGTGG
>NZ_JAJSOK010000095.1 GCF_021283305.1 Pseudonocardia kujensis
GCCCACCCGGTCCCGGCGCTCCCGGCCGACCCGACGGCGCCCGCCCCGGGGACGCCCGGCGCCCCGACCGCAGTGCCAGCGCGTCCGGGCGCAGCGGCCCGGGTGCACCCTCGGCGCGGCCCGGCCCGCCCGGCCGCCTCCCCGACCAGAACCGCCGCTCGCCGTCGGACCCCGGCCCTCGACAGGGGAGCCCGGGACGGCCCGGACCCGCCGACGGGCCCGCACGGCCCGGCCGGCCCGATCAGCCCGGCCAGCCCGGTGGCGCCGACCGGCCCGGGCAGCCGAACGAGCCCGGTCGGTCCGGCGACCGCCGCCCCGGCACGCGCCGCCCCGAGGGTGCCGCAACGCATCGCACCCGCGCCGCACCCGGCCCCGACGGGCGCCCGGCCGGCCAGGCCGGCCGCCGGCCCGGCACGCTCCCGCCGGGTGGCGGCCCCGCCGGCGGAGTGGGCGGCACCAGCGGCGCCAGCCGCACCACCGGCACCACGAGCACCACCGGCACCGCGGCCACGCGACCCGGCGCCGACCGCGCCCCTGCCGACCGCGCCCCTGCCGACCGCGCCGGTGCCCCCACCCGCGTCGCCCGGTCCGCGGACGGGTCGCCCGCCCGGACGACCGGCCTGCAGGACCCGGCCGAGACCCGCGTCCCGCGCCGCGTCCCGGCGAACGAGGCCGCGGCCGACCGCATCGCCCGCCGGCGCGCCGAGGCCGGGGAGGCGGTCACCGGCACCGGACGCGACAGGGCCCGGAAGGGCACCGCCCGCCGGACCCTGCGGGGGGCACTGGCGACCACGGCCGCGTCGACGCTGGTCCCCGGCACGGGGCACCTGCTGCTGCGCCGCCGCCGCACCGGCGGCCTGATCCTCGGCCTGTTCCTGCTGGTCGTGGCGGCCGGTGTGGTCGCGGTCCTGACGATGAGCCGGCGGGCGCTGCTCGAGAACGCGGTGTCGACGACGGTCCTCGCCACCGGAGCGGTCGTCGCGCTGGTGGCCGCGCTCGGCTGGATCGCCCAGATCGCCCGGACGTACGCCCTGGCCCGCCCGCGCAACATGGGCGCGGGGCGGAAGGTCCTGGGCGCCGTCGTCGCGGCCGTGCTGTGCATGGCCGTCGCTCTGCCGTTCGGCTACGCGGCCGATCTGGCGAACTCGCAGCGCTCCCTGCTCAACGACCTGTTCAGCGGCGGGGCCGGCGGTACCGCCGCCGCGGAGGCGATCAACAAGCCGCGGCTCAACGTGCTGCTGCTGGGCAGCGACGCGGGCCCGGACCGCACCGGTACCCGCACCGACACGATGATGCTGGCCAGCATCGACACGAAGACCGGCCGCACCACGATCTTCGGGCTGCCGCGCAACATCCAGCGCGCCGAGTTCCCCCCGGGCTCGCCCATGGCGGCGAAGTTCCCGCGGGGCTTCCACGACCCGGCGGACCCGCTGTCCGGCAACTACCTGCTCAACGCCGTGTACGCCTACGCGCACGAGAACCCGTCCGTGGCGCCGCCCGGCCCGACGAACGACATCGGGCTGAACCTCCTGCAGTCGTCGATCTCGTACATGACGGGCCTGCCGATCGACTACTTCCTCGAGGTCAACATGGCGGGCTTCTCGACGATGATCGACGCGCTGGGCGGCGTGACGGTCGACGTGGGGCCGGTGCCCCTGCCGATCAACGGCGTCACGGCCGACGGCCGGCACGTCAAGCCCGACGGGTACATCCAGCCCGGCGTGCAGAACCTGAACGGCGAGGAGGCGCTCTGGTTCGCGCGCTCCCGCCGCGACAGCAACGACTACCAGCGGATGAGCCGCCAGCGCTGCCTCATCCAGGCCGTGCTCGACCAGAAGAGCCCGACGGACCTGCTGGCCAACTTCCAGCAGGTGGCCCAGGCGACCAAGGACAACGTCGACACGAACATCCCGCAGGCGGTGCTCCCGGCGTTGGTCTCGCTGGCCGGCGAGGGCTTCCACCTGCAGAGCATCTCGTTCGACCCGAGCCTGCCGGACCCGAACGAGGCCGACGGCCGGTTCGACACCTCGCGCCCGGACGTCGAGTACATGCACCAGGTCGTGCAGGACGCGATCAACCCGCCGCCCGCGGCGGCCGCCCCGCCCACGACGTCGGCCGCGCCGAGCACCCCGGCGACGCCGGGGACGTCGGGGTCGGACGAGACCGCGGCGGGCACCGCGGCCCCGACCTCCCTCGCCGCCTCGTGCGCCGCCGCGGCCGCGCCGGCGCCGGGTGACGGGAGCGGGGCGCAGGGCGGTACGGAGAGCGGCACCGGGGGCAACTGAGCCCGGCGACCCCCGCCGGGCGCGCCGCCCCCGCGGCACGCCCATTACGCTTCGCTCGCGCGGTCCTGCGACGACGCCCGGGCTGCGGTACACCAGACACCGGTACGAACCGGGCACCGGCGGGGCCGGCCCGGGCACCGGAACACCGGAGGGGCAGACGGACGTGAGCAGCACTGGGGACATCCCCGCCCGCGAGGGCCGCACGAAGGTCGTCGTCGTCGGCGGCGGGTTCGGCGGGGTGCGCGTCGCCAAGGCGCTGGCCCACGCCGACGTCGACGTGACGCTCGTCGACCGGACCAACCACCACCTGTTCCAGCCGCTGCTGTACCAGGTGGCCACCGGCATCCTGTCGCCCGGCCTGATCGCGCCGGCGCTGCGGCGGGTGGTGAGGAAGCAGGCCCACACCCGCACCCTGCTCGCCGAGGTCTACGACATCGACCTCGGCAAGAAGGTCGTGCGCGCGCTCGCACCGAACGACCAGCACCTCGACCTGCCCTACGACTACCTGGTGGTCGCGGGCGGCGCGACGCACGCCTACTTCGGGCACGACGAGTGGAGCCACTTCGCGCCCGGCATGAAGAGCATCGAGGACGCGCGGGCGCTGCGCAGCCAGATCCTCGGCGCCTACGAGCTGGCCGAGATCGCGACGGACGAGAAGGAACGGGACGGGTACCTGACCTTCGTCGTGGTGGGCGCGGGCCCGACCGGTGTCGAGATCACCGGGCAGCTCGCGGAGCTCGCCCGCTACGTGCTGCCGAAGGAGTACCGCTCGATCGACACCCGCTCGGCGAAGATCATCCTGCTCGACGCCGCGCCCTCGGTCCTGCCGCCCTTCGCGCCGAAGCTGCAGAAGTACACGCACCGCCGCCTGGAGAAGATGGGCGTCGAGATCCGGCTCAACACCGCGGCCACCGACATGGACGACGACTCGATCACGGTGAAGGGCCCGCAGGGCGTCGACACCATCTCCGCCCGCACGAAGATCTGGGCCGCGGGCGTCCAGGCCTCGCCGCTCGCCGCGATGCTGGCCACGGCCACGGGCACCGAGACGGACCGGGCCGGGCGGCTCGCCGTCGACCCGGACTGCAGCCTGCCCGGCGCCGAGGGCGTCTACGCCATCGGCGACATGGTCACCACCGTGGACCGGCTGCCGGGCGTGGCGCAGGTGGCGATGCAGCAGGGCACCTACGTGGGCAAGCTCATCGCGAACCGGGCCAAGGGCGACACCACGACCCCCGCCCCGTTCCGGTACTTCGACAAGGGCAGCATGGCCACGATCGGCGCGCGCCAGGCGGTCGCCGACGTGCGCGGTTTCAAGATCACCGGCTACCTCGCCTACCTGCTCTGGTGCTACGTGCACGTCATGTTCCTGATCGGCTGGGGCAACCGGTTGGGCACGCTCTACAACTGGGTCCGCTCGCTGCGCTACGCGCGCAACCGCGGGCACCGGCTGATCACCGTCACCGGCGCGCACGCCGTCGCCAGGCACCACCACGAAGCCGCCTAGGTCGCCCGGGAAGGTTGGAGATCGCCGGGCCGGCGACCTAACGTCGGACCGTGACCCCGGCCATGCAGGTCCTGATGCGCGAGGCCGAGCGCGTCTGGGACGACTTCTGGTCGGCCGTGTACGAGCGGGGCGACGCGGCGGCCGCCGCGGCCCTGCTCGCCCCGGAGGCCGTGCTCGTCGACATGCCCGCGATGACCGGGGGCAACGACCGGGCGGAGATCGAGCGGCACCTCGCCGAGACGGTCACCCCGCACCTGCCGGCGGACCTCGTGCGGCGGCGGGTCTCGCGCACGGTCGACACCCGCGGGCTCGTCGACGAGCTGCGGTGGACCTTCACGCACGACCGCGAGCTGCCCTGGTTGCTGCCCGGGGTGCCGCCCACCGGCCGCTCCGTACGCGTTCTGGCGGTGTCCGTGGTGGCCGTCCGGCAGGGTCGGATCGCCTCCGTACGGACGCTCTGGGACGACGTCCGGCTGCGCCGACAGCTCGCCGCGAGCTGACCGTCCGGCGTCCGGAACCGGCCGTTCGTGGTTCCAAGACACCGTTTTCACGGTTTTCGGGCCTCTGAACTGGGGGTTCCCGCGTGGCGCCGTCGGCGTTCTGCCACGCTATGGGCCACGCTGTACCAGGAACGACCACCGACGCACCCCCGAGCGGGTGGTCGATGGCGACAGGAGAGGAGCACTCACCATGGCACTGCCCGCACTGACCCCCGAACAGCGCCAGGAGGCGCTCAAGAAGGCCGCCGCGGCTCGTACGGCGCGCAAGGAGCTCCGGGACAAGATCGCGAAGGGCGAGGAGACCATCCCCGCCGTGCTCGACCGGGCCAAGTCCGACCAGATCGTCGGCAAGACCAAGGTCGCGGACCTGCTCAAGAGCCTCCCCGGCTACGGCCCCGCCAAGGTCTCGGCGCTGCTCGAGCGCACCGGGATCGACGCGTCCCGCCGCGCCGCCGGCCTCGGCGAGCGTCAGCGCCAGGCGCTGCTCGACGCGCTCAAGTGAGCCGCCGGGCGTCCTGACGCCCGCGGTTCCCCGCACCCGGTCCGGCCTCCCGCCGGGCCGGGTGTTCGCGTTCTCTAGGGTGCGGGGCGTGGAACTGATGGTCGACGTCGCTCCCGGCGTGCAGGTGTGGGCCGAGGAGATCCCGGGACCGGCCCCGGACGCCGAGCCGCTGCTGCTGGTGATGGGGGCGAACGCGTCGGGGCTGGCATGGCCGGACACGCTGCTCGACCGCCTCGCCGAGCGGCACCGCGTGCTCCGCTACGACCATCGCGACACCGGCCGTTCCACGCACGCGTTCGACTCGGCCCCCTACGCGGTCCGGGACCTCGCCGGCGACGCCCTCGCGGTGCTCGACGCGTTCGGGGTCGAGCGGGCGCACGTCGTCGGGATGTCGATGGGCGGCACCCTGGTGCAGCTGCTGCTGCTCGACCACCCCGAACGGCTGCTCACCGCGACGGTCCTGTGCACCGCCGCGCTCGGCGCGTACGGCGACCCCGAGCTGCCCGGCCCCGACCCGGCGCTGCTGCGGCTGTGGGGCGAGTTCACGGACGACCGGGACCTCGAGGGCGAGCTGGCCTGGCGGGTCGAGCACTGGCGGCTGCTCAACGGCACCGGCACCCCGTTCGACGCCGAGGGGTTCCGCGCGCTGGAGGAGCGCGTGGTCGCGCACTCCGGGCGGGTGGACAACCCGGCCGCGCACGCCGTCGCGGACACGGACGGGCTGGACCGCGGGGCGGAGCTCCCCGGCGTCAGCGTGCCGACACTGGTGATCGAGGCCCCCGAGGACCCGGTGAACCCGCCCCCGCACGCCGGGCACCTCGCCCGCGCGCTCGGCGCCGGGCGGCTGGTCCGGGTGCAGGGCATGGGGCACGCGCTCAACCCGACCGTCGTCGAGCCCGTGGCGGCGGCGATCCTCGCGCACACCCGCGAGTACGCGCCGCTGTAGCCCGGCGGGTCAGGCCTCCCGGCGCGCCCAGCTGTACCGCCGCTCCGGACGCCCGGTCCCGCCGTACCGCAGCCGGACGGTCACCGCGCCGGTCTCCACGAAGTGTTCGAGGTACCGGCGCGCGCTCACCCGCGACAGCTCCGTCCGCTCCGCGCACTCGCTGGCCGAGAGGTCGCCCGAGTGCGCGCGCAGCACCCGCTCCACCAGCTGCGCGGTCGGCGCGGTGAGTCCTTTCGGCAGCCGCGCCGCGGTGCCGGTGCCGCCGCCCGGGCGGTCGTCGCCGAAGAGCCGGTCGATGTCGGCCTGCCCGGCCCGGTCCAGGCTCGCCAGCCGGCCGCGGATCCGCGCCGCCCGCTCCACCTGCTCCTGCAGCGCGCGCGAGTCGAACGGCTTGACGAGGTAGTGCAGCGCGCCGCCGTGCAGGGCGGCGGCCACGGTGGCGCTGTCGTCCGCGGCCGTGATCACCAGGACGGACGGGTCGTCGGGGGCACCGGTGCGCAGCTTCCCCAGGACGTCGATCCCCGACATGTCCGGCAGGTAGACGTCGAGCAGCACGAGGTCGGGGCGCAGCCGCGCGGCCAGGTCCAGCGCCTCGGCGCCACGGTGCGCGACGCCCACGACCTCGCAGCCCGGGATCCGCGCCACGTAACCGCCGTGCACCTTGGCCACCATGAAGTCGTCGTCGACGACCAGCACCCTCACGTGCCCACCTCCGCCGGCTCCGGGAGCAGGGGCAGGACGGCGACGAAGGTCGCGCCCCGGACCTCCGGGCCGGCCCCACCGCCCTCGACGGCCACCCGGCCGCCGCGGCGCAGGCACACCTCCCGCACGATCGCGAGCCCCAGGCCGCGCCCGCCGGCCCCGGACTCCGCCGCCTTGGTGGTGAACCCGTGCCGGAACACCTCCTCGGCCAGGTCCGACGCCACCCCCGGACCGGAGTCCCGGACCCGCACGTGCACCGCGCCCTCCCGCTCGGTCAGCCCGATCTCGACCCACCCGCCCGCGGGGCCGACGGCCTCGAGCGCGTTGTCGACCAGGTTGCCCAGCACGGTGACGAGGTCCGCGCCGAGCCCGGGGTCCGGCTCGGCGGGGTGCAGGTCGGTGTCCGCGGCGAGCCGCAGGCGCACGCCCCGCTCGGTCGCCAGGCTCGCCTTCGCGACCAGCAGCGCCGCCGCGGCCGGCTCCCCCACCCGCGACACGACCTCGCGCCGCCAGCCCTCCGCCGCCGCCACGATGCCGCTGACGAACCGGCGCACCTCGTCGTGCTCGCCCAGCTCGGTCAGCCCGGCGATCGTGTGCAGCCGGTTGGTGAACTCGTGCGCCTGCGCCCGCAGGGTGTCGGTGAGCGTGCGCGAGGCGTCCAGCCGGTCCTGCAGGGCGGTCAGCTCCGTGCGGTCCCGCAGCGTCACGACGGCGCCGACCCCGCGGCCGTCGACGTGCACCGGCATGCGGTTCAGCACCAGGACCCGCCCGCCGTGCAGCACCAGCTGGTCCTCCCCCGCGGCGCGCCCGGTGAGGACGTCGGCGAGGCGGGGGTCGAGGCCCAGCGCGTCGACGGCATCGCCGACCTGCGCCGTGGGCAGCCCGAGCAGCTCGCGCGCGGCCGGGTTGAGGAGCGTGACCCCGCCCTCGGGGTCCAGCCCGACCACGCCCTCCTTCACCCCGAGCAGCATGGCCTCGCGGCGCTGCACCAGCTCGACGATCTCGGCGGGCTCCAGCCCGAGGGTCTGCCGGCGGACCCGACGGGCCAGCAGCAGCGACCCGGCGAGGCCGAGGGCCAGCGCGAGCCCGAGCAGGGCCGCGACCTCCCCGCGGGCCGGGGCCAGCGCCTCCAGGAGCGTCGGTGCGCGGATGCCGGCCGCCACCACGCCCACCACCTGCCCGCCGTCGCCGATGACCGGGACCTCGGCCACCACCGTCCGGTCGGCCGCGCCCGTCCAGGCCCGGCCCGCGAACGCGGTGGACCCGCCCACGGCGAACGGCGTGCCCAGCTCCGCGGGGTCCGGCGAGCTGCGGACGATCCGGTTCGCGTCGACCACCATGATGCGGTCGGCGCCGGAGAGGTTCTCGGCGCTGCGGGCGAAGCTGGCCAGCAGGTCGACGTTCCGGTTCACCAGCCCGGCACGGATCCCCGGCGTGGCCGCGACGTCCTCGGCGACCGACAGCATCCGCCGCCCCTGGGTCTCGCGGAACGCCGCGTCGGACTGCACCACGGCGAGCGCGGCCACCGCGGCGAGCAGGATGACCACCACCAGCAGCTGCCAGACCAGGAACTGGCGGGCCAGCGGGCGTCGGCGCACGCGGTCAGCGTAGGCGCGGCCGGCGCATGTACTAAACGACCACAACCACCGTTGCGGACACAAGCGCGACAGCCCGGACCCGCGCCCCGCACGATGAGCGCCACAGTCCACTCGACGGGGAGGGATCGACAGCGATGTCCGTCCGGGAGAAACCGACACGCGGCCTGTCCGCCGCGCTGGCGGTGCTGGTGGCCGCGGCCGCGGTGCTGCTCGTGCCGCCCGCCGTCGGCGCACTGACCGGCGGGGGTGACGGCACCCAGCTGCGTGGCCTGCGCATGCTCGTCCCGAACTCCCCCGGCGGCGGCTACGACGTCACGGCCCGCACGGCGGCCAAGGCCATGGAGGACGCCGGGCTCACCGGCTCGGTCGAGGTGTTCAACCTCCCGGGTGCGGGCGGCACGGTCGGTCTGGGGCGCACGGTCAACGAGAGCGGCAACGACCGGCTCGTCATGTCGATGGGCCTCGGCGTGGTCGGCAGCGTCTACACCAACCGCTCGCCCTCCACCCTGGCCGACACCACGCCGATCGCGCGGCTCACGCAGGAGACCGAGATCGTCGTCGTCGCGAAGGACTCGCCGTACACCTCGCTCGGGCAGCTGGTCGACGCGTGGAAGGCGGACCCGGGCGGCGTCCCGGTGGGCGGCGGCTCGTCGCCGGGCGGGCCGGACCACCTCGCCCCCATGCTGATGGCGAAGGCGGCCGGCCTGCCGCCGAAGGACGTCAACTACGTCTCCTACGACGGTGGCGGCGAGCTGCTCGCCGCGGTCCTCGGCGGGAAGGTCGCGTTCGGCGTGTCCGGGCTCGGCGAGTACGCCGACCAGATCGACGCCGGCGAGCTGCGGGTGCTGGCCGTGACGGCCGGTGACCCGGTCCCCGGCGTCGACGCGCCGACCCTGCGCCAGGCCGGCCTGGGCGTCGAGTTCACGAACTGGCGCGGGGTCGTCGCCCCGCCCGGGCTGTCCGACGAGGGGCGGGCCGACCTGGAGGCGGCGTTCGACGCGCTGCGGCGCAGCCCGGAGTGGGCGCAGGCGCTGGAGCGCAACGGCTGGACGGACGCCTACCAGCCCGGGCCCGAGTTCGGGGCCTTCCTGGAGAGCGAGAACGAGCGCGTGGCCGAGGTGCTGCGGGAACTGGGGCTGACATCATGACGGTCGTTCAGGAGGAGACGCCGGCGCGGGCGCCGGAGAAGCGGGGCCGGCTGGGCGAGCACTCGGAGCTGGGCGTCAGCCTGTTGCTGTTCGTCGTCGGTGTGCTCGTGGTGGTCGACACGCTGCTGGAGAGCGGTGCGGGCAGCGACTCCGACCCGCTCGGCCCACGAACCGTCGCGCTGGTCCTGGGCGGGGCACTGCTGCTGCTGTCCGTGCTGCTCACGGTCGACGTCCTGCGCGGCGGCCACGGCGAGGCCGAGGCCGGTGAGGACGTCGACCTGTCCACGCCCCCGGACCTGCGCACCGTCGGGATGCTGGCCGGGGTCCTGATCGCCACCGCGGCCCTGATCCCGCTGCTCGGCTGGCCGGTCGCGGGCGTCGTGCTCTTCTGGGGGGCCACGTACTCCCTGGGCTCGCGCACCTACCTGCGCGACCTCCTCATCGCGGCCGGCGTCTCGGTGGCGGCCTGGGTGCTCTTCGACGGCCTCCTGGGCGTCGACCTGCCCGGCGGCCCGCTGATGGGGGTGTTCGGCTGATGCTCGACTCGCTGACCCACCTGATGGGCGGCTTCGGCGCCGCCCTCACCCCGGCCAACCTGCTGTTCGCCGCGATCGGGGTGCTGCTGGGCACCGCGATCGGCGTGCTGCCGGGCATCGGCCCGGCCATGGCGGTGGCGCTGCTGCTGCCGGTGACCTACGCGTTCGACCCGACCGGCGCCTTCATCATGTTCGCCGGCATCTACTTCGGCGCGATGTTCGGCGGCTCCACGACGTCGATCCTGCTCAACACCCCGGGCGAGAGCGCGTCGGTGATGGCCGCGCTCGAGGGCAATCCGATGGCCAAGTCGGGGCGGGGCGCGCAGGCGCTGGCCACGGCCGCGATCGGGCACTTCGTCGGCGGTCTGCTCGGCGTGATCGGGCTGGTGCTGCTGGCGCCGCTGGTCGCCTCGGTCGCCGTCGACATCGGCGCTCCGGACTACTTCGCGGTGATGGTGCTGGCGTTCGTCGCCGTGACCTCCGTACTCGGCAGCTCGCGGATCCGCGGGTTCGCGGCGCTGGCCATCGGCCTCACCATCGGGCTGGTCGGGCTCGACCCGCTCAGCGGGCAGCCCCGGCTCACCTTCGGCGTGCCGCAGCTGGCCGACGGCATCGACGTCGTCATCGTCGCGGTCGGGCTCTTCGCCGTCGGCGAGGCCCTCTGGGTGGCCGCCCACCTGCGCCGCGGGCAGCAGGAGGTCATCCCGGTGGGGCGGCCGTGGCTGTCCCGCGGCGACGTCAAGCGCGCGTGGAAGCCGTGGTTGCGCGGCCCGTTCATCGGGTTCCCGTTCGGCTCCATCCCGGCGGGCGGCGCGGAGATCCCGACCTTCCTGTCGTACGTCACGGAGCGGCGGCTGTCGACACACCGCGACGAGTTCGGGTCCGGTGCCATCGAGGGTGTGGCCGGCCCGGAGTCGGCGGCCAGCGCGTCGTCCGCGGGGACGCTGTCCACGATGCTCACCCTCGGCCTGCCGACGACGGCGATCGCCGCCGTCATGCTCGCTGCGTTCCAGCAGTTCGGGATCCAGCCGGGCCCGCTGCTCTTCCAGACCGAGCCCGACCTGGTGTGGACGCTCATCGCCAGCCTGTTCGTCGGCCTGGTGCTGCTGCTGGTGCTGAACCTGCCGCTCGCGCCGGCGTGGGCGAAGCTGCTGCGGATCCCGCGCCCGTACCTCTACGCGGGCATCCTGTTCTTCGCCTGCATCGGGGCCTACGCGGTCTCCGGGCAGGCCGTCGACCTGCTGGTGCTGCTGGGCATCGGCGCGGTCGGGTTCGTGATGCGCCGCTACGGCCTGCCGGTGCTGCCGGCGATCATCGGCGTGATCCTGGGGCCCGACGCGGAGCTGCAGCTGCGCCGCGCCCTGCAGATCGCCGACGGCGACGTCACCACCCTGGTCTCGACGCCCGTCGCGGTCACCGTCTACACCGTGATCGCGCTGCTCCTGCTGTTCCCGCTGGTGCGCAAGGTCCTTCCGGCCCGGGGCACGCCGCCGGTCGACCGGGACCGGGAGGGCACCCCGGTCTGACCCCGGTCCCGTCCGGGCGGTTCCGCCCCGCCCCCGCTCACACCGGCCCCCGCGAGCGTCGGGGGGGCCGGTCGCCGCGGGGGCTCGGGTCGCGGAGGAGTGGGCGTGCGCGCAGAGGGCGAACGGCTGGAGTGCACACCGAGCTCGCCCGGGGCCGCCGGATCACCGCCGTGCTCCACGCGCAACGCCTCGGCTCGTCGGGTCGAGGTGAGCCCGCGTTCGGCGCAGGTCAGACGGGCAGCTTCTCCCCCGCCTCGACGGCCACGGGCAGGACGTTGCCCTCCGGCGGCAGCGGGCAGGTCGCGAACGCGGTGAAGGCGCACGGCAGGTTGACCACGCGGTTGAGGTCGATCCGCAGCGTTCCGTCCGGCCGCGGCCCCTCGACCCGCAGGATGCGGCCGCCGCCGTAGGTGGTGTCGCCGGAGGTGGCGTCCCGGAAGTGCAGCGACAGGCCGCCGTCCTTGCCCGCCAGCGCGACCAGCTCCTGCGGGCTGCCGGCGAGGGTGAACCGGACGGTGCCCACCGCGGTCGGGAAGTGGTGCAGCCCCTCGACGACCGCGCCCACGGTGATCCGCTGCGGCTCGGCGTAGGGCTCGAAGCGGGCGTCGACCACCCAGCGCTCGTCGGCCGTGAACGCCGGGACCCCGGTGAAACCGGTGCGGGTGGGCGCCTGCGGGTCGCGGACCCGCAGCGCACAGGTGTCGGTGCGCCGGACGACCTCGATCTTCCGGTCGCCCGCGACGACCAGGGCGCCGGGAAGCCCGTCCCGGGGCTCCAGCCGGACGGTGCCGTCGACCGGGGCACCCCGCGCCACGAGCCCGTCGGCGGGCGCGGCGGTGAGCTCGACGCCGCCGTCGCCGGTGGCGCGCCAGGTGCCGGGCAGGCCCGGGAAGGCGGAGGGCTCCTCCGTCAGCCAGTACAGGCCGGTGAGGCTGAGCCAGCCGTGCGGTGCGCGGAGCTCCTCCTCCCGCTCGGCGTGCCAGGTGTCCCAGTCCTGCTGCAGGGTGCTCTCCGTGGTCGTCACGTGGGCGGCAACGCGTGCCGGGGCCGTCGCATTTCGGCACGGCGACGATTCCCGCCCACTGGACCGGCCACCCCGCGGGGCGGCCCCTTTGTCCGGACCGGCTCGGGATGTGGGAGATCGGTTGACCCGTGGCCGCCGCGTCTGGTGGGGTTCGGTCCGTGGCCACGATCCTGCTGACGCGCCGGCGTCACGTCGACCACAAGCGCGTGCACTCCTGCGCCTGTCGCTGACCCGCCTTCCCGCGCGTCCCGACATCCCCTTCTCCCCGCAGGAGCACAGCTGTGTCCGCTTCCCCCGACCTCCCCGCCGAGCCCCTGACGTTCGCCTACTGGGTCCCGAACGTGAGCGGCGGCCTCGTCACCAGCACGGTCGAGCAACGCACCGACTGGGGCTACGAGTACAACAAGAAGCTCGCCCGGACCGCCGAGGACAACGGCTTCTCCTACGCCCTCTCGCAGGTCCGGTACATGGCGTCGTACGGCGCCGACCACCAGCACGAGTCCACGAGCTTCTCGCTCGCCCTGCTGCTCGCGACCGAGCGGCTCAAGGTCATCGCGGCCGTGCACCCCGGGCTGTGGCACCCGGGGGTGCTGGCCAAGTGGGTCGCGACGGCCGATCACCTGTCCGGCGGCCGGGCCGCGGTCAACGTCGTGAGCGGCTGGTTCAAGGACGAGTTCACCTCGCTGGGCGAGCCCTGGCTGGAGCACGACGAGCGCTACCGCCGCTCCGAGGAGTTCATCCGCGCGTTGCGCGAGATCTGGACCAGCGACCACGCCGAGCTGCGCGGCGACTTCTACCGCATCCACGACTTCGACCTGAAGCCCAAGCCGGTCGCGGTACCCGGCCGGGCGCACCCGGAGATCTTCCAGGGCGGCAACTCCACCGCCGCGCGTCGCAACGGCGGCCGCGTCGCCGACTGGTACTTCTCCAACGGCAAGGACTACGAGGGCTTCACCGAGCAGGTGCACGAGGTGCGCGGGCACGCCCGTGACGCCGGCCGGCCGGAGACCGGCCCGGGTGCGGTCCGCTTCGGGCTCAACGGCTTCCTCATCGCCCGCGACACCGAGCGCGAGGCGCGCGAGCAGCTGCGCGAGATCGTCGCGAAGGCCAACGTCGAGGCCGTCGAGGGCTTCCGGAGCGCGGTGCAGCAGGCGGGTGCGTCGACCGGCGACAAGCGCGGCATGTGGGCGGACTCGAGCTTCGAGGACCTCGTCCAGTACAACGACGGCTTCCGCACCCAGCTCATCGGCACGCCGGAGCAGATCGCCGACCGCGCGATCGAGTACAAGCGGCGCGGGGCGAACCTGCTGCTCCTGGGCTTCCTGCACTTCCAGGAGGAGATCGAGTACTTCGGGCGGCACGTGCTCCCGATCGTGCGCGAGAAGGAGGCGGAGCTCGCCGCGCGCGAGCCCGCCCTCGTCGCGGGCTCCTGATCCGGTGCCGCGCCCCCGGCGCGGCGTGGTCCTGGCCGGGGCGGCCCACAGCCGGCTGACCCGCCGCCGCCACATCGACCACGCCCGCGTCGTCACCCAGTCCTGTCCGGGTCCATAACGCGATTTCCAGCCCGATTTTCACGGATTATGGTTCCATAACGCGATTTGCGAGCGCCTTTTCTCGCGTTATGGATCCATGACGTGGTCTCACTCCTCCCGCGTGCCCGGCGGCCCGCTTCCCGGTGCCCGCCCGCTGCGGTCGCCGGTGTCGCCGTCCCGGCCGCCGCATGCCCCGCACCAGCGGGCCGCCGCGGTACGCACCCCTCCGCCCACGACAGGACCTGCCATGACCACGCTCGAGAACCGCCCCACCACCCGCTTCACCACCATCCCGACCACTCCCGACGAATGGCTCGCCCGCGCCCGGGAGGTGCGCACGATCCTCGCCACGGACGCCGCCGCCCGCGAGCGCGCCGGGGAGACGCCGCACGCCGAGGTCCAGCTGCTCAAGGACGCCGGCCTGGTCACCCTGCTCGGCCCGGCCGAACACGGGGGCGGCGGCCAGGAGTGGCCGCTCGCCTACCGGGTGATCCGCGAGGTCGCCGCCGGCGACGGCTCGATCGGCCAGCTGCTCGGCTACCACCTGCTGTGGTTCTGGGCCGCCCGGCTCGTCGGCACGGCCGAGCAGATCGAGGCCGTGGAGGCCGAGGCCACCCGGCGGCGCTGGTTCTTCGGCGGCGCCGTGAACCCGCGCGACGACGACGTGGTGATCCGCGACGCCGGCGACCACCTCGTCTACAACGGCCGCAAGTCCTTCTCCACCGGCAGCAGGGTCTCCGACGTCACGGTGCTGGAGGGCGTGCTCGACGGGGCCGACCCCGGCGCCCCTGGCACCCACGTCTTCGCGATCGTGCCGAGCCGCCAGCCCGGCCTCACGTTCCACGACGACTGGGACAACATCGGCCAGCGGCTCACGGAGAGCGGCAGCGTCACGATCTCCGAGGTCCAGGTGCCGTGGGAGCAGGCCGCCGGCTTCCGGGACAAGGTCTTCGAGCCGCGCGTCTACAACACCCTCAACGTCCCGACGATCCAGCTCGTGTTCGTGAGCTTCTACCTGGGCATCGCGCGCGGCGCCCTGGAGGAGGCCGCGGAGTACACCCGCACCCGGACCCGGCCGTGGCTGCACGGCGGGCAGGAGCGGGCCGTCGACGAGCCGTACCAGCTCGATCTCTACGGCGACCTGGCGGCGAAGCTGTGGGCGGTCGAGGCGTTGGCCGACGCCGTCGCGGAGGAGGGCCTGACGATCCACCGCAACGCCTGGGAGGTCACCCCGCAGCAGCGCGGCGAGCACGAGGTCCGGGTGGCCGCGGTCAAGGCGCGGGCCACCGACGTCGCGCTCGAGGTGACCGGCCGGGTGTTCGAGGGCCTGGGCGCCCGGGCCACCGCGACCGAGCTCGGCTTCGACCGGTTCTGGCGCAACGTCCGCACCCACACCCTGCACGATCCCGTCGCCTACAAGCGGCGCGAGGTGGGGGCGTTCCTGCTGCGCGACGAGCTGCCCGAGCCGACCTGGTACAGCTGACCGGCACCGCGCGGGCGGCCCTGCGGGGGCCGCCCGCGCGGCGGTCAGCCGACGCGCTCGCCGTCGTCCGCGGGCAGACCGGGGCGCCGCTCGGGCTGCGGCGTGCGCAGCCGGGGCAGGAACCGGCCCGTGCGCGAGAGGTACGCCGCGTACTCCTCGCCGAGGGCCTCGGAGAGGCCGGGCTCGCGGACCGCGCGGGCCTGGATCTGCACGGCGACGACGATGAGCAGGGTGGCGAGCACACCCAGCATGGTCGGCGCCATGACCAGCCCGCCCGCGGTGGCGACCACCATGCCCGTGAAGGCGGGGTTGCGGACGCGGGCATAGAAGCCGCTGCTGGTCAGGGCCAGGCTCTGGCCGCGGCGGCGGGCGGTGCCCATCTGGACCAGCGAGGCCAGCACGACGGCCACGCCGAGCAGCACCAGCCCGACGCCGACCACGACCCAGCCCGGCGAGCTGAACAGGGCGATCGGCTCGATGACGTCGAACGCGACGAGCAGCGGGGCGACCAGGCCCAGCAGCAGCGCGACCCCGAACAGGACCTTCGACCACCAGGCCGGCGAGCCGAGGCCGCTCCGCATCGGCGAGCGGCGGGTGCCCGCCCGGGCCCACCGCCGCCCGACGCCCACCAGCACGCAGGCGACGATCCCGAGGCCGACGGTGAGCCAGGCGGCGAGGTGGTGGTTCAGCGCCTCGGACACGACCTCCCAGGCGCCCCGGCCGGTGAGCTGGCCGATCGCGTCGAGCAGCAGCACCACGCCGAACGCCACGAACAGCACGGCCGCGCCGTAGCGGATCGTGCGCTCCGGCAGCCGCTGGCCGAGCTGCCGGCCGACGACGATCGCCAGCGCGTCCGCCGCGACCATGCCGAGCGTCGAGCCCAGCCACACGCCGAACCAGCCGTGCTGGGTGGCCAGCGTGATCGTGGCCAGCATCGTCTTGTCGCCCAGCTCGGCCAGGAAGAACGCCACCGAGGCGGCGACCACGGCCGAGCGGGCCTTGCGGTTGACCTTGTCCTGCTCGTCCTCGGACAGCGAGTCGCCCTTGAGCGTCCAGGCACCGAACCCGAGGAACGCGACGGCCGCGGCGAGCGCGATCCAGCCCGTCGGGATGGTGGCGCCGAGGCCGTGGCCCACGGCGACGGACACGAGGTGCACGACCGACGTGGCGATCGTGATGCCCAGCAGGACGGGCCAGGTCTTGTAGCGGGTCGCGAACGTCAGCGCCATGAGCTGGGACTTGTCGCCCAGCTCGGCCACGAAGATCACGCCGAAACTGATCAGGAACGCCGAGAGCACGTCCTGCATCGCCACACAACCCCTCGATCTCGGGCCGGATCGAGGAAACCGGGGTCTCTTCGATCCGGCGTGAACCGGATCGAAGGTCTCGCTCGCCTGGTGGTGGTCAGGCCCCGCAGCCGGGCGATACGGATCGCCAGTATGTCGACCGCGATGTTGAGAGCTACTCCCCTTCGCTGGGGGCCAACCTACCTCATCGATCCAGTGCGCTCGACACCCGTTGCGCGCCCGTGAGGTAGTTCACGAGGGTATTCGCCGGCGCCACAGTGTCGTACGTTCGTTCAGATAGCAGCCCGAAGAGGACGCGGAGGAACCATGCCCGAGGCCGTCATCGTCGACGCGGTGCGCACCCCGATCGGGAAGCGCAACGGCTCGCTCGCCGACGTGCATCCCGCCGACCTGTCGGCGTACGTCCTGCGGGCGCTGCAGGAGCGCACCGGCATCGACCCCACCGTGATCGACGACGTCGTGTGGGGCTGTGTGAACCAGGTCGGGGACCAGGCGGCGCAGATCGGCCGCTACGCCGTGCTCGCGGCCGGCTGGCCGGAGACCGTCCCCGGCGTCACGATCAACCGGGCGTGCGGGTCCAGCCAGTCCTCCTTCGACTTCGCCGCCGGCATGGTCATGGCCGGGCAGTACGACGTCGTGGTGGCCGGTGGCGTCGAGACCATGACCCGGGTACCCCTCGGCGCGGGCCGCGACCTCGGCCGCCCGTTCGGCCCGCTGGTGCGTGAGCGCTACGAGGCCGACCTGACCAGCGGCGAGTTCCCGAACGGGGACTTCAACCAGGGCATCGGCGCCGAGCGGATCGCGAAGAAGTGGGGCTTCAGCCGGCAGCGGCTGGACGAGTACTCGTCGCGCTCCCACGAGCTCGCCGCCGCCGCGATCGACGCGGGCGCGTTCGACGGCCAGCTCGTGCGGATCCCCGGCAAGGACGACTTCACCGCCGACGAGGGCCTGCGCCGCGGCACCACCGCCGAGAAGCTCGCCACGCTCAAGCCGTCCTTCCGCGAGGACGGGGTGATCCACGCGGGCAACGCCTCGCAGATCTCCGACGGCGCCTCGGCCACCCTGATCACCACCCCGGAGAAGGCGAAGGAGCTGGGGCTCACCCCGATCGCGCGCTACCACTCCGGCGCGGTCTCCGGGGCCGACCCGCTGATGATGCTGACCGGCCCGATCCCGGCCACGCAGAAGGTGCTCCGCAAGAGCGGGCTGTCGATCTCCGACATCGGCGCCTTCGAGGTCAACGAGGCCTTCGCCCCGGTGCCGCTGGCCTGGCAGGTCGAGCTGGGCGCCGACGACAAGGTGCTCAACCCGCTCGGCGGGGCGATCGCCGTCGGCCACCCGCTGGGCGCCTCCGGCACCGTCCTCATGACCCGGCTGCTGCACCACATGCGGGACAGGGGCATCCGCTACGGCCTGCAGACCATGTGCGAGGGCGGCGGCACCGCCAACGCCACCGTCGTCGAGCTGCTCTGACCCCGGTTCCGGTAGGGGGCCCGCGGGCCCCTTACCGGAAAAGGTGCCGTACTGCACGGCCTTTCCCAGCGCGAGCACAGGCGGATCTCAGCTTCGGGGCGCAGAGTCTGTGCCATGACCGACGAGCAGCGGGGTCACTCCCGGCCCGATGGGGACGTTGCGCACAGCACCGGTGGTACCGAGGGCACCGCCAGCGCCTCCGCCGGGGACTCCCCCACCCAGCACACCGACACGGGCGCTGTCACCACCCGGTCCGAGACCGGGGCCCCGGGCACCGACGGCGCCACCCACCCGGCGAACCCGTACGCGCGACCCGGGTCCGCCGCCGACGGCGCCTACGGCACCGACACCGACGCGACCCGTTCCTACGGCTCGCCGTACGCCTACGGCCGCGGCTCCGTCTACGGCACGCCCGGGTACGCCCAGACCAGCGGGCACGGCGCCGACCAGGGCACCCGCCCCTACGGCAGCCCCGCCTACGGCCCGTACGCCCAGCAGGGCCCGGGCGACCCGCTGGGTGCGGCGGCGGGCGGCCCGAATGATCCGCCGCCCGGCGGGAACACCGTCCTCGTGAACGACGACCGCCCCCGCAGGCCCACCCGCCCGTGGACGGCCGTGATCGCGGCTGCGCTCATCGCCGGCGTCGTGGGCGGCGGCGCGGGCTTCGGCGGCGCCTACGCGCTGATGGACCGGGGCAGCTCGTCGACCGGGGTCACCCTGTCCGGCCAGCCCGCGTCGAACACCTCGTCCGTGCAGACCAACGGCACGGTGCAGGCGGCTGCGGCGAAGGCCAGCCCGAGCACCGTCGACATCCGGGTCACCACGAGCCAGGGCACGGCCGAGGGCTCCGGCGTCATCCTCACCTCCGACGGCGACGTCCTCACCAACAACCACGTCGTCGCCGGCTCGACCGGAAAGATCCAGGTGACCCTGGCGGACGGCTCGCAGCACAACGCCTCGGTCGTCGGGACCTCGCCGAGCTACGACCTCGCCGTCATCAAGCTCGACGGCGTGTCCGGCCTGACCGCGGCCGAGCTCGGCCGCACCGGCGACGTCAAGGTCGGCCAGCAGGTCGTCGCGATCGGGTCGCCGCAGGGCCTCACGGGCACGGTGACGACCGGCATCGTCAGCGCCCTCAACCGCACCGTGCAGGTGCAGGGCGAGGACGGCTCCGGCGTCGTCTACAACGGGCTGCAGACCGACGCCCCGATCAACCAGGGCAACTCCGGCGGCCCGCTGGTGAACCTCGACGGCCAGGTCGTGGGCATCAACTCCGCGATCGCCACCGCGGGGCAGAGCAGCGGCAGCGTCGGCCTCGGCTTCGCGATCCCGGTCGACCAGGCGCGCCGGGTCGCGCAGGAGATCATCGACACCGGCAGTGCCACCAAGCCGGTGCTCGGCGTGCAGGGCAGCACCCGCTCGTCGGGCACGGAGAACGGCGCCACGATCGCGGCCGTGACGGACGGCGGCCCCGCGGCGGCCGCCGGGCTCAAGGCCGGCGACGTCGTGACCAAGGTCGGCGACTCCACGGTCAGCGACTTCTCCGACCTCGTCGCCCGGATCGGCTCCTACGCCCCGGGCGACAAGGTCACGCTCACGATCGGCAGCGGCTCCTCGGCGCGCACGGTCGACGTGACGCTCGGCAGCACCAAGGACACCGGCGCCACCACCAGCAACGGCGGCACCAGCCAGGGCGGCGGCAGCAGCAACCCGTTCGGGCAGCTCAACCCGTTCGGCGGCGGCTCGCCGTTCGGCGGCGGCAGCGGCAACGGCGAAGGCGGCAGCGGCGGCAACTGAGCGCCGGACCCCGGCCGCAGGCGCGGTCGGACCGGCGCGGGCCGGGCGGGGATCCCCTCCCCCGCCCGGCCCGTCCCGTTCTCAGCCCTTCAGCCAGGCCTTGACGGCCTCGGTGTCCGCGCCCAGGGCGGGCGGGGTGCGCCGGTAGTCCGGCGGGGTGGCGGAGTACTCCACCGGGTTGCGGACGCCGGCCGGGCCGCCGCCGGGATGCACGACCGGGTCGAGGCCGAGGCTCTCCGCGAGTGCGACGCCCTGGTCGACCGTGTTGATCGGGCCGCAGGGCACGCCGGCCGCGCTCAGCACGTCGAACCACTCCTGCGCGCCCTTCGTGGCGAGCTTCTCCAGCAGCAGCGGGCGCAGTTCCTCGCGGTGTCGGGTGCGCTCGACCATCGAGCCGAAGCGCGGGTCCTCGAGCAGCTCGGGCGCGTCGATCACCCCGCACAGCCGCCGGAACTGGTGGTCGTTGGCGGCGATCACGATCAGCTCGCCCTCGCCGGTGGGCAGCGGCTCGTAGGGGAACAGCGAGAGGTGGGCGTTGCCCATCCGCTTCGGCACCACGCCACCCGCGACGTACGCCGAGGTCTGGTTGACCAGGCTCGACAGCGCCGCGGACAGCAGGCTCGTCTTCACGTGCTGGCCCTCGCCGGTCGCCTCGCGGTGGCGCAGCGCCGCCAGGATCGCGACCGCGGCGTGCAGCCCGGTCATCACGTCGAACACCGCGACGCCGGCGCGGAACGGCGTGCCGTCCGGGTCGCCGGTCAGGCTCATCAGCCCCGAGGTCGCCTGGATCAGCAGGTCGTAGCCGCCGAGCTTCGCGCCGCCCCGGTCGCCGAAGCCGCTGATCGAGCAGTACACGATCGACGGGTTCGTCTCGCGCACCGTGTCGACGTCGAGGCCCCACTTCGTGGTGGTCCCGGGCATGAAGTTCTCGATCAGCACGTCGGCACGGGCGGCGAGCTGCTGCGCGACCGCCAGGTCGTCGGGGTCCTTGAGGTCGAGCACCACGGAGTGCTTGTTCCGGTTGATCGACAGGTAGTAGGTCGCGACCGGACCGTCGGGGCCGTCGACCGTCGGCGGCTGCCAGGTGCGGGTGTCGTCGCCGGTGGGGCCCTCGACCTTGACCACGGTCGCGCCGAGGTCGCCGAGCAGCATCGTCGCGTAGGGACCGGCGAGGACCCGCGAGAAGTCGGCCACCACCACTCCGGCCAACGGGCCGGACGGCGTGGGCTCTTCGGGGTCGAGCGGGGGGAGATCAGACACGGTTCCTGTATAGCCCGCCGTGCGCGGCGGGTGGTGTCCTGGCACCACTCGCCGCGCACGAGGGCGCAGCGGTCCCTACAGGATCGCGAGCACCACCAGCGCGAGGCCGGCGAGCGTGAGACCGGCGCCGCTCCAGGCCCAGATCCGCTGCCCCTTGCGGGCGGAGTCGGTGAGCTCCTCCTCGGTCCGCGTCGACATCACGAACGGCGAGCCGTCGCGCGGCGGGCGGACCACGAGCGGGCCGTCGCGGTCGTCGACCTCACCCAGCACGTACATCCGGGTGCCGGGGCGCAGCACCCACTCGGTGTGCTGGTAGCCGATCGTCTCGTCCCGGTCGCCGCCGGCCAGCGCGCCGAGCACCGAGATCGCCCCGGCGAGCGCGCCCTGCGGCTGCCGGTCCTGGGCGGGCTCGAACCGGTCGACGACGGTCTCGACGCCGTCGGGCCGCCGCCCGCCGTGGTCGACGCCGACCGTGTGCCCGTCGCGCAGCAGCGCCCAGCCGTGCGGGGAGCTGAGCTCGGCGACGGTCTCGGTCCGGGTGGTCACCCGGGTGTCGCCGTCGGAGTCCCGGTCGTAGTGCTCGTAGCGGCGCTGGACGCGGTGCGCGTGCCACACGCAGTCGACGCCGGCGAGCTCGGAGCGCAGCAGCCCCACCGGCGCCGGGGCCGTCTCGCCGACGACCTCGCACACCCTGCGGAAGTGCCCCGGGCCGGTGAGCTCGGCCGAGATGCCCTGCAGCTCGAGCAGCTCGGGCACCGACAGCGTCTCGGCGGCGAGCATGGCGTGCACCGTGCGCTGCGACCGGGCCGCGGCCCACAGGCAGCCGCACGCCGCCAGCAGCAGGATGATCCCGAACCAGAGCATCGTCGTCCCTCTCGTGAAGCGGTGAGGGCGACGCTAGGCAGCGCGCGGGGCCGGGACAGGTGTGCTGGCACCACACCGGGTGTGCGGGTGGCGCCCGGATCGTCCGGTTGCGCCGGTCACCCGAGTGTGTGCGGCCGGAGCGGGAGGCCGATAGGGTCCCGGCAAGCTACCCGCCCGTAACCCCGGAGAGTCGACGATGACCAACCTGGCCGCGAACCTCGTCGCGACCGCTCGCGAGCACGGCGACCGCCCCGCCGTGAAGCTCGACGAGTACGTGCTGACCTACGCGCAGCTGCACTCCGCGGCCGCGGCCGTCGCCGGGGACCTGACCGCACGCGGCATCCGGCCGGGCGACCGGGTCGGGCTCGTGCTGCCCAACGTCCCCGCCTACCCGGTGCTGTTCTACGGCGCGCTGCTCGCCGGCGCCGTCGTGGTGCCCATGAACCCGCTGCTCAAGGCGCGGGAGGTCGAGTACTACCTCGACGACTCGGGCATGTCCCTGGTCTACGGCTGGGACGGCTCGGGTGACGTGGTGCCCGAGGCGGCCAAGGCCGTCGGCATCCCGGGGATCGTGGTGCCCGCGACCGGCCCGACCGAGCTGGGCGGCACCCCCGCCCCCGAAGCCGTCGAGCGCGCCGACGACGACACCGCCGTCATCCTCTACACCTCCGGCACCACCGGGCAGCCCAAGGGCGCCGAACTGACCCACCACAACCTCGACTCCAACGCACGCACCACGGTCGAGACGCTCATCGAGATCACCGCCGACGACGTGATCATGGGCTGCCTGCCGCTGTTCCACGTCTTCGGCCTGACCTGCGGGCTCAACGCCGCCGTGGTCGCCGGGGCCACGCTCACGCTCCTCCCGCGGTTCGACCCGTCCAAGGCCCTGCGGGTCGTCGGGCGGGACAAGGTCACCGTGTTCGAGGGCGTGCCCACGATGTACGCCGCGATGCTGCACAGCCCCGACGCCGACGGCGCCGACATGGCCTCGCTGCGCACCTGCATCACCGGCGGCTCGGCGATGCCGGTGGAGATCCTCAAGGCCTTCGAGAAGCAGTTCGGCTGCGAGATCTACGAGGGCTACGGGCTGTCCGAGACCGCGCCGGTCGCCTCGTTCAACCAGCCCGGCCGCCCACGCAAACCCGGCACCATCGGCTTTCCGGTGCGCGGCTGCGAGATGCGGGTGGTCGACGACGAGGGCAACGACGTGCCCGACGGCGAACCCGGCGAGATCGCCATCCGCGGCGAGAACGTCATGAAGGGCTACTGGAACCGCCCCGACGCCACCGAGGCCGCCATCCCGGACGGCTGGTTCCGCTCCGGCGACATCGCCACCCGCGACACCGACGGCTACTACACCATCGTCGACCGCAAGAAGGACCTCATCATCCGCGGCGGCTACAACGTCTACCCCCGCGAGGTCGAGGAGACCCTCTACGAACACCCCGCTGTCGCCGAGGCGGCCGTCGTCGGGATCAAGCACGCGGACCTCGGGGAGGAGATCGGCGCCGCCGTCGCCCTCAAGCCCGGCCAGTCCGCCGACCCGGAGGAGCTGAAGAACTTCGTCCGGGACCGCCTCGCGGCCTACAAGTACCCGCGCGCGGTCTGGCTGGTCGACGCCCTCCCCAAGGGCCCGACCGGCAAGATCCTCCGCCGCGAGGTGGAGCCGCCGGCCGACCTGTGAACCGCGTTATGGAACCATAATGAGCCTTTCTCAGTAGGCCGTTGATCATGTTGTGCGGTCGTGTTCGTGGTGCAGGACGACGAGCGCAGCGGCGGTGATGGCGCCGATGCGGCGGGGGCAGAGGCTGAC
>NZ_JAJSOK010000096.1 GCF_021283305.1 Pseudonocardia kujensis
GCGTGGCGCCGAGCCGCCCGCGGTGGTGCGGGCCGAGGCGCCGCCGGAGGTGCTGCGGGATGACGAGTCGGCCGAGGAGCCGCGGGTCGAGGAGCTGCGGGCCGAGGAGGCGCCCGCGGAGCGCCCCGAGCCCACCCGGCTCGACCCCGCCCCGCCGGACCCCGCCCCGCCGGACTCCGCCCCTCCGGACCTCGCACCGCCCGACCCCGCACCACCCGGCGCCGAGCCGTCGTCCCGCGACGATCCCGTCCGGCGTCGGGCGGCCGACGCGCCGTCCGACCGCTCCGCCGAGCCGGTCGCGCGGGCCCGGGGAGGGCGGTCGGGGCCGCCGCCGGTCAGCGCGCCGCCCTCACCGAACAGCGCGGAGGCACCGGCGCGGCGCTCGCGCCGCGGCCCGCCCGAGGAGGAGCGGCCACCGGACGTCGGGTCCACTCCACCTCCTCGCTCTCGCTCGCTCGCGTCGGACGACGGCCCGGTCCGCTGTAGACCGCGCCGCCGTCACCCGGCCTTCCTAGAGGGTGCAGCATCCGGGCGCATGATCGCGGCGCGTCGCCCGGCGTGTCGGCCCTCCGAGATCACCGTTGGGCGATCGTCCACGCCGGAGAGTGACGTATCCGGATCTGCGAGTGATCATCTCGGGGACGGGGCGCCCCGTCCTGCCGGAGGGCCGGAGGAGTGAGACCATTCACACCTCCACGTCGCGAGGGGCACGCATGACCGCAACGCCGGACGAGGTCGCCCCGACCGGCGCCGTCCACCGGATCCCCGTCCCGCCCCCCGAGGGACCGCTGACGGCCGAGGGCCGGCGGCTGCTGGAGCGGCACCGGGCCTGGGAGGCGATCGAACCGCTGCGCCGCGCCGTCGCGTGCCGCGAACCCGGTGCGCTCGACCTCCTCGTCCGCGCCTATCTGGACAGCGGCAGCTGGACCGCGGCGATCGAGTTCCTCGCCCCGCTGGTGGAGCAGGGGCACCTGGAGTTCGCGGGCCGGCTGGGCGTGGCGCTCGGCGAGCTGGGCGACCACACGCGGGCCGAGCAGATGCTGCGCCTCGCCGTGGCCCAGCGCGAGCTCCCCGCGGCCAACGACCTCGCCCTGCTGCTGCGCGCCGACGGCCGCTTCGCCGAGGCCGTCCGGGTCCTCGCCGCCGCCGCCGAGGCGGGCGACCCCCAGGCGCCGGACAACCTCGTCGCGCTGTACCTCGAGGACGGGGACCTCGCCGCCGCGGTCGGGGCTGCCGAGCGCTACGCCGACGAGGGGCGGCCGGACACGCTCGTCGCGCTGGCCGACGTGCGGGCCGTGCAGGGCCGTGGGGCCGAGGCCGAGTCCCTCTACCGCCGCGCCGGCGAGCTCGACGCCGTGCGGGCCCACACCGCCTACGCCGCGTTCCTCGGCGCGCGCGGGGACCTCGACGGGGCCGACCGCGAGTACCGCGAGGCCGAGCGGCACAACGAGCCCGGCTGGGCCTGGACCATCGGCCGGTTCCTGCTCGACACCGGGCGGCCCGAGGCGGCGCGCTGCTACCTGGAGATGGCGGTGACCTGGGGCGACCGGGCCGCCGTCGAGGCCCTCGCCGAGCTCGACGGCGAGGACCCCGCGGACGACTGAGGCCGCGGTCCCTGCCGATCGGGTCGGCCCCGGTCCCCTCTCCGAGTCGGCCGCCGGGTCCCGTTAGGGTGAGCCGCCATGGAGTCGGCGGTCCGCACCTACGGGGACGAGCTCGCGGTCGTGACCGTCACGTACTCACCGGGCGACACCCTCGAGTCCTTCCTCGACTCGCTCAAGGCCGCGACCGCACGGCCGACCCGGGTCGTGCTGGCGGACAACGGGTCCGTCGACGGCGCGCCCGAGCGGGCCGCCGAGCGCGACGGGGTGGAGCTGCTCCGGATCGGGGAGAACGTCGGCTACGGCACGGCCGCGAACCGGGCCGTCGCGGGGCTGGGACCCGAGATCGGCTGGGTCGTCGTCGCCAACCCGGACCTGGTGTGGGGTGAGGGCGCGATCGACACGCTGCTCGAGGCCGCCACCCGCTGGCCGCGCGCCGGCGCGCTCGGCCCGCTGATCCGCGAGCCGGACGGCACCGTCTACCCCTCGGCGCGGCTGCTGCCCTCGCTGGGTCACGGCGTCGGGCACGCCGTCCTCGGCCGGGTCTGGCCCGGCAACCCGTGGTCGCAGACCTACCGGCAGGCCGCCGCGGCGATCGGCGAGCGCACCGCGGGCTGGCTCTCCGGCTCGTGCCTCCTGGTGCGGCGCAGTGCCTTCGACTCCGTCGACGGGTTCGACCCGCGCTACTTCATGTACTTCGAGGACGTCGACCTCGGCGACCGGCTCGGGCGGGCCGGCTGGCTCAACGTCTACGTCCCGGCCGCCGAGGTCGTGCACACCGGCGGGGTCTCCACCTCCAAGCCGGAGGTGTCGGCCCGGATGCTCGCCGAGCACCACCGCAGCGCCTACCGCTACCTCGCCGACCGGCACCCGGGCGCGCGCAACGCCCCGCTGCGCGCCGCCGTGCGGGCGGGGCTGGCGGTGCGGGCCCGTGCAACGCGCGGGCACGGCTAGACGACCGTCACCACCGAGGGACCGTGAGACCGGAGACCCGGACCGGGGGGACCGGCCGGCTGACGAGAGGACCGTTCGTGCTGGACGACGTCGAGGCCGTCGTGCTCGTGGGGGGCAAGGGCACCCGCCTGCGCCCCCTCACCCTGTCGGCGCCGAAGCCGATGCTGCCCACGGCGGGCGTGCCGTTCCTGGCCCACCTGCTCTCCCGGATCCGCGCCGCCGGCGTGCGGCGCGTGGTGCTCGGCACCTCCTACCTCGCGGAGACGTTCGAGGAGCACTTCGGCAACGGGGAGTCGCTCGACCTCGAGCTGACCTACGTCGTGGAGGACCAGCCGCTGGGCACCGGCGGCGGGATCGCGAACGTGGCCAAGCACCTGACCACGGACGACGTCATGGTGTTCAACGGCGACGTGCTGTGCGGCACCGACCTCACCGCGGTGGTCGACACGCACCGGCGGACCGACGCGGACGTCACCCTGCACCTGGTCCGGGTGCAGGACCCGCGTGCCTATGGCTGCGTGCCCACCGACGCCGACGGCCGCGTGCAGGCGTTCCTCGAGAAGACCGAGGACCCGCCGACGGACCAGATCAACGCCGGTTGCTACGTGTTCCGGCGCTCGGTGATCGACGACATCCCGCAGGGCCGCGTGGTGTCGGTGGAGCGCGAGACCTTCCCCGGCCTGCTGGAGGCGGGCGCCCGGGTGAGCGGGCACGTCGACAACGCCTACTGGCGCGACATGGGCACCCCCGCCGACCTGGTGCACGGCTCGGCCGACCTGGTCCGTGGCGTGGCGCCCTCGGCGGCGCTGCCCGGGCCGGCCGGCGAGTCGATCGTGCTGCCGGGCGCGACCGTCGCGAAGGACGCCTTCGTGTTCGGCGGCACCACGGTCGGGCGCGACGCGGTGATCGGCGCGGGCGCGAAGGTCGAGGGCTGCATGGTCTTCGACGGCGCGGTGATCGAGCCGCACGCCGTGGTCGAGAGCTCCGTGGTCGGGGCCGGGGCCCGGATCGAGGCCGGCGCGCACGTGCGCGACGCGGTGATCGGCGACCGGGCGGTCATCGGGGCGCACTGCGAGCTCAAGGGCGGTGTGCGGGTGTGGCCGGAGGTCGAGCTGCCGCCGCACGGCGTCCGGTTCTCGGCCGACGTCTGAGCCGTCGCGGGCCGCGGTTACCGTGGTCGGGTGATCGAGCGCGAGTGGCGGCCGGACTTCCGGCTCGACCTCGCCGGGGTGCTCGCCCCGCTGCGCCGCGGGCGGGGTGACCCGTCGTGGCGCTCGGTCGGCGAGGGCTCCGCGATCTGGCGCGTCTCCACCACGCCCGACGGGCCCGCCACGGTCCGGATGTCCCGGCGCAGCGACGGCACGGTCGTCGCCGCCGGCTGGGGGCCCGGCGCGCCGTGGGAGCTCGACGGCCTGCCCGCCCTGCTCGGCGCGCACGACGAGCCCGAGTCCTTCGTCGCCCACCACCCGCTGATCGCCGACGCCGCCCGCCGGCTGCCCGGCATCCGGCTCGGCTCCACCCGCCGGGTGTGGGACCAGCTCGTCCCCGCGATCCTCGAGCAGAAGGTGACCGGCATCGAGGCGCGGCGCTCCTGGCGCGAGCTCTGCTGGCGGTTCTCCGACCCCGCCCCCGGTCCGGCCGGGGCCCTGCCGCGGGGGATGCGCGTGCCGCCCACGCCCGCGCAGATCCGCTCGATCCCGGACTGGGAGTGGCACAGGGCCGGGGTGGACTCGGCCCGGCGGCGGGCGATCCTGGCCGCGGCCGCGGTCGCGCACCGGCTGGAGAAGGCGGCGGAGCTGGGCGGCGAGGAGGGCCGGATCCTGTTGCGCCGCATCCCCGGAATCGGGGTGTGGACCGCCGCCGAGGTGGCCCAGCGCGCGTGGGGCGACCCCGACGCCGTCAGCTTCGGGGACTTCCACATCCCCACCGTGGTGGGCTGGGCGCTGGTCGGCCGCCCGCTCGACGACCGCGGGATGCTGGAGGTGCTGGCGCCCTACGCTCCGCAGCGGCACCGGGCCGTGCGGTACGTCGAGATCTCCGGGTTCCGCCGGCCGCGCTTCGGTCCGCGGTTCAGCCCGCGCGACTACCGGGAGCTGTGATCGTCACGGGGTAGGTTCGAGGGCGTGGCCCTTCTCGACTCGCCGATCGCCGCGCTCTCCGCTCTCGACGGCGGCGCCCTCCCGGACCTCGACGGCAAGGCCGTCCTCGTCGTCAACGTCGCCTCGAAGTGCGGGCTCACCCCGCAGTACGAGGGCCTGGAGCGGCTCCAGGAGCGCTTCGCCGGCCGCGGCTTCACCGTGCTCGGCGTGCCGTGCAACCAGTTCGCCGGGCAGGAGCCGGGCACGGCGGAGGAGATCGCCACGTTCTGCTCCACCACCTACGGCGTCTCCTTCCCGCTCACGGAGAAGGTCGAGGTCAACGGGCCGGGCCGGCACCCGCTCTACGCCGCGCTGACCGCCACCGCCGACGAGGCGGGCGAGGCCGGCGACGTCCAGTGGAACTTCGAGAAGTTCCTCGTCGCCCCGGACGGGACCGTGCGGGCCCGCTTCCGCCCGCGCACCGAACCCGAGTCCGACGAGGTCGTGGCGGCCGTCACCGAGGTCCTCCCGGGTTGAGCGGAGCTCGCGGAGCGAGCCTGCGGAGCGATCCTCCGCGCTGATCGTCGGGGGCCCGTCGTAGCCTTCACGCCGTGAAGGTCACGGTCCTGGTCGGAGGCGTCGGCGGCGCCCGGTTCCTGCTCGGCGTGAAGGCCGCCCTCGGGTTGCCCGCCGTCGGGCCCGGCGAGGGCCCGCACGAGGTCTCCGCGGTGGTCAACGTGGGCGACGACGTGTGGATGCACGGCCTGCGGATCTGCCCCGACCTCGACACCTGCATGTACACCCTCGGCGGCGGGATCGATCCCGAGCGCGGCTGGGGTCGGGCGGGGGAGACCTGGGCGGTGCGGGACGAGCTGGCCGCCTACGAGGCCGATCCCACCTGGTTCGGGCTCGGCGACCGGGACGTCGCGACGCACCTCGTCCGCAGCCGCATGCTGCGCGCGGGCTACCCGCTCTCCCAGGTCACCGAGGCGCTGTGCCATCGCTGGAAGCCGGGGGTGCGGCTGCTGCCCGCCACGGACGACCGGGTCGAGACGCACGTGGTGATCGACAACCCGGAACCCGGCGAGGACGCGCCGCCGCAGGTCGCGGTGCACTTCCAGGAGTGGTGGGTGCGTCACCAGGCCGCGTTCCCCGCCCACCGGTTCGCGTCGGTGGGGGCGGACGAGGCGAAGGTCCTGCCGGCCGCGGCCCAGGCGATCGCCGACGCGGACGTGGTGCTGGTCGCGCCGTCGAACCCGGTGGTCAGCATCGGGACCATGATCCAGGTTCCCGGGATGCCGCAGGCCCTGGTCGGCACCAAGGCGAAGATCGTCGGGCTGTCCCCGATCGTGGGCGGGCGGCCGCTGCGCGGGATGGCCGACGCGTGCCTCTCGGCGATCGGCGTGGAGACCAGCGCCGAGGCCGTCGGCCGGCACTACGGCGGGCGGGGGAAGGGCGGCCTGCTCGACGGTTGGCTGGTCCACTCCGGCGACTCCGCCGAGATCGAGGGCGCCGAGACCCGGGCCGTCCCGCTGCTGATGACGGACGTGGAGGCGACCGCGGACATGGCGCGCGCGGCGTTCGAGCTGGCCGGGGTCACCCCGTGAGCGGGCCCGGCTCGCCGGTCCCCGACCACGGCGCCGCCGCGGGCCTGCGGATCCTGCCGGTCCCGGGCCTGCCGGAGTTCCGTCCGGGTGCGGACGTGACCGCCGCGGTCGCCGAGGCCGCGCCGTGGCTGGAGTCCGGCGACGTCGTCGTGGTCACCAGCAAGATCTTCTCGAAGGCCGAGGGCCGGCTGGTCCCGGCGCCGACCGACCCCGAGGAGCGGGACGAGCTGCGCCGCCGGCTCGTCGAGGGGGAGACCGAGCGGATCCTCGCCCGGCGCGGGAAGACGCTGATCGTGGCGTCGAAGCTCGGGATCGTGCAGGCCGCGGCCGGCGTCGACGGGTCCAACGTGCGGCGGGACGAGCTGGCGCTGCTGCCCGTCGACCCCGACGCGAGCGCCGCCCGGCTCCGCGAGGGGCTGCGGGAGCGGCTCGGCGTGGACGTGGCGGTCGTCGTCACGGACACGATGGGTCGGTCGTGGCGGGTCGGGCAGACGGACGTCGCGATCGGGGCGGCCGGGCTCACCGTGCTGCACCGCTACGGCGGCGCGGTCGACGCGGCGGGCAACGAGCTGCTGGTCACCGAGGTGGCCCTGGCCGACGAGGTGGCCGGGGCCGCCGACCTGGTCAAGGGCAAGCTCGGCGGCACGCCGGTCGCGGTGGTGCGCGGCCTGGGGGTGCGGGAGGACGGTTCGACGGCGCGGGACCTCGTCCGGCCGGTCGACGAGGACCTGTTCTGGCTGGGCACCGAGGAGGCGCTGGCGCAGGGCCGGCGCGAGGCCGTGCTGCTGCGCCGCAGCGTCCGGGAGTTCGCGGCCGAGCAGGTGCCGGCGGAGGCCGTGCGCCGCGCGGTCGGCGTCGCGCTCACCGCACCCGCGCCGCACCACAGCACCCCGTTCCGGTTCGTGTGGCTGCGCGATCCCGCGCGGCGCACCGCCCTGCTCGACGCGCTGCGCGAGCGCTGGCGCGCCGACCTGGAGGCCGACGGGCGCCCGGCCGACGAGGTCGAGCGCCGGCTCGCCCGCGGTGACCTGCTGCGCCGGGCGCCGGAGCTGGTGCTGCCGTTCCGCACGGGCGACGGTGCGCACGAGTACCCGGACGAGGCGCGCCGCGCGGCCGAGCGGGACATGTTCACCGTGGCCGGCGGGGCCGCCGTGCAGTCGCTGCTGGTGGCGCTGGCCGCCGAGGGGCTCGCCTCGTGCTGGGTGGGCTCCACGATCTTCGCGCCCGACGTGGTGCGGGCCGAGCTCGCGCTGACCGAGGACTGGCAGCCGCTCGGCGCCGTCGCGCTCGGGGTGCCGCTCGAGGCGGTCGGGCCGCGCCCGGCCGCCGACCCGGCCGGGGGGTTGCTCGAATGGTGAGCCCCGCCGTCGCCGTCGAGGAGCTCCGGGCCTGGTCGCCACCCGACGCCGGGCAGGCCGCCCTGCAGCAGGCGCTGATCGCCTTCTGCCTCGCCCGCCCGGCGGACGCGTGCGCCCGCGAGTGCGCCGCGGGGCACCTGACCGCGTCGGCGCTGGTGGTCGACGGGGCGGGGGAGCACACCCTGCTCACCCTGCACCCGCGCGTCGGGCGCTGGATCCAGCTCGGCGGGCACTGCGAGCCGGGCGACGCGTCGCTGCGGGCGGCGGCGCTGCGCGAGGCGACCGAGGAGTCCGGCATCGCCGGGCTGGAGATCGCCGAGCACCCGCTGCACGTCGACGTCCACCCCGTGACCTGCTCGCTCGGCGTGCCGACCCGGCACCTCGACGTCCGCTACCTGGTGCGCGCGCCGGCGGGCGCCGTCCCGGTGATCAGCGACGAGTCGGTCGACCTGGCCTGGTGGCCGCTCGACGCGCTCCCGCCGGGGTCGGACACGGTGCCGGCGATGGTCGCCCTGGCCCGCGCCTGAGTTCCTCGTCGGCCGAGCCCTCGGGGCGGCCGGGTCCCGGGCTCAGCGCCAGAACAGCAGCAGGCTGTAGCCGGCGGCGGCGTACTGCGCGTCGCCGCCGATCAGGGCGAAGAGGAACTGCCCGATCCCGAACAGCACCCGCGACACCCCGGGCACGCCGAGGACCAACAGGAACAGTACGAGCGGGGCCCACGGCCGCACCTTGTGCCCGAACCGCTGGGCCTCCGGCGACAGGTAGGGCTCGAGCACGCCGTACCCGTCGAGACCGGGCACCGGCAGGATGTTCAGCACGAACGCGAGGATCTGGATCAGCGCGAGGCAGGAGAGCCCGACCGCGAGCCCCTCGTTCATCGGCAGGAAGATCACCGCGAGGCTGAGCAGGATGCCGACGACCAGGTTCACCGCCGGGCCGGCGAAGGACACCAGCGACCGCATCCCGCGCGAGCGCAGCGCCCACTGGTTGATCCACACCGCACCGCCGGGCAGCGGGATGCCGCCGAGCAGCAGGAACACCACGGGCAGCACGAAGGAGAGCCCGACGTTGGCGTAGCGGCGGATGTCGAGGGTGAGGTAGCCGCGGTTCTCGATGCTGTCGTCGCCGCCGCGGTGTGCGAGGTAGGCGTGACCGAACTCGTGCAGGCACAGCGAGACGCACCAACCGCCGAGGACCAGCAGCACCACGCCGGTGGTCAGCAGGACGGTCGAGCCCTCCAGCGCGGACCGCGTCCCCACCGCGCAGAGCACCCCGCCGACGACCGTCACCGCCAGGAGCAGCAGGAACCACGGGCTGACTCGGTTGGAGACTCCGCGCACCCGGCCATTCTGCCGAACGGGTGTCCGAAGGGGTGGATCCCGTCACCCGGTCGGCAGCCCCGGGTTGCGGTGAACCGACCGACACCGCTGTACTTACAGCGGTGTCATTCGCCGGGTGCGGGGAGGTGGGCGAGTGGACGTTTTCACGGACACCGTGTTCGTCACGGGGGCGGGCACGATCGGCGACCCGATCGGAGCGACGAGGGTCGCCCCGGAGAACTTCGGGATCGGCCCCACGGAGGGGCTTCGCCTGATCGACACCCTGGTCGACGGCCAGGACGACGTCGAGCAGGACTGGCAGGAACGGGCGCTGTGCGCGCAGACGGATCCGGAGGCGTTCTTCCCGGAGAAGGGCGGCTCCACGCGGGAGGCCAAGCGGATCTGCGCGGGGTGCGAGGTCCGGGCGGAGTGCCTGGAGTACGCGCTGGCGCAGGACGAGCGGTTCGGCATCTGGGGCGGGCTCTCCGAGCGGGAGCGTCGTCGCCTGCGCCGGGCGGCCGGCTGAGACCGGCCCACGGGAGGACTTCCACCCACGACATCCACTCCCGGCGTCCGCAGCAACGCCGGGGGCGGAACCCGAAGGACGGGCGACGCAGCCCGTCCTCGTTCGAGCCCGGGCGCATGTCCGGCTGCGTGCCCGCAGCCGGCGAGGGTCCGGGCTCTCGCGTGTCCGGAGCCGCGACGGCCCGCCCGACCCCGCCCGTGCCCGGCCGCCGCACCCACCGGCCCACGGCGCCACACGCGCCACCTCGCGGACCGGCACCGTGCGCCACCCTGCCCGGCCGCGCGCTCAGTCCGCCCCGCCCTCCACGGCGTCGGGCTCGATGTTGAGGTACTCCGCCACCTGCTCGACCAGCACCTCGTGCAGCAGCTCGCCGAGGTCGGCGCCGCCGCGGGCCCGGGCCTCGAGCGGTCGCCGGTAGAGCACGATCCGCGCCCGCGAGGGCAGCCCCGCCTGGTCGACGCCGGCGGGCACCAGCTGGGCCAGCGGCACGCCCGCGTCGGCGAGCACCCCGGTGCCCCACACGACCTCCTCGGGTGCGGTCCGGTCGACCTCGGGGACCTCGTCCACGGCCAGGTCCAGGTCCACCAGCTCGGGGCCCCAGCGCAGCTCGATCGGCTCGAGCGCCTCCAGCACCCGGGCGTCGAACCGCTCGGCCCGGGTGCGGAAGGAGGGCGTGGTCACCGGGTACAGCAGGCCACGCAGTCCCCGGCCCCGGCGGTCGCGCCGGCGGGGGGAGCGGCGCGGGATGCGGCGCGCGGTCGTCACCCGTCGAATAGTACGACCCGGCGTGCCCGCGCCGTCCCGGCGCGGGCGCCGGGTGTCGCCCGTCCGTACCGCGCCCGGGCGGGTGGGGCCGCCCCGCGCGTCGCAGCCGGGAACCGTCGGCGCGGGGGGCTATCGTCGGGGGCGTGCTGAGTGTCCGGAGGTGTTCGCGGAGCGGCTGCACCGAGCTCGCGGTGGCCACTCTCACCTACGTCTACGCGGACTCGACCGCGGTCGTCGGGCCGCTGGCCACCCAGGCCGAGCCCCACACGTACGACCTGTGCACCTCACACGCCCACCGGCTCACCGCCCCTCGCGGCTGGGAGGTCGTCCGTTTCGAGGGCGAGTTCGCGCCGCCGCAGCACACGGACGACGACCTGACCGCCCTGGCCGAGGCCGTCCGCGAGGCCGGTCGCGCCGACCGCCCCTTCGAGGCCTCGACCATCGTCACCGCCGGCCCTGGTGCCACCACCGGCCGCCGCGGTCACCTGCGGGTGCTCCCGACGCCGCCGGAGGACTGACCCGGCACGCGCTCCGCGCTACCGGCCGTCACCGCCCGCCGCCCGACCGGTGCCCGTCGTGACGAGGTGTCCCGCGGGTCGTCGGGGCCGCCCGCTAGGCTTCGCCCCCGTGCCCGACCTGTCCCAGATCGTCAAGGCGTACGACATCCGTGGCGTCGTCGGCGAGCAGCTCGACGCCGGCACGGTCCGTGAGGTCGGAGCGGCGCTGGCCCGGCTGCTGCGCGCGGAGGACCCCGAGGTCACCGAGGTCGCGGTGGGCCACGACATGCGGGACTCCTCGCCCGGTCTCGCCGCCGCCTTCGCCGAGGGCGTGACCGGCCAGGGGCTCGACGTCCTCGACATCGGCCTGGCCAGCACCGACATGCTCTACTTCGCCGCCGGCAGCCTCGGTGTGCCCGGCGCGATGTTCACCGCCAGCCACAACCCGGCGAAGTACAACGGCATCAAGCTCTGCCGGGCGGGCGCGACCCCGATCGGGCAGGACACCGGGCTGGCCGCGATCCGCGAGGCCGTCGAGCAGGGGGTCCCGGAGGGGCCCGGCGGCGGCACGGTCCGCCGGCGCACGCTGCTCGCCGACTACGCCGCCCACCTGCGCGGGCTGGTCGACCTGAGCGGTCTCCGGCCGCTGCGCGTGGTGGTCGACGCCGGCAACGGGATGGGCGGCTACACGGTGCCCGAGGTCCTCGACGGGCTGCCGCTCGACGTCGTGCCCCTGTACTTCGAGCTCGACGGGACCTTCCCCCACCACGAGGCCAACCCGCTCGACCCGGCGAACCTCGTCGACCTGCAGAAGGCCGTCGTCGCGGAGGGGGCCGACCTCGGCCTGGCCTTCGACGGCGACGCGGACCGCTGCTTCGTGGTCGACGAGCGCGGCGAGCCGGTGAGCCCGAGCGCGATCACCGCGCTGGTGGCCGTCCGCGAGCTGGCCAAGGCCCCCGGCAGCTCGGTGATCCACAACCTGATCACCTCGAGGGCCGTGCCGGAGATCGTGCGCGAGCACGGCGGCACCCCGGTGCGCACCCGGGTGGGCCACTCGTTCATCAAGCAGACGATGGCCGACACCGGGGCGGTGTTCGGCGGCGAGCACTCGGCGCACTACTACTTCCGGGACTTCTGGAAGGCCGACTCCGGCATGCTGGCCGCGCTGCACGTGCTGGCCGCGCTGGGCGAGCAGCAGGAGCCGCTGTCCGGGCTGATGGCGGCCTACGAGCGGTACCGGGCCAGCGGCGAGGTCAACTCCACGGTGGCCGACCAGACCGCCCGGGTCGCCGCCGTCCGCGAGACCTACGGGGCCCGAGAGGGCGTGGAGCTCGACGAGCTCGACGGGCTCACCGTCGCCCTGCCGGACGGCTCCTGGTTCAACCTGCGCGCCTCCAACACCGAGCCGCTGCTGCGGCTCAACGTCGAGGCCGCCGACGACGCCGCGGTGGCGGCGCTGCGGGACGAGGTCCTCGCGATCGTCCGCGCCTGAGGGCGGCGGCGCCCCGGCCGCCCGCAGCGGCGGAGCCCGGCCGCGCGTCGGCGTGGGATCCGGTCCCCGGATCGATCACGGCGCGCGGGTACCCCGGACGGACCCGGCGCGCCCGCCCGCGCCCTGGCAGCATCAACGGCACGTGAGGTGAGGAGAACCGTGGCCGTACAGCTCGATCCCCAGCTGCTCGAGATCCTGGCCTGCCCGTCGGAGGACCACGCGCCCCTGACGCAGGCGGGGGACGAGCTCGTGTGCACCGCCTGCGGCCGCCGCTACCCGGTGGTCGACGGCATCCCGGTGCTGCTGCTCGACGAGGCCCTGCCCGCCGAGGACACGCCGGCCCCGGAGAACCCCGGAAACCCCGGGTGACGACCGTGCTCGACGACACCCTGCTCGGCGATCCCGTCGCGCTCGCCTCCGCCGACACCGGCGGCGTGCTGCGCGCGGCGGCCACGGCGGGCGCCCAGGTCCGCTCCGCGGCGCAGGCCGCGGCCGAGGCGGGCGTCGCCGACCTTGCCGGGCACCGGCCGCGGGCCCTGGTGTTCCTGCGCCGCCCGGGCTCGTCCGGCGCCGCCGCGGAGATCATCGGTGCGCTCCTCGGCTCGCTGTGCCCGGTGCCGGTCGTGGTGGCGGACGTCGTGCCCGGGTGGATCGGCCCGCTCGACGTCGTGCTGGCCCACTCCGCCGACCCCGCGGACGTCGAGCTGGCCGAGTCGGTCTCGCGTGCGGTGGGGCGCGGGGCCGAGGTGGTGCTGTCGGCACCGGTCGAGGGGCCGGTCGCCTCCGCGGGCGCCGGGCGGGCGCGGTTCGTCGAGCCCCGGATCCCCGTGCCGCCCGCTCTGGACCTGCCGCGGGCACTCGCCGTCGGGCTGACCGTCGTGGCGGCGCTGGGCCTGTGGCCGGGCGGGCTGGACCCGGCCCTCGACCCGCTGGCCGATGCGCTCGACGCCGAGGCCGAGCGCAACCAGCCCAACCACGAGCCGTTCATGAACCCGGCGAAGTCGCTGGCGCTGCGGCTTGCCGAGCACACCCCGCTGCTGTGGGGCGCCGACCCGGCCGCGACCGCCGTCGCCGGCCACGGGGCGACCGCGCTGGCCACGCACGCCGGGGTGGTGGCGCACGCCGCGGACATCGCCCAGGCGGCCTCGGCCACCGCGCTGCGTCGGGCCGTGGACCTGGCCGACCGCGGCGGGGACATCTTCCGCGACCCGTTCGACGACCCGGGGCCCGACGCACCGCCGGTCCGCATCGTGCTGCTCGCGACCGGTGAGGAGGAACCGGGCCAGGTGGCGGTGCGCCGCACCGGCCGCGGCTGGCCCGCGGACCTGCAGCACCCCGTCGACGAGGTCCCGCGCGGCACCCGGGACGCGGTGCTGCTGCGCAGCGCGCTGCTGGCATCCCGGCTGGAGATCGCCGCCGTCTACCTCGGCCTGGCCACCCGGGCCATCGAACCGGCCTGACGGGCCGACCGCCGCACGAAGCGAGGAAGTGCCTTGGAGCTGCTGGAGAACCCGGTCCGGCCGTACGCGTGGGGATCGCGCACGGTCATCGCCGACCTGCTCGGCGAGTCGGTGCCGTCTCCGCACCCGCAGGCGGAGATGTGGCTGGGGGCCCATCCGGGCGACCCGTCGCGGATCGTGCGGTCCGGCGGCGACCGCGCCTCGCTGCTCGAGGTGCTCACCGCGGACCCGGAGGGGCTGCTGGGCGCCGAGCGCAGCGCCCGCTGGGAGGGGCGGCTCCCGTTCCTGCTCAAGGTCCTCGCCGCGGACGAGCCGCTCAGCCTGCAGGCGCACCCGAGCCTCGACCAGGCCCGCGAGGGGTTCGCGCGGGAGAACGCCGCAGGCATCCCGATCGACGCCTCGGACCGCAACTACCGCGATGCCAACCACAAGCCCGAGCTGATCTGCGCGCTCACCGAGTTCCACGCGCTGGTCGGGTTCCGGGACCCGATGGAGACCCTCGGCCTGCTCCGCGCGCTCGACGTTCCCGAGCTGGCCCCGCACGTCGAGCTGCTGGCCGCCCAGCCCGGCCCGGACGGCCTGCGCGCGCTGTTCACCACGTGGATCACGCTGCCCCAGGCCATGCTCGACGATCTGGTTCCCGCGCTGCAGAAGGGCGCGGTCGCCCTCGCCGCCCGGGACAACCCGTCGGGCGGGGACTGGGCGCTCGAGGCCCGCACCGCGCTGGAGCTGTCCGAGCGCTACCCCGGCGACGCGGGTGTCCTCGCCGCCCTGCTGCTCAACCGGGTGGTGCTGGCTCCCGGCGAGGCGCTCTTCCTGCCCGCCGGCAACCTCCACGCCTACCTGGCCGGCGCCGGCATCGAGCTGATGGCGAACTCGGACAACGTGCTGCGCGGCGGGCTCACGCCGAAGCACGTCGACGTCCCGGAGCTGCTGCGCGTCCTCGACTTCTCCTCGGGGCCGCCACCGGTGCACTCCGGCCAGCCCGAGGGGCGGTGGACGCGGTACGACACGCCGGCCGAGGAGTTCCTGCTGCGCACCTGGCAGTCCGACGACGGGCTGACCGGCAGCCTCCCGGTGCCCGACGGCGGGGCCCGGATCCTGCTGGCGACGGGCGGCAAGGCGTGCGTCCGGGCCGGGTCGGAGGTGCTGGAGCTCCCGAAGGGGGCGGCACTGTTCCTCGCGGCCACCGACAGCGGCGTCGAGGTGGAGAGTGCGGCCCCCGGCACCCAGCTCCACCTCGCGAGCGACGCGCTCTGAGTGCCCGCGGTTGACCGCGGCCCCGCCGGATATCCTTCCGCCGCACAATCCGGACCCAGGGGGCGAAACGTGTCGGCACACGGCGGTACCAAGGCGATCCTCGCGGCGCTCGGCGCGAACGCCGGCATCGCACTCGCGAAGTTCGTCGGCTTCCTCGTCACGGGCTCGTCGTCGATGCTCGCGGAGGCCGTGCACTCGGTCGCCGACACCGCGAACCAGGGTCTGCTGCTGCTCGGCGGCCGTACGGCCCGGCGGGCCGCGACCCCCGAGCACCCCTTCGGCTACGGCCGGGACCGCTACTTCTACTCGTTCGTCGTGGCGCTGCTGCTGTTCACGCTCGGCTCGGTGTTCGCGATCTACGAGGGCATCCACAAGCTGGAGCACCCCGAGCCGCTGACCTCGCCGCTCGTCGCGGTGGCCATCCTCGTGGTGGCCATCGGCCTCGAGGGGTTCTCCTTCCGCACCGCGATGAAGGAGTCCCGCCCGCTCAAGGGGAACGGGAGCTGGTGGCAGTTCATCCGGCAGGCGAAGGTGCCGGAGCTGCCCGTCGTGCTGCTGGAGGACTCCGGCGCGCTCATCGGCCTGGTGTTCGCGCTCCTCGGCGTCGGCCTCTCGGTCCTCACCGGCGACCCGGAGTGGGACGCCGTCGGCACCCTCTGCATCGGCACCCTGCTGGGCGTCATCGCGATCATCCTGATCGTCGAGATGAAGAGCCTGCTCATCGGCGAGGGCGCGGCGCGGCCGGTGCTGTCGACGATCGTGACCGAGCTGGAGCAGGGCGCGGAGATCGAGCGCGTCATCCACATCAAGACCCAGTACCTCGGCCCGGAGGAGCTGCTGGTCGCGGCGAAGCTCGCGCTCGCACCCGGGTCGTCGGTGGAGGTCGTGGCCCGCGCCATCGACGAGGCGGAGGCGCGGGTGCGCGCGGCGGTGCCGGAGGCCCGGGTCATCTACCTCGAGCCGGACCTCGACCGCTCGCGGGTGCAGCAGGCCTGAACCGGGCCCACCCGCCGCTCACCCGCCCAGCCGCTCCGCGGTCCAGCGCATCTCCTCGGTCATCAGGACCAGTGCCCGGTCGGCCACGACGGCCTCGAGGGCCGCACCGAGCAGCGGCACCCGCACCTCGACCTCGCCGTCGATGCGCAGGGCGCTGCCGACCGGGTCCGCGCCGATCGTCATCGCACCCGTGGCGCCGGCCGGCGCGCCCGCCGCGGTCAGGGTGAACTCGCCGTCGGCCCGGTCGTCCGCGACACGCCAGCGCTCCTCGCGCTCCAGCACCAGCGCGCCGGCGAGGAAGCGGCGGACCGAGGCCGGCAGGGCGCCCGCCGGCACCCCCTGTTGCAGCACGACGCGCAGCCGCTCCTCGTCGCGCTCGAACGCACACAGCAGGGCGCCGGGCCCGCCCACCGCGGCCAGCCGGTCGGCGTAGAGATCACGGTCCAGCAGCCGGGCCACGGCGTCGCGGGGCGGCAGCGGGAAGGTCCGGCCGAGGCGGAGCGGGGTGGGCACGGGGCCACCGTAGGCGTGCGGTCAGTACCCGCGCCGGGGCCGGACGTGGTCGAAGATCAGGCTGGTCTGCGTGTTGGCGATCTCGTCGTGCCCGTTGAGTGCGACCACGAAGTCCCGCAGCGCGGCGGAGTCGGCCGTGGCGACGTGCAGCAGGTAGTCGTCCACCCCGGCGAGGAAGAAGCAGTCGCGCACCTCGGGCAGCGAGGTCACGTACTCCTCGAACTCCCGCATCCGGCGGCGGGCCGCGGCCTGCAGCCGCACCGACACCATCGCCTGCAGCGGGCGGCCCGTCGCCGCCGGGTCGACGTCGGCGTGGAAACCCCTGATCACGCCGCGCTCGCGCAGCGACCGGACCCGGGTGAGACACGTCGACGGAGCGATCCCGACGCGTTCGGCGAGCGCGTTGTTGGGTATCCGGGCATCGCGTTCGAGCTCCGCGAGGATCGCGCGGTCGACGGGGTCGAGCGGCGGCCGCACATCGTTCGGCCGACCGGGCCTCGAACCCGAGGCGGTCGCGGATTCTTCGGGCATGAACGCAGAGTACAGAATCTTCTGCGGACTTGTTCCTACGCAGACGCTGTTTCTTCGATACTGGGAGGCAGGACAGCCGGCCGCAGTGCCGGTCGCCGGGAGGAGAGGACGAGTCATGCGCATCGCGGTGCCGCGCGAGGTCAAGGACAACGAGTTCCGGGTCGCCCTGACGCCGGCGGGCGTGCACGAGCTGGTGCGACACGGTCACGAGGTCGTCGTCGAGCAGGGGGCGGGCCTCGGCTCGTCGATCCCCGACCAGGAGTTCAAGGCCGCCGGCGCGCAGCTGCTCGCCGATGCCGACGCCGTGTGGGAGTCGGCCGAGCTGCTGCTGAAGGTCAAGGAGCCGGTGGAGAGCGAGTACCACCGGCTGCGCGGCGACCTGACGCTGTTCACCTACCTGCACCTGGCCGCGTCCCGGGCCTGCACGGACGCGCTGCTGTCCGCGGGCACCACCGCGATCGCCTACGAGACCGTGCGCACCGCGGACGGGAAGCTGCCGCTGCTCGCCCCGATGAGCGAGGTGGCGGGCCGGCTCGCGCCGCAGGTCGGCGCGTATCACCTGATGAGCGCGGCCGGCGGGCGCGGCGTGCTGATGGGCGGCGTGCCGGGCGCGCCGCGGGCGCACGTCGTGGTGCTCGGGGCCGGGGTGTCCGGCTCGCACGCCACGCAGATCGCCGTCGGGATGGGCGCGCGGGTGAGCGTGCTGGACCTCGATGTCGACAAGCTGCGTGCCCTCGACGCCCGCTACGGCGGCCGGGTCGAGACGGTGCACTCCACCGCCTACGCGGTCGAGCACGCCGTGCTCGACGCGGACCTGGTGATCGGCGCGGTGCTGGTGCCGGGCGCGAAGGCGCCGACGCTGGTGTCGAACGAGCTGGTGGCGCGGATGAAGCCGGGCGCGGTGCTCGTCGACATCGCCGTGGACCAGGGCGGCTGCTTCGCCGACACCCGCCCGACCACGCACGCCGACCCGACGTTCCGGGTGCACGAGACCGTGTTCTACTGCGTGGCCAACATGCCCGGTGCGGTGCCGCACACCTCCACCCACGCGCTCACCAGCGTCACCCTGCCCTACATCACCCGGCTGGCCGACCACGGCTGGCGCGAGGCGCTGCGCGGCGACCCCGCCCTCGCCCAGGGCCTGTCCACGCACGCCGGGGAGCTGACCAACCCGGAGGTCGCCCACGACCTGCCCTCGCGGACGGTGGCCGAGATCCTCGGCTGACCCCGCGCGGTCCCCGGTGGGTGCGGGTGGCAGGACGAGTGGTCGTCCGCACCCACGACCGCGCGAGCCAGCGAATGCCGCGCGGGACACATCCCCGTAATCTCCCTGGCCATGACGAGCGTGGGCGAGCGTCGGGGGATCTGGCGCACGAAGTCCGTCGAGCAGTCCATCCAGGACACCGACGAGCCGGACACCAAGCTCCGCAAGGACCTCACGACCTGGGACCTCATCGTCTTCGGCGTCGCGGTGGTCGTCGGGGCCGGCATCTTCACGCTCGCGGCGAGCACGGCCGGCACGGTCGCGGGGCCGTCGGTCTCGCTGGCGTTCGTCCTGGCCGCCATCGCCTGCGGGCTCGCCGCGCTCTGCTACGCCGAGTTCGCCTCGACCGTCCCGGTCGCCGGCAGCGCCTACACGTTCTCCTACGCGACCTTCGGCGAGCTGATCGCCTGGATCATCGGCTGGGACCTGGTGCTGGAGTTCGCGGTCGGCTCGGCCGTGGTGTCGAAGGCCTGGTCGAAGTACCTGCACCAGGTGCTGTCGGTGATGGGGCTCGACGTCCCGACCTCCTTCTCCCTCGGCGGCTTCTTCGCCTTCGACTGGGGCGCCCTGCTGCTCGTCGCGGTCCTCGCCACGCTGCTGGCCATCGGCACGAAGCTCTCCAGCCGGGTCAGCGCCGTGTTCACGGTGATCAAGGTCGGCATCGTCCTGCTGGTGATCGTCGTCGGCATCGGTTACGTGAAGGCCGCGAACTACACGCCGTTCATCCCGCCGGCGGCGTCCGGGGGTGAGGGGAAGTCCGGGCTCGCCCAGTCCCTGCTCTCGGTGTTCGGCGGCGGCGCCAGCAGCACCTACGGCATCTACGGCCTGCTCGCCGCGGCGTCCTTGGTGTTCTTCGCGTTCATCGGGTTCGACGTCGTGGCCACCACCGCCGAGGAGACCCGCGACCCGCAGAAGTCCCTGCCCCGGGGCATCTTCGGCTCGCTCGCCATCGTGACGGTGCTGTACGTGGCCGTCGCGCTCGTGCTCACCGGGATGGTCAGCTACAAGCAGCTCGACGAGAACTCCACCCTCGCCACGGCCTTCGGCGAGCTCGGCGTGACCTGGGCCGAGGCCGTCATCTCGGTCGGGGCGCTCGTCGGCCTCACCACGGTCGTCATGGTGCTGATGCTCGGGCAGATCCGCGTGCTGTTCGCGATGTCGCGCGACGGCCTGCTGCCGAACGGGCTCGCGAGGACCGGTGGCCACGGCACCCCGGTGCGCGCGACCGTGCTGGTCGGCGCCGTGGTCGCCCTCGTCGCCACCTTCTTCCCGGCCGGGGCGCTGGAGGAGATGGTCAACATCGGCACGCTCTTCGCGTTCGTGCTGGTGTCGGTGGGCGTGGTCATCCTGCGCCGGACGCGCCCGGACCTGCACCGCGCCTTCCGGACCCCGCTGGTCCCGTTCGTGCCGATCCTGTCGGTGCTGGCCTGCGTTTGGCTCATGCTCAACCTCAGCGTCGAGACGTGGCTGCGGTTCATCGGGTGGATGATCGTCGGCTTCGTCGTCTACTTCCTGTACGGCCGGTCGCACTCGCGGCTCGGGCGGCGTCAGGAGCAGGACGCAACGCCGCGGTAACAGCGCCTCACTCGCCCGTGTTCCGGACGAAACACCGCGGACACAGCGCCTCGTTTGACTGTGCTGCGTGGCCGGACGGGACGCACCAGGTCCTCGTGATCAGTGGTGGGCCTCTCGACCAGCTGGTTCCCTGCCGCACCGGCACGGTCCGGCGCCGGCGGTCCGGATCCTCGCTGCACGGTACCGGGCAGGGGCGCCGTCCCCGGCGCTCTCGGGCGGAGATCGGTCCCGGCACGCCGGTGCCGTCGGGGCAGTCGGTCGGGTCGCGGGGAGGGGCGCGTGGGCGCGCTGAGGATCGGTGCCGTGGCGGCCGCCTTCGGCCGGGACCTCGAGGGTGCCCTCGCCCGGGTCGCGACCCTGATCGACCACGCCCGCCGCTCCCGGGTCGACCTGCTCGTGCTGCCCGACGCCGCGCTCGGCGGCTACCTCTCCGACTTCGACGCCGTGGCCGCGGCCGAGGCGGAGCTGCCGCCCGCGCTCGACCCGGACGGGCCCGAGCTGCGCAAGGTCGCCGAGCTGGCCGGCGACATGGTCGTGTGCGTCGGGCTGTGCGAGGCGGGGCCCGACGGCGTCCGCCACAACACCGCCGCCTGCGTCGACGGCAGCGGCGTGCTGGGCCTGCACCGCAAGGTCCACCAGCCGGTCGGCGAGGAGCGGGTCTACACGGCGGGGGACGGCTTCGGCGCCTTCGACACGCCCGTCGGCCGCATGGGCATGCTGGTCGACTACGACAAGACCTTCCCCGAGTCGGCCCGCGCCCTCGCACTCGACGGCGCCGAGATCATCGCCTGCCTCTCGGCCTGGCCCACCAGCATCACCAACCGCGCGCCGCGGATGGCGGAGGACCGTCAGTCGCGGCTCTTCGACCTCTACGACCGCTCGCGCGCGGCGGAGAACCAGGTCGTGCTGGTGTCGTCGAACCAGACCGGGTCGATGGGCCGCATGCGCTTCCTCGGGCAGGCCAAGGTCGTCGGGCCCGACGGCGAGATCCTCGCCCGCACCTGGGCCAAGGCCGGGATCGCGGTGGCCGAGGTCGACGTCGAGGCCTCCCTCGCCGCCGCGCGCCGCCGCCTCTCCCACCTCACGGAGCGGCGCCCCGAGACCTACCGCTGAGCTGTCGTCCCGCTTCGTGCTCGTGGTCGGCGGGGTGGGCGCGTCGAGATGAACGTCCGGGCAGTTCCGCGCGCCCCCACGACCCTGAGGGGGACTGTCCGAGGAACGGTGTAACTGGCTTCGGTGATGGCTAGTTTCCGTTGCTGGGGACGATACGGCCGGCGAAGGTGATCGCGAAGGCGTTCAGGGCCGGCTTCCAGCGCATCGCCCAGCGCGCTCGGCCCTTGCCGGTGGGGTCGAGCGAGCGGGTGACCAGGTAGAGGCACTTCAGCGCGGCCTGTTCGGTCGGGAAGTGCCCGCGGGCCTTGATCGCGCGCCGGTAGCGGGCGTTGAGGCTTTCGATGGCGTTGGTGGAACAGATGACCTTGCGGATCTCCACGTCGTAGTCGAGGAACGGCACGAACTCCGACCATGCCGCCCGCCACAGCGCGACGATCGCCGGATACTGGGCGCCCCAGGTCTCGGCGAACTCGGCGAACCGGGCTTCGGCGGCGGCCTCGGTCGGGGCGGTGTAGACCGGCCGCAGGTCCTTGGCCAGCTGCTCCCAGTAGCGGCGGCTGGCGTAGCGGAAGGTGTTGCGGATCAGGTGGAGCCGTAAAGAAACAAGCTGTTGCTTTTCGATCTTGGGTTCGTTGTTCTGGTATGGGCTTCTCCGAGGATGTGTTGACCCAGCTTGCGCAGCGCTTCGAGGCGGTGTTGCCGCACCTGAACGAGCGGCAGCGCCGGCTGGTGTTGGGCCAAGAGGCCCGGCTGCTGGGCCATGGCGGGGTGCGGGCGGTCGCGGTGGTGGCCGGGGTCTCGGAGACCACGGTCCGCGCCGGGGTGTTCGAGCTGGAGGTGGGCGAGCCCCCGGTTCCGGATGGGCGCGTCCGGCGGCCCGGAGGTGGTCGCAGGCCGGCTGAGGAATCGAACCCGGCCCTGCTGCCTGCACTGATGGCGCTGGTGGAGCCGGACGAGCGGGGCGATCCGATGTCGCCGTTGCGCTGGACGGTCAAGTCGCTGCGGAACCTGGCCGAGCAGCTGAGGGCTCAGGGACATCCTGTGTCCGCTCCGACCGTGGGCCGCTTGTTGACCGATCAGGGGTTCAGCCTGCAGGCCAACGCGAAGACCCTCGAAGGGGCGCAGCACCCGGACCGGGACGCCCAGTTCCGGTATCTCAACGAGCAGGTCAAGTCACATCATGCGGACTCGCAACCGGTGATCAGCGTCGATGCGAAGAAGAAGGAACAGCTCGGGCAGCTGCCCAACGCTGGGCGCCAATGGCGACCGAAGGGCGACCCGGTCAAGGTCGAGGACCACAGCTTCTTCTTCATCGGCCCGGATGTGGAGGTGGCCATCCCGTTCGGCGTCTACGACCTGGCTCGCGATTCCGGCTGGGTGAACGTGGGCATCGACCACGACACCTCGGTATTCGCGGTGGAGTCGATCCGCCGCTGGTGGCGACACCGCGGAAGCCTGGACTACCCGACCGCCGAGCGGCTGCTGATCACTGCCGACTGCGGCGGTTCCAACAGCTATCGCTACCGGCTCTGGAAGGCCGAACTCGCCGCGTTCGCCGCCGAGGCCGGCCTGACCGTGACCGTCTGCCACTTCCCTCCAGGGACCTCGAAGTGGAACAAGATCGAGCACCGGTTGTTCTCCCAGATCACCCTCAACTGGCGGGGTCGACCGTTGACCAGCCACGAGGTCGTCGTGAACAGCATCGCGGCCACGCGCACCCGCACTGGACTGCGCGTCCACGCCGAGTTGGACACCGGCGCCTACCCGATCGGGATCTCCGTGAGCCGCGAACACCTCCGGGCGCTGCCGATCACCTCGCACGAGCACCACGGGGCCTGGAACTACACCATCGCCCCCGCCGGATCGCACGGCGAAGTCGTCACCGCCGAGGACCGGGACCGGTCCAGGGCACAGGCCCTGGCGATGCTGGCCGATCCGAGAGTGAGCGGTATGCCACGCCACCAACTGCACGAACTCTGCACCCAGTTGGCTCCCGACCAAGCAGCCCTGGCCGAGCAGCGCAAACACCTACAACGCGGCGGACCGCGCCGCCAGGCCACCGGCGACCACGGCCGGCCGTTGCTCAGCCCAGCCGACAAGGTCGTGGTCACCGTGGCCTATCTGCGCCAGGTCTGCCCACAGAAGGTCCTGGCCGAGTTGCTCAGCACCAACCCGGTGACGATCGGTCAGGCGATCAAGGAAACCCGATCCCTGATCGACCAACAGCGGATCACCATCCCGCAGACCCCGCACTACTTCTCCCACGCCCAGGACCTGCGCGAATGGTTTGATGAGGGCGCCACCACGACGCAGATGCAGACCTCCCACGCGCTGACTCACCCAGACCTGACCGGCATGACCCGCGAGGACTTCCACGCCCTGCTCGACCGAGTCTCCGTCGCCTATCGCGCCGCCATCGAACGACGCCGACACCACCAACGAGGCGGCGCCCGACGGCCCGGAACCCGCGGCGGCGTCTTCCGGCAGAAGATCACCGACGCCGACCGGATCCTCGCCACCGTCCTGGACCAGCGACAACTCTGCAACCAACACACCCTCGCCGAGCTGTTCGACGTCAGCCGCGGCACCGTCCGCAACGCCATCGACGACGTCGCACCCCTGCTGGAACAACACGGCTATGTCGCCACCCCGTCCCCCCACCGCTTCGCGACCGCCGCCGAAGTCCTCGCCGTGGCATCCACGCCAGGCCCCACAGGAAACAACGCGCCAACACGTTGATCTTTTACGGCTCCGGTGCAGCACACAGGTCTGCACGACCGTCTGCGGCCAGGCGGTGGTGATCGCCTCGGGCAGCCCCTTCAAGCCGTCGCAGACGGCGATGCACACATCCGCCACGCCCCGGTTTTTGATCTCGGTCAG
>NZ_JAJSOK010000097.1 GCF_021283305.1 Pseudonocardia kujensis
CCCCCCCCGGCGGTGTGCCGTCGGCCGGCGATGCGTCCCCGGAGGTCACGGCTCCCGGCCGGGCCCGTGGGGAGACCGCGGCCCCGCCGAGGAAGACGGCGCGTCGGCGACAGCGGCTCCCCGTCCTGCTCGCTCTGGCGGGCATGGCGCTGCTCGTGGCCGCGACGGTCCTCGTCCTCGACCGGGAGTCCGCCGTGAGCGCACGGCCCGTCGGGGTCGTGCCCGCCCGCACCGGCCCGTGGGTGCCGGCCGAGTCCGGCGACCTGCGGCCGGGCGCCCCACCGAAGCCCCGTGCGGGCGGCAGCGTCCCGGTGCGCCTCGACCTGGCCGCCCGGACGGCGACCGCGCCGGTCGTGCCGGTCGGGACCGGGCCCGACGGGGCTCTCGTCGTCCCGGACCCGCCGCAGACCGTCGGCTGGTGGGCACCCGGAGCCCTCGCCGGCTCGGGGACCGGCACCGTCGTCGTCGCGGGGCACGTGGACTCGCGGGTCGCCGGGATCGGGGTCCTCGCCGTCCTGCCCGAGCTCGCCGTCGGCGAGCCGGTCGTCCTGACCGGCGACGACGGCCGCACGGTCCGCTACCGCGTCGTCGCGCGGCAGGAGTTCGGCAAGGCCGCCCTGCCCGCCGACACCTTCGCCCGGACGGGCCCACCGCGCCTGGTGCTCGTGACCTGCGGCGGTCGTTTCGACCCCGGCACGCGCTCCTACGAGGACAACATCGTCGTCTACGCCGAACCGACCTGACCACGCGACTCCACGGACGCTACGGGCGTCGCGGCGGCGCGGGGCGCCGGCCGGTGGAGCGGGAATATCCGGGGCGGGCGTGTCGTACGGTTGTCGCGTGAGCGCACCCGCCGAAGCCCCCGAGTTCGCCGCCGTCCGGACCGCCGCCCAGCGCGCGGCCGCGGCCGCCCCGGGGGTGCGCGCGGCGGGCGGCGCGGCGGTCGACTCCGCGCTGCGCACCGCGGCCGGGCTGCTCCGCGAGAAGGCCCCCGAACTGCTGGCGGCGAACGCCTCGGACGTCGAGGCGGCCACCGCCGACGGCATGGCCGCCGGCCTGCTCGACCGGCTCCGGCTCACCCCGGAGCGGCTCGCGGAGATGGCGACGCAGCTCGAGGTGCTCGCCGGCACCCCGGAGCCGCCGGTGGAGCGGTTCGTCAGGAACCTGCCCTCGGGGGAGCGCATCTTCGAACGCAGCATCCCCGTCGGGGTCATCGGCGCGGTCTTCGAGGCGCGCCCGAACGTGACGATCGACGTCGCCTCCCAGGTCCTCAAGGCCCGCAGCGCCGCCGTCCTGCGCACCGGGGCCGCGGCGCTGGGCAGCGCGACGGCGCTGCTCGAGAAGGTCGTCGCGCCCGCGCTCGCGGCGCACGGCATCCCGGCCGACGCGGTGCAGCTCGTCCCGCTGCCGGGGCACGCCGGGGCCGAGGCCCTGGTCGGGCTGCCGGACCTCGTGCCGCTCGTCGTGGTGCGGGGGAGCGGCGAGGTCACGCGGAAGCTGTCGATGCTGGGTGCGGCCGCCGGCACCCGGGTGCTCGCGCACGCCGACGGCGGCGGCGTGCTGTACCTGGACTCCTCGGCCGAGGAGGCCGTCGTCGAGCGGCTGGTGCACGACTCGACCGACCGGCTCGGGGTGTGCAACCGACTGAACCTGCTGCTGATCGACCGGCCCGTGTACGAGGAGCTGCTGCCGGTCGCGGAGAAGGTGCTGCGGGACCGCGGGATCACGCTGAGCCTGCCCCCGCACGCGCACGCCCTCGGCCACGAGTGGGCGCTCGACTCCGGGAACGAGGCGCACGTGACGGTCGCGCCCGTCGACGGCGCGGTCGACGCCGCGCTCACCGCCGCCCGCGAGACGTCGGGCCTGGCCGCCTGCGTGTGCGCCGCCGACGAGGCGGTCGCCCACCGGTTCATCGACGCCTACACCGGCACCGGCGTGTTCTGGAACAGCCCGACCCGGCTGCTCGACGGGTACAAGCTGCTCGGCCTGCCGGAGACCGGCATCAACGTGGACCACACCCCCGGCCCCCGCGGCCCGGTGACCTACCCGGACCTCGCCCTGCGCCAGTTCGTGGTGCTGCCCCCGGCCTGAGCGCCGGCAGTACGGCCCGGCGCCGCCCCGGCGGACCGTCGGGGTGCGGGGATAGGGTCGGGACGTGTCAGCTCCCGAACTCCACCGGGCCACGCTCCCCAACGGCCTGCGTGTGCTCCTCGCGCCCGACCCGGCCACCCCGGTCGTCGGCGTCGCGGTGCACGTCGACGTCGGCTTCCGGTCCGAGCCCGAGGGGCGCACCGGCTTCGCGCACCTCTTCGAGCACCTGATGTTCCAGGGCAGCGAGAGCCTGGCGAAGCTGGAGCACTTCCGCCAGGTCCAGGGTGCGGGCGGGGTGTTCAACGGCTCGACCCATCAGGACTACACGGACTACTTCCAGGTGCTGCCCGGCGCCGCGCTCGAGCGCGCGCTGTTCCTGGAGGCGGACCGGCTGCGCGCCCCGAAGCTCACGGAGGAGAACCTCCGCAACCAGGTGGACGTGGTCAAGGAGGAGATCCGGCTCAACGTCCTGAACCGGCCCTACGGCGGGTTCCCCTGGATCCTGCTGCCACCGGTCCTCTACGACACCTTCCCCAACGCGCACAACGGCTACGGCGACTTCACCGAGCTCGAGCAGGCCACCCTGGACGACGCGGCGTCCTTCTTCGACACCTACTACGCCCCGGGGAACGCGCAGGTCACCGTGCACGGGGACTTCGCGGCCGCCGGCGGGGTGGACGAGGTGCTGGCGCTGGTCGAGAAGCACTTCGGCGACATCCCGGCGCGGCCGACGCCGCCGCGCCGGTCCTTCGGCGAGCCGGAGCCGGGTGCGGAGCGGCGCGGCAGCGTGGCCGACGCGCACGCGCCCATGCCGGCCCTGGCCGTCGGCTACCGGGTGCCCGACCCGTCGTCCGCGCTCGACGAGTACCTGGGCCACGCGCTGCTCGCCTCCGTGCTCGGCGACGGCGAGGCGGCCCGGCTGCAGCGCCGGCTCGTGCACGCGGACGGCCTGGTCACGGATGTCGGCGCCAGCAACGGGCTGATGGGCGGCCCGCTCGACGCACGGGACCCCGACACGTTCACGATCACCGCGGTACACCCCGGCACGGTCGACCCGGAGCGGGTGCTCGGGGCGATCGACGAGGAGCTGGACAAGCTCGCGGCCGAGGGCCCGAGCGCCGAGGAGCTGGCCCGGCAGTCCGCCCGCTGGGCCGCGTCCCTGCACCACGAGGACGACCGCGTGATGTACCGGATGCTCGGCCTCGGCGCCCGCGAGCTGCTGTACGGTCGCGCCGAGATCGCGCAGGAGCTGCCGGCGCGGATCGCCGCCGTCACCCCGGAGCAGGTTCGCGCCGCCGCGGAGTCCCTGCGCTCCACCGGCCGCGCCGTGCTGCTGGTCGAACCGACCGGGGGCAGCGCGCCGGGCGGTGTCGATCCGGCCGTCGATCCGGCCGTCGATCCGGCCGAGCCGGCGAACCCCGAGGAGGCCGGCGCATGAGCGCGCCCACCACGCACCGCACCGCCGAGGAGATCGGCCGCACCCCGGCGGGCCCGCGCCCGCTGCCCCCGCTCGGGGCGACGCGCGAGGTCCCGCTGCCCGAGGTCGTCACCGAGACGCTGCCCTCCGGGCTGCGCGTGCTGGCCGTGCACCGGCCGGGAGTGCCGATGGCCGAGCTGCGGCTGCGCGTGCCGTTCGCCGCGCCCGGCTCCGTCGCGGACCCGGCGTTCACCGCGCGGGCCGAGCTGCTGTCGTCGGCCATGCTCACCGGCACGGGCACCCACGACCGGGTCGGGATCGACGACGAGCTGGCCGGTGTGGGCGCCGAGCTCGGGGTCGCCGTCGACCCCGAGCGGCTGCTGGTGCACGGTTCGGGCCTGGCGGAGGGGCTGCCGACGGTCCTCGGTGTCCTCGCCGACGTGCTGACCGGCGCGACCTATCCCGAGACCGAGCTGCGGCGCGAACGCGAGCGGCTCGTCGAGCGCATCGCCGTCGCGCGGGCACAACCCCGCACGGTCGCGCGGGAAGCGCTGCAGCGCAAGCGTTTCGGCGACCATCCCATTGCGCTGGAGATGCCCTCGGGCGAGGCGGTCGCCGCCGTCGACCCCGCTGCGGTGCGGGCGCTGCACGCCGAGGGCGTGGTGCCCCGCGGCTCCACCCTGGTGGTCGTCGGCGAGATCGACCCGGGCGAGGCCATCGCCGCGGTCGGCGCCGCCCTCGGCGGGTGGACGGGCGCGGCGCAGGCCCGTGAGCTCGGCCCGCCGCCGGTTCCCGACGCCGGGCCGCTGGAGCTGGTGCACCGGCCCGGCTCGGTGCAGTCGCAGCTGCGGCTCACCGCGCCCGCCCTGCGTCGGGACGAGGAGGGCTACGCGGCCTTCCAGCTCGCCAACCTCGTCTTCGGCGGCTACTTCTCCTCGCGCTGGATGGAGAACGTCCGCGAGGACAAGGGCTACACCTACGGGGCCCACTCCGGCACCGAGTTCGTGCCGGGCGCGGCGGTGCTCGGCGTGGAGACGGACGTCGCCAGCGAGGTCACCGCGGCCGCGCTGCTCGAGACCCGGTACGAGCTCGGCCGCATGGTCGCCGTCCCGCCGACCGCGGACGAGATCGAGGCGGCCCGGCGGTACGCGATCGGCTCGCTGCTCATCTCGCTGGACAGCCAGGGCGGGCTCGCATCCACCCTCGCCGCGCTCGATGCCGCGGGGCTGTCGATCGACTGGCTGCGCGAGCGGCCGGTGCAGCTGGAGGCGGTCACCCCGGAGCAGGTCGCCGAGGCGGCCCTGCAGTACTTCGCGCCCGAGCGGTTCACCGGCGTCGTGGTGGGAGACGCCGACGTGATCGGTCCGCGGCTGCGCGCACTGGGAGGTGTGGAATGACGTTCGAGCTGGTCACCCCGCCCGTCCTCTCCCGGGGGACGGTGCTGCGCGACGAGCCGCTGCGGCTCGACGCGGACCGGCAGAAGGCCACGTGGCCCACGGCGCGCGTGGTCGTCGTCGACGAGAAGGGGCGGACGCCGGTGTCGTGGGACGCCGCACCGGTGTCCCGGTTCCGGGAGGGCGACGCCGCCGGCTGGGACGCGGCCGCCGGCTCCGGCGCCGTCCTGCGCACCCGGCCCGCCGAGGAGATCGCGCCGGCCCCACCGGGCGACGCGGTGCTGCTCGGTGAGGCCGAGGGGGTCGCCTACTGGGCGGTCCGCGGCCGGCCGGACCTCGCGGCGGGGGACGACCCGGCGGACTGGGCGGACCTGCGGGCCGTCGGCGCGGAGCTCGACGCCCTCGGCGCGGGCCTGTTCACCGGTGCCGTCGCGGCCCTGAACTGGCACGACACCGCGCGCTTCTGCGCCCGGGACGGCTCGCCGACCCACCCGCACAACGCCGGCTGGGCCCGGCGCTGCGAGGCGCACCAGCACGAGGAGTACCCGCGCACCGACCCGGCGGTCATCTGCCTGGTGCACGACGGCGCCGACCGCGTCCTGCTCGCCCGCCAGCCGGTCTGGCCGCCCGGGCGGTACTCGGTGCTCGCCGGGTTCGTCGAGGCCGGAGAGTCGCTGGAGGCGTGCGTGATGCGCGAGATCCACGAGGAGGTGGGCGTCGAGGTCTCGGAGGTCGGCTATCTCGGCAGCCAGGCCTGGCCCTTCCCGCGGTCGCTGATGGTCGGGTTCCAGGCCGTCGCCGACCCGGACCAGCCGCTGCGGCCGGCCGACGGCGAGATCGAGGAGGCCATCTGGGTCACCCGCGAGGAGCTGCGGGCGGCGATGGAGAAGAGCGACTGGGGCGCCCGGGACGAGTCGGACGGCAAGCTCGTCCTGCTCCCCGGCCGGGTGTCGATCGCCCGGTCGATGCTCGACTCGTGGGCGGCGCAGGGCTGAGCACTCGCCCGAGAACGGTGCGACCCCGGCCGGACGGTCCGGTCGGGGTCGTGGTGGCGCGGGTCAGGCCGCGGCGAGCCGCTTCTTCACCTCGGCGAAGCTGGGGTTCGTGGCGGTGGTCTCGTCCGGGAAGAGGAGCGTGGGGACCGTCTGGTTCCCGCCGTTGACGCCCTCGACGAACCGTGCCGCGTCGGGGTCCCGCTCGATGTCGATCTCGCGGTACTCGATGCCCGCCTCGTCGAGCTGGAGCTTGAGGCGGCGGCAGAAGCCGCACCACGTGGTCGAGTACATCGTCAGCTGCGCCATGTCGGGTTCAACAGCGCCGCCGGCCGCGCCGTTCCGCACCCGATTGTGCGGTGGCTCACGCCGCGAGGGCGCGCGGGAACCGTCGGTGGCGTTTGTCAGGATGGGAGGGTGACGGCTTCCGTGACGGCTCCGGCCGACCCCGACCGGCTCGACGAGGAACAGCGGGCCGCCGTCACCGCGCCGCGCGGCCCCGTCTGCGTGCTCGCCGGCGCGGGCACCGGGAAGACCCGCACGATCACGCACCGGATCGCGCACCTCGTCCGGCACGGACACGTGGCGCCCGGGCAGGTCCTCTCCGTCACGTTCACGGCCCGGGCGGCCGGGGAGCTGCGCACCCGGCTGCGGGCGCTCGACGCCGGCGGCGTGCAGGCCCGCACCTTCCACGCGGCCGCGCTGCGCCAGCTGCGGTACTTCTGGCCGCAGGTCGTCGGCGAGCGGCCGTGGCAGCTGCTCGAGGGCAAGCTCCGGCTGATCGGCCAGGCCGCGGCCCGCGCCCGGGCCGGCACCGAGTCGGACGCGCTGCGGGACCTCGCCACCGAGATCGAGTGGGCCAAGTCGAGCCTGATCACGCCGGAGAGCTACCCGGCCGAGGTGGCTCGGCTGCGGCGGGACGTCCCCGGGCCGGTCGAGCAGATCGCGCAGGTCTACGCGGGATACGAGGCGCTGAAGAACCAGGCCGAGGCCCTCGACTTCGACGACCTGCTGCTGCACGTCGCGGCCGCGCTCGAGGAGCACCGCGCGGTCGCCGAGGAGTTCCGCGACCGGTACCGGTGCTTCGTCGTGGACGAGTACCAGGACGTCACCCCCCTGCAGCAGCGCGTGCTCGACGCCTGGCTCGGCGAGCGGGACGACCTCACCGTCGTCGGCGACGCCAACCAGACGATCTACACCTTCGCCGGGGCCTCGCCGCGCTACCTGCTGGACTTCCCGCGCCGGTTCCCCGAGGCCACCGTCGTCCGGCTCACGCGGGACTACCGGTCCACCCCGCAGATCGTCGCCTGCGCGAACTCCGTCATCGGTGCCGCGCGCGGCCGGGTCGCCGGGAGCCGGCTGCGGCTCGTCGGGCAGCTGCCGCCCGGGCCGGACCCGGACTTCGCCGAGTACGAGGACGAGCCCGCCGAGGCCGCCGCCGTCGCCGCGAAGATCCGCCGGTTGGTCGCCGACGGGACCCCGCCCGCCGAGATCGCGGTGCTGTTCCGGATCAACGCGCAGTCCGAGAGCTACGAGCAGGCCCTGACCGAGGCCGGCGTGCCGTACCAGGTGCGCGGGGGCGAGCGCTTCTTCACCCGCGCCGAGGTGCGCCGGGCGATGGTCGCGCTGCGCACCGCCCCGCCGCTGCCCGATGGCATGGACCTGGTCACCGGGGTGCGGCGGGTGCTCTCGACGGTCGGGCTGACGGACGAGCCGCCCGCCGGCACCGCGATGCGGGCCCAGTGGGAGTCGCTGCTCGCGCTGGTGGGGCTGGCCGAGGAGCTGGCCGCCGTCGAGCCGCAGGCCGATCTGCGCCGGTTCTCCGCCGAGCTCGAGACGCGGGCGGACGCGTCGCACCCGCCGGTGGTCCAGGGCGTCACGCTGGCGTCGCTGCACGCCGCGAAGGGCCTCGAGTGGGACGTGGTGTTCCTCGTCGGGCTGGTCGACGGCACGCTGCCGATCCAGCACGCCGAGGGCGACGAGTCCGCGATCGAGGAGGAGCGCCGGCTGCTCTACGTCGGGGTGACCCGGGCCCGGCGGGTGCTGCGGATGTCGTGGGCGCTGGCGCGCGCCTCGGGCCGCGGACGGCAGCGCCGCCGCAGTCGGTTCCTCCACGGGCTGATCCCCGAGGAGCACCCGGCCTCCCGCGTCGCGCAGGGCGAGCGTCGGCGGCCGGGCGGGCCGAAGCCGCGCTGCCGGGTGTGCGGGGAGCCGCTGATCGGCACCACCGCCCTGAAGCTGCAACGGTGCGGGGCCTGCCCGTCCGACGTGGACACCGAGCTGCTCGAGCGGCTGCGCGACTGGCGCGGCGAGGTGGCCAGGCGGCAGGGCGTACCGTCCTATGTGATCTTCACCGACGCGACCCTCACCGCCATCGCCGAGCAGCGCCCGGCCGACGCCGCGGCGCTCGTCGGGATCCCCGGGATCGGCGCCCGCAAGCTCGACCGCTACGGACCCGACGTCCTCGCGCTGATCAGCGATTCGGGCGCCTGAGCGCCTCCCGGGACGGGGACGCGGCGAGGGCGTCGTGAGGTCTCTCGTGGGCTCGCCGTGGGGGTCGTCGCCGGGCGACCCGGCGACGAACAGCCGTCGATGCCCGGGTGGACCGGAAACTGCTTCTCGAATCAACGGATTAATTCTGTTGTGCGCGTCCCGGGGCCCCTTCTAGTCTCACATGCACGGACGGAGCAACGCCCCGTCCTTCCGCACGGACCCGCACCGAGCTGCCGGAGAGGAGGCGCCGCCATGAAGATCTCCGCGATGACGACCGGCACGACCGGGACGCCGCGCGCGATCGCGCCCGCCGGTGTCCGCACCCGCCTCGGTGTCGCGCCGTCCGTCCGCCGCCCGCGTGGCGGTTGGCCGTTCTCCGCGCTCGGCGTGCGCCTCGAGAAGCAGGTGCCGTTCGCGGTCGTCACCGATCACAACTGGACAGGTGTGTCCGTTCCGCACGGGCTGTGCCGACGAAGGTCGTAGCAGCCCAGCCGGCCGTCGAGTTTCGGGGCCGCGGAACCCACACCAGGGGTCCGCGGCCCTTTTTCGTGTCCCCACCCGGGGCACGTCCGTCCACCCATCCACCACCGAGAGCAGAGAACACCCACCACACCAGGAGGTAGTGCGGTGCTAGTCAGATCCACCCCGTGCGACGGCGGGGCGATCAGGCACGAGTACGGCGGCGGCGACACCGCTCCCGACCTCGGCGGCCTGCTGAGCGACACCCCCGAGTCCGGCCTCGACCTGCCGTGCCGGCAGGGCGACGCGGACCTGTGGTTTGCCGAGTCCCCCGGCGAGCTGGAACGGGCGAAGACGCTGTGCGAGAGCTGCCCCATCCGGATCGAGTGCCTCGCCGGCGCCCTCTCGCGGGAGGAGCCCTGGGGCGTGTGGGGCGGCGAGATCTTCGAACGAGGAGTCGTCGTGCCGCGCAAGCGCCCGAGGGGCCGGCCCAGCAAGGCCGACCTCGCCCGTGACCGCGCCTGGGCCGAGGCCCACCAGAAGGCCCAGGAGCGAGCGCGGCAGCTGGCCGCCACGGCCGCCCGGCCGTGCGCCTGACCACCGAGAACCACCCGACCGACACCCCGGCGCCCGGTCCCCTTCCCCCGGGGGCGGCGTCCCACCCGAAGGAGCTTCTCCGATGACCGATCTCGTGATCCGCACCGACCGACCGGCCCACGGCGTGCGACCCCACGCCGACGCCCAGGGCACCGCGATGTTGGTGATGAACGAAGCCCTGGCCCGATCGCGACAGCAAGAGGCGGAGGAGGCCGCGCGCGACCACCGGCTCGCGCGCCGGCTCTCCGCGGGCCGGCGCTGGGACCGGTTGGCGGCCTACGCCGCCCGCCGGGCCGCGCGCGCCCGCGCCGCCTCCGGCTGAGTCGCGGGAGGGCACCGCGGTGCACGTCCGCCGGACCGGTCCGCCGCACCGGACCCTCCCGGGGACGGGCGACGCCCCGCCGCCCTCGAACGCCACGACGGCCGCCGCGCGTCCCACCGCGGTTCCTGCCGCCCGCCCCGGGAGCTACCTCCGGGGCGGGCGTCCTGCGTCCGGCTCGGCCCGTGCGGCCGATCGCCGGCGGGCCGGCCCGCGAGCCCGCGGATCAGCTGGCCGCGAACAGCTCGGGCTGCCAGCGCCCGACGATGCCCCGCAGCGGGACCTCCGCCTCGAGCTGGCACAGCACCCCGAGCGTGCCGAGGGTGACCCGGTGCACCAGCAGGTACTGCGGAGGCAGGTTCAGCGCGCGCCCGGTGTCGAACTCGGGTCGCCGCAGGTCGCCGACGCGCTCTGCCTGCCTCTGCAGCCAGGCCCGGGTGAAGCGGAAGGTCTCGGTGCGCAGCGGCTCCGTGAACGGCGCCAGGTACGCCAGGGCCTCCTCCGCGGTAAGCTCGGTGCCCGGGCGCACGAAGCCCTCGTCGCGCAACAGCTGCAGCAGGTCTGCCGGCCGGTTCTCCAGGGCGTACTTGGTCATGACGGTCAGCGGCGGCGGCAGCCCCTCGGGGAGCCGGGCGACCGCCCCGAAGTCGACGACGAGCATCCGGCCGTCGTCGAGCACCTGGAAGTTGCCCGGGTGCGGATCGGAGTGCAGCAGGTGCAGCCGGTACGGCGCCGAGTAGTGGAACCCGGCGAGCCGCTCGCCCGCGTGGTCGCGCTCCTCCTGGGTGCCGGAGCGGATCACGTCGGACAGCCGGCGCCCGGCGACCCATTCGCTCACCATCGCCCGCGGCGCCGAGGCCACGACCTTGGGCACCCGGATCTCGGCGTCCCCGTCGTACTCGGCGGCGAAGGCCCGCTGGTTGTCGGCCTCGTCCCGGTAGTCGAGCTCCTCGACCATCCGCTCCTGCAGCTCGGTGATGAGCGGCTTGATCTCCATGCCCGGCGCCAGCGGCTGCAGCAGCCGGCTCATCCGGGAGAGCTGGCGCAGGTCGGACCGCAGGGCCTCCTCCGCGCCCGGGTACTGGACCTTGACGGCCACCTCCCGGCCGTCGCGCCAGACGGCCCGGTGGACCTGCCCGATGCTCGCCGCGGCGGCGGGCTCCTCGTCGAAGTCGCGGAAGCGCGACCGCCAGTTGCGCCCGAACTGCTCGGCCAGCATCCGGTGCACGTCGGCCGGCGGCATGGGCGGCGCTGCGCTCTGCAGCTTGGTCAGCGCGTCCCGGTACGGGCCGGCCAGCTCCTCGGGCACCGCGGCCTCGAAGATGCTCAGCGCCTGGCCGAACTTCATCGCGCCGCCCTTGAGTTCGCCGAGGACCGCGAAGAGCTGCTCGGCGCTCTTGGCCATCATCTGCGCGGAGATCTGTTCCCGGTCGCCGCCCGCGAGCCACCGGCCCCACCCGGCGGCGGCGCGCCCGGCGACGCCCAGCGGCAGGCTGGCCAGCTTCGCCGTGCGGGAGGCGGTCCGGCGGGGGATGTCGCTCACCTCATGATTGTCTCCCGCCGCCCGGCCGGCACGCACGTCGCGCCGGCCACCACACGGGCATCCGCGGCGCACGTGGGGGAGGTCTGCGTCACACCCGCCGACGACGGGGGCCCCGTCGCGACCGCGCGCGGCGGATCGGCCCGCTCCGTACGCGGCGACGAACCGGCCTCTCCGACCGCGCCGGCCTCTCCGGCCTCTCCGGCCTCGGCGGCGGAGGTCCGCGGTGTCGCGACGCGGACCGGTGCCGGCGGCGGGCCCCCGCCGCAGTGGCAGTCGGGGTGCGATTGCCAGAGGCGACGGTGCAGGCCGCCGCCGTGCACGTCGAGCTCGAGGGCGGCGCCGAGGGTCGGGGGTGGGCGCTCGCCGTCGAGCGCGAGGAGCGCCTGCGCGGCACCGAGCGCCGCGGTGGCGGCGACGGCCTCCGGTTCCGCTCCGCCGCTGCGGCCCGTCAGCTGGGCCGCGACCACCGGCCAGGCGGGGTCGAGGTCGCCCCGGCCGAGTTCGACACACCGCAGGCAGGGCGAGCGCCCGACCAGGACCAGCGGCCCGACGACCCCGAGGCCGTCGCGGACCAGCACCGGTAGGTGGTCGGTGCCGGTCGCCGCGAGGTCGGTGACGACCTCGGGCTCCGGGACCACCGCGTCGGTGAGCACCACGAGGTCGGGGCTGCGGCCCGGTGGCAGGGCACCGGTCGCCGTGCCGGCGCGGACCCGGAGGACGGCGTCCGCTGCCGCCTCGGCACGGGGCCCGCCCACCGACTCCTCTCCGTACCCGCACCCGACGTCCGCGCTCTCGACGTGCCCTCGCGCGACGACCTGCACCGCCCCGACCCCCGCCCGCGCGAGCGCCACCGCCACGCCGACGGCCAGCGGCCCGTCGCCCCGCACCTGGACGGCGCTCGCCGCCCGCCGCTGCACGCGGCGCTCGCCCGCGGCCGGGTCGACCAGGGCGCCGCGCTCCACGAGCCCGCGCAGCAGGGCCTGCGCGAACTCGACCCCGACCCCGCGGGCCGCCGCCTCGGCGACCCAGTCGAGCGCGACCGCCGGCGCGCGCAGCCGTTCGAGCAGGGGCAGCACCGCCGCCGGCAGGCCACCCACCACCACGCTGCTCCGCGGGGCCAGCCCGACCTGACGGGCGCGGGCACCCCGGGCGAGCAGAGGCCGGTGCGGGGCGAGGACCAACCGGCGGGGCACGGAGACGAGGGCGCGGATCACGGGACCGAGCATGGTCGGCCGGCCGCCGTCGGGCGAACGGTTGTCCACAGGTGCGCGGATCTGTGGACAACCCGGGTGCCCGAGGTCCTCCGCTCCCGCCCGCCCCGCCCGGGGCCTAGGGTGGGGGAATGGCGAGCCCCGCGGTCGTCGAGGTGAGACGGAGTCAACGGCGGCGTCGGATGGTCAGCGCGCGGCGCGAGGGTGACACGGTGATCGTGTTCATCCCGGGCTGGATGAGCGAGGCCGAGGAACGGCGCTGGGTGGACGAGATGGTCAGCCGGCTCGAGAAGAGCGAGGCGAAGCGCCGCTCCCCCGGCCGGCACGGCGACGGCGCACTGCTCGACCGCTGCCTCGAGCTCTCGAAGCGGTACCTGGGCGGGCGGGCCACGCCGGCGTCGGTGCGCTGGGTGCCGCCGATGCGCACCCGCTGGGCCTCCTGCACCCCGCAGGACCGCACCATCCGGATCAGCGAGCGGCTGCGCGAGGCACCGGGCTGGGTGGTCGACTACGTGCTGGTGCACGAGCTGGCGCACCTGCTCGCCCCCGGCCACGACGACTACTTCTGGTCGCTCGTGCACCACTACCCGCGCACCGAACGGGCCATCGGCTACCTGGAGGGGTTGTCCGCGGCCGCCGGTCTGGGCCTGGTCGGGACGGACGGCGAGGACCTGCCCGGCGCCGACGGCGCCGACGAGGAGCCCGAGGCCGCGGGCGAGGCCGCCGCGAACGTGAGCTGAACGCGCCCCGGCGCCGGGCCCGTGGGGGACCGGCGCCGTGCAGCTGGACCGAGCGCGACGATCAGGCGCGGGGCGACCCGCCCTCGTCCTCGCCGTTCCGCTCCTCCGTGCTCTCGTCGCCGGCGCCGGGCCCCGACGCGGCGCCCGGCTCGTCGTCCGTGCCCGGCTCCTCGGGCTTCTCCTGCGCGGCGGCCTCCGCGGCCTCCGCGGCGAACTGCTTCTCCAGCTCCGCGATCGGGTCGGCGCTCTCGCGACGGTGCACGAAGCCGGCCGGGTCGTCGAGGTCGTCGGTGTCCGGCATCAGGTCCGGGTGCGCCCACACCGCGTCCCGGCCCTCGATCCCGCGCTCCTCGCCGAGGAGCTTCCACAGCTCGGCGGCGGCCCGCAGCTTCCGCGGCCGCAGCTCGAGCCCGACGATGGAGGCGAAGGCCTGCTCCGCGGGCCCGCCGGACGCGCGGCGGCGGCGCAGCGTCTCGCGCAGCGCGCCCGCCCCGGGCAGCCGCTCGCCGACGCCCTCGGCGACGACGGTGTCCACCCAGCCCTCGATCAGGGCGAGCAGCGTCTCGAGCCGGGCCAGCGCCGCCTTCTGCTCCGGCGTGGTCTGCGGCTCGAACATGCCGGACTGCATGGCCTCCTGGATCGACGCCGGGTTCGACGGGTCGATCTGCCGGGCCATGTCCTCGATGCGCGAGGTGTCGACGGTGATGCCGCGGGCGTAGTCCTCCACGGCGCCGAGCAGCCGCTCCCGCAGCCACGGCACGTGTGCGAACAGCCGGTGGTGGGCGGCCTCGCGGGCGGCCAGGAAGATCATGACCTCACTGGCGGGGCGGTCGAGGCCCTCGGTGAACTTCTCGATCGCCTCGGGCAGCAGGGCCGCGGTGCGCTCGGGCCCGACCGGGAACCCGACCTCGGTGCCGGTGAGCACCTCGGCCGCGAGCTGGCCGAGGCCGCTGCCGAGCTGGCTGCCGAAGGCGAGCCCGCCCATCTGGCCGATCATCGCGAGCATCGGACCGGCCGCGTCGCGGATCTCCTCGGGAAGGCCCTCCACCCAGGCGCCGGACACGCGCTGGGCGACCGGGTCGCACAGCCTCTTCCAGGTGGGCATGCTCGCCTTCACCCAGTCCGTCGGCGTCCAGGCCACGCTCTCGGCCGCGCCGGCGGGGAACTCGGTGGCCGGGTCGAGCCACAGCTCCGCGAGCTTGAGGGCGTCGGCCACGGCGGTGCGCTGGGCGTCCGTGAGCGACGACGTCTTCTGGGCCAGCTGCTGCGTGGCCATCTGCGCCGCGAGGTCGTAGTTGACCGGGCCGCCACCGCCGCCGCCCGCCTGGCTCGCGCTCGACAGCATCTGCCCGAGCTGGCTGAGCATCTGGCCGAGCTGGCCGACGTCGAAGCCGCCCGGACCCCCGGGCATGCCCGGCATGCCGGGCATCCCCGGGATGCCGGGGAACTGACCACCACCGGGGAGGTTGCCGAAGCCGAAGGGGTCCTTGGGGCCCTCGTTGCCGCCCTCGCCACCCTCGTCCCGCTTGCGGTCGCGGTCCGGGTCACGGTCGGAGGGGCCGAAGCCGAACGGGACGTCACTCATACCGACCACGGTACGCGGACCCCGGGGGCTGCGGCGTAGGTTCGCTCTCCGTGAGCCGCCGGACGTCGACGCTGGTCGCCGCGGTGCTCCTGGTGATGGTGGTGGTGGGCGTCGGGACCGTCGTCCGCGTGCCCTTCGTCGCCCTGGGGCCCGGACCGACCTACGACACGCTGGGCGCCGTGGACGGGACGCAGGTCGTCGCCGTCGCCGGGGCGCCGACCTTCCCCACCTCGGGGCACCTCAACATGACCACGGTCTCGGTCAACGACGGCGTGACCGGCCTGCAGGCGCTGGGGTTCTGGCTGGCGCCGGACCGGCGGCTGGTGCCGCGGGACACCGTGTTCCCGCCCGGCCGGTCGACTGCGGAGGTCGACAAGGAGAACGCGGAGCAGTTCACGGCCTCGGAGACGAACGCCGAGCTCGCGGCGCTCGCCGAGCTGAAGCTGCCGACGCGGGCGACCGTGGCCGACGTCGTGGCGGGCTCGCCGGCGGAGGGCGTGCTGCAGCAGGGCGACACGATCGTGGCCGTGCGCGGTAACCCGGTCGCGACCCCGCAGGCCGTGGCCGACGCGCTGAACGGCACCCGGCCGGGCGAGCCCGTCGTCGTCACCTACCGGCGCGGCGACGCCCAGCAGGACGCCACCGTCACGCTCGGCTCCAGCCCCGACCGGGAGCAGGGGATGCTCGGCGTCCACCTGGGCGTGCAGCCCGCGACGGGCGCCATCACGATCAGCCTCGGCGACATCGGTGGTCCGTCCGCCGGGCTGATGTTCGCGCTCGCCGTCGTCGACAAGCTGACGCCGGGCGAGCTCAACGGCGGGCAGTTCGTCGCGGGCACCGGCACCATCACCGCGGACGGGACGGTGGGGCCGATCGGCGGCATCCCGTTCAAGATGCGGGCGGCGCGCGACGCGGGCGCGGTCACCTTCCTCGTGCCGGGCGACAACTGCGCCGAGGCCCTGCAGAACGCGCCCGACGGCCTGCGCCTCGTCCGGGTCACCACCCTCGCCTCCGCCGTCGACGCCCTGGAGACGCTCGACGCCGGCGGACAGGCCCCGCTGTGCACCCCGTGAGCGCGACTGAGCTGGGCGGATCCGCACCGTCGGCGGAACGCGGTACGGTCGCCCGCGAGCGGACACGGAACGGACGAACCGTACGAACGGTGCGGGTACACGCGACACACGGGAACTCCACACCCCGTCCGTAGAGTTGACGCACCAGAACCGACCCTCGAGGAGTTGCCGTGGCCATGCGGCCCCCGGCGGGAGCGCCGTCGTTGTCCCGCCGTACGCGGATACTGCTGATCGCGGCCGCGGTCCTGGTGGTGGTGCTGCTGGGCGGGTCCCGGCTGGTCGACTTCTACGTCGACTGGCTCTGGTACGGCGAGACCGGGTACCGCGGCGTGCTCGGCACCGTGATCGCCACCCGCGCCGTCCAGTTCGTGATCGGCGGGCTGCTGCTCGGCGGCGCGGTCTGGCTCACGCTGTGGCTCGCCTACCGGTTCCGCCCGGTCTTCGTGCCGGTCAACGGGCCGGAGGACCCGATCGCCCGGTACCGCACCGTGATCATCTCCCGGCTGCGGCTGTTCGGGATCGGCATCCCCGTGATCGTCGGCATCATCGCGGGCCTCGCCGCGCAGGGTGACTGGCAGACCACGCAGATGTTCCTGAACGGCACGCCGTTCGGGCAGACCGATCCCGAGTTCGGCAACGACATCGGCTTCTACGCCTTCACGCTGCCGTTCATCCGGCTGCTGCTGGACTGGCTGTTCGTCACCGTCGCGATCTGCTTCGTGGTCGCGCTCATCGCGAACTACGTCTTCGGCGGGATCCGGCTCGCCGGCCGCTCCGGCCAGGTCTCCGCGGCCGCGCGGGCGCAGCTGGCCATCCTCGCCGGGGTGTTCGTCCTGCTCAAGGCGGTCGCGTACTACCTCGACCGGTACGAGCTGCTCTACTCCGACCGGAACCAGAACTTCTTCGGCGCCACCTACACCGACCTCAACGCCGTCATGCCGGCGAAGATCATCCTGCTGGTCATCTCGATCATCTGCGCCGCGGCGTTCTTCGCGGCGGTGTTCCGGCGGAACCTGCAGCTCCCGGCCATCGCGGTGGTCCTGCTGGTGCTGTCGAGCGTGCTGGTCGGCGCGGCATGGCCCGCGGTGCTGCAGCAGTTCGTGGTCGCGCCGAACGCGAACGAGCGCGAGGCGCCGTCGATCGAGCGCAACATCGCCGCCACCCGGCAGGCCTTCGGGCTCACGGACGACAAGGTCACGATCGAGCCCTACTCGGGCACGTCCACCGCCACGTCGGCGCAGGTCCGGGCGGACACCAACACGATCCCGAACATCCGCCTGCTCGACCCGGGCAAGCTCAACAAGACCTTCACCCAGCTCCAGCAACGGCGGAACTTCTACGGCTTCCCCGAGAAGCTGGACATCGACCGCTACACGGTCGACGGGCAGAAGCAGGACTACGTGGTCGCGGCCCGCGAGCTCGACTCGAACGCGCTCGTCGGCAACCAGCAGGACTGGATCAACCGCCACCTCGTCTACACGCACGGCAACGGCTTCGTCGCGGCGCCGGCCAACCAGGTCAACGCCGCGCTGGAGGACACCGGCGGCCAGGGCGGGCTACCGAAGTTCACGGTCAGCGACACCACGACCGAGGGCGCGATCCCGGTCTCCGAGCCGCGCATCTACTACGGCGAGCTGATCACGGACTACTCGATCGTCGGTGCCGAGGAGGGCGCCGCGCCGCGCGAGTACGACACCGACACGGCGCAGTACACCTACACGGGCAAGGGCGGGGTCTCCCTCGGGAACCTGTTCGACCGGCTGGTCTTCTCGCTCTACTACGGCGAGCGGAACATCCTGTTCAACAGCTCGATCAACGACAACTCCAAGATCATGTACAACCGGGACCCGCGGGACCGCGTCGAGAAGGCCGCCCCGTGGCTGACCGTCGACAACGACCCGTACCCGGCGGTGATCGACGGCCGGATGCAGTGGATCGTCGACGGCTACACCACGCTGCGGAACTACCCGTACGCGGAACAGGTGCCGCTGGGCGACACCACGCAGGACAGCCAGCTCGGCCTGCAGGGTCAGCGCCTGCCCAACGACACCATCAGCTACCTGCGGAACTCCGTGAAGGCGACCGTCGACGCCTACGACGGAACCGTCACGCTCTACGCCTTCGACGAGCAGGACCCGGTCCTGAAGACCTGGATGAAGGCGTTCCCGGGCACGGTCAAGCCGATGTCGGACATCAGCGACCAGCTGCGCGAGCACTTCCGGTACCCGGAGGACCAGTTCAAGGTCCAGCGCGAGCTGCTGACCCGCTACCACGTCGACAACCCGGGCGAGTTCTTCTCCACGGTCTCGTTCTGGGACGTCCCCTCGGACCCGACGGTCCAGGGCAACACCGGCGCCTCCCAGGACGCCCAGCCGCCGTACTACATGCTCACCGGCCTGCCGGGGCAGAACGGCGCGAGCTTCCAGCTCACCAGCGCCCTGGTGAGCCTGCGGCGCCAGTTCATGGCCTCGTACATGTCGGCGAGCTCCGAACCGGACAGCTACGGCAAGATCACCGTGCTGCAGTTGCCGGCCGACACGCAGACGCTCGGCCCGCAGCAGGTCCAGGCGCAGTTCCTCGGCTCGCCGAACGTGTCGTCCGAGCTGAACCTGCTGAGACAGAACCAGACCACGATCGACTACGGGAACCTGCTGACGCTGCCCGTGGCCGGCGGGCTGCTGTACGTCGAACCCGTGTACATCGAGCGGGCAGGGCAGGACTCGTCCTATCCACAGCTCGCCCGCGTGCTCGTGAGCTTCGGCGGCCGGGTCGGCTACGACGCGAACCTCGCGACGGCGCTCGACCAGGTGTTCGGCGCGGGCGCCGGTGCCGGGGCCGCGGCCACGACACCGACCCAGGGGACGACGCCCCAGGCACCGTCGACGGCGTCGCCCACTCCGAGTACCGGGACCAGCCCCGAGCTCGCCTCCGCGGCGAACGAGATCTCCTCGGCCCTGGCGCAGCTCAAGTCCGCGCAGCAGTCGGGCGACTTCACGGCCCAGGGCGAGGCGCTCTCGGCGCTCGACGCAGCGGTCAAGAAGTTCCAGGCGGCGCAGAGCGCAGCGCCGACCCCGGCCCCCTCACCGGGCGGCTGAGGCTCGCAGAGGCGCCGACGGGCGGTCCCGGATCCCGGGGCCGCCCGTCGGCGTTCTCGGGCCGGCATCCCGCGCCCGGGACGCCGTCCGGAGTGTGAGCAGGGTTACCGAGACCGGTTCGCGGGCCGCTGACCGGGGTAAACGTCGCGGCGTGCCCACTGCGGCCGCATCGTCGCAGGTCAGAGCGCCCGCGGCGGGAACCGACCCCCCGTGCACGCCCCGTTCGCGGGCGTGTAATGTTCTGGGCACAACAGCAACACAGCAGTGCGAAGCCCGGAAGGGCGGACCACAGCGGCGCGGGGTGGAGCAGCTCGGTAGCTCGCTGGGCTCATAACCCAGAGGTCGCAGGTTCGAATCCTGCCCCCGCTACCACGTCGAAGACCCCCAGGCTACCCGCCTGGGGGTCTTCGCCATTTCCGGCCGGTTTCAGGGCCCGGTTTCAGGGCCCGGTTCAGGCACGGGGCGGCACCGGCTCCCGCCCGCGGCGCAGGCGCCACCACACCGACGGCTCCGGCCGGTCGAACGGCGGCACGAGGCGGACGTCGGCCCAGTCCGCGTCGGAGAAGTAGGCCGCGCGCCGCCGTCGCCACTCGTCGGCGATCTCGCGCAGGGCGTCGACGGGGAGCCCGGGCTCCCGGAGCCGGCGCACCGCCGCGAGGAACCAGGGCACCAGCTCGTGGCAGAGCGGTTCCGGGGCGTCGGCGTAGGTGCACTCGAGCTGGAGCACGGCGGCGTCGCACCCGATGCGGTACGCCAGCTCGGCCTGGTCGGCCTCCGGGTGCCGGGGCCGGTCCGCGGCGGTCCTCACGACGGCCCCGCCCGGTGCGGGCGCGGGACCAGGGCCTCCACCCGTGGCCGTGCCTCGGAGTTCGCGGCCCGCACGAGGTCCTCGACGATCCCGTGGTCCGGCGAGAGGTGGCAGACCGGGTCGGTGCGGGCGGCGTCGCCGGTGAGCTGGAACGCCTGGCAGCGGCAGCCGCCGAAGTCGGTCTCGCGCCGGTCGCAGCTGCGGCAGGGCTCCGGCATCCAGTCGGTGCCGCGGAACCGCCCGAACAACGGCGACTCGGCCCAGATCCACTCCAGGGAGTTCTCGCGGACGTTGGCCCGGGGGAGCGGCAGGGTCTGCGCGGCGGGGCACGGCAGGGCGTCGCCGTTGGGGGCCACGGTGAGCTGCCGCGCGCCCCAGCCACCCATGCAGGGCTTCGGATAGCGCTCGTAGTAGTCCGGCAGCACGTAGACGACGTCCATCCGGCCGGCCAGCCGGGCGGCCGCCGCCTGCACGACCTCCTCGGCGCGGTCGAGCTGTTCCGCGGTGGGCAGGAGCGCCGCGCGGTTGCGCAGGGCCCATCCGTAGTACTGGGTGTTGGCCAGCTCGACCCGGTCGGCGCGGAGCTCCTCGGCCAGCCCGACGATGTCGGCGAGCCCGTCGATGTTCTGCCGGTGCAGCACGACGTTGACGGTGAGCGGCCAGCCCAGCTCCTTCACGATCCGTGCGGCCTGGATCTTGCGGGCGAACGACGGCGTCCCGGCGATCCGGTCCGACGCGCCCGGCTCGTCGGCCTGGATGCTGATCTGGACGTGGTCCAGGCCGGCCTCGTGCAGCTCCTCCGCGCGGCGCCGGGAGAACCCGACGGCGCTGGTCACCAGGTTGGTGTAGAGGCCCAGCCCGGTCGCGTGCCGGACCAGCTCCACCAGGTCCCGCCGCAGCAGCGGTTCGCCGCCGGAGAGGTGGCACTGCAGGACGCCCAGGTCCCGGGCCTCGTCGAGGACCCGGAGCCACTCCGCGGTGTCGAGCTCGTCCCGGTAGCCGGCGAGGTCGAGCGGGTTGGAGCAGTACGGGCAGGCGAGCGGGCAGCGGTAGGTGAGCTCCGCCAGCAGCCCGAACGGCTTACTCATCGGTCGCCTCCGGGTCGATCACCACGCACCGCCGGTCGACGAGACCGGCGAGGAAGCGCTGCACGTCGGCCTCGGCCACGCGCGCGTAGCGGCCGCGCAGCTCCGTGACGATCCCCGCGACCGTCCGGCTGCCGTCGCACAGGTCGAGGATGTCCGCTCCGGTGCGGTTCAGGACGACCACGCACTCCGGGCGCAACAGGACGTGCCGCTCGCGCGAGGGGTCGAAGGTCAGTCGGACGTGCCGGGCGAGGCGCGGACGTCCGGACGCGGGCACCGCGCCGGCCACGACGGATTCGGGCGAGCTCATCGGGCTCACTCCGGGTAGGCCCGGTCGACGGCGTCCATGAGGCTCCACAGCACGTCGCACTTGAACGTCAGCGCGGCCACCGCACGCTCCTGCTCCTCGGGCGTGCGGCAGTGCGTGACCACGACCTCCAGGGCGTGCTCCGAGTCCCGGGGCGCCTGGTGCAGCCGGTTCCGGAAGTAGGTCAGGCCGTCCCGGTCGATCCACGGGTAGTACCGCTCGAACGCGGCGAGCCGCTCGGCCATGAGGTCCGGCGCGAAGAGCTCGGTGAGCGACGACGCCACCGCGTCCACCCACGGCCGCGTGCGGGCGAAGGTCACGTAGGCGTCGACGGCGAACCGCACCCCGGGGACGAGATGCCGGTGGTCGAGGACCTCCTCGCGGGGCAGCCCCGCGGCCTCGCCGAGCCGCAGCCAGGCCTCGATGCCGCCCTCGGTACCGGCCGTGCCGTCGTGGTCGACGATGCGCCGGATCCACCGCCGCCGGACCTCGAGGTCGGGACAGTTGGCGAGGATCGCGGCGTCCTTGCGGGGGATGTTCTCCTGGTAGTAGAAGCGGTTCGCGACCCAACCCCGGATCTGCGCGGGGCTCAGCAGGCCGGCGTTCATCCGCACGTGGAACGGGTGCTGGTCGTGGTAGCGCTGCGACCGGGCCCGCAACGCGTCGACGAAGCCCTGCGTGGTCCCGGTCGTCTCGGCACCGGTCCTGTCGGTCGTGGCCGTCATGGCACCCCCTAGACCTCCACCTCGAGGCCGTCCGTCGCGATCTCCACCCCGCGCCGCTCGACGGCCCGGCGTTCCGGGGAGTCCTCCAGCAGCACGGGGTTGGTGTTGTTCAGGTGGACGTAGATCGTCCGTTCGACGGGCAGCGCCGCGACCTGCTCCAGGCTGCCGCCGGGACCGTCCATCGGGACGTGCCCCATGTCGCGTGCGGTCTTCGACGCCAGGCCGAGCCGGGCCATCTCGTCGTCGCTCCAGCAGGTGCCGTCGAGGAGCAGGCAGGCGCTGTCCTGCAGCTCCGCGCGTACCTCCGCGGTGAGCTCCTGCACGCCGGGCAGGTACACCGCGGCGCGGCCGCTGCGGGTGTCGGTCAGCCGGTACCCGACGACCCGGCCCTCGGCCCGCCCGGGACCGAACCGCGCGGGCTTCCGGGTGGGGACGTCGAAGGCACGGTAGGAGAGCCCCGCATCGAGCGCGACGTCGGCGCCCGGGACGACGGGGTGCCAGTCGACCGCGCAGTAGCGCTCGAGCGTCCGCAGCAGCGCGGACCCCTCGCACAACGTCTCGCGCACGGCCTTCGTGGTGTGCAGCTCCAGCGCCCGCGCCTCGCGCAGGAGCAGCAGACCGAGCGTGTGGTCGAGCTCGGCGTCGGTGAGCAGCACGGCCCGCACCGGGGTCGCCCGGCCCGGCTTCGGGTGCAGCGCCGGGAAGGCCTCGATCTGGGTCCGGACGTCGGGCGAGGCGTTGAGCAGGAACCACGAGTCCCGGTCCGCGCTCACCGCGACCGACGACTGCGTGCGCGGCACGCACGGCCGCGACCCGTCGCGGACCGCCCGACACCCCGGGCAGTCGCAGTTCCACTGCGGGAACCCGCCGCCCGCGGCCGCCCCGAGCACCCGCAGCCACATCCGGCACCACACCCCCTACGGACGGAGAGGTGGGGGGGCGCGGGCCCGCCCCCCAACCCCGAAAAC
>NZ_JAJSOK010000098.1 GCF_021283305.1 Pseudonocardia kujensis
CGCGCGCTTCGCCTCCCGCCAGGACTCCTCGCCGGCGATGAAGGCGGTCGCGGCGCTGCGCAACCAGTTCGGCGGGCACGCGGTGAAGAAGGCCGCCGGCCCGGCCGGCGCGCCCGGCGACGTCGCGAGTCCCAGCTGACCCGGGGCCTTCATCGCGGTTCGACGCGTGAGGCCCCGTGAATGCCCAGGTCCGCGGCCCGGTCGCCCGGATGGTCATGCTGCCGCGGCCGCTGCCCGACCGTCTCGACGACGCCGTTGCCGGATCCGGGTCCACGAGCCCGAGTACGAGGGCGGCTACTACGGGCACAAGGTGGCCCGCCTCGAACGCGCCCGCGAGGTCGCCGATGAACTCGTCGACGCCTTCAGCGTCGCCGGCGCCCCGGCCGAGGTCGGGAAGCGGCTCGATGAGCTCGGCACGCTCGGGGTCGACCAGGTCGCGGCGGTGCCCGCCTACGGGACGACCTGGGCGGACCGCGTCTCGACCGTGGTCGCCTTCGCCGGCTGCTGACGAGGCCTGCCAGTCCCCGTCTCCGACGAGGAACTGGACGCTGTGCGCCGACTCGACGTGGTCCCGGGGCACCGCGCGGTGGGCGGGGTGGACAAGGTAGCGACGGAAGTCGTCGGCGTTCGCGAACTCGCTCACCACCGCGTAGTCCGCGTTGGTCGGGCGTTCGCCGAGGTCGGGCCCCTGGCGGGTCCGCAGCGGGAAGTCCACCTCACTCGGCAGGCGGGCGATCGCCGCCCTGAACGCTTCGATGTCCCCGGCGCTCGCCGTCTCGGCGAACCTCAGCGTGAGACAGTGCACCAACATGTCGACCTCCAGTCGTGTGCGTGAGCCTTGATGGACATTATCGCTACTCACTCGGCTTAGACAGCGTCTTGTCGTATCCACGAAGTTATCGGTGATTGACAACGTGGATTGGGCGGCCCTACCGTGCAGCTCCCGACACCTTCGACCGGGAGACCCGACAATGAAGCTGGGATGCTCGTTCGCCACGTCGCTGGAGACGCCGGAGCACATCCGCATCGCGGAGGAGCTCGGCTATGAGCGGGCGCTGTGCTACGACTCGCCCGCGCTGTACCCGGACGTCTGGATGATCCTCAACCAGGCGGCCGAGCGGACCGACCGGATCGTGCTCGGCCCCGGAGTGCTGATTCCGAGCCTGCGCCACCCCATGGCCACCGCAGCGGCCATCACCACCCTGGTCCACACCGCAGGGCGGGACCGCGTGCTGATCGGGGTCGGTAGCGGCTTCACCGGCCGCCTCGCCATGGGAAGGCCTCCGGTCCCCTGGGCGCAGGTCCAGCACTACACCGAGATCGTCCGCGCCCTGCTGCGCGGGCAGCAGGTCGAGTGGGAGGGCGCGATCATGCAGCTCATCCAGCCCGACGAGCGGTTCGGCCCGGCGTTGCCGATCGAGGTCTCGTGGGGCGTCGCCGGGGAGGGCCCGAAGGGCACCCGCGTCGCGCGGGACCTCGGTGCGGAGCTGTTCCGGATCACCGCGCCCGAGCCGGACTTCCCGGCCCAGATGATGATGCTCATCGGAACGGTGCTCGACGAGGGCGAGGACCCGGGCTCCGAGCGCGTGATCGACGCCGCGGGTCATGGCGCGGGCCTGTTCCTGCACTGGGCCGTCGAGCACGGGGTGATCGACGAGCTGCTCGGCGAGGCGGGCCACACGTGGGCCGCGGCCTACGACCACATCCCGGAGGACGTCCGTCATATCGCGTTGCACGACCGGCACGTGGTCGGGGTCAACGACATCGACCGGCCCTTCGTGACCGGCGAGGTGATGACCGCAGCGGGGCTCGCGCTGACCCGCGACCAGTGGCGGGATCGGTTCGCCGAGCTCGAGAAGGGCGGGTGCGACTGGGTCCACTACCAGCCCGCGGGCCGCGACATCCCGCGCGAGCTCGAGGCGTTCGCCGCCGCCTACCACCGCTGAGCAGAGGAGACCCCATGAGCGATCTGCAGTTCCTGGAGTGGGAGACCGACGGTCCCGTCGCCACCGTCTGGCTCAACCGCCCGCCGGTGAACGCGGTCGACCAGCAGTTCTACCGCGAGATCCGCGCGTTCTTCGGCGACGTGGAGCGCTACCTCCCCGACACCCGGGTGATCGTCCTCGCCGGTCGGGGACCACACTTCTGTGCCGGCAACGACCTCGCCGCCTTCCAGACCCTGGACCCGGACAACGCCCCGGAGCAGCTGAAGCAGGCCCGGGAGGCCTTCTGGGCGATCTACGACTCGTCGTACCCGGTGATCGCCGCGGTCCACGGCGTCGCCGTCGGGACGGGCCTGGCGATCGCGGCCTCCTGCGATCTCGTCGTCGCCGCCGAGGATGCCCGGTTCGCCACCCCCGAGGTCAACGTGGGGGTCCTGGGTGGCGCGAAGCACCTGTCCAGGCTGGTGCCCCAGGGGATGGTGCGGCTGATGCACTACACCGGGGACCTCTACCCCGCCGAACGACTGCTGCCCTACGGCGGCATCGTCGAGATCGTCCCCCGGGATCAGCTGCTCGAGAAGGCCCGGGACCTGGCGCGGTCGATCGCCCGGCACAGCCCGGTCACGCTCCGGCTCGCGAAGCGCAGCCTCAACGGCATCGAGTACCGCGACCTCAAGTCCGGGTACGAGTTCGAACAGGGGAAGACCCGCGAGCTGTCCGGCTACGCGGACTCCAAGGAGGCCGTCAACGCGTTCCTCGAGCGGCGCGAGCCGGTCTACACGGGGCGGTGACCATGGAGTCGCTGGAGGAGTTTCGAGCCCGTGCCCGATCCTGGCTCGCAGAAGTGGAACCCCCCGAGGTCCCGCTGGACCTCGACGAGCGGTTCGCCGTGCTGCGGCGCTGGCAGCGGACGTTGTTCGACGCCGGCTGGCTCGGCCTCGCCTGGTCGCGGGAGGCGGGCGGCGGCGGCCTCACCCACGCCCATCAGCTGGTGTTCGTCGAGGAGCTCGTGCGGGCACGGGCGCCCCAGCCCATCGGCCTCATCGGGCTGGAGGTCGTCGGACCGTCGATCGACCGCTACGGCACCGACCGCCAGCGCCGCGAGCTCCTCCCCCGCCTGCTCTCCGGCGAAGACATCTGGTGCCAGGGGTTCTCCGAGCCCGACGCCGGGTCCGACCTGGCCTCGCTGCGCACCCGCGCGGTCGCCGACGGGGGCTCCTACGTGGTCACCGGGCAGAAGATCTGGACGAGCTGGGCCCACGAGGCGCGGTGGTGTGCACTGCTGGTACGGACCGATCCAGCGATGCGCAAGCAGGCGGGCATCAGCTATCTGCTCGTCGACATGTCGAGCCCCGGCATCACGGCGCGGCCGATCCGCCAGATGACCGGCGACCGGGAGTTCTGCGAGGTCTTCCTCGACGAGGTCCGGGTGCCCCGGAGCAACCTGCTCGGCGCCGAGAACGAGGGCTGGGCGATCGCCACGCACACGCTGGGCAGCGAGCGCGGTGCCGCCACACTTCGCCGCCGGGTGGAGCTGGAGGTCGCGCTGGACGACGCCGTCGACGAGCTCCGCGGACACGGCGACCTCGGCGAACGGGCGCGAGCCGCCGTCGGCCGCGCGCACGTCGCCATGCGTGTGCTGGACGCGCAGACCCGACAGACCACCGCACGGCTGCTCGCCGACACCGGCCCGACCCCGCTGGACTCGGTCGACAAGCTGGTGCTCAACGACGTGGAGCAGACCGTGCTCGCCGAGATCGCCGGACTGCTGGGCCCGCTGCGCGCCCTGCCCGGCTCCCGGCCCGCGGGCCTGCACTCCGAACGCTGGGCCCACGACCACCTGTACTCGCGGGCCGCCTCGATCTACGGCGGGTCCGCGCAGGTCCAACGCACGATCGTGGCCGAACGACTCCTGGGGCTGCCCCGTGGCTGAGCACGAGTTCGCGTCCGCAGTGGACGACTACCTGACCCGCGCCTACGACGGTGACCGCCGCCGCAAGGTCCTCGACGCCGAGGGCTGGGACGCCGGCTTGGCCGCCGAGCTCGCCGAGCTCGGCTGGTACTCCCTCGCCACCGCCGAGGACCGAGGCGGGATCGGGGTCCCGCTCCCCGACCTCGGCCCCGTGTTCACCGAGTACGGACGCCACCTCGTCGTGGGGCCACTGCTGGAGTACAGCCTGCTCCCGGTGCTGGTCGAGGGCCTCGAACCCGACGCCGCCGGGCGGCCGCCCGCGCTCGTCGACCCCGGCGTCACCGACGACTGGGCGGCGGACCTCGGCTCGGTCTCGCTGACCGGGCGGGAGCTCACCGGCGCCGTCGGCGCGGTGCGCTTCGCCGCCCAGGCGGGCGAGCTCGTGGTGGTCGCCGGGGAGACGGTGTGCCTCGTCGACGCGGCCGCGCCCGGGGTCCGGACCGAACCGGTCGACAGTGCCGATCCCGGGGTGGCCTTCGCCCGGGTGTCATTCGAGAGCGTGTCCGCGCACACGGTCCTCTCCGACCGCGACCTGGCCGCCCGCATCCGCGCGTGGGCCCGGCTCCTGCTGGCCTGCGAGCTCAGCGGGCTCGCCCAAGGCGCGTTCGAGCGCACGGTGACCTACATCGGGCAGCGAGAGCAGTTCGGCAGGCCGATCGGCGGGTTCCAGGCCGTCAAGCATCTCGCCGCGGACATGTCCGCGCGGGTGGCGGGCCTGCGGAATCTCTGCGCGGCCGCGCTCGACGACGCGGGCGAGGCGTCGGGCGCCGACCTGGAGCTGGTCTCGTCCACGGCCAAGGCCCATGCCGCGGAGGCGGCCGTCCGGGTCTGCGAGGACGCGATCCAGCTGCACGGCGGCATGGGCTTCACCACCGAGGCCGACGTGAGCTGGTACTACCGGCGCGCGCTCGCGCTGCGCGGGTGGTACGGCGACGAGACCGAGCTGCGGCGCCGGATCGGCGCCACGATCCTGACCCACGAGAGGCAGCCGTGAAAGCGACCAGGCTCGACGACGAGCGGGCTCGACACAACGTGGAGATGGGCTTCTGGGCCGGCAACCTCGTCGACGGCTACCTCGCCTCCTCCGCCGCCCGGACGCCGGCGGCGGTCGCCGTCGTCGACCGGGGGCGGTCCTGGACCTACGGCGAGCTCAACGGCGCGGTGAACCGGTTCGCCTCTGCGCTCCGCGGCCGCGGGATCGGGTCCGGCGACGTGGTGTCCTGGCTGCTCCCGAACTGGGCCGAGGCGATCGTCGTCCACCTGGGCGCGATCCGGGCCGGCGCCGTCAGCAACCCGATCATCCCGATCTACCGGCACAAGGAGACGGCCTTCATCCTGCGCCAAGCCGGGTCGAAGGTGATCGTGGTCCCCCACTCGTTCCGCGCCTTCGACTACCCGGCCATGGTGGCGGAGATCGGCGCCGAGGTCCCCACGCTGGAGACGGTCGTGGTGGTGGGCGGCGGCGAGCTGAGCTTCGACGACCTGCTCACCGAGGGGCGGCCGGATCCGGTCGAGGTCGCACGGTCCTCGTCGGACCTCGCGCTGCTGCTCTACACCTCCGGCACCACGTCCGCTCCCAAGGGCGCGCTGCACAGCCACGACACCCTCGACCACGAGAACCGCAGCATGATCGACTTCTTCGGCCTCACCGCCGCGGACGTCGTGTTCATGCCGTCCCCGGTCGGCCACATCATCGGCGTCCTCTACGGGCTGCAGCTGCCGTTCATGCTGGGAAGCACGGTCGTCCTGCTCGACGTGTGGGAACCCGGCAGGGCGCTCGAGCTCATCGAGGAGCACGGGTGCACCTTCACGGTGGCCGCCACGCCCTTCCTCCACGGACTCGTCCACCACCCGTCGCTCGCCGAGCGGGACGTCAGCTCCCTGCGCGTCTTCGCCTGCGGCGGCGCCGACGTACCGCCGGAGCTGGTCCGGGCCGCGACCACGGCGCTGGGCTGCACCGTCACCCGGGGCTACGGGTCCACCGAGTACCCGACGGCGACCGCCTGCACCGCGTCGGACCCCGTCGCGAAGCGGGCCGGCACCGACGGGAGGCCGATCGGGCCCGCCGAGGTCCGGGTCGCCGACGACGGCGAGCTCCAGGTCCGCGGCCCCGAGCTGTTCCTCGGCTACCTCGACGCCTCGCTCAACGACGCGGCCTTCACCGACGACGGCTGGCTGCACACCGGCGACCTGGCCCGAATCGACGCGGACGGCTACGTCGAGATCATCGGCCGACAGAAGGACATCATCATCCGCGGCGGCGAGAGCATCAGCGCCAAGGAGATCGAGGACCACCTCTTCGAACACCCCGCCGTCGCCGACGCCGCCGTCGTGTCCTCACCGGACCCGGTGCTCGGCGAACGGGTATGCGCGGTCGTCGTCCCCGAGCGAGGGGCGGACGTGACCCTGCCCGAACTCGTCGAATGGCTGACCGCGCGGCGGATGGCCCGCCAGAAGCTCCCCGAGCGGCTGATCGTGCTCGACGCCCTGCCCCGCAACCCCAGCGGCAAGATCCAGAAGTTCCGGCTCCGAGAGCTGGCACGTGAGAACGGAGTGACGCGATGAAGCTGCACACCCACGCCGAGTTCGCCACCGGCCACAAGTTCCTCGAAGGCCTGCGCTGGCACGACGGCGCCCTCTGGGCCAGCGACTTCTTCACCGGAAAGGTGTTGACCTTCGCCCCCGACGGCGACGCTGCCACCGTCGCCGAAGTGCCCGGGGCGCCCTCCGGACTGGGGTTCCTGTCCGACGGCACCGCCCTCGTCGTCTCCCAGGCCGATACGACCGTCCAGCGGATCGGCCCGGACGGCACGCTGAGCACCTACGCGGACTTCAGCGCTCTGGCCGGCGGGCCCGGCAACGACCTACTCGTCGCCCCCGACGGGCACGCCTACGTCGGCAACTTCGGCTTCGCCATCGGGACCGAAGACCCGAAGCCCACCGTCCTCGCCCACATCGACCCGCAGGGGACGGTCCGTCCGGTCGACGGACCGGTCGTGTTCCCCAACGGCATGGCGCTCACCCCGGACGGACGCCTGCTGCTGGCGGAGACCTTCCTGTCCCGCATCACCGCCTACGACCGCGCTCCCGACGGCACGCTGTCGAACCCGCACGTCTGGGCACAGCTCCCGGAGGGCTTCATGCCCGACGGCATCGCCCTCGACACCGACGGCGGCATCTGGTTCGGGAACGCCCTCACGATGGGCGAGAACGCCGGCTTCTACCGGGTGGTCGAGGGTGGCGAGCTGACCGACAAGGTGCCCGTGACCGGGGCACAGGCGGTGGCCTGCGCGTTCGGGGGCGAGGATCTCGCCACGCTCTACATGAGCTGCAACGCCACCACGCTCGAGGAGTTCGTGCAAGGACAGTCGAAGGGCACCATCGTCACCGCGTCGGTGGGGCGGAGGGGACAACCCGCCTGAGCCCGGGCCGAAGTCTCCCTCGTTCTAGGATCAAGGCGGCGGGAGGAGACCACGGCATGGCGGCATCGCAGGCGCAGCCGCGATCTCGGCCCCGCAACCGGCGGGCCGAGATCGCTCGCCACGCGGGCGAGCTGTTCAGCCTCCGTGGGTTCCACGCCGTCCGGATGGAGGACATCGCCGCGGCCAGCGGCATCACCGCGCGGGCTCTCTACCGCCACTACGCGAACAAGCAGGCCCTCCTCTCCCACGTCGTCCTCGAGGACCAGCAACACGTCGTCGACACGATCACCGCGCTGGTCGCGGCGCCCCCGGACCTGGACAGCACCCTTGCCGCGCTCGCCGAGGCCGCGCTGGACAGCCGACGGCTGTCGCTGCTGTGGCAGCGCGAGGCCCGCCACCTCGATGCCGAGGACTTCCAACTGGTCCGCAGCCGGACGCAGTGGATCGCCGAGCGATTCGGCGAGCTTCTCCTCACCCCCCGGTTCGACGAGCTGGGGAGCGAGGTCGCCGACCTCCGCAGCTGGGTCATCGTCAGCGTCATCTCCGGCGCCGGGTTCTACGACAGCCAGCTCCCCCACCCTCGCCTCGCCCAGGAGCTGGCGGCGGCGAGCAAGCGGGTGATCCTTGCACCGGCGGCGGCCGCCTCAGCCGGTCCGGTGACGGTCGCCGACCGGGCCCCGCTCGCCCGCCGCGAGCAGCTCGTCTCCGCGGCGGCGCGGGAGTTCCGTGCCAAGGGCTTCGCCGCCGTCGGCATCGACGACATCGGCGGACGGGTCGGCGTCGTCGGCCCGGCCCTCTACCGCTATTTCGACACCAAGGCCGACATCCTCGTCGCCGCCGTGAGCCGCTGGCACGAGTGGCTGGCCCTGGAGACCACCCGCGCGCTGCGCACCCCGGCGCCCGACGAGGTCGTCCTCGGCCTGCTGGTCGAGGGCTACGTCCGCATCGCGCTCGACGCGACCGACCTGCTGGCCGTCTGGCTCACCGAACGGCTCTACCTGCCAGACGCCGTCCGCGAGCGCCTCGACCGCGTGCAGGCCGACTACCTCGCCGAATGGCAGCGCTGGCTGTCGGTCGCCCGTCCCGACCTCCCGGACGCCGACGCCGCGACACTGGTCAAGGCCGCCAAGACGATCATCGACGACTGCGCACGTATTCCACACCTCCGACGGCTCCCGACGGTCAGCGGGGAGATGTCAGGCGCCGCTCTAGCTGTACTCGGCCTACCGCAAGCCAGCCGACCATCCAGGCCGTGAGATCCCGTTGGGCGCCGTCCGGTCACCGTTCTGGTTGGCCCTTTCGGGAGTTTGGGTGGAGCAAGCTGGACTTGATCTTGGAAACGCGAAGCAGGCCAGAGCTGCAACACTGTGACCTGCGACGAGTGGTACACCGCCACGTGGCCAACGAGCCTCGGGCCGTCGCAGCCGTCTCGGCAGCGACAGGAGTCGGCTGATCGAGGGTCGTCGCGGCTTCGCGATCATGGGGGTGACGGTTGCCGGTCATGGTCAGACGTCGTCAGCCGTCGTCGGACGCCCGCCCGCCGACGCCGCAGCGATACCGTCGACTCCATGACCGCCCAACCCGTGCGCCGCACCGGTACGGTCCGCCCTGCCCCAGCGGCGCCCCCGACTGAGATCAGGCAAGCGCTACTCCGCGAGGAAGCAGGCCAGTTCGACCGTGAATGCCGTGCCTCCATGCCCACGCCGCCGACGACCTCGACCTCACCGAGGTCCATCGCATCCTCGACCGCCGGCGCGACATCGCCGCCCTGACACAGGCCGACCCCGAGGCTCACCGCCGCATGCTTCAGCGCGCCCAGCACGTCCTCACGGGGCACGTCGACGGCACAGTCACCGCAGACCAGCTCCATGCCGAGATCACCCGGCGGCTCGCAGCAACCGACGAAGCCCGGGGCTGATGTACCGCATTTCGGCCCCGCCAACCGCACCGTCGAGGCGATCTTCCTCATCGTGGAAGATCTGCAACGCGTCGACATCCTCAGATCTGCCTGGCTCCACTGATCAGTGTGTGCACGAGTGAGGTCCCCGCGCAGGCAGCTCGGCTGCCGCGACACAGCTCGTCGCCGTCGGCAACAAGGAGGCGGAGCAGGCGCGTGCCCTGTTGGTCGGCAACACCCCGCGGCGGCGACCGACAGGCTCGGGTCGATCCTCTTCCGACTTCGCTCGTCATCGGTAGCAGCAGGCCACCGCACAGACACGCGTAGTGTCGTAGGAGACCGAGCGGCCGAGTCATTCGCGTCGGGGCCTGCATCACGACAGTCCGGCCGGTGTACCACGAGCACGATCCCGAACCCGTCGGCGCGTGGACTCCCGCGGCGCGGCTCGGAGACCGAAGGAGATGCGTGACCGTCGACGTCCAGACAGACCCGACACCCCAGCGCGACGATGCGAACCCGGAAGCGGGACAGGACGACGCGACCGACGTCGCCGGCGGCTTCGTCTGGGACGAGGAGGAGTCCGACGCCCTGCGTCGAGCACGCAAGGACGCCGAGCTCACCCTGTCCGTGGACTCCGTCCGCGCCTACCTCAAGCAGATCGGCCGGACGGCACTGCTCAACGCCGAGCAGGAGGTCGAGATCGCCAAGCGCATCGAGGCCGGGGTGTACGCGGTCGAACGCCTGCAACGCAGCCAGCAGCAGGACGAGCCCCTCCCCCTGCAGCTGCGCCGCGACCTGCGCTGGATCGTCCGGGACGGCGAGCGCGCGAAGAACCACCTCCTCGAGGCGAACCTGCGCCTCGTGGTATCGCTGGCCAAGCGCTACACCGGCCGCGGCATGACCTTCCTCGACCTCATCCAGGAGGGCAACCTCGGCCTGATCCGCGCAGTCGAGAAGTTCGACTACGCCAAGGGTTACAAGTTCTCCACCTACGCCACTTGGTGGATCCGCCAAGCCATCTCCCGGGCCATGGCTGACCAGTCCCGCACCATCCGCATCCCGGTGCACATGGTCGAGATCATCAACAAGCTCCGCAAGATCCAGCGCGAGCTCGCCGTCTCCCTCGGGCGCGAGGCCACCCCCGAGGAACTGGCCGTCGAGATGGACATGGCTCCTGAGAAGGTGGCAGAGGTCCAGCAGTACGCCCGGGAACCCCTGTCCCTGGACCAGACCATCGGCGACGAGGGCGACAGCCGCCTCGGGGACTTCCTCGAGGACACCGACGCCGTCGTGGCCGACGACGCCGTCGCCTTCACCCTGCTGCGCGACCAGCTCCACGCAGTGCTCGCCACCCTCTCGGAGCGAGAAGCCGGAGTCATCCGACTCCGCTTCGGCCTCAGCGACGGCCGCCCCCGCACCCTCGACGAGATCGGCGACGTCTACGGGGTCACCCGCGAGCGCATCCGCCAGATCGAGTCCAAGACCATGGCCAAGCTCCGCCACCCCGCACGCTCCCAGGCGCTGCGCGACTACCTCAACTGAACCTCACCCGCCCCGGTTCGGAGAGATGGTCACAGGCGACCTGCCGCTCGCGGCTCGCCAGGAAGAAAAGTCGACGAAGGCCTCGCCGACGGGCGATGGCCTCGTCGGGCGAGACCCGAGCCCGAGTCACTGTTTTGTTACCGCTGACGACTGGCCTCTGTGTCCCCCTTCGACCCGTCCAAGATCGCCAACGGCCGAACACGTCCTTGCTCAGAAGGATCAGCGACAGTGGAGCCTGGGAGATCACCGACTCCCCCCAGCGGGGTCTCCGTTCGAGTCCGAGGCGGGGTACCAGTTTGCGACGCAGCGCACCGCGTCCTGCGTGCCCACCTCGATCGCCGCTGGGTTCGGGCACCCCGATGCCGGGGGACAGTCCGGAGCGCGAACACCGCCTCCACCTGCACCTCGACGTGCTCCGCGGTGCGCAGGGCGAGGTGCAGACTGGGGCTGTCCTCGCGCCGGGGCGATGCCGCGCGAAGCAGGCCCCGGCTCACTGGTGCACCAGTGAGCAACTGAGCGACTGGTCTCATCGGGCTTCGCCGGGGCGGACGAGGCCGCTCTCGTAGGCGATGACGACGAGCTGGGACCGGTCGCGCGCGGCCAACTTGGTCAGGAGCCGGCTGACGTAGGTGCGGGCGGTGTGCGGGCTCAGGTGGAGCGCGGCGCCGACCTCGGCGTTCGACAGGCCCCTCCCGACCTGTTCCAGGACGTCGCGCTCGCGGGCGGTGAGGCAGGCGATGCGACCGGGCGTGGGCGCCGCGGCCCGGGCCGCGGCGGCGAGGACCCGATGGGTGACGGCCGGCGAGAGCAGCGCATCCCCGCCGGCGACGGTGTGGACGGCCTCGCGGAGGGCGTCGGGTCTCGTGTCCTTGAGCAGGAACCCCGCCGCGCCGGCTCGGATGGCCTCGAACAGGTACTCGTCGTCGTCGAACGTGGTGAGCATGACGACCCGGACCGCGGCGAGGGCCGGATCGGCCAGGATGCGGCGGGTGGCCTGGAGGCCGTCCGTGCCGGGCATGCGCACGTCCATGAGGACGACGGCGGGTCGCTCGGTCCGCACGATGGCGAGCCCGGTGGCGCCGTCGCCCGCCTCGCCGACGACGGCGATGTCGGGGTCGCGCTCCAGGAGTCCGCGCAGGCCCGCGCGGACGAGATGCTGGTCGTCGACGAGGACGACCCGCACGGGGCTCATGCGGTCGTCCTGCTCACCGGCAGCCGGGCGCGCACCCGGAAGCCGCCGCCCCCTGCGCCGCCGACCTGCACGTCGCCGCCGAGCAGGGCGACCCGCTCACGCATGCCGTGCAGGCCGTGGCCGGGCTCGACGGCGACCCGGCCGCCGGGGGTGCCGCGGCCGTCGTCGACGACCTCGACCAGCAGCCACCCACCGGACGTGTCGACGGTCACGGTGGCGCATTCGGCTCCCGCGTGCCGCAGGACGTTGGTGAGTGCCTCCTGGACCACGCGGTAGGCGGTGGTGCCGACGACCGCGGGGACCGCCGAGGGGTCGCCGCTGATGCGGAGCTCGACCGGCAGGCCGCTGCTGCGCACGCCGTCGACCAGGGCCGGCAGGCGGTCGAGGCCCGCGGCGGGTTCGGGGGCGCCGGTGTCCCGGCGCAGCGTCCCCAGGGTGGCTCGGAGCTCGGTCATCGCGCCGGCGCCGGCGGCGCCGATGGCATCGAGCGCCGCCCGGGCCTCGGCCGGTTTCCCGTCGGTGAGGGCCTCCTCGCCGACCGCCGCCTGCAGGGTGACCACGGACATCGTGTGTCCGAGCGTGTCGTGCAGCTCGCGCGCGATGCGTACCCGTTCGGCATCGACCTGCCGGGCGGCCTCGCGGCGACGCTCCTCCTCTGCGACCTCGGCCTGGCGGGCGAGCTCCGCGCGCAGGGCCCGCCTGCTGCGGACCGCGTCGCCGAGGGCGATGACCGCGAGCATCAGCGCCACCTCGGAGCCGAGATCGAGGCCCAGGACGATCGCCGCGTCGTCACCCTCGGCCAGCCGCACGGACACCGAGGACGCGAGCAGGGACCCGGCCACGCCGAGCGCCCACAGCGCGCGCCCGCGCTCGGCGGCGACGTACAGCGCGGCCGCGATCGGGGCGGCCAGGCCGATCGGCGGGAGGTCCAGGACGTAGTAGACGACGATCCCGACCGCGGTCACGAGCAGCACCGGTACCGGCCACGTCCGGGCGGCCAGCAGCAGGGCACCGAACCCGACGGCGAACGCGAACGCGATCACGTAGCCGGCGACCGACCGGCCGCCCGGGCCCGCGTCGCCGACCACCGCCACCGCGACCAGGCAGAACACCGCGACGCCGAGGAGCGCGTCGACGCGGGTGGGGCGGACAGCGTGCACGGTCGTCGAGAGTAGAACGGAGCGCCGGGCCGCCGCAGGCGCTCCGAGGCGACGATCCCTGGCCCGCGTGTACGTCGAGAAGCGATCCCGGTCGCGCGCCCAGGCGGCAGACCGCCCCTGCTCGCGGACCTAACGTCCCCACCGGCGACCGACGCCACCAACTGATCGAGGAGAACGCCATGGGAAAGATCAAGGTTCACGAGTTCACGTCTCTCGACGGCGCGATCGGGGCTCCGACGTGGACGATGGACTACGGGTTCCCCGACGACCTGGCCCGGGCCATCGACGGATTCATGGCCTCCTGCACCGGGATCCTGCTCGGCCGCACCACCTACCAGGAGTTCGGCCCGGCCTGGTCGAGCCGCACCGCCGACGAGGACCCGGGCGCGCCGTTCTTCAACCACGCCCCCAAGTACGTGATCTCCTCGACGCTGCGTGACCCGGACTGGGGCCCGGTCACCGTGCTCGGCAACTACGACCGCACCACCGTCGAGAAGCTGAAGGTGGACGCCGACGGCGACCTCTACGTCAGCGGCAGCGGCACCCTCGTCCGGGCCCTGCTCGCCGACGGCCTGGTCGACGAACTGCACCTGATCGTCTATCCCGTCGCCCTCGGCCAGGGGCCCTACCTGTTCCCCCCTCGCACAGAACCGACCCCGCTCACCCTCGCCGCCGTGGAGGAACTCAGCAACGGTGCCGTGCACCTGAGCTACGGCCCGGCCATCTGACCGCGACCCACCGACTTGACCGGGAGGACCCGATGTCCCGCACCGCCGTCACGACAACGGCCCTGATCGTCCTGGTGTGGACGGCCCTGCTGTCGTTCGGGGGCGTGGCCGCCGAGACCGTGATGCTCTACCCGAACATCTTCGCCGACCCGCCCACCTCGCTGGACCGGGCCCGGGAGTTCCTGGTCGCCGGCGGTCCGGCCGACTACTTCCCCCCGCTCGGGGCCGCGGTGATCCTTGCGGGCCTCGGCACGCTCGCGCTGAGCCGGCGGGACCCCCGGCTGCGCTGGTGGGTCGCCGGGGCCGTCGCGGTGTTCGTCGCCTGCGAGTTCCTGTTCTCCGTGCTCTTCTTCTGGCCGCGCAACGAGATCATGTTCGTCGACCCGCCCGGTACCCACTCCGCGCAGGACCTGCGCCGCGTCGCCGCCGAGTTCGTCGCGGGCCACTGGGTCCGCCTCGCCGGGGGCGCCGTGACCGCGGCTCTCGCCTTCACCGCGCTCCTGCGGCACGTCCGCGCACCCGCCGCGGCCGTGGCGTCCGGGCCCACGGACGAGCGGATCGCCCGGTGAGCGCCGGCCGTCGTTCGCTCGGCTTCTCCTGGCCGGTGCTCACCGGGCTGGCGGCGCTCGCCGCACCCCGCGTCGTGCTGCACGACCTGAGGCTCGTCGAGGAGGGTGGCGTCGTGAACGGGCTGCTGGTGTTCGTGCCGCCGGCCCTGTGGATCGCCGCGGTGCTCTGGTGGCGTCCCGCCCGGCCGTTCCGCACGATCGTGGTCATCGGGGCGCTCTACGGCGCGTTCCTCGCGGCCGGCCACCAGCTGCTGTGGACCACGGCCTTCGGCGGCGACGCACCAGCTCTCGGCGGTGCACTCACCGGCATCGACCCGGCGGCCGGGGAAGCCCTCCTGCGCGCCACCGCGGCTCTGTCCAGTCTGGTCACCGGCACACTGGTCGGCGTCGTCGCGGGAGCGGTCGCCCTGCTGCTCACCCGCGTCGTCCCCGCCGAGCCCGGCGCAGACCGGAGGAGGAGACCGGAATGACCGAGACGCCCCACGGCCGGGCCGCCCGTGCCCTCGCCGTGCACGCCCCCGAGTACCGCATCGCCGAGCTGCGCGAGCTCGGCAGCGGCCTCGACCACCACACCTTCGTGGTGGACGGCCTGGTGGTGCGGGTCGCCGGATCCGTCACGGCATCCGGGGAGGCCGATCTGCTGGCCCTCGTCGCCCGCCGCGTCCCGCTCCCGGTGCCCGAACCCCGGTTCACCGACGCCCGGCTCGGTGTCCTGGCCTACCCGCTCCTGCCGGGCCGGCCACTGCTCGGCCGCCGCCCGCCACCGGACGCCGCGCACCACCTCGGCCGATTCCTCCGCGCCCTGCACCGCATCGAGCCGACCGAGGTCGGCGACCGGGCACCGGTCGAGCCCGCCGACCCCGACTCGTGGCTCGAGGACCTCGACGGTCCCCGCAGACTCGTCGACGTGGTCCGCAACAGCCGCCCGCCGGCGGGCCGGGAGCGCGTCCTCGCCCACGCCGACCTCGGCGCGGAGCACATCCTGGTGGACGACGGCCGCATCAGCGGCGTGATCGACTGGGCGGACGCCGCCGTCACCGACCCCGCGCTCGACTTCGCCCGGCTGTACCGGGACTTCGGGCCCGCGTTCCTGGGCGACGCCCTGACCGCGTACGGCGGGTGCTCCCCCGAGCTCCTCGCCCGCATCACCTACTTCGCCCGGTGCGCAGCACTCGAGGACCTCGCCTACGGCCACAGGACCGGTCGCGAGGAGTACAGCCGGGCCGCCGAGCGCAGCCTCGCCTGGTTGTTCCCGGCCTGACCCGACCCGACGGCACCGGAGACCGCGATGTCCGACGCCCGCCCACTTGCCTCCGTCCTGCGCCTGCCCACGGGCGAGACCGTCACCATCCGTGCCTCCGGCCGGGACAACGGCGGCGCCAGATTCGAGGTGGACGCGCTCCTCCCACCGCGGCTGAGCGGCCCACCCCGCCACCGTCACCTCGCCCAGACCGAGACCTTCACCGTGCTGGAGGGACGCCTGCGGGTCGTCGTCGGAAGGAACGCCCGCGAGCTCGGGGCCGGGGACACCGTGACGGTCCCGCCCCACGTGGTCCACGCCTTCTCCAACCCGTTCGACGAGGCTGCCCGTGTCCGGATGTCCGAGACGCCTGCAGGCCCCCTGGAGGAGCAGTTCCGCGCCCTCGCCGCCGGCGGCCGGATGCCGCCCCTCGGCGAGCTGGCCGCGATCAACGTCCGGCACGGCCTGCCCTTCGCCCTGCAGGGCATCCCCGATCTCCTACAGCGGCCGGCCTGGCGACTGCTCGCCCGGCTGCACAGCTATCGGGGCCGGTGAGCCCCTGACCAGCGCTGGCAAGACCCTGAGTGCCGAGGACGAGAACCGGCCGCGATGATCTCGCGCGCCGGCGCGCTACGGGCGCCGGGAGCAGACCAGGTCCGATCACGTTCGGCTGGTCGCGCAGCGCCTGGGCTGGCCACGGCCGAGGACGACGACCGGACCGGATGGAAGGCCCTGCGGGAATTCCTGGTCGACCGCGCAATCGACTGTCCGCCGGTTCTGCGTGGGACAGCCGCCGCTCGGCTTGCTGGCAGCCTCGATTCACCTGCGCCAGGCGATGGCACCGGCGGTCAGGGCCGGAGCATAGGTCGCCGCCCGGGCTCCGTGCGGGCCGCGGAGCCTTCCGATCTTCCAGCGACAGGAGCGAGCCATGGGAGTGACGGCCTCGGCCGATGCCGGCCGGACCGGGATCCGTCGGCTCACGATCGACGTGACCGAGGAGCAGCTGGCCGACCTGCGCAGACGTATCGTCGCGACGAAGTGGCCCGACCGGGAACCCGACGCCTCGCAGGGCGTGCGGCTCGAGACGATCCAGGCTCTCGCCGACTACTGGGCGAGCGAGTACGACTGGCGCCGGTTCGAGGAACACTTCGCGGCCCTCCCGCACTTCGTCACCGAGATCGACGGCGTCGACATCCACTTCATCCACGTCCGCTCGGAACACGAGGAGTCCCTTCCGCTCATCGTCACGCACGGTTGGCCGGGCTCCACGGTCGAGCAGTTCAAGATCATCGGCCCGCTCACCAGGCCGACGGACCACGGGGCGAGCGCAGCGGAGGCGTTCCATCTGGTGATCCCGTCGCTGCCCGGCTACGGGTTCTCCGGCAAGCCGACCGAGACCGGCTGGAACCCGGTCCGGATCGCCCGGGCGTGGATCGAGCTCATGAACCGGCTCGGCTACACCCGCTACGTCGCGCAGGGCGGCGACTGGGGCAACGCCGTCACCGAGCAGATGGCCCTGGCCAAGCCGCCGGGGCTACTCGGCATCCACACCAACATGCCCGCGACCGTCCCGCCGGAGATCTCGCGAGCACTCCAGATCGGCGGGCCACCCCCCGCCGGCCTGTCCGCCGAGGAGAAGACCGCCTACCAGGTGCTGGCCCATTTCTACGCAACCGGGCTGGGCTACGCCACCGAGATGGCCAACCGGCCGCAGACTCTCTACGGCATCGCGGACTCCCCGATCGGGCTGGCCGCCTGGATGCTCGACCACGACGTTCGCAGCTACGAACTCATCGCGCGCGCTTTCGCCGGTCGACCCGGCGGCCTGTCCCGCGACGACGTCCTCGACAACGTCACCCACTACTGGCTGACCAACACCGCGATCTCCTCCGGGCGCCTCTACTGGGAGAACACCGGAGCGTTCTTCGACACGCGCGGTGTCGAGATCCCGGTCGGCGTGACCGTGTTCCCCGATGAGCTCTACCCCGCCCCACGCAGCTGGGCCGAACGGGCCTACCCCAAGCTCGTCCACTACAACGTGGTCGACGAGGGCGGCCACTTCGCCGCCTGGGAACAGCCGCAGACCTTCGCCACCGAGGTCCGGGCCGCCTTCCGGTCACTGCGGTGACCGCACCGGCCGAGCTGCCCGTCGGGGACGAGATTCCCTCAGCGGCGCCTCCGCCTGGCGGAACTCGGCACCGCTGACGCGGGCCGGGCTGTGTGGCAGCGTCGTCGTGGTCCAGTTCTGCACCGGCGCCCAGGCCTACGTCTTCACCTTCGGCTAGCCGGATCGAGCAGAGGAGCTGGTATGGCCCACGCATTGTCGATCGACGTGTTCAACAGTGGATACAAGTCGATCCCGGGCGGCCCGGGCTGGGACGACAGCACCCAGGCCACCTGGCCGGCCAGCACCTCGACGCTGATCTCCGGCGACCGCGACGCGGTCCTCGTCGACGCGCTGCTCACCACCACCGAAGGCGGCCGACTGGCCGCATGGGTGCACAACACCGGCAAACGCCTCCGGACGATCGTCGTGACCCACGGCCACGCCGATCACTTCTTCGGGGCGGGGCCGATACTGGAGGCCTTTCCCGGTGCGGAACTGGTGGCTACCGATCAGCGAGTCGTCGACGAGGCACGCGGCCAGACCACACCCGCCGCCATGACGCTGTGGAACTCCTGGTTCGCCGGACAGCTGGCGCAGTCCCCCGCGACCCCGGAGCTGGCCGACCCACCCGACTACGACCTCGAAGGCCACATCCTCCGGATCCGTACCGTCGGCACCGCCGACGGCGCCACCCACGCCACGATCGTGCACGTGCCGGAACTGCGGACCGTCTGCTCCGGGGACATCGTCTACAACAACATCCACATGTGGCTCTGGAAATCGACGCCGGACACCCGCCGGGCATGGCGGGCATCCCTCGACGCCGTGGCCGCCCTCGCCCCGACCACGATCATCACCGGACACCGAGACCCCGATGCCCCCGACGACGACGCGACCCGCGTGCTCGACCAGACGCGCCGCTACCTCGAGGACTTCGAGCAGGTCGTCGCCAAGGCCGAAGGGCCACGCGAACTGATCGACGAGATGCTCGCCAGATACCCGAACCACGGGAACCGCTACACGCTGTTCCTCGCAGCCTCCAGCCAGTTCCCGCCCTGACCACCGGGCTCCGGGCGGCCCGGCGCCGCGGGTAGGGGCGTCCGGGCCCGGTCGGCCTCGGCGGCACCGGCCGAGATCGCCAGGCGTGCCTCCTCCTCTGCCGCCGTCTCGCGGGTCTGCGGCGCGACCGCGCTCGGCCGCCTCCTCAGACGCGGATGCCGAGCGGCTCACGAACAAGCGTCAACCGGTACTTGACGAAGCCGGCGTCGATGAGAGGTTGACGTTCGTGAGCCACGGGTTGCAGCGAGCGGTCCGAGGGGTGCGCCATGGCCAAGAAGAAGGGCAAGAAGAAGAAGTGAACTCGAAGGGCCCGGCGCAGTAGCCGAGCTCCGGCCCGACAGGCCGGAGCCGCGTCGGCGGGCTGACCCGCTCGAGGTCGGGCTGCCACCGCAGGCCGACGGAGGCAGCGATCGGACCTGTAGCCATGGCACGACACCCGCGCCCCGATCTGCTGTGGCATCGCTGCCGCCTGATCGTCGCCTGATGCAGCACGGGAGCCGGTCCTTCATGATCGGCGACCCGATCAACACCCGCTGCCGCTCTCACCGATCTGTCCCGGCGATCTCAGCGTTCCTCGGGCGCCGAAGCGGGGCGGAAGAAGTCGACGAGCAGCTGGGTGACACGCTCGGGATCGTCGTGATGTACCCAGTGCGACGCGTCGGGCAGGTACTCGACGCCGTCCAGGTTGGGCACGTCGTCGTGGTCGGGCTCGGCCAGTTCCGGCCCGAGATAGCGATCCCGCTGCCCCCAGATGACCAAGGTCGGTGCCTTGACCGGACGGAGCGCCGCTTCGGCCCGCTTCGTCGGGGTGCGCACCGAAGCACGGTAGTAGTTGATCATTGCGGTGGCGGCCCCGGGCTGGGACCACGCCGCGATGTAGCGATCGATCTCCTCCGGCGTCAGGGCCGGGCTGGCGTCGCGCAGGAAGTGCCGGAAGAACCGCCAACGGTCCGCGTGCACGACGGCCTCGGGCAGCTCCGGAAGAGCGAAGAAGAAGAAGTACCAGGACCTCCGGAGTTGGTCCGGGTGGTGCAAACCCTCCAGCAGCCGCCGCGGGTGGGCCGCGTTGAGGATCGCCAGCCGGTCGACGACCTCGGGGTGGTGCATCGCGGTTGCCCAGGCAACCGTTCCGCCCCAGTCGTGGCCGGCCAGCAGTGCCGACTGGGCGTCTCGCTCCTGGATGAGGCCGCGGATGTCGGCGGCCAGCGGCTCGGTGTCGTAGGCCGCGACGCCGTCCGGTCGCGACGAGAGGTTGTAGCCGCGCAGGTCGGGGGCGACGACGCGAAATCCCGCCCTCGCGAGGGGTCCGATCTGGCGGCGCCAGCCGTACCAGAAGTCGGGGAAGCCGTGTAGCAGGACGATCAGCGGCCCCTGGCCGGCCTCGACATAGTGCAATCGGACGTCGCCGATCTCTGCGTAGCCCTCACGAAGTTCGTTGCGGTCATCCGACATGCTTGCTCCCCCGTCTGCTGTTGCTGGCCACTTCCTCGTCCCAGGTGGCGGGTTCGGCGCCGACCCGGCTCTTGCGATGTCAAGTGACGAACTGCTGTCCGCCGTCGATGTCGTAGGTCGCGCCGGTCAGAGCGGTGTTGGTCATGAGGTGCACGGCGAGCGCGGCGACGTCGGCAGGACCGACGACCCGCCCGATCGGGAGCGTCGCGCGCAGCTCGTCGCGGCGCTCCTCGAGTCGATCCCCCAGCAACGAGGCCGACAACGGCGTGTCGACGAAACCGGCAGCGATCAGGTTGACCCGGATCGGAGCGAGCTCGAGCGCGAGGGTGGCCACGAACGGGGGCAGCGCCGCGGTCGCCGCGGCCACGATCCCCAGTCGATGATCGACACGTCGGCCGGCGGTACCGCCCATGAACAGCAGAGCGCCGCCCGGTCGCATCTTCGGCGCGGCGTTGCGCGCCACCTCGAGGTCCAACGCGACGTGATGGCCGAGGGCTTCGAGGACCTCCGCCCGTTTCATCCCGAGCAGCGGCCCGTACCGGGGACCGCCCGCGGTGACCAGGACGTGGTCGATCGGCCCGGGCAGGTCCTGGAAGAACCGCTCCAGCGCCGCCGGGTCGTCGGCGTCGAAGGCCGCGGTGCGGGCCGCGCCGACCTCCACCGCCGCGTCCCGGAGCCGCTCGGGACGGCGGCCGGTGAGCACGATCTCAGCGCCCTCGCCCCGCGCGCGCCGGGCCGTCTCGAGCCCGATCCCCGCGCTACCGCCGATCAGGACGACGGTCTGCCCCTGCAAGTCCGGCCCCCGCACCGGCTCCCCCGTGGACGTCATCGGTCCTCCCCGCTCGACGAGCTCGCCATCTGCACGTCCACCGCTCCGCCCGGCCCTGACGGCTCCGCAACGATCTGCCTGCGCAACGTGGCCAAGGCCGCGTCGTAGATCCCCGAGAAGCTCGGGAAGGGCTGGATGGTGTCGCCGAGCACCGCGATCGGGACATGGGCGCGTATGGCCAGCGTGGCCTGCTGCAACCACTCCCCGGCCTCAGGTCCGACCGCGTAGGCGCCGGTGAGTCGCTCGCCGTCGCTCAGCAGCGTCAGGAACCCGGGAGAGTCGGCGTAGGCGTGGGTGTAGGTGGCGCTCTTCGGCACGTCCGCGAGCGGGGCGGTGGCCCGGTAGCGCGCCTCTCCCGAACCCACCGCCGCGGCCTTCGGATCGGTGTAGGTGACCCGCGGGACGGCCTCGTAGTTCGCCGGACGCGCCTCGCCGGCGATGTTCGCCGCGACCACCTCGGCCTCGTACTCCCCGACATGAGTCAGCGGCCAGACCCCGGTGACGTCGCCGATCGCCCAGAGCCGCTCGCCCGCCCGCAGGTACTCGTCGACCCGGATCCCCCGGGGATCGGGCTCCACCCCGACCGTCTCCAGACCGATCCCGGCCACGCGCGGACGCCGTCCGGTCGCGACCAGCAGCCGATCGCCCCGCAGGTCGGGGCCACCGTCGAAGGTCAGGACATAACCGCCCCCGTCCCGCGTCGCTCCCGTGGCCTGCGCGCCGACGACAAGTTCGATCCCGTCGCGGCGCAGCGCCTCCCCGAGCGCCTCACCCAGCGGGGCGGGCTCGCGGGGCAGCACCCGGTCGGCGCCCTCCACGATCACCGCCTCGCCGCCGAGCCGGCGCACGACCTGCGCCAGCTCCACACCCGCGGACCCGCCGCCCAGCACCAGCAACCGGCGCGGGACCTCGGTCATGCTGGTCGCCTCCCGGGTGCCCCAGACCCCGTCGAGTCCACGCAGCCCGGGGACCGGCGGCACGAACGGGTCCGCCCCGGTCGCCACCACGACGTGCTCCGCGGTGTGCCGGACACCGTCGACCTCGACCACGCCGGTGCCGACCAGCCGTCCCGTGCCCCGCACGAGGGCGATCCCCTGCGCGGCGAGCCAACGCTCCTGCCCGGCGTCGGAGTAGTTCGACACCATGAAGTCCCGCCAGGCCAGCACGGCCCGCACGTCGACCTGCGCGCTCGCGCCGACCTCGCGAGCCCCCTGCACCGCCTCCCCCGGGCGCAGCAATGACTTCGACGGGATACACGCCCAGTAGGAACATTCGCCACCGACCAGCTCCCGCTCCACGACAGCCACCCGCAACCCACGCCCGGCCAGCGCCGCAGCGCAGTGCTCACCGGGCGCCCCGCCACCGAGGACGATCACGTCGTAGTCGATCATGCGCTAGAACTCCCGTCCGCGTCGGCGATCGTGCTCCGGACATCCACAGTGGCCATCGCCGCCGCCCCGCCCGGTCATGACCTCAGGAAGGCCAGAAGGTCGGTGTGGGACTGTCCGAGGAACGGTGTAACTGGCTTCGGTGATGGCTAGTTTCCGTTGCTGGGGACGATACGGCCGGCGAAGGTGATCGCGAAGGCGTTCAGGGCCGGCTTCCAGCGCATCGCCCAGCGCGC
>NZ_JAJSOK010000099.1 GCF_021283305.1 Pseudonocardia kujensis
ATCGACGTCCGGCCCACGCCCGCCGCCGCGGCGACCCCGGCGAGCGTGACGGCGTCGAAGCCGCGCTCGTAGAGCAGCCCGCGCAGCGCCTCGAAGACGCGGGCGCGGACCTCGTCGCGATGGGCGGCGAGCGACCCCCCGAGCACCTTCGGCACGCCGGCCTCCTCCCGCCGTCGGGCCCCAGGGTAGAGGGGGTGCCCGGCGCCGGCGCGGGTGCCACGTGTAGCCCGTCCCGACGTCGGTCAAACGTGGTGATCGCGTCACCCGCCCGTCGGTTGACCCCCCACCGACCTGGCGGGAAGGTGAGGTCCGGCGGTGTGAGGCACGAGGAGGCCATCGGCGTGACGCGGGCACTGGACCGATCGCCCAGCTCCTTCACGGCGGAGAGCCGGACCCTCGACCACGGGGTGGTCGCGCTCCGGCTCGTCGGCGAGCTCGACGCGGACTCCGCGGCGCGGCTGCACGACGCCCTGCACGCGGCCGCGATCGGTGCCCGCGCCGTGCTGGTGGACCTGTCCGAGGTCACCTACCTGGGCTCGGTGGGTGTGACCGCGCTGCTCGGCGTCTACACCCGCTCCGGCGGCCGCGTCCACCTCGCCGGGCTGCACGCCCACCCCGGCGTGAGCCGGGTCGCCACCCTGCTCGGGCTGGACCGGCACTTCGTGGTGCACCGCGACGTCACCGCGTTCCTCGGGGCGGTGCGGGGCTGACGGTCGGGGGCGCCGAGTCGGCGCTCCTCCGTGCCGTCGGCCCGGTGTCGAGGGACCGGCCTGCCCGCGCGGGCGCGGGCGGTGCGAAGCTGCCGGCATGGCGATGCGGATCAGCATGTTCGGCTACCTGGGCGACGGCGGGGGCCGCTCCGTCGTCGACACCTACGTCGAGGAGCTCGCGCGGCTGCGCGACGAGGGCTTCCGCCGCTACTGGACGGCCCAGCTGCCCTACGAGCCCGACCTGCTGACCGTCCTCGCCGTGGCCCTGCGCGAGGTGCCGGGGATCGAGGTCGGGACCGGCGTGCTGCCGATCCAGCCGCAGCACCCGATGGCGCTCGCCCAGCGCGCGCTCACCGTCAACCTGATCGGCGAGGGCCGGCTGACGCTTGGGCTGGGGCTCAGCCACCGGCCCGTCGTCGAGGGGGCGTGGGGGCTGCCGTTCGACCGGCCGGTGCGGCGGCTCTCCGAGTACCTCGACGGGCTGCTGCCGCTGCTGGCAGGGGAGAAGGCCGCCGCCGAGGGCGAGCTCGTCACGACCCGGGGCTCGCTGAAGGTGCCGGGCGCGCCGGCGCCCGACGTGTACCTCGCCGCGCTCGGCCCGCAGATGCTGCGGCTCGCCGGGCGGCGCACCGCCGGCACGGTCACCTGGATGACCGGCCCGCGGACCCTCGCCGAGCACGTGGTCCCGACGATCCGCGCTGCGGCCGAGGAGGCCGGCCGGACCGTGCGGGTGGTCGCCTCGCTGCCGGTCACCCTGACCGACGCCGTCGACGCGGCCCGCGCGGAGGCCGCCCGGCAGTTCGCGGTCTACGGCCGGCTGCCCTCCTACCGGGCGATGCTCGATCGCGAGGGCTACGCGGGCCCCGAGGACGCGGCGATCGTCGGCGGGGAGCAGGAGGTCGCGCAGCGGCTCGGGGAGCTGCGGGAGGCCGGGGTGGACGAGTTCGTGGCGCTGCCCTTCTCGCCCGACCCCGAGGAGCGCTCCCGCACCCGCGCCCTGCTCCGGGCGCAGGAGGGGGAGTAGCGCCCCGGTCCGTGCCCTACCTCAGGTGCGCGGCGAGGAAGGCCGTCGTGTGGCCCCACGCCTCGGTGGCGGCCTTCTCGTCGTACATCGAGGGGGCGTCCCAGTTGGAGAAGGCGTGGCCCGCGTCGTAGTGGCGCACCTCGACCTGCGGCTTCCCACCGACCGCCGCCTCGACCTTCTCGATCTGCTCCTGCGGGATGAACGGGTCGCGGTCGCCGTAGTGGAACAGCGCGGGGCACTCGAGGGCGTCAGCGCGGTCGAGCATGTCCTGGACGCCGGAGCCGTAGTAGGGGACGGCGGCGTCGACGCCGGCGCCGTCGACCCGGGCGGTGGTGGCGCACAGCCAGGTGAGCGTGCCGCCGAGGCAGAACCCGATGGCGCCGACCTTGCCCGTGCTCTCCGGCATCGCACGCAGGTGGGCGAAGGCGGCGGTGATGTCGCCCGCGGCGGCGGCGAAGTCGAGCCGCTGGACCATGGCCATGCACTCGGCGAGCGCGGACTCGTCCTTGCGCTCGAAGCGCGGCTCGAGCCGCCAGAACATGTCGGGCGCGAGGGCCACGTACCCCTCGCCGGCGAGCCGGTCGCAGATCCCGCGGATGTTGTCGTTGATGCCGAAGATCTCCTGGAACACGAGGACACCGGGCCCGCGGCCGCCGTCGGGGAGGGCCAGGTAGGCGTCGAACTCGCCGCCGTCGGGGGCGGGCACGCGCTCGTAGCGGGTCATGGGTCTCCTTCTCGTCACCGGCCGCGGGCCCGACGATCCTGGCACGTCCGGCCCGGTGGCCCGACGGTTCCGGACCGGTGACACGCGGACGGCGACCGCGTGAGGACTACCCCTGCACTCTGCGGGTACGGGGTCCTCGCCCTTAGGCTTCCCTCAAGTCCGCTCGATCCGCCCCCGACCCCACGAGGTGACCCGCTTGAGCGTCGAGGCCCCCGACCTCCCCGCCCCCGACCCCGCGTCCGGCCCGCTGTCGGGCTCCGCACCGAGCACACGGTCGAGCACACGGTCGAGCACCGAGCCGGGCACCGCGTCGCGGGGCCCGAAGCCGATGACCGGCGAGTACCGCAGCACCTGGCAGCAGGGTCTGGTCTGGGCGTTCGTGGTGCTCCCCGTGCTCGCCCTGGTGGCGACCGTCCCCGTCCTGTGGGGCTGGGGCCTCGGCTGGTGGGACGTCGTGATCGCGGCGGTCTTCTACACCGTCGGCATCCTCGGCGTGACCGTCGGCTACCACCGGCACTTCACGCACCGCTCCTTCAAGGCGCGCCCGTGGCTGCGGGTGGCCCTGGCGATCACCGGCTCGATGGCGATCCAGGGCTCGATGATGGCGTGGGTCGCCGACCACCGCCGGCACCACGCCTACTCCGACAAGGAGGGCGACCCGCACTCGCCGTGGCGCTACGGCACCACGCCGTGGGCGGTCGCCCGCGGCTTCTTCTGGGCGCACATCGGCTGGATCTTCGACCGGCGCAAGACCAACTGGGAGCGGTTCATCCCGGACCTGCTCGCGGACAAGGCGCTGCGCCGCGTGAGCGGGCTGTTCGGGCTGTGGGTGACGGCGAGCCTCGTCCTGCCCGCGCTGCTCGGCGGGCTGCTGACCTGGTCCTGGGCCGGCGCGCTGACCGGGTTCTTCTGGGGCGGGCTGGTGCGCATGGGGGTGTGCCACCACGTGACCTGGTCGATCAACTCGATCTGCCACATGGTGGGCGCGCGGCCGTTCCGCTCGCGCGACCGTTCCCGCAACTTCTGGCCGCTCGCGATCCTGTCCATGGGCGAGAGCTGGCACAACCTGCACCACGCCGACCCGACCTGCGCGCGGCACGGCGTCCTCAAGGGGCAGATCGACATCTCCGCCCGGGTGATCTGGCTGTTCGAGCGGTTCGGCTGGGCGCACGACGTCCGCTGGCCCACCACCCGCCGCCTCACCCAGCTGCAGCGGGTCTGATCCTCACCGGGGGCGGCAGCGGCGCAGGCCGCCCCTGCGCCCGGTACGTGGCATCCGCATCACCTGGCGCCAGCGCACGAGCGCGCGCACCAGGGGGTCGGGGTCGTCGGCGCTCCGCCGCCCGGTCCTGACCTCCTCGAGCAGGCGGTCGTCGGCGGCGACGGGGTCCGTGCCGTCCCCGGGGACCGGACGCTGAGCGGGAACCGGGGCGGCCGCGGCCCCGTGGTCGTTGCTGAACGCGTCCATGTCCGGCTCATCGCGGCGACGCCACCGAACGTGTCCCCCCATGTGGGTGATCATCGGCACGTTTCGCGGCCATCAGGCCGTGCGGCGGAACCCCGCTCCCGCGCGGCGGCCGTAGACCCGGTCGGCCAGGGCTGCCTTCCGGTCCCGGAGGCCGGCCAGGACGTCGGCCGGGAAGCCGCCCGGGGTCGGCCGCTCCGGGGTGGCGTCGAGGTCCGTGACCAGGTCCCACCCGCTGCCGAGCGCGGTCAGGGAGCGGTGCTTGGTGGGGTAGTAGTCGCCGTTCAGGCTCACGGCGACCCCGCCCGCGCCCGCCGCCGCCGCCACGAGGTGCGGGTGGAACCGGGTGGAGATCCACGTCTGGTCCGCGGCGACCGGCAGCCCGTCCCGCCACACCGCGTCGAACGGCACGAACCGCGCCCCGGGCAGCGCGTGCTCCAGCAGTGCCCACACCACCCGGTCCTGCCCCGGGATGCCCTCGACGAGGGCGACCTCCTTCGGGTCGGCCTCCCACCGCCGCAACGCGTCGAGCACGAACGTGGCCAGCGCCTCCGCGGGCCGGTCGCTGAGGTCGGACTGCAGGCAGAGCACCACCCGCGGGGCGTCGGCGCGGGTGGGGACCGCGGCGACCGGGAGGAAGGCGTCGTCGAGCCCGAGGGTGTCCGGCCGGTCGAGCAGGTGCGCCGAGGCGTCGTCGCGCACCTCGACCAGCGCGAACCGCTCCAGCAGCGAGCGGAGCAGCGGGCCCGCGCCGTCCGCCGCCGGCGTGAGGCCCTGCCCGGTCGCGACGGCCCGCCCGCCCGAGTGCTCGACGGCGGCGACCGCGCCGGCGAGCACCCCGGCGTGCCGGGGCCAGATCCCGTTGACGTAGCCGCCGCCGATCACGTGCACGACGTCCGCGCGGCGCAGCAGCTCGACACCCGCCACCCAGCGGGCCGCGAGGCCCGGGTCGGCGACCGCGTCGCGCACCCAGGCCGCGGTCTCCCACGGCCCGCCCTCCGGTGCCGCGTGGCACAGCCGCCAGACCGTGTCGGTGAAGCGCGCCCGCGGGTGCAGCCCGTCGAGCAGGACCGCCGCGGTGCCGGGGGAGGGGCAGTCGAGCCACACGTCGGCCTCCGGCGCGGTGCGGGCCAGGTGCCGCAGCCAGCCGGCGGCGATCAGCTCGTCGCCGTAGTTCGGGTACCCCGCGGTCCCGACGAGGTGGTACAGGGGCCGTCGGTCGTCCGCCACGCCCCGAGTATCCCGACCGCGGATCTCAGTAGAAGGTGACCCCCGGCTGTCCGCCGCCCGCGGCCACGGCGTCGCCGTTGACGGCGACGCTGCGCGGCGAGGCGAGGAAGGCGACGACGTCGGCGACCTCCTCGGCGGTGATCATGCGGCCCACCGTGGTCGTCCGCCCGAGGGCCCGCTCGGCCTCCTCCTCCGACGTGCCGTCGGCCGCGGCCTTCGCGGCGATCATGCCCGGGGTGCGCTCGGTGACGGTGAGCCCGGGGTGCACGACGGTGACGTTCACGCCCTGCGGGCCCAGCTCGTCGGCCAGCGCGGCGGTCATCGCGGACACGGCGACGTTGCGCACCGAGCCGACCAGCGACGACGAGCCGCGCGCGTTGAGTCCGCTGATGTTGACGATCCGGCCCCAGCCCTGGGCGGTCATGAGCGGGGCGACGGCACGGGCGCAGCGCAGGTAGCCCAGCACCTTGGTCTCGAACTGCTCGCGCATGACGTCGTCGCCGGTGGTGGAGGCCGCGGCCTGCGCCCCCGACGACGCGGGCTCGGCGGCCGCGTTCACCAGGATGTCGACGCCACCGAGGGTGGTCACCACCTCGTCGACCATCGCGCGGACGGAGGCGTCGTCCGTGGTGTCGGCGACGAGGGGCACGATCCGGGTGCCGTGCGCGGTCAGCCGGGCGGCGGCCTCGTCGAGCGCCTCCTTGCCGCGCGAGACGATCGCGACGGCACAGCCCTCGGCGGCCAGCGCCGCCGCCACCGCGAGCCCGATGCCGCGGCTCCCGCCGGTCACGATCGCCCGCCTGCCGGTCAAGTGGAGATCCATGTCCCCACCTCACACCAGGCGCGGCGCGACGGCCAGCGGGCTCCTCGACCGCGATCAGCCGGGCAGGAGCCCGCGGACGTACTCGGCCTGCCCGAGGTGCCTGGCGTCGTCGTCCACCACGGAGACGAGCCGCACGCCCCGGGTGACCGGCGGGTCCCAGTTGTCGTCGACCACCTCGTCGAGCTGCTCCGGGGTGAGCTTCGCCAGCAGCTCGACGGTCCGCTGCGCGACGGCGGCGTGGTACCCGGCCAACAGGTCCGCGCTGGCGCGCACCGCGGCGACCTGGTCGGGGCCGTGGCCGTAGCCGGTGTCGGCCGGTTCGAGGTCGAGGCCGAAGCGCTGCTGCCAGCCCTCGGCGAGCCAGACCTGCTCGGTGCCGAAGGCGTCGGCGAGGTGGTCGTCCTGCACCCGGGTCAGGTGCCACACGAGCCATGCGATCGAGTTGCCGTCGTCGTTCAGCCGCAGCGCGAGCTGTTCCTCGGACAGGCCGTCGACCACGGCGGGCACGCCCTCGGAGATGCGGCCGAAGGCGTCGGTGAGCAGCTCGGCGGGGGTCACGGCGTCCTCCTGGGGTCGGGGGGCGGTGCGGTCGGCGGTGCGGTCGCTCCCGACGCTAGGTGATCCTCGGCCCGCTCCGCACCCTGACGACGCCGCCACGGCGATAGGCTGCCGCGGTGGCCCGGTACATCGACGTGCACCCGGACAACCCGCAGCGCCGCGCGATCGGCCAGGCGGTCGACATCGTCCGCGGCGGCGGCCTGATCGTCTACCCCACCGACTCGGTCTTCGCGCTGGGCTGTCAGCTCGGCAACAAGGAGGGCCTCGACCGGATCCGCACGATCCGCAGGCTCGACGACCGCCACCACTTCACGCTGGTCTGCAGCGACTTCGCGCAGCTCGGGCAGTTCGTCCAGGTGGGCAACGCCGTGTTCCGGGCGATCAAGGCGGCGACGCCCGGGCCGTACACCTTCATCCTCCCGGCGACCAAGGAGGTGCCGCGCCGGCTGCTGCACCCGAAGAAGAAGACCGTCGGCGTGCGCATCCCGGACCACCTGGTGGCCCAGGCCCTGCTCGCCGAGCTCGGTGAGCCGCTCCTCTCCTCGACGCTCCTGCTGCCCGACTCGGCGGACCCGGACGTCCCGCCGACCCAGGGCTGGGAGATCAAGGAGCGGCTCGACCACGCCGTCGACGCGGTCCTCGACTCGGGGGAGTGCGGCACGGAACCGACCACCGTCGTCGATCTCTCCGGTCCGGAGCCGGTGATCGTCCGCAAGGGAGCGGGTGATCCGTCCAGGTTCGAGTGATCCCGCGGAAATCCGTGGTCCGGGCCCCTGGACGAGCGGGCAGGTGCTGACCTAGCCTCTGTGACCGGGCGCACCGCCGCAGCGTCGCGGACGGCGCGCCTGTTCCGTTCTCGGGACCCCTCGGCCGGACCGTCGCCGTGCGACGACCGGCGGCCCCGGAGGAATCACTCCTCCCGTCCGGCGTGTCGGCTTGCCGATCGCCGCCGGTCCACCTCCCGCCGACCGGTCATCGCACACCCGCCCGACGGGCGGCCGGGGGCCGGACCGCCGGGTAATGTCCCGTGGACCTACAGATGTCGGGTCGCAGCTCCCCCGGCGGACGCGGGGCCCGAGGGCGCCCGCCTGCTTCGGTGGGCGGTCGCGGGTGGGCGGCCGGGTCCGTGCGGCGTCCCGGCCGGATCGGGGTACGGACCAGCGGAGGACAAGCGTGGAGCGAGACGTCTCGTCCGCCTCCTGGCTCGACGAGCCGGGCGGGGGTGCGACCGGCGGGAACGGCACGGGCGGCCGCGGCGGCACCGGCGGCGCCGGTGACGAGCGGCCCGACCTGCTGCTCGCGGGCCTCGCGCGGCGGATCTGCGGCCACGCCGAGCGGCAGCTCGCCGTCGCCGAGCGGCTCGGTCCGGAGTCGACGGAGGGTGCCGAGCTCGCCGCGGGCGCCCGGCGGCTGCTGCGCGACGGCGAGGCCGTCCTCAGCCTCGTGGGCGGCCGCCCCGAGCGGCGCGGCCCCGTCCCGACCGGCTTCGGCCGGATCCTCGCGGACACCGCCGCGGGTGCCGAGGACCCGCAGCGCGTGTCGGTCCCGCCCGCCCCGTCGGCCTCGCTCGCCGCGGGCAGCGCCGTGGGCGCAGGGCAGGTCCTCGCCGAGCTGGTCGCGCACGCGGAGCGCACGGTCCCGCGCAGCAGCCGCATCGAGCTGGTGGGGCGCTGGGCGGGCGACGGCGGCGTCACGATCGAGCTGCAGGCCGAGGGCGTCGAGCTGCCGTGGCAGGAGGCCGCGGCGCTGGAGAACGAGATCGCGGGCGGCGCGAGCGCGCCCATCCCGCCCGACCGGCTCGGCCTGCACCTGGCCGCGCGGCTGGCCCGCCGGTGCGGTGCGCGCCTGGAGCTGCAGGCCCCGCTCGGCGGCCCCGCCACCCCCGGGTTCGGCACGGTCGCGCTGGTCAGGTTCCCGCGTTCGCTGGTCGAGCCGGCCGCGGGCGTGCAGGTCCCGCAGGAGGCGGCCCCGGCCCCGGCGTCGTCGCCCACCCCGCCCACCCCGGCCGCCCCGCCGACCCCGCGGGAGCCGCGGGACGCGGCGCCGGAGATGACCTGGGAGCCGGTGCGCGCCGGATCCGCACCCGCGCCCGCCTCGGTCGACGAGCTGTTCGGCTCGTTCGAGGCCCCGCTCGCGCGGTCCGAGGAGGACCTCGCCGGCACCCCGATCTTCGCGGCCGTCGCCTCGGCCTGGTTCCGCACCGGCGACGACCCGGCCCCGGCGACCAACGGCTCCGACGGCTGGTCCAACGGTTCCAACGGTCACGGGTTGAACGGCCACGGCACCAACGGCCGGAACGGGCACGGCGGGCGCAACGGGAACGGGCTGGCGGACAGCTGGCTCGGCGGCACCTCGCTCGACGGGGACCCGCTCGGCGGGGACTGGGCCGGCTGGGCCGGCTCGGGCGACGACGAGTGGCGCGCGGCGGCCGAACGCGCCGCGCGGGCCGAGATCGAGCTGCCGACCACCGAGAGCGGGCTGCCGCGCCGCCGGCCCGGACGGCAGATGGTCACGCCGCCGCTGCGCAGCCGGCGCGGCGCGGCGGGTGGCGCCGCGGCGGGCGGGGAGGCCTCGGCCGAGCGGCAGCCCGACCGCGTGCGCAACCGGCTCTCGACCTACCAGCGCGGCCTGGAGGCCGGCCGGCACCGGGCGGCCGACCCCGAGGACGAGCCGTCGTACCAGTCGGGCGGGGCCGAGGGGGACGAGCCGGTGCAGGGCCCCGTGCCCGGTCCCACGCTGGAGCGTCGCTACGAGGAGACGCGCGACCCGTGGACCGGCGAGGGACTGTGGGGCGACGAGCGCTGAGCCCGCTCGGGCGGACCGGGCGCTGTCCGTTCTGAGGAGTTCTCAGGGCGGGACGGCCTAGCGTGGGCCCCGGCCGGAGGCGAGCCCGGCCGGGGGGAGGACGTGATGACCCAGGCGGACACCGTCGAGCTCGGCGAGGAGTTCTTCGCCGACCCGGACGAGCTGTACCGGACCCTGCGCCGGGAGGCGCCGGTCGTGCGGGTGAGCACCCCGATGGGCCTGCAGGCCTGGGTGGTGACCCGCTACGAGGACGCACGACCCGCGCTCAACGACCCGCGGCTGTCGAAGGACGGCGGGCGCTTCGCGGAGATCCTGGAGCGTCGCTCGGTGGCGCCGGAGAAGCGGATGCAGTTCGCCGACTCCCTCGCCGGGCACATGCTCAACACCGACCCGCCGGACCACACGCGGCTGCGCAAGCTGGTGAACCGCGCGTTCACGGTGCGGGCGATCGCCCGGATGCGGCCGCGGATCGAGGAGATCGCGCGCGGGCTGGCGGACCGGATGGCCGAGAAGGCGGCGCGGGAGGGCACGGTCGACCTGCTCGACGAGTTCGCCTACCCGCTCCCGATGACCGTGATCTGCGAGCTGCTCGGCGTGCCGGAGGGGGAGCGGGACGACTTCCGCGGCTGGACCACCACGCTGCTGTCGGCCGCCCCGGCCGAGGAGCGCGGCGCCGCGGCCGCGGCGATGGCCGAGTTCCTCGCCCGCCTCGTCGCCGACAAGGCGGCGGACCCGGGCGAGGACATGCTGTCGGCGATCGTGAAGGCCTCGGAGGACGGGGACACCCTGTCCCCGCGCGAGGCGACGTCGATGGCGTTCCTCCTGCTCGTCGCCGGGCACGAGACCACGGTCAACCTGATCGGCAACGGCACGCTCGCCCTGCTGCGCCATCCGGACCAGCTCGCCCTCCTGCGGGCCGACCCGGCCCTGGTGCCCAACGCGGTCGAGGAGTTCCTGCGGTTCGACGGGCCGATCAACCTCGCGACCTTCCGCTACACCACGGAGCCGGTGGAGATCGGCGGCACCACCGTGCCCGAGGGCGAGGTCGTGCTGATCTCGCTGGTCTCGGCCAACCGGGACACCGCGCGATACGAGGGGGCGGCCGAGCTCGACGTGACGCGCGACGCGAGCGGGCACGTCGCCTTCGGCTACGGCGTGCACCACTGCCTCGGCGCGCCGCTGGCCCGGCTGGAGGGCGAGATCGCGTTCCGCACCCTGCTCGAGCGCTTCCCGGACCTCGCCCTCGCCGGGGCCCCGGAGACGCTCGGCTGGCGGCAGTCCACGCTGATCCACGGCCTGTCCCGCCTGCCCGTCCGCCTGTGAGGTGACGACCGTCCCGGGAAGGGCCGTCGGCCCTCCCGACCCGGTCACGTCAGGCGAGCCAGGCCGGCCGGGAGCTGCCGCGCGGCACGAGGACCGTGCGGTAGCGCCCCGGCGTGCCGGACATCCGGACCTGGTCGGTCACGCCCTGGTACAGCCCGAGCGGGGTGTCCGCGGTGAAGGTCTCGGGGTCGAGGTAGGCGTGCTCCTCCCCGGTCCCGGCGACCGACCGGGCGTAGCCGAGATCGAACACGCCGAGCTCGAGGATCCAGAGCGCCACCCGGGTCAGCGAGACGTGGACCTTCCAGCTGCCGCCCTCCACGGCCCGCCGGCGCAGTGCCGCGACGATCCCGGCGGCGGTGAGCCAGGAGACGATGTAGTCGTTGACCACGAGGATCGGCGACAGCCGCGGCTCCACCTCGGGTGAGATCCCGCCCGCCTCGAGGTCGAACATGCCGGTGAGGGCACCCGCCGTCTGGTCGAACCCGACGCGGTCGCGCCACGGCCCCCGCTCGCCGTGGAGCGTGTTCGTGGCGTGCACGATGCCGGGCCGCACCGCCGCCGCCTCCTCCGCGGACAGCCCGATCGACGCCAGGTAGCCCGGCCGGCGGTTGGCGTAGAAGACGTCCGCGCCGGCCAGCAGCTCCCGCACGACGCGCGGCCCGTCGCCACGGGCCGGGTGCACGGTCGCCGACCGGACCCCGACGTTCGCGGTCACGTAGGTGGTGTCGTGCTCGAACTCGGTGGGCCGCCAGAGGTTCAGCACGTCGGCGCCGTGCAGCGCGAGCGTTCGGCCGGTGCCCGCGCCGGCGATCACGTGCCCCATCCCGAGGGCCCGGACGCCGTCGAGCGGCAGCTCGGCCCCGCCCGGCAGCGGCTCGGGATCGGCGTCGCCGATGCGCGTGACCTCGATCAGCGGGGTGTCCTCGAGGACCGCGTGCTGCGCGGTGGCCAGGAACTCGGTGGGCGTGCGGACCAGCGGCATGACGACGCCGGCCTCGGCACCCGCGCGCTCCAGCTCGGCCCCTTCCCACCGGGCGACCGCCCGTTCGACCGCCTCCGGCGTATCGGCGCAGTCCAACAGCCGTTGCGTGGCCACCTTGAGGGCCGGATAGCCGTTGAGCGGCATGACCCAGCGGCCGTCGCCGGCGCGGTAGAAGCGGAACCCGAAGGCCGGCGACGGGTTGGCCGGCGACGCCACCGGATAGCCGTTGAGCAGCTCCCAGCGCCGGTCGTAGAAGGGACAGAGCCGGTGCGGGGCGCTGCGCAGGTCGGCGGTGACGTCCTGGCCCGCGCCGCCGCGGTCGCGGTGCAGCGCCGCGACGGCGACCGACTTCGCGGCCAGCGCCAGCGCCGCCGCCCCGCCGAGCCGCAAGGCGCTGGGGACGACCGGGTCAGCGCCGAGGAAGGTGACCCGCCCCCCGGTGTCCGCCGCGGACAGGCCGATCCCGCCGAGCAGGGCGTCGAGGGCGCCGTGGACGTCGAACGCGTCGTCGGTGGCCGGGTCCGCCACGGCGGCGCGGATGCGCCCACCGAGGCCGAGGACCGCTGTCACAGCAGCTCCTCCGGCACGGTGACGTACTTGGACCGCAGGTACTCGCCCACGGACTTGCCGATCTGGTCCACCCGCAGGTTCGACGACCCGCCCGTGCCCAGCAGCCCCTTCAGCACGACGTGCACGGCGCGCAGGTGCGGGAACTCGTGCCGGACGACGTCGCAGTCCTTGGCCTCGGGCAGCAGCGCGCGCAGGGCCGAGGTGCTGAGCGTGGACCGCAGCCACTCCCAGTGTGCGGGATCCGGAACCCAGATGCCGACGTTGGAGTTGCCGCCCTTGTCGCCGGCCCGGGCGTAGGTGAGCGTGCCGAGCGGCATGCGCCGGCCCGAGGTCGTCGCGGCGGGCGGTTCCGGGGACCGGCCCTGCGCGAGCTCCTCGGGCGTGGCCCAGCGGGAGGAGACCGGCGCCTCGAGCCGGGTGCCGTCGGCGAGGACGGCGGTGTTCGGGACGAGCTCGGCGGGCAGCAGGGCGGGCCAGTAGTCGATCCGGGGCCACGGCGCGCGGACCGCCTGGGCGCCGCCGTCGTGGTGGAAGCCGGGGAAACCCTGCAGGTAGAGACTGCCGACGGCGGCCGGGAACAGCTTCAGCGCCTCCGGCGCGCGGGCGGTGGCCATGACCCGGATCGGGACGGTGGCCTCCCACTGCGAATGCGGGTCCTCCGCGGCGGTGCCGAGCGGGGTGACGTCGAGCTGGTCGACGTGCCCCTCCAGCTGGGCGCGGAGCTGGTCGCGCAGCAGCGCCACCTTCTCGGCCACGTTCGGCGAGGTGCAGAACAGCATCTGCGAGATCTGCCAGCCGATCTGCGCGAACACCGCGACCTTGGCCGTGGGCGGGGGCGGCGAGCCGACGACGGGTGCGATGGCCACCCGGTCCTTGCCGACCTGGCTGAGCTGCACCGTGTCGAGGTGCACCGTGGCGTCGGGGTTGAGGTAGCGCGGGCCCTGGATCTCGTAGACGAGCTGGGCCGTGACGGTGTCGACGGTGACCATGCCGCCGTCGCGGGCGTGCTTGGTGATCACCGACGAGCCGTCCGCGGCCACCTCGGCGATCGGGAAGCCGCACTTCACCATGCCCGGGACCTGCATGAAGCCCGAGAAGTTGCCGCCGGTGGCGTGGGCGCCGCACTCGACGACGTGCCCGGCGGTGATCGCCCCGGCGAGCGGGCCCCAGTCGTCGGGCGTCCAGCCGTGCCACCAGGCGGCCGGACCGGCGGTGAGCGAGGCGTCCGTGACCCGCCCCGTGACGACGATGTCGGCGGCGGCCCTCAGCGCCTCGGCGATCCCGAAACCGCCCAGGTAGGAGTTGGCCGCGATCGGGTCCACGCCCCAGTCCTTGAGCGGGGCGCCGGTGTCGAGGTGCTCCATCGCGTGCCCGTCGGTGTGGAACTCGGCGAGCCGGTGCAGGACGTTGTCGCCCTCGACGTGTGCGACGGTGAGGTCGACGCCGGCGTCGGCGACGTCCTGTCGGAGCGCCTCCGCGAGCCCTGCCGGGTCGAACCCGCCCGCGTTGGTGACGATCTTGATCCCGCGCTCGGCGATCGTCGCGAGGTGCGGGAGGAGCTGTTTGCGGAAGTAGTCGACGTAGCCGTGGCGGTCCGCCGCGAGCGCCGCGAGCGTGACCTCGGCGAGGTAGTCGCCCATCAGGACGTCGACGGGGTCGCCCGCCAGCGCCTCGTCGATGGCCGTGAACCGGTCACCGAGGTAGCCCGAGAAGTTCCCGATCCGCACCGATCGTTCGTTCATGAGGACCGACGATAGCCCCCTCGTCGGGATTCGAGGAGGGGTCGGTGATGCAACTGCATCCCCGACCCCTCCCGAACCGTGCCGGGTCGGCCCCGGCTCGGTGCCCAGCGCCTCAGTGGCCTGCGGCGGGGGCGGCGACGGTGCCGGCGACGGGGGCGGCCCCGGTCGTCCCGGGGGTGCCGGCCGTGCTGCCGGTCCGGGTACCGGCGGTCTTGGCCGCATTCGTCATGCCGAGCGAGCCGGCGGGGACGGCGGCCGGCGCGGCCGCCGGGCTCGCGCCCGGACCGTTCGCGGCCGGGGTGCCGTTGACGCCCATGGCCTGCCAGGTCCCGCCGACGCCCTCGCCCTTCGCGTCGCCGGGTCGGGTGTCGCCGCTGAAGCGGTAGAGCGGCCAGCCGTTCAGGGTGAGCTGCTGGGTGCCGTCGGGCCGGCCGATCGTGCCGACCAGGCCGGACGGGATGCCCTGCAGGGCCGGCTGCCCGTCGCCCTGCACCGGCGGCCACTTCTTGGCGCAGTCGCCCGTGCAGGTGGCGGCGGAGGGGTCGTTGCGGTCGTTCGCGAACTTGTAGACGGTGAAGCCGTCCGAGGTCACCACGGTGCCGACGGCGGTCACGCCGGTCCCGAGTCCGCCGGTCGGGGCGACGGTGGTGCCGTTCGTGCTGCCGGTCGTGCCGCCGGCGGGGGCCGCGTCGCCGGCGTCGACGAACCCGGAGGATCCGCAGGCGGACAGGGCGGTCGCGGCGGTGAGGGCGGCGGCCGCCACGAGGACGGGGCGCAGGCGGGCGTGCCGGAGGAGACGGGGGAGCGTCATCTCGGTGTGTTCCTTCGGTGTTCTTCGCGGGGAGCGAGTCGTGCGGTCCCGCCCACGGCGGCGGGGGGCGATGCGCCGGGGACGGGAGCCGCTGCGCGCGACCCTATGAAGTCGCGGGGCCCGCGCGTTGCCACGCTGAGAGACGATCACGGCACGCGACGCGACCGGCGCGCCGAGCGGCGGCCGTCTGCTGCCGATGCGCACCGGTGCTGCTCCGAACGCCGCACGGCGTCCTCAGGATCGACGACGGGGCCGGCTCGCCCGGCCGCTCACCCGCCCACCGGACCCGCCGGCCAGGCCCGCAGCCGCAACCGGCTGTCGAACCGCCGCGCCCTGCCGCTCACCGGATCGGTGAACTCCAGCGTCCGTGCGAGCAGCTGCAGCGGCGAGGAGAAGTCGTCGAGCGGCGTCTCGTACAGGTCGGGGTAGAAGTCGTCGCCCACGATCGGGATGCCGAGCCCGGCCAGGTGCAGCCGGAGCTGGTGGGTGCGCCCGGTGTGCGGGTGCAACCGGTAGCGGCCGAGGTCGCCACGCCGCTCGAGCAGCTCCACCCGCGTCTCGGCGTTCGGCTCGCCGGGCACCTCGTAGGCCCGGATCACCCCGCGCTCCTTCACGATGCGGCTGCGCACCGTGCACGGCACCGCCAGGTCCGGCCGGTAGGGGGCGACGGCCTCGTAGGTCTTGCGGACCCGCCGGTCCCGGAACATCGTCTGGTAGCGGCCGCGCAGCTCGGGGCGCACCACGAACAGCACGAGCCCGGCGGTGACGCGGTCGAGCCGGTGGGCGGGGGCGAGCTGCGGCAGGTCGAGCCGGTGCCGCAGCCGCACGAGCGCGGTCTCGAGGACGTGCCGGCCGCGCGGGATCGTGGCCAGGAAATGCGGTTTGTCGACGACCAGGATGTCGTCGTCGCGGTGCACGATCCCGATCTCGAAGGGGACCGGGACCTCCTCGGGCAGGTCCCGGTGGAACCAGACGAACGACGCCGGCACGAAGGGGGCGTCGACCCCCAGGGGTCCGTCGAGGCCGACGATGCGCTCCTCGCGGAGCATCTCCTCGATCCGGCCGGGGTCCACCCGCGGCAGCCGCTCGACCAGGTGCTCGCGCAGGGTCCGCCACGGCCCCTCGTCCGGCGTGCGCAGCCGGACCGGGTCGAGCCCGTGCCGCTGCGGGAGCGGGGCCGGGCGGCGTCGTCTCACCGGCACGAGGATACGGGCGGCCCACGCCGGTCCGATCCGGCGCGGCCGATCACGCGGGAACGGTAACCTGGCGGGGCGTGCGCGTCGTCTCCCGGCGCGTCCGCGTCGGGAGGGGGAGCGCGATCATCCGCAACAAGGACGCCGACGCGTGGGCGCCCGACGCCGTCGACGCCGTGCGGCTGCTCGACGCGCTGCTGCACGACTTCCCGTTCGCCCAGGAGTGCCTGCGCGGCGATGCGGCGCAGCTGCAGGACCGTCCGGCTGCACCCGTCGACGGGTCGGCCGCCGTCAGGGAGGCCACCGCATGAGCGCCGGTTCCGGGGTGCATCGCGACCCCACGCGTCCCCAGCCGCTGCGCGTCCGGGCGCAGGCGGAGGCGGCCCAGGTGACGCTGGTCCTGGTCGGCGACCTGACGTTCGGCACGGCGCCGAGCCTGGAGGAGCGCGTCCGCGCGGTGGCCGAGGAGGCCGGCCCGGACCTGCCGGCGGACCTGGTGATCGACGTCGCGGGTCTCGACTTCTGCGACTCCGCCGGCCTCGCCGCCCTGATCGGCCTGCAGCGCCGCGCCGCCCGCCGGGGCGGCACCGTCACCCTCGCCGGCGCGAGCGGCACGTTGCAGCGGGTGCTGCGGGTGACGGGCGCCGAGATCCTCTTCACCCTCCGCCCCGCGGACTCCGCGGGCGGGTCCGAGCAGGGGCGGGTGGGGTAGGGGCCTCGACGCGCCGACCAGGCCGTTCACCGCCGTGAACACCTCGCCCGCCACCGGACCCTCGAGGCCACCGCGCCCGTCCGACCGGGCATGACGACGATCGACACCCACCTGCCCTTCGACCTCCACGACCTCCCGGGCCCCGACGTCTACGAGGAGCTGCTCCGTGCCGCGCCGACGACGGGCCGCTGCCCGGTGTGGATCACCAACTGGACCGTCGCCCGTGTCGGGACGCTCACGGGCGCGGAGCGGACGGCCCGGTTGCTCGACGTCGCGCGGGCGGACCCGGCCCGGCTCCTCGAGCAGGCCTGGCCCGGACCGTGCCCGCCGACCTGCTCGTGCCCGGAGCCGCTGCCGGCGTGGCGGGGTCTCCTGCCCGTGCCGGACCGGAACGCGACGGCCCTGGAGGGTGACCTGCCGGTGGTCGTCGCCGCGCGGTGGGCCCGCACACGGTCCTGGAGCTCGGGGCTCGCGGTGGTCGACGCCGCCCGCCCGGCCGACGTCCCCGCGGTGGTGGACTGGAGCGGCGCCGCCAACGGCGACCGGGACGTCGCGGGGATCTCCGCGGTGCTGCGCAGCTGGGAGGAGCGGTTCGGCGCGGTCCTCGTGGAGCTCGACGCCGCCACCCTGATCCTCTCGGTCGCCGCACCGCCGATGACCCGCCGGGAGTGCGAGGCGGTCGCGGCCGAGCACTTCGCCTTCTGCCCCGACCAGCAGGACCCGCAGGACGGGCGCATCTTCACGCTGCGCAGCTACGCCGACCTGATCCGCGGTGCCCGGCAGTGGCGGTTCTGGTGGGACTGACTCCTCACGCCTCCCGGCGTCGCCCCCAGCGGCGCCGCGGCTCCTCCGGCTCGGGCTCGGCGGGCGCCGGGCCGAGCGCGAGCTCGGAGGCCTGCTGGGCCAGCACCTCCAGCTGGGCCGTGACGTCAGCGTGCGCCGGGTCGAGCGCGGCCTGCTCGGCGATGGTGGCGGCCTGGGCGACCGCGTCGGCGAAGGAGGAGCGTGCCTCGTCGAGGCGCTGGGAGATCCGCCGGGCCGGAGCCTCGCGCACCCGGAAGCGGGCCGGCTCGATCGAGTCGCCGACGATCGCGAGCCGGCGGACCGCACCGAGCTCGCCGTCGAGCTGTGCGGCGATCCGGTCCAGCCACTCCTGTGCCGGGCTGACCGGGATGGCCGAGACGATCCGCCGGAACCGGGCGACGGAGCCCTCGCAGTCCGCGACGTAGCCGTTCCAGTAGCGGGACAGCCGGGGCGGCGGTGGGTCGGGCTGCGAGCGGGGCACGCGACCAGGGTGCCGCACGCCGGCCGCCGATCCGCGAGGTGCCCGTCGCCTCACCGGAAGGTGGGGACGGGCCCACGGACCCGACGGCCGGGTGCGCAGCGGCGCTAGCGTGAGCCGTCCGCATCTTCTAGCAGCGAGGAGCTCGGCGTGACCCTCTCGATCGGCGACACCGTCCCGGACGTCACCCTCACCACCGTCCGCGACGGTGGCCCGACGCCGGTGCAGAGCAAGGACGTCCTGGGTTCGGGCACCGTGGTGCTCTTCGGCGTGCCCGGGGCCTTCACCCCCGCCTGCTCGGACCAGCACCTGCCCGAGTACGTGCTGCGGGCCGACGAGCTGAGGGCGAAGGGCGTCGACACGATCGCCTGCGTGGCCGTCAACGACGCCTTCGTGATGGACGCCTGGGGCAAGTCGCGCGAGGTCGGCGACAAGGTCCTCATGCTCGGCGACGGCAACGGCGACTTCGCCAAGGCGGTCGGCCTCACCATGGACGGTTCGGGGTTCGGCCTGGGCCTGCGCTCCCAGCGCTACGCCGCCGTGCTCGAGGACGGTGTCGTGAAGAGCCTGTGGGTGGAGGAGAAGCCCACCGACGTGACCGTCAGCTCGGCCGACGCGGTGCTCAAGAGCCTCTGACGAGGGCGGCACGGGGCGTGGCCGTGCTCACGGCCGCGCGACACCGAACGGACGATCGGCCAGGGTGGACCGATGCTGCGCGTGGTCTGCACCGAGTTCGGCGATCCGGAACTGCTCACCGTGGTCGAGGAGGCCACCCCGGCCCCCGGCCCCGGTGAGGTGCTGGTCGAGGTCGGCGCGGCGGGGGTCAGCTTCGTCGACGGGCTGATCGTCCGCGGCGGCTACCAGGTGAGGCCGCCGCTGCCGTTCACCCCGGGGTCGGCGGTCGCGGGGCGCGTCGGGGCGGTCGGCGAGGGCGTGGACGGCAACCTGGTCGGCACCGAGGTGGCCGCCTCGGTGACCGGGTTCGGCGGCTTCACCTCGCACGTCACGGTCCCGGCACGGTTCGCGGTGCCGCTGCCGGCAGGGGTCGACGCCGCGGTCGCCGCCTCGGCGATGGAGAGCTACGCGACACTGGTCTTCGCCGTCACGCAGCGGGTCACCATCGCACCCGGCGAGCGCGTCGTGGTGCTCGGCGCGGGGGGCGGGATCGGGCTGGCCGCCGTCGACGTGGCCCGCAGCCGGGGCGCGCGGGTGGTGGCGGTGGCGTCGTCGGAGGAGAAGCGGGCGGCGGCGAAGGCCGCGGGCGCCGAGGTGACGATCGACTACACCGACCTCAAGGACGCGATCCGCGCGGCGACGGACGGCGGCGCCGACGTCGTGATCGACCCGGTCGGTGGGCCGGCGGCCGAGTCGTCGCTGCGGGCGCTGCGCGCGGGCGGCCGGTTCTGCGTGCTGGGCTTCGCGTCGGGCGAGATCCCGCGGCTGCCGGCCAACATCGTGCTGCTGCGCAACCGCGCGGTGATCGGGGTGGACTGGGGCGACTGGGCCCGCGAGGTCGGCGGGCCGGAGGGCAACGCCGCGCTGCTCGCCGACGTCCTCGGCCGGATCGGGCGCGACGAGCTGCACCCGCCGCGGCCCTCGACGGCGCCGCTCGAGGAGGCCGGTGCCGTGCTGCGGCGCTACGCGGAGCGCCGGATCACGGGGAAGTACGTCCTGGTCCCGTGACCAGGTAGACGGCCTCGCCGTCGACGTACGCGGCCCGCGGACGCACCGGCCCGAACGGGGTGTCGACGGCGAAGGCACGCGGCAGGGTGACCGGCTCGCCCCGCACGGCGGCGGCCGGCCGGAGCTGCCCACCGACGATCCCGAGCACCGGCGGCAGCTGCGTCCGCACCGCGGCGAGCAGCGCGGACGCGCTCCGGTCCAGCACAGCCACCGGGTTCACGGCGACGCAGCCGAGCAGCCCCGCCTCGCCGAGGACGCGGCAGACGGTCGCGCGGGTCAACCCCGTCCGCTCCTGCACCTGAACCACGACCTCCTCCTCCGTGAGGCCGACGCCCGGCTCCAGCGTGTAGGCCGGGCCCGCCACCGACCCGCCGGTGGCGTGGTCGGTCGTCCGCACCCGGACCAGGGGCGCCGTGACGGGGCCCGCCTCCCGCAGCGCCCGGACGGCGTGCCGGACCAGCTCCTCGGTCGACAGTGGCAGCCGCGCGCGCAGGCCCTGGCCGATCCGCGCCCACAGCGCCGCGAACTCCGTGCCGCGCACCGCGGCGTCGGGCTCGCCGGCCCGCCGCACGACGATGCCGCGCCCGGTGTCCGCGCGGTACTCCTCCTGCAGGGTGCGGGCGAACTCGTCGTAGGACTCGTTGGCGATCACCGTCAGCCGCGCCACCCGCGGGTCCCGCACCCGTCGGCCCGCGCCGTCGACCGGGAGCCGCAGCCCGCGGCCGATCTCCTGGCGCTTCCGGTCGGGGGAGCGGGTCTCGTTGAGCGTGCAGATTCCGAAGACGTTCGGGTTGTCCCAGCCCTCCCGCAGGGCGGAGTGGCTGAACAGGAACCGCATCGGCTCGGCGGCCGAGAGCAGCCGCTCACGGTCCCGCATGATCAGGTCGAAGGCCGAGGCGTCGGTCTCGCCGCCGTCGACGTACCCGGTCCGCGGGTCGCCGGCGAAGTAGCCGCCGTGCACCGCCCCGACCGGCGGCAGGTCCAGCTCCGGGTAGGCCGGCGCGAGCCGCGTGTAGGCCTCCTCGAACCAGCGGCCCGCCTCGCCGAGCCCGCCGTCGGCCGCCCGGTAGCTCGCCACCCGGTCGACGAAGATCAGTGACAGCACCTTCACCCCGCGGGGCGCGAGCGCGCGTTCCCGGTCGAGGTGGCGGCGGACCGTCTCGATCACCTGCGCCCGCCGGACGCCGGCGTCGTAGGTCCCGGCCGGGGTCGAGGGCGTGACGACCAGGCCGCCGGAGAAGCGCACCGAGGGCTCCCGGAACCCGATGTCGGCGACCGCGAAGCCGCGCGCGTACTCCCGCCGCCCGCCGGACAGCGCGGCGAGGTCGTCGCCGAGCCGCACCCAGAGGGTGCGCTCGCGCTGCTCGTGGTGGATCGTCAGCCGGGCGCGGGACCGGTCGGCGTCGACCGCGAGCAGTCGGACGAGGGGTTCCGACGCCCGCCCGTCCGGCATCACCGAGGCCACCTCGATGCCCTTGACCAGGCCCTGCTCCCGCGCCTCGACCGGGTCCAGCCGGTACACGAGCTCGTGCGGGTTCCGGTGGGTGGCCGAGTAGCGCAGCGTGCAGAAGGGGTTCAGCTTCGCGATGGCCGCGGCCGCGCCGTCGGACTCCATGTTCTGCGGCTCGTCGAGGATCACGACCGGCCGGGTCGACGCCACGACCTCGATCGGCCGCCGCCCGGCCATCTGGTCCTGTGCCCGGTGCACGACGTTGCCGCCCCGGCCGGCGACGTCGCGGCGGAAGGCCTGCAGGGTCATGACCAGGAACTGCACGCTGCCCGAGGTGGCGAAGCGGCGGACGCGGCCGAGCCGGCGGGCGTCGTGGGCCACGGCGTCGAAGGGCTCGGCGTAGAGCGCGGTGAGGTGCTCGCGCAGGGCCTCGACGCTCGCGAGCACGCCCTCCCGCACGGCCACGCTCGGCACCACGACCACGAACTTGCGGAAGCCGTACGCGCGGTGCAGCTCGAAGGCCGTGCGCAGGTAGACGTAGGTCTTGCCGGTCCCGGTCTCCATCTCGACGGCGAAGTCCCGGGTGCGACCGGCGGTCACCGGAAGGCCCTGCCGCTCCTGGACGGCGCGCAGGTTGGCGGGCAATCGCGCGTCGAAGCCCGGGCCGGACGGGTTGGCGACGCCGGTCTCGGTGAAGGCCGGGTGCGGCGCGCGCGGGAGCCCGGCGAACAGGTCCACGACGGTCCAGTCGGGTGTCTGCCAGGTGCGAC
>NZ_JAJSOK010000009.1 GCF_021283305.1 Pseudonocardia kujensis
ATCGAGGACCTGCTCGCGCTCGCCCGCGACACCCACGAGCCGCGCGACGAGCTGGTCCTCGCCGACCTGCTCACCGACCTCGCCGGCGACTGGCACGCCCGGTCCGAGGCGGCCGGTCGCTCGGTCGGGCTCGAGGCTCCCCGTGGGCTCGCGGTCGCCGCGTCCGAGGCGGCGACCCGCCAGGTCCTCGACGTCCTGGTGGACAACGCCCTGCGCCACGGCTCCGGGCTGGTCACGGTCCGGGCCCGCGGCGTGGGCAGGGCCGTCGCCCTCGACGTGGCCGACGAGGGCGAGATCCCGCCGGACACCTCGGCGGAGCTGTTCACGCGGCGCGCGCGACGGTCCGAAGGGCACGGCATCGGGCTCGCCCTCGGCCGCAGCCTCGCGGAGGCCGAGGGCGGACGGCTCACCCTGACCCGCGCGCGTCCCACCACGTTCACCCTCCTGCTCCGGGCCGCCGCGTGCCCGGATCCGCCGGCGGCCCGGGGTCCGGACGACGTCTTGCCGACCGCTAACCGTCCGTTGGGTGTCCGCAGCGACGACGGCTCCTAACGTCCGGGGCGTCGCCGGTCTCGGCGGTCTCTCGCAGAGCGGAGCACGGATGAGGTTTGCCGATACCGAACAGGTCCTGGGCGTCGTGGCGTTGGTGGGGTGGGCGCTCGTGGCCGCGCTGTCGGTGTGCGGTCGTCTCCCGCACGGCAGGCGGCTGTCCGCGGCGACGTCGATCGGGACGGGCGTCGCCGCGGTCGTGTTCGCCCTGCAGGCCACCGTGGTCGACGCGGTCGCCGACCCGGACGGGATCTCCGCGGCCGACGTGCCGGTCCTGGACTGGTTCGTCGGGCACCGGAGCCCCGGCGCGACGGCACTGGCGCTGACGATCTCGGCCGTGGGCGGGACCGCGGCGATGGCCGTCCTCGCCGCGGTCGCCACCCTCGTGCTCTGGTTCCGCCGTCGCCGCTGGGAGGCCGTGGTCGTCGTCCTCGCCTCCGCCGGTGCGGGCGTGCTCGTCGAGACGCTCAAGAACGTCTACGACCGGCCGCGTCCCCCGGAGGCGACCCGCCTGGCCGTCGAGACCAACTACTCCCTGCCGTCCGGCCACGCCCTCGGGTCGACGGTCGTCCTCGGCGTCCTCTGCGCCGTGGCCGTCGTCGTGCTGCGTGGGGTCGCCGTCCGCACGGCCGCGGTGGTGCTCGCGGTCGCGGCGGTCGCCGTCATCGGGCTGTCCCGGCTCTATCTCGGCGTGCACTGGCTCACCGACGTGCTCGACGGGTGGCTGGTCGGCGCCACCTGGCTGGCCCTGTGCGTCACCCTCCTCCTGCACCGTCGGCCGGTACCGGTGCCGGATCCCGACCCGGGCCCGCCCGCCGACGGGTCGGCCGCGGACACCGCGGGGCCCCGCCCGGAGGATCCGCGGACCGTCCGGTTCACCCTCGACCCCTCGGCAGCCCCCTCCGGAGACGACGTCGGCGATCAGGCGACGACGCCGATCCCGCGACCCCGCGGCCGGCGCTGACCGATCGGGTGGGTGGCCCACCGGCCCGGGTCCGGCCGCGAGCGTGCGGAGGAGTCAGGGAGCCGGTCGGATGAGGCGCCGGCGGCGGCGCGCGCGCAGCCGTCGTTCACGGAGCTGCTCCACCGCCGGCACCCGAAGCGGCGGCAACGGCTCACCGACGGCCCACTCCAGCAGCAGGTCCGCCAGCGCGGGATTGCGGGCGAGGACCGGGCCGTGCAGGTAGGTCCCGACGACCCGACCCGCCACCACCCCTTCCGTGCCCCGACCGCTGCCCTGGGTGCTGCCGTTGCCCACCCCGGACTCGACACGGGCCAGCGGACGGGCGGCCCGGCCCAGCCGGGTCGCGCCCCCGTGGTTCTCGAACCCCGTCAGGGGCGCCCCGGCCAGCTCCGGCACCAGCGGTGTGGCCACGACCTCCCCCACGGCGCGGCGGGCGCGCCGGGTCGTCGTCACGTCGAGCAGGCCCAGACCCGCGTGGTCGGTCCCGTCGGGGCCGGCGAAGCGCTCCCCGAGGATCTGCAGGCCCGCGCAGACCGCCAGCACGACGGCACCCCGCTCGACCGCCCCGCGCAGGCCCGGCGGGCGCGCCGCGCGCTGCGCGGCCAGGACCTGCGCGGAGTCCTCCCCTCCGCCGAGGACGTAGATGTCGCAGCCGGTCGGCACCGTGCCCGTGACGGTCACGATCTCGGCGCGGCGTCCGCGCCAGCGCAGACGTTGCCGGAGCACCTCGGCGTTCCCCCTGTCGCCGTAGGTGCCCAACAGGTCCGGTGAGACCGAGGCGATCCGCACCGCCGACTCGGTGGACATCCGGTTCACCGAGTCCCGTCCGCGGGCAGGCACGTCCGGTTCTCCGTGGCGGTGCGGGCCAGCCGGGCGCGGAGGCCGAGGAAGGCGGTGTAGTCCGCGGCCACGTCGACCCGAACGCCCAGCCGGCGCGCGGCCGCCACCGGGTCGGCCTCCACCTCGTGGTCGACCTCGGCGTAGGCGAGCCGGACCGCCACGTCCGCCGCCCGGTCCCCACTGGCGGTCACCCGCCGGCCGCGCAACCGCTCGAAGGGCACGTCCCAGAGCCAGGAGGGGTCGCGGCCGTCCGCCTCCCGTGCGTTCACCGCGATCACCACCGCACCCTCCGAGGCCTCGATCACGGCGAGCGTCTCCGCCCAGCCCGCCGGGTTCTTCGCCAGCAGCAGCCGGGTCTCCCCGTCTGCCCGGCGGAACGACCGGTAGCGGCCCGCGATCTCGTCCAGGCCGGTCACGGCGTCGACCGCCCGGTCCGGCGCCACGCCGTACGCGGTCGCGGCAGCGACCGCGAACGAGGCGTTGACCAGGTTCGCCGTGCCGGGCAGCCGCAACCCCAGGGTCCGGCGGTACCCGTCCGGCCCGGTCAGGTGCCCGTCCTCGGTCACCGTCCAGGTCGGGGCCGGTTCACGCAGCGCACAGTCCGTGCACCCCCACGTCGTGGCGACGGGGTCGATGTGGCCACCGCACAGCAGGCAGGTGACGCCGTCGTGTCGCCACGTCCGCGGCGGGGCGATCCAGATCCGGTGCTCGGCCGCCTGCGCCGCCGCGACGACCAGCGGATCACCGGCGTTGGCGATCACCGTGGTCCCCGGGCTCTCCAGCAGTGCCGCCCTGATCCGGCGCACGACCGAGGCGACCTCGCCGACCCGGTCCAGCTGGTCCCTGCTCATGTTCAGCAGCACGACGAACGCCGGCCGGGTCTGCGCGACGACCCCGGGCAGGTAGCCCTCGTCGATCTCCAGCACCGCGCTGTCCGCGTCCGGGTGGTCGAGCAACGCGGCCAGCGCCCCGTCGACCATGTTGGCCCCGGTGCGGTTCCACGCGGGGCGGGAGCGCACCGCGAAGGCGGCGGCGAGCATCGCCGTCGTCGTCGACTTCCCGTTGGTGCCGGAGACGAGCGCGACCCGTCGCGCGGTCGTCAGCTCGGCCAGCAGCCCCGGATCGAGGGCGAGGGCCACGCGCCCCCCGAGGACCCCACCCGGCCGGCCCACCGACCGGCACACGGTCGTCGTGAGGCGGCCGGCACCGGCGGCCAGGCGTGCACGGACGTTCAGGGAAGCCGGTGTCGCCGCGGCGGACGACCCGCCCACGTGCCGGGACCGGACACCCGACGAGGACCAGGACACACCCCGACGATGCCCGCGCCCGGGTTAGCGATCGGCAAACCGATCGCTCAGTGCCGACCAACTGATCCTCGCGGACCGACCCGGTCTGCGCGCTCCGCGCTCCCGAGCCCGGGAGGCGTCGTCACCGAAGGGCAGCCCCGACCGCTCCGGTGCGCCTGCCCTCGGCCGTCGCGGCCCGGATCGCCGGGATCTCGGCGGGGTCGAGCAGCCCGATCGAGGCCGCGTGCTCGGCGATCTCGGTGCTGTCGTCCACCGCCAGCATCGGCACCCCCCGCGCGCTCACCCGCTCCGCCAACGCCCGGACCTCGGCGTCCCGCCGCGGGGTCCACCCCGGCGGCCGGCGCACGTAGACCGCGCGGATCCGGTCCGGGTGCGCCTCCGCGACCGCCGCGTAGATCTCCGGGTCGAGCTGGCCGGTGTCGCCGACGAGGACCAGTCCGAGCCCCGGGTGCTCGTCCAGGATCCGCGTGATCAGGCCGGTCTTGTGCTCGCGCGCACCGATGCGGAACAGGTTGCCATGCCCCGGACCCCAGTCCGTGAGCAGCAGCGGGCCGAGCGGGAACGCCCGCAGCGCGATGAACTCCAGCAGCGTGCCGTGCAGGTTCCACGGACTGGTCGACACGTAGAACACCGGCCTGCACACCCCGGAGGGCGGCGACACCAGCGCCCGGTACAGCGCGGCCGAGCCGGGCAGCGGTGCCCGGTCCGCGGTCTCGGTCAGCAGCGTCGCCCGCAGGAACGCCAGGCCGCGCGTCAGGCCGGTCTCCAGGATCGTGTCGTCGACGTCGCTGACGAGGGCCACGTCCGCCCGCGGGTCGACGACCAGGACCTTCGCCCGCGCAGCCGTCCCGTCCTCGAGGGTCAGCTCGGCCTCCTGCCAGCCGGGTTCCAGACCCGGCTGCTCGATCACGGCGTCCACGTACCCCTCGACGTCCGCCCGGACGTGCTGCACCCCGGCAGGCGTGCCGATCGCGACGCGCGCCTCGCCCAGCTCGAGGGTGAAGAAGCGGCTCAGGCTCGCGAGCAGCACCTGCCGCCGCGAGCGCGGGCCGGAGGCGTGGTCGTCGTCGACGACGGCGTCGGGGTGTCCCATCGCGACCCGGGCGCCGATCCGCACACGCCGGGGAGAGCCGTGCCCGATGAACGGGATGACGAGCGGCCGACGGCGCCCCCGGATCACCACGACGATCATGACGAGGCGCCCCAGCACGCGCTCCGCCGCCACGGCCACCCGGACGAGGACGGCCTTCACCTGCGCGCGCTTCACGCCGCTCAGCGTGTCGCGGAGACGATCAGCGCGCCACCCGGGCCGGCCACCGGGCTCGCCGGGGTGCGTCCCTCAGGCGAGGGGCGGCCCCCGGTCCTGCCCACCACGGCGGGCGGTGCCGAAGCGACGCCGGTAGGCCGCGGGGCTGAGGGACAGCTTCTTCGCGAACACCCGGCGCATGCTCTCGTAGCTGGGGAACCCGGCGCGGGCCGCGGCCTGCGTCGCGGTGTGCCCCTGGTCGAGCAGTGCCCTCGCCATGTCGAACCGGATGTTCTCCACGTACCGGCCCGGTGTGGTGGACAGTTCGTCGTGGAACAGGCGGGTGAGCTGCCGGGTGCTGATGTCGAGGTGTCTCGCGAGCTCACCCAGCGAGTGGCTCCCCCCGGGGTCCGCCGTCACCAGGTCGGTGACCTTCCGCAGGGCCGAGGAACGGGGTGGCGGCCCCTGCAGCGGGGCGGAGAACTGCGACTGCCCGCCCGAACGCTGCATGTAGACCACCAGGGCGCGGGCGACGTCACGGGCCAGGTCCGATCCGTGGTCCTCCTCCACGAGGGCGAGCGCCAGGTCGATCCCGGCGGTGACCCCCGCCGACGTGTACGTGCTGCCGTCCCGGACGTAGATCGCGTCGGGCTCGACGCGGCACGTCGGGCACCGGGCGGCGAGCTCGTGCGTGACCTGCCAGTGCGTGGTCGCACGCTTGCCGTCGAGGAGGCCGGCGGCGGCGAGGACGAACGCGCCCGTGCAGATCGACGCGACGCGGCGGGCCCCGGCGGCCGGCACCCGCGCGGCCTCTGCCAGTTCCCGGGCCACGGGTGTTCGCGGATACAGGCCCGAGCCGGCGACCAGGTACGTGTCCGGGCACGGCGCACAGGTGACGGCGCTCTCGACGGCGACCGTGAACCCGAGGTTCGACGTGACGTCCGCGCCGGTCGGTGACTGCAGCACGATGGCGTAGTCGGCGCCGAACCGGTTCGCCTCCTGGAACACCTCCGCCGGACCCGCGACGTCCAGCAGGGTCACGCCGTCGTAGACGAGGAACGCGACGCGGCGCGGGGCGACGTCCGCGCCGCCCGTCGTCCCTCCTCCGGCCGACCGCCCGGGAGGTGCGTGCGGGGCCGAGGGCCGGGCGGTCGCGGAGGCGGTGGACGAGGACACGCGTCATTAAACCGCCCTCAGGTACTCCGGCGCCGGGTCCCGGCCGCGCACCGGGCCGCCGCCTGGCCGGCGGCGCGCACCGCGTGCGCCACCGTCCTGATCCGAGGAGTTCCTGGCCGGACGGAGGCGGCGCGCGACCCGGGAAGGTCGGCAGCATCGAGGTCGGGCACCTGGACGACAACCACCCGAGGAGGGCGAACAGTCATGTCGGAGGTCATCGCGGGCGTGGAGGTGCCCGAGACGGCGGCGGTCGCCGAGGCGACCCGTCTCGTCCGGGACACCACCAGCCCGCTCGTCTACCACCATTCCCGCCGGGTCTTCTTCTTCGGCCGGATCCACGCCCGCCGGCTCGGTGTGGTGCCGGATCCCGAACTTCTCTACCTGGCCGCCCTGTTCCACGACACGGGTCTGGCCACCCCGTTCTCCGACGTGGAGCAGCGGTTCGAGATCGACGGCGCCGACCACGCACGCAGGTTCCTGCGCGAACGCGGCTTCCCGTCCACCGCCGCGGACACCGTGTGGACCGCGATCGCGCTGCACACGACGCCCGGGATCCCCGCCCGCATGGGCCCGGAGATCGCCACCACGCATCTCGGTGTGCTCACCGACGTCGTCGGCTTCGGCCTGGCCGAACTCGACGCCGACCAGACCGAGGAGATCCTCGCCGCCCACCCGCGCGGCGACTTCAAGAACGAGTTCCTGCGCACGTACTACGACGGCCTGAAGAACCGCCCCGAGACCACCAACGGCACCGTGAACGCCGACGTCCTCGCGCACTTCCGGCCCGGCCGGCCGCGGACGACCACCGTCGAACGCATCCTCGGCTCGGCCTGGCCGAGCTGACCCGGACAGCGACGAGCACCCCACCCACCGACGCCGTCCACCCCACCCGACGCCGGCCACGACACCACCGCCCGGCGAGCCACCCCCGGAAAGGAACCGACATGCGCGCCATCACCGTCCGCGACCGTGACGCCGGCATCAACGGACTCACCCTGACCGACCTGCCCCACCCCCACGCCGCCGAGAACGACGTCATCGTGCAGGTTTACGCCGCCGGCTTCACCCCCGGCGAGCTCGACTGGCCCGCCACCTGGACCGACCGGGCCGGCCACGACCGCACCCCCAGCGTGCCCGGACACGAGCTCTCCGGGATCGTCGTCGAACTGGGCTACGGCACCACCGGCCTCACCGTCGGACAACGGGTGTTCGGCCTCACCGACTGGACCCGCAACGGCTCCCTCGCCGAGTACACCGCCGTCGAGGCCCGCAACCTCGCCCCCCTGCCCGCCGACATCGACCACACCGTGGCCGCCGCGCTACCCATCTCCGGGCTGACCGCGTGGCAGGGCCTGTTCGACCACGCGCGGCTCACCGCCGGGCAGACCGTGCTGATCCACGGCGCCGCCGGCGGCGTCGGGTCGATCGCCGTCCAACTCGCCCGCGACGTCGGAGCCCACGTCATCGGCACCGGGCGGGCCGAGGACCGCGACGTCGCGCTCGGCCTCGGTGCCCACGCGTTCCTGAACCTCGACGCCGGCGCCCTGGAGGGGGCCGGCCAGGTCGACGTGGTCCTCGACGTGATCGGCGGCGACGTCCTCAAGCGCTCGACTGGCCTCGTGCGCCCCGGCGGCACCCTCGTGACCGTCGCCGAACCACCCGCCCTGCAACCCGCCGACGGCCGCGCGATCTTCTTCGTGGTCGAACCCGACCGCGCCCGGCTCGCGGACCTGGCCCGGCGCCTCCGCGAGGGGCGCCTCGAGCCCCTCGTCGGCGCCGTCCGCCCCCTCGAGGAGACGGCCGACGCGTTCGCGCGCCACCGCCGCACGCCCGGGAAGACGATCATCCAGGTCGCGCACGAGGAGGGAACGGAGCGTTCGTGATCGGCCTGCGGCCGGCTCGTGCAAGGTGGATCCACCCATGCGTGGGCCCGTCGGGCCGGTCGGCCTTCCGTCGTCGAGGCCTCCGGCCCGGTTCACAGCGAAACGGTCATCGCGGACGGCCGCCCGGTCGGCGACGGCGCAGCTCGCGACGCAGGAGCTTGCCCGTGACCGAACGCGGCAGCGCGTGGACGATCTCGATCTCGCGCGGGTACTTGTAGGCGGCCATCCGGCCACGGCAGTACTCGATGAGCTCCACCTCCGTCGCCGACGCCTCGGGGCGCAGCGCGACGTACGCACGGGTGGACTGGCCGCGGTAGTCGTCGGCGATGGCGACGACCGCGGCCTCCTGTACCGCGGGGTGGGTGGCGAGCACCTGCTCGACCTCGTGGGGCCACACCTTGTAGCCGGCGGCGTTGATCAGGTCGGTGCTGCGGTCGACGACGTAGAACCAGCCGTCGGCGTCCATGAAGCCCACGTCGCCCGTCTTCAGCGCGCCGTCGACGAACGCCAGCGCGGTCTCGTCCGGCCGTCGCCAGTACCCGGGCGCGACCTGCGGACCGTCGGTGACGAGCTCGCCGATCCGGCCCGGCGGCAGGGTGGCTCCCCGGTCGTCGACGACCCGGACCATGGTGTCGAACACCGGGAGCCCGACGGACAGCACGCCGGTCTCGGGGTCGACCGGAGCGCGGGTGCCCGGCGGGACCATGTGCGTGGGCGAGGACGCCTCGGTCTGGCCGTAGACGTTGTGGATGTACCGGCCGAGGACGGTCTCGAGCCGGTCGGCGACCTCGGGGAGGATCGGCGAGCCCCCGGAGTAGGCCAGGCGCAAGGACGACAGGTCCCCCGGCGCGAGCGCGGGCTCCTCCGCGAGGGCGATGTACGCCGTGATCGGGGCGACGGCGAACACGGGGCGACACTCGCGGATCGCGTCGAGCACCACGGCCGGGTGGAAGCGGTGGGTCAGCACGAGGGGCGAGCGCAGCAGGAAGGCCACCAGGATCCCGGCGACGAGCCCCGTGACGTGGAAGACCGGCGCCATGGCGAGGACCGGCTCGCCCGGGCGGAGGCCCGTCCAGTCGCGGTAGGTCTGCGCGTTGAAGGCCAGGTTGCCGTGCGTCAGCATCGCCGCCTTCGGCTCCCCGGTGGTCCCCGACGTGGGGGCGAGCACGGCGACGTCGGACCGGGCGGGCGCGGCTGGCTGTGGTCCCGGCCCGGAGAAGGACCCGACGAGGGCGTACAGGTCGAGGGTGTCCGCCGGTCGACGGCGGGACATCCCCTCGAAGACCCGGGGGTCGCCGCGGTCCTGCTCGTCCGACGGGGACACGGTGACCACGGTGTGCACGCCGACGTCGCCCTGCTGCAGCACCCCGCGCGCCACGTCCTCGTACAGGTCGTCGAGGGCGAGGAGCGCCGCCGGGGCGAAGTCCCGCAGGGCGAGGTCGAGCTCGTCCCGCTTGCTCATCGGGCTGACCAGCGCGGCGATGCCGCGCGCCTTCCACGCCGCCAGGAGCCCGACCACGAAGGCCGGGTCGTTCTGCAGGTACAGCGCGAGCCGGTCCCCCGGGGCGAAGCCGCGCGAGACGAGGAGCGAGGCCAGGGCATCCGAAGCCCGGTCGAGCTCCGCCCAGCTCAGCGTCCTGCCGAAGTAGCAGACGGCCGGCGCGTCGGGTGCCGCCGCCACGGCGGCGGTGAACAGGGCCAGCGCCGACTCGAACTCCACCGTCACCGAGGCGGGCCGCCCCGCGGGGTAGTGCGCCAGCCAGGGCCGCCCGGCGTCCGTGATCACGGTCGTGCGCCGGTCGTCGTGAGTGCGAGCGGTGCCACGAGCGGGAGTCTACGGACCGCACCGATCCCCGTACTCTGTTCAGCATGCCCGAACAGCCGGCCGGGGGCGTGGCCGTCCGCCTCGCCCGTCAGCAGGCCGGCCTCACCCTGCGCCAGCTCGCCGCGGACCTCGGCGTGAGCGTCGGGACCATGAGCGCCATCGAGAACGGCAAGGTCGGGCTGACGGTCGACCGGTTGCAGCAGATCGCCCGCCGCGTGGGGATGGCGGCCGGCGAGCTGCTCGAGCTCAAGGCGCCACCGGCGGTGTCGGCGGCGCCGGACCCACGGCCGGCGCCGTGGACGGGCTGGCGCGACTTCGGTCCCCTGGAGCTCGACCCGGTGCTCGGCTCCGCCGTCGAGGTGTTCAACGAGACCGGCTACCACGGGGCGACGATGCGCGTCATCGCCACGGGCGCGGACATCAGCATCGCCGGGATGTACCACCACTACCCGAGCAAGCAGCATCTGCTCGTCGCCCTCCTCGACCTCGCCCTGACGGACCTGCACCGGCGGGTCGACGCGGCCGTCCACGAGGCCGGCGACCCGGTGCAGCAGTTCACGAACACCGTCGAGGCCCTCGTGCTGTTCCACACCGAGCGGGCCGAGCTGGCCTACATCGTCCTCACCGAGATGCGCAGCGTCGAGGAACCCAACCGGAGCCGGCTCAGCGGCGTCCAGCGTCAGGTGCAGAAGGCCCTCGACGGCGCGGCGGCCCGGTTGGTCGACGCCGCCCGCTGCGGGCCCCGCGACCTCCCGACGACCACCCGCGCGATCACCACGATGTGCCTCACGCTCCCCTACTGGTTTCCCGGTGCGGGATCCCCGGAGCCACCCGCGCAGCTGGCACGCCGGTACGCCGAGCTGGCGCTGGACATGATGCGCTGCGCCGCGGAGCAGCCCGACTCCTCTGTTCAGCAGCCCTGAACCTCCCCCGTCGCGCCCCTCCCGCCCGTCGCCCCTCCCGCTCGTGATCGCTGCGGAGGCTTGACGCCGACCGGGCTCGTCAGCATCATCCTGAACTCGAACCGAGCGAACGTTCTGACGCTCGGGCCTTGTTCAGCTGTGGAGGAGACAACGATGTCCGAAGTCCCTGCGATGCGCGAGCTCCTCGGCGACGACGCCCCCACGAACTGGGGCAGGTGGGGGCCCGACGACGAGCTGGGCTGCCTGAACTACCTCGACGCCGGCGAGGTCCTGCGCGGCGTGCAACACGTCCGGTCCGGCCAGGTCTTCACCCTGCAGATCCACATGGGCCGCACCGAGAGCCCCGGCGACCCCATCTGGCCCGGCCGCCAGGGCATGACCCGGCAGAACGAGCTCGACGAGGGCACCTGGGACGGCGAGAACGCCCCCGCCTTCCCCGGCGGCCTGCACTACGCCGACGACACCGCGCACCTCTTCCTGCAGGGCTCCACCCAGTACGACGCCCTCGGACACGTCTGGTACGACGGCCAGCTCTGGAACGGCTACGACGCCCGCACCACCATCGACGCCATGGACAAGGCCTCGGTGCTGCCCATCGCCGAGAAGGGCGTCGTCGGCCGCGGGGTGCTCATCGACATGGCCCGCCACCGCGGCAAGCCCTGGCTCGACAAGGGCGAGACCTTCGACCACACCGACCTCGAGGCCGCCGCGAAGAACCAGGGTGTCGAGATCGAGAAGCACGACATCCTCGTCATCCGCACCGGCTGGATGAAGTACTGGTACGAGCTCAACGACCCCGAGAGCTTCTACGACGGCTTCGTCGAGCCCGGCCTGACCTACTCCCGCGAGCTCGTCGAGTGGTTCCAGGAGCGCGAGATCCCCAACCTGGTCACCGACACCATCGCCAACGAGGTCACCGCCGACCCGAACTCCGGGGTCGCGCTGCCCCTGCACTGTGCGCTGATGCGCAACCTCGGCGTCACCCTCACCGAGATCGCCTGGCTCGACGACCTCGCCGACGCCTGCGCCGCCGACAACCGCTGGTCCTTCCTCTACGCCGCCGCCCCGCTCAAGGTCGTCCACGGCACCGGAGCCCCCGTCAACCCCATCGCCATCCGCTAGGAGACCCGGTGTCCGTCTACGACGACAAGCCCTGGCTCGCCCGCTACGACCAGGGCCAGCCCCACTCGATCACGCCGGAGTACGCCTCCGCGCTCGACATGTTCCGGGACACCGTTGCGCGGTCCGGGTCGGCGGACGCGATCCGCTACTTCGACCGCCACATCGGCTTCGCCGAGCTCGATGAGCTGACCGACGCGTTCGCGGCGGGCATCACGGCCGAGGGCTTCCGGCCGGGTGAGCGGGTCGCGATCTTCGCGCAGAACGTGCCGCAGTTCGTGATCGCCCAGGTCGGCGCCTGGAAGGCCGGCGGGATCGCCGTGTCGATCAACCCGATGAACAAGGAGCGGGAGCTCGAGGAGCTGCTGACCGACTCGGGCGCCACCGTGCTGGTCGCGCTGCAGTCGCTGCACCGCGACGTGGCCTCGAAGGTCCTCGACGGGTCGTCGGTGCGCATCGTGATCACCACCTCCGAGCTGGACTTCCAGAGCCGCGACGAGCCCGCGGTGTTCGCGGGGGTCGAGCGGATCGCCTGCCCGGGCACGCTGGACCTCGTCGCACTGCTCGACGCCCACCGCGGGACCGCTCCGCCGCAGGTCACGCTCGGCCCCGACGACGTCGCCTTCCTGACCTACACCTCGGGGACCACGGGGCCACCCAAGGGCGCCATGACCACGCACCGCAACGTCGTCTTCAACGCCCGGACCTACCGCGACTGGATCGGGATCGGGCCGGACGACGTCGTGCTGGGCATCGCCCCGCTGTTCCACATCACCGGGCTCGTCGGGCACATCGCCGTGTCGCTCCTCGCGGGCGCGCCGCTGGTGCTGATGTACCGGCTCGACCCGGCGCTCACCCTCGACATCGCCGAGGCCGAGGGGGCGACCTTCACCGTCGGCTCGATCACCGTGTTCATCGCCCTGATGAACGCCCCGAACGCCGACAAGTCGAAGCTGACGTCGTTGACCAAGGTGTACTCCGGCGGGGCGCCCATCCCGCCGAGCACCGTCGACGCCTTCCGGGACGCCTTCGGCCACTACATCCACAACATCTACGGCCTGACCGAGACGACCTCCCCGTCCCACGGCGTGCCCTTCCACGCCGAGGCGCCGGTCGACCCCGACTCCGGCGCCCTGTCGGTCGGCGTGCCCGTGTACGACACGGTCGTGCGCATCGTCGACGAGGAGGGCAACGACCTGCCCGTCGGCGAGATCGGCGAGCTGGTCACGGCCGGGCCCCAGGTGGTCGCGGGGTACTGGAACAAGCCCGAGGAGACGGCGAAGGCGCTGCCCGGCGGCGTCCTGCACACCGGCGACGTCGGCTACATGGACGCCCAGGGCTGGTTCTACATCATCGACCGCAAGAAGGACCAGATCAACGCCGGCGGGTACAAGATCTGGCCCCGCGAGGTCGAGGACGTCCTCTACGAGCACCCGGCGGTCCGCGAGGCCGCGGTCGTCGGGGTCCCGGACGAGTACCGCGGCGAGACGGTGAAGGCCTTCGTCTCGCTCAAGGGTGGGGCCGCGGCCACCCCCGAGGAGATCATCGCCTTCACCAGGGAGCGGATGGCGGCCTACAAGTATCCCCGCCAGGTCGAGATCCTCGACGAGATCCCGAAGACGGTCAGCGGCAAGGTGCTGCGACGGGAGCTGCGCAGCCGCTAGGTGTCGCCGCCGCAGAGGTCGTCGACGACCTGACCGGTCCGAGTCCGCAGGGCGGGCGCGCACGGTGCCCGCCCTGCGGACCTTCACCGCTCCCCGCGGGAAGCAGGCGGCGTCGCCGACGACTAGAACCGTGCGAACGGGGTACGCGGGCCCTTCGGTCACACCCCGCCGCTCCGGGCCCGGCCGACGGCGTCGCCGGAACGGAACGGCACGACCCCGGAGCGCACGGATGAGGACAGGATCAGCCCGCGGCCGCGCCGGGCACGTGCACGAGGCCGGCTTCTACTCCTCGGACGCCGACTTCCTGGCGATGATCGTGCCGTTCGTGACCGGCGGACTGGACGCCGGCGAACCGGTCGTCCTCGGCTACGACGAGCGCAAGTGCGACCTGCTGCGGGCGGCGCTGCCCCGGACCGACGCGGTCGACTTCGTCGTCGACGGGCGGCTGTACGCGACGCCCGCGGGCGCGATCGAGGCCTACCGACAGCAGTTCGAGCGCCACCTGGCGGCCGGCGCCGAGCAGATCCGCATCGCCGGCGACGTCCCGCACGAGGGCAACGGCGGCCGCTTCGCCGGGTGGGACCGGTACGAGTCCGCCGTCAACGTCGTCTGGCAGGACTACCCCGTGTACAGCCGCTGCCTGTACGACGCCACCACCGTGTCCCGGCCCGTCCGCGACGTCGTCGAACGCACCCATCGTCGCCTCCTGACGCCCGAGGGCGGCCGCGCGAGCCCCCGCTACCAGGAGGTCGCCGAGTTCGAGCGCCTGCCAGTCGCGGTCGACCCGCTGGAACGGGCGGGTCCGGACCTCGTGCTGGTCGACCCGTCGCTGGGGGAGACGCGGCGCCGGGTGGCGGAGGCCGCGCGTGAGCGGGTCGACCCCGCCACCGCCACCGAGTTGCTCTTCGCGGTCTCGGAGGCCGTCACCAATGCCCGGCTGCACGGACGGCCGCCCCTCACCGTGACCGGCTGGACGGACGCGGCCCGGATCCTCGTGCGGGTGCACGACGCCGGCCCCGGACCGCCCGACCCCCTCACCGGCCTGGTCCCCGCTCCCCGCGGTTCCACCGGCGCCGGCCTCGGACTCTGGCTCAGCCACCAGCTCACGAACATCGACATCGCCCTCCTCACGGGAGCCGACGGCTTCGTCGTCCGGCTGCGCGGTGGGCGCTCCCCCGCCTCCGCGGGAAGCGCCGCCGGCGCGGCCCGGGCCCGTGCCGAGACCGCCCGACGCAGGGCCGACGACGCCCGGGCCCGCGCCGAACGGTGCCGGCGACGCGCCGACGCCGCCCGCACGCACGTCGTGCGACGTCGGCGGCGTCTGCTCGAGACCGAGACCCGCCTCGCCGCCCTGGTCGCCGGACGCGCGCTCGACCCGTTGCACGGCACCGCACTCGGCATCGCCGTCCACAAGGCGGTCGCCGGTGCCGTGCTCACCCGCTCCGGCCGGGTCCTGCCGTTCGGTGAGCTGCCCGGCCACCAGCTCCTCGACGCCCACTCGGCCGTGCCGGCCGCCGCGGTCCGCCACCTCGACGGGGGCGGTGACCGAACCCGGTTCCTCGCCCCCGACCCCGCCGGCGGCTTGCTCCGGGTCACCGCGCTGCGCTGCCCCCCGGGCACCGGCCGGGGGGCACTCCTGCTGCTCTCGCCACCGCCGGACCTGCACCGGCTCACCCCGCTCGACCTGAGCGTCCTCGGGCTGCTGATCGACGGCTGGTCGGACGCCGGGATCGCCACCCGGCTGCACCTGCCCGAGGACACCGTCACCGGCCGCGTCGAGCACATCACCGCCGCACTCGACGCCCCCGACCGCGCGCTCGCCCTCGGCCGGGCCGCCCGCCGGGGTCTCTACATCCCCCGCTCGCTGCAGCCGAGGCCCGAGCCGGGCTCCCGACCGTCGCCCGGGCCCCCGGAGCCGCCGGAACCGCCGGAGCCACCGAGGGGTGCCACGGGGTGAGGCGACGACCGTCGACCTCGCTCATGGTCAGGCGGACGGCCGAGGCCCGGGTCACGTCGTGCTTCGGCGGCACACCCGGGTGGCGGGCGGCACGTCCCCCGATCGCCCGGGCCCGGCGTCGTCGGTGAGCCCGGCCGGTCGGTCGATCCCGGCAGCGCCCGCACCGGCCGACGCTGAGGGTCACCCACCGCACCGACCGGAAGAGAGGCCCATGTCGACCGCCGTCCTCGCCCCGCCGACACCGGCGGCACGGCCCGGCCGCACCGCGACCCGCCGGATCAACCTCGCCAGCATGGCCGGCACCACGATCGAGTTCTACGACTACTTCATCTACGGCACCGCCGCCGCGCTCGTCTTCCCCAAGGTCTTCTTCCCGCACACGGACGGCGCGGTCGGCGCGATCGCGGCGTTCGGCACCTTCGCCCTGGTGTACGTGTTCCGGCCGGTCGGGTCGATCCTCTTCGGCCACGTCGGCGACCGGCTCGGCCGCAAGCGCACCCTGATCGTCACGCTGGTGACGATGGGCCTGTGCACCGTCGCCGTCGGCCTGATGCCCGGTGCCGCGACGATCGGCGTCGCCGCCCCGATCCTCCTGGTCGTCCTGCGCGCCGCGCAGGGCCTGGCCGTGGGCGGGGAATGGGCCGGGGCCGCCCTGTTCGCGACCGAGAACGCCCCGGACGGGCAGCGCGGCCGCTTCGCCCTCTACCCGCAGGTCGGCGCGACCGTCGCGTTCGCGCTCGCCGCCGTCACCTTCCTCGCCGTCGATCTCGGGACGGGCGAGACGAGCGCGGCCTTCCTGTCCTGGGGCTGGCGCGTGCCGTTCCTGCTCAGCGCGCTGCTGATCGGCGTCGGGCTCTACGTGCGCCTGCACACCGAGGAGACGCCCGTCTTCACCGAGGCCACACGCACCGCCTCCCGCCGCGGCGTGCCGTTCCTGGAGGTGTGGCGGCACCGGCCCAGGACCATGCTGCTCGCGACCGGCCTGGCGACCGGCGTGTTCGCCTGCATGTCCATCGCCACGGCCTACCTGACCGGCTACGCGACCGGCAGCCTGGGCATGAGCAAGGCGGAGATCCTCGTGATCGACCTCGTCGGCGCGCTGGTGTCGGTGGCGACCACCGCCTCCGCCGCCGTCCTGTCCGACCGGCTCGGGCGACGCCGGGTCGTGCTCGCGGGCTGCCTCGGCCTGGCCGTGTGGTCGCTGGTGCTCTTCCCGCTGCTCGACACCCGCTCGCCCGTCGCGATCGCCACCGGGATCGTCGTCCTGCTCGCCCTCGTCGGACCGGCCTACGGCCCGCTCGGCGCCTACGTGCCGGAGATGTTCCCGACCCGGTACCGCTACACGGGAGCCGGGATGAGCTACAACCTCGGCGGGGTCGCCGGCGGCGCCCTCATCCTCCTGGTCGCCGCCCCGCTGACCGCCTCGGCCTGGGGCCCGACCGCCCTCGGCGTGTGCATGGCGGGGCTGCTGGCGATCGCCCTCGGCTGCCTGCGCCGCCTGCCGGAGACACACGAGCGGTCGCTGACCGCGGTCTGAGGTCCCCCCGGGCACGATCGTGACGAGGCGGGGCAGGTGAGCCGGGTGGACCGGCGTCGGCTCGGGTACACACCGGAGTGTCGGTCTACCTCGCCTGGACATCGCGGCCAGCCGTCGACCTCACCGGCCCCTGGGAGGAGGTCCGGACAGCCGCGCCGGGACTCCTGCTGCTCACGAGCGGGGCGTCGCTCTCCGAGGTCTACCACGCGGTGAAATGGTGCCTGCCCGAGGACGCGGCCCTGATCGTGACGGCCGTGGAGCGCACCCCGAAGTCGCGAGGCCTCGCACCGGGGACGACGACCTGGCTGCGCGCGCGAACCGCCCCGCCAGGCGGGGCTCGACGATGATCGATCGCGAAGTGGTCGGCCCTGCCAGATCGAGGAGGCTGCCGCCGGCTCCACCGCCGTGCAGGACTTGAACTCAACCCGGGTCGAGCTTCTAGCGTGGTCACCGGGTCGCCGGCGCCCGGGCGCCATCGGGCCGGCGGCCGGCTGCCCACCGGCGAGGACCGACCAGGAGGAACGATCATGGCCGTCGAGCTGAACCACACGATCGTCGCGAGCAAGGACAAGGTGGCCGGGGCGAAGTTCCTGGCGGAGCTGCTCGGCCTGCCCGAGCCGCAGCCGTTCGGGCCGTTCCAGGTGGTGACCCTGGCCCACGGGATGAGCCTGGACTTCGCCAGCACCGACGAGGACGTGCACCCCCAGCACTACGCCTTCCTCGTCACCGAGGCCGAGTTCGACGAGATCTTCGCCAGGATCACCGACCAGGGCGTCCGCTACTGGGCCGAGCCGCACCCGCCGCACGGTGAAGGCCGGATCAACACCAGGGACGGTGGTCGGGGCGTGTACTTCGCCAGCCCGGACGGCCACTACCTGGAGCTCCTGACGCGCCCCTACGGCAGCGGCGGCTGAGCAGGACCACCGCGACGAGGTCCCCCGCGCTGCCGGCCCGGAGACCCGCCGCTGACCTCCTCGCGGTCATCGGCGTCGTCTCGTGCTGCACCCCGTCGCCCAGCGGAGGAGCCTGCCTCAGGAGGGCGTCTCCGAGGAGGTTCCCGTCCACCGGTGGACGTCGCGCACAGCGTCCTCGCGGGCGCGATAGAGCGCCAACACGGTGTCGAGCCCGGTCAGCTGGATCGGCCGGATGACGGGTCGGGTCCGGTCGACCACGACCCGCAGCAGGACGTCGTCGCCCTGCGCCTTCGCCGCGTCGACGAGGGCGCCGATCCCTGCCGAGCCGAGGAAGTCCACCTCGCTCAGATCCAGGACCACCGCTCGGGACGAGCGATCTGCGAACGCCCGCTCGAGGGCGGCACACACCTGCTGGACGGTCGTGTAGTCGACCGGCCCGCTCAGCGCGAGGACCACCGCGTCCCCGGAGCGACGGAAGGAGCAGCCCAACTCCTCGGACGCGGACGACATCCGTGTACCTCCCACCCCGGGGGCATCCCCGACCGTGCCGCCCTCAAACCACGCGAACCCGGGTCGGGTCAGGTGATGGGCGAGCCTCCGGTGACGCCCAGGACCTCCGAGGTCATGTAGCTCGACTCCTGGGAGGCGAGGAACACGTAGAAGGGGGCGAGCTCGGCCGGCTGCGCGGCCCGGCCCATCGGCGCCTGCGCGCCGAACGAGTCGAGCTTCTTCTCGTCCATCGTCGCCGGGATCAACGGGGTCCACACCGGTCCCGGCGCCACGGCGTTGGCCCGGATCCCGCGGCCGACGAGATCGTGCCCCAGGCCCTTGACGAAGTTCATGATCGCCGCCTTCGACGTGGCGTAGTCGAGCAGGTGCGGCGAGGGCTGGAAGGCCTGTACCGACGTCGTGGCGATCACCGAGGAGCCGGGCGCCATGTGCGGCACGGCGGCCTTGGCGAGCCAGAACAACGCGTAGACGTTGGTCTTCATCACCCGGTCGAACTGCTCGGTGGTGATGTCCTCGATGCCGCCGTCCTGCGACATCTGGTAGGCGGCGTTGCTGACCAGCACGTCGATCCCGCCGAGCTCGGTCACCGCCCGTTCGACGACCTCCCGGCAGTTCTGCTCCTCGCGCAGGTCGGTCGCCATCGTGACCACCGTGCGGCCCGCCTCCCGCACCCAGCGGGCGGTCTCCTCGGCGTCGTCCTTCTCCTCCTCGAGGTACGTGATGAGCACGTCGGCGCCCTCGCGTGCGAACGCGATCGCGACGGCGCGGCCGATCCCGGAGTCACCGCCGGTGATCACCGCCTTCTTGCCCTCGAGACGTCCGGACCCGCGGTAGGTCTCCTCGCCGTGGTCGGGCCGCACGTCCATGTCGGCGGTGCGGCCGGGCCACTCGACGGTCCGGTCGCCGCTGCCCGGAGCGGCGTGCTGCTCGGTCGGGTCCTGCTGGGTGAACTGGTCCTTGCCCATTCGCGCCTCCCACGGCTGTCGGTCGACAGGGGCGTTCCCCTCCTCCCGACGCCGAATCCCCGCGCCGGCGGCGAGGAGATCCTGTCGTGCTCGCGCTCCGAGGTGCCCGGACGCGATGCACATGTGCCACTCGGGGGGGCGTCGTGCAGGGCGGGTTGGTCAGCGGCTGGATCGACGCGGCGATGGCCCACGCGGTCATCGGAGCAGGCGGATCCGGCCCGCGACGGCGGTGGCACCAGCCCGACGGGGAGTTCCGCTACGGCGAACTCACGCTGGTCGGACCTGGCCGTCAACGTCCCTCCGGGGCGTCGAGGGGCGGTCCCTCTGACGCCCCACCCGCCGCGTCCGGCCCTCAACACCCACAACGCTCACGCTGGACCCGGCCCGGCACCGGCGTGGGACGCGGGAGTGCGTTCTCTGTGGCGCACGGCACACCATCAGGGTCTGGCGCCTTCTGTCGAGGGCCCGCACGGAGCGCGATAGTGAGAGAGCCTCACACCGTGGTGGGGCGCTGAGGAGGCTCCCGATGTACGCGCGGGTCAACACGATTTTCGGGCAGCGAGCCAAGGTCGACTCCGGCGTCGCCCACATCGAGGAGTCCGATCGGAGCGCGGTCGAGTCGACGGACGGGAACCGGGGGCTGACCACGCTCGTCGACCCGGAAGGCGGCGTCATCGTCGCGATGTCCTACTGGGACGATCCGCAGCATTCCTCCGGGGCCGTCCTGACCCGGGCCCGTGAGGGCGCCGCGGTGGCGGCGGGTGGTGAGCTGGTCGCCGAGAGCTTCGAGGTCGTCGTCGCCGAACGACCCGCGGTTCCCGATCCGGGTGCGGCAGTGCGGATGACCCGGGTGCAGCTCGAGCCGGCGAGGATCGACGCCGGGATCGCCTTCGTCCAGGACGAGCTCCTGCACCGCATGTCCGCCGGCTCCGGCCTCTGCAGCTCCGAGATGCTGGTCGACCGGAAGAACGGCAGCCTGCTGCTCGTGACCACCTGGGCGAACCAGGACGCGGCGGGCCGCGCCGACGCCCTCCTCGAGGAACTGCCCGCCGACGCCCCGCTGCAGGCCGGAACGAGCCTTCCCCGGTCCGAGTCGTACGTGCTGGTCCGCCGGACCGCGCGGTCCGCCTGATCTCGCCTCCGCGGACTGCTGCACCCGTCGACGCGCGGAAGGAGACGACCATCGTGATCGAGGAGCTGCGGATACAGATCACGGCGGCCCAGGAGCGCCTCGTCGCCGCTGTCGAAGCCGACGAGCCGTACGAGGAAGCGCGGCACCGCGCACGCCTCGAGGACCTCATCGAGATAGCCGACCGGCACGGCATCGACGTCAGCGCCTGGGTGGATCAGACCTGGCTGCGTGGCTGACCGGCGTCCCTCCGATCCTCCCGGTCCGGGCAGCCGAGGCTGACCTCTCGGGCGGAGCAGGTCACGGCCCTGACCCGCGGGATCGGGGAGCGCGCCCAGCCCTTCGCGCACCGTGGAACCGGGCGGCGTCGACTGGCACTCGTACCGTCGGGCCCGGACTCAGTCGAGGAACCAGACCTCGGCAAGCTCGCTCGCCACCAGCCCCTGCTCGGTGGCAATTCGCTCCAGCGCGGAGGCGAGCCGAGAGGCAAGCTCCACAGCAGCGTCTCTCACTCCGTCGGCTCCGGCCTCGGCGACGACCGCGTCGATGACGGCCCTTGCCGCTGCCAGCCCCTGGTCGGCGTTGTGGTCGTCGGAGAGGAACGCGAGCACGGCTTCACGAGGAGCGACCAAGGCCGGCTGGTTGTCGACCTCGTCGTGGGGGACGCCGTGCGCGTTCATCCTGCCCTCCTCGCGGTGACGGGTGGACACGGTGGTTCGGTCGACGTCGGCGTACCCGGAACTTGCGTCCACAAACGCTCTCGCTCGTCACCCGGAGCGTGTCCGAGCCAGAGGTGAAGGCTCGCCGGGCCGCTTCGCCGCCGCGTGATGTCGCCGGCTTGACGCGGCAAAGGTGCTCGCCCCGTCCCCGGCCGGGCGGAGTTCACGTGTGGATCCCGTCGACCGCGAGAGGAAGGGCGTGATCTGGCCGACGACTCTGCGCGCACCAGCCGTCGGTCGTCGGCTCCGTGCGAACAACTCCTCCAGCCGGTCGACCACCACGGCGGCCGAGGACGTGAGGTTGCCCAGCTGACAGTGGGCGTCGGCGCCGTCGCCGCCCACGTGATCGCCCCACCGGTACATCACCGGACGTCCTTCCACGAGGTCGGCCCGAGGACCCTGCCGACGCCCTCAGCCTGCGCCGGACGGAGCTCGGACGCGCCGAGGACGACGTCCTCCTCCCCTCGCGGAGGCCCTCCTCGTGGTCGACCGAGAGCAGCGGCGGCACCCGCAGCGCGGCGGCTCGGGTCGTACGGGTCAGAGCGGCGCGTCGGTCGATCGGGGGACGGCACGACCCTCCGGCCAGTGGCTCGGTCGACCGACGGTGCGAGCGCGCCGTGACGCCCACCCTTGGGTCACCGGGGAGATGCCCCGGGACTGAGGAGGAACGATCCGATGGACGCAGCCATGACCCCTACCAGTGACAGCACCGCGACCAGCCAGGATGCCGAGCTCGGCGCTACCACTCCCGCCATGGGCCGCCCCACCGCCCTGGCCGACCGGAGCACGGGTGAGCACACCCGCAGCGGGGACGTCTTCGGGAACGAGCAGCGGCAGTACCGCGACGTACGGGATCGCGAGCGCGAGCAGCACCGCGAGCGCGAGCGGGAGGAACAGCGCGAGCGCCAGCACCGGGAGCGGGAGCAGCACCGGGAGCAGGAGCAGCACCGGGAGCGGGGGCGGCAGGAGCACCGCGAGCGGGGCCGGGACGAGCACCGGGACCGCGAGGAGCACCGGGACCGCGAGGAGAGGTACCGCGGGCGCGAGGAGCACCGCGACGGGTACCGGGGCGAGCACCCCGACCGCGGGGAGCGGGGCCGGTACTTCGAGGGCACCCGGCGTGGCGGCGGCGAACACCGCGACCACGACGACCACCGCGACCGCGACGAGTACCGCGACCGCGGGCGCGAGGAGCACCGGGACCGCGAGGAGGGGTACCGCGGGCGCGAGGAGGGCCGCGGCCGCGAGGAGAGGTACCGCGGGCGCGAGGAGCACCGCGAGGAGCACCGGGGCGAGCACCACGACCGCGGCGAGCAGGGCCGGCGCTTCGAGGGCACCCGGCGCGGCGGCGGCGAACACCGCGACCGCGAGGACCACCGCGAGCGCGACGGGCACCGCGACCGCAGCCGGGACGAGCACCGGGGCCGGGACGAGCACCGCTTCGACCGCCGCGACGACCAGCACCGCGAGGACGAGCACCGGTACGAGCACCAGGACGTCCGCTCCGAGCACGAAGACCGCTACGCCCACGACCGGACCGAGACCCGCGGCCACGAGGAGCACCACGACATGGGGTCGCACGAGGTCGGGGTCGAGCACGTCTGACCCGCGACCGGGCGGCGCGGTCCGCGACCGGGCGGCGCGGTCCGCGACCGCGCCGCAAGGGCCCTCGGGGGTGACGGCCCGGTCCGGGGGCAAGCATGATCCAGAAACAGGGACCGAGCGCCGCGGTGTGCTACGCCCGCGCGACCGTGGACCTGGCGACCGAGGTCGTCCCGGCGCGTACCGCCGGGACGACCTCGTCGAGCGGCTGCGGCGCCCGGGCCCTGCGGTCCGGTCCCACCTGTGGTGCCACGCCGCCGCCCTGCGGCGATCAAGCGTTGGAAGTTTCTGCTGGTCAAGTGCGGAGCACAGGCCAGTCCCGGAATCGACACCGAAAGCCGACGATGACTGCACCGACTGCCCCCTTCCCGGCGGCACGTGGACGATGGGCGACCTGACCGTCACACGATTCGGGTACGGCGCATTGCAGCTGGCCGGCCCCCGGGTGATGGGCCCACCCGGCGACCACGACGGCGCGCTGGCCGTCCTGCGCGCGGCGGTCGAGCACGGCATCACCCACATCGACACCAGCGGCGCCTACGGGCCGCGCCTCACCAACGAGCTGATCCGCGAGGCGCTGCACCGCTACCCCGAGCCGCTGCACATCGTCACCGAGGTCGGCGCCGACCGCGACGCCGAGGGTGGCTGGCCCGTCGCCAGGCACCCCGAGGACCTGCGGCGGCAGGCGCCCTTCCGGTCGGCGGGCAGCGGCGGGATTCGGTGGCCCTCGACCTCGGCGCTCCGGATGCTGTCCGGACATTCTGCGGCTCGACCGAAAGGACCGGTCAATCGATCAGCGCAGCGCCGGCCGCAGCGGCAACGCCCGCGAGCGTCTCGGCCGGCATGCCCGCGCGGCAGCGGACGGACATCGGCAGTGCGGGGACGGGTGGCAGGTCGTCGCGACGGACCAGGCCCTCAGGGGTGCTGCCCATGGTCGCCAGCAGGGCGATCCCCAGTCCTGCGCGGGCGGCTGCGAGCACCCCGGCCAGGTAGGCCGCCTCGCAGGCCACGGTGACCGGCCGCGCAGCCGCGGCGAGGGTGGTCAGGGCGCGGTCGCGCACGGCACAGGGTTCATCGAGAGCGACGAGCGGGAGCGCGCCACCCGGTGGTCGCCACCCGGGCGCGGCGAACCAGTGCAGGTCGAGCTCGCCGGCATCGGCGGACCGGTCGTCGACGGCCTCACCCATGACCAGCGCCAGGTCCAAGTCACCGCGGTCCAGCGCGGCGCGCAGGTTCACGCCGCGATCGAGGCGGTAGCGCACGCTGCCCCCGAGCACCCCGGTCAGGCGCGGGAGCAGCAGGTCCGCGGCGTGCTCGGTGGAGCCGAGGGTCAACGACGCCGGCGCCGGGGCCGAGAGCCGGGCGAGCACCTGGTCGTGCAGCGCGAGCATTCGGCGTGCCTCGGGCAGCAGCATCTCCCCGGCGGCGGTGAGCCGCGATGCCCGTCCCACTTTGCGGAACAGGGGTTGGCCGCAGGCGGCCTCCAACCGCCGGACGTGGTGGCTCACGGTCGGCTGGCTGACGTGCAGGACCTCGGCGGCGCGGTGGAAGCCGCCGTGGTCGCAGACCGCGACGAAGCTCCGCAGCGCAACGACGTCGAGCGTCCGGTTCGGGGCGGTCATGGCATGCGTCACCGTGCCAGTGCAGCACAACCGATAGAGCTTTCCTATCGACTGTGATCGGATTCCCGAGTTGGACGTTCGGCGCGGCGGAGTGTCACGATCCTGGCGTGACGAGCGACGAGCAGTGCGTGGCGCACCCCTGCGTGGGTGTCGCCCCTGCCGTCGTGATCACTTTCAGTGTCGAGGCCCCCGGGCTGACGCGCCGGCTCGCGGTCGATCTCGGCCGCACCTCGACCGCGACGTGTCGTCGCGGGCCGCGCAGTGCCTGACCCCTGCGCCTGATCGCAGACCTGCTCCACCACTTCGGCCCCGCCGTGCTCCGCGGCGGACGGCCTCGATCCGCGCGCCTCCCGCCGTCCCTTGAGGTCACGGGCGGTCCGTGCGCGCTCCACCGTGTGAGAGGACCGACCCATGGGTCGACAGTTGAAGCTCGGCGCCGTCCTGATGGGCGTCGGGGGCCCCGGACAGCACGACGTGTGGCGCCACCCCGAGATCCCCGGAGACGCCAGCGTCGACATCCGCTGGTACATCGCCCGCGCCCGGCAGGCCGAGGACGCATTGTTCGACCTGGTGTTCATCGTGGACAGCCAGTTCATCACGCCGGACTCGCCGCCCCACTACCTGAACCGGCTCGAGCCGCTGACCCTGCTGTCCGCGGTGGCGGTGTCCACCACGCACATCGGGCTGGTCGGCACGCTCACCACCAGCTACAACTCCCCGTTCAACCTCGCCCGACGGCTCGCCTCGCTGGACCTCATCAGCGGCGGTCGGGCGGGGTGGAACGTGGTGGCCACCGGGGACGGCGGCACCGCGGCCAACTACAGCCGCGACGAGCACTACGACTACCCCTCCCGCTACGGGCGCGCGCTGGAGTCCGTGCAGATCTGCCAGGGGCTGTGGAACTCCTACGAGGAGGACGCGTTCCCGCGCGACCGCGAGACCGGCGTCTTCCTCGACCCGACCCGCCAGCACCGCCTCGACCACGTCGGCGAGCACTTCCACGTCCGCGGGCCGTTGAACATCGTCCGGTCCCCGCAGGGCCAGCCGGTGATCTTCCAGGCCGGTGACTCCGACGAGGGCCGCGACCTCGGGGCAGCCGTCGCAGACGGGATCTTCACCCACTCCGCGACGGTCGAGCAGGGGGCGGCGTTCGCCCGGGACATCCGCAGCCGGGCGCGGGCCAAGGGCCGCAACCCCGACGAGATCGTGATCATGCCGGGGATCAGCCCGGTCATCGCGGACACCGACGCCGAGGCCCGGGCGATCGAGCAGGACACCCGGCTGAACAAGGACTTCGCGAAGACCCTGGCGCAGTTCGGCCGCCCGTTCGGCTGGCACGACTTCAGCCGCTACGACCTCGACGCCCCGTTCCCGGAGCTCGGCGACCTGGGCAACGACAGCTTCCGAACGCAGGCGGACCGGATCAAGCAGGTCGCCCGCGCGGAGGGCCTCACCCTGCGCGAGACGGTGCACCGGTTCAGCACCTCGACACCGGCGCCGTTCGTCGGGTCCCCGACGACGGTGGCGGACCGGATCCAGGAGTGGTTCGAGGCCGGTGCGCTCGACGGGCTCAACGTCCACGTGACCGTGCCGAGCGAGTTCGCCCGCTTCACCGACGAGGTCCTGCCGATCCTGCGCGACCGCGGGCTGGTCCGGTCCTCCTACGGGGCCACCACCCTGCGCGGCAACCTCGGGCTGCCGATACCCCGCAACACCCATGCCACCGCGCAAGAACGCGCAGACGACACAGCGCGCGAGCGGGCCTCCGTTCGCGTCCCCGCCTGATCCCGGAGACCCACACCCATGTCCCGCCTCCTCCGGCTCGCTGCCGCCCTCGCCGTCCTGGTCGTCACCCTGGCCGGTTGCGCGGGCGCGAACGCCGGCGCCTCCTCGCAGACCCTCAAGTGGGGCTTCAACCTGCCCACCAGCTGGGACCCGGTCACGTCGAGCACGGGTAACGACATCAACACGATCAGCCTCGTCTACGCCTCGCTGACCCAGCTCGACGAGAAGGGCACCGCCAGGCCCGGCCTGGCCGAGTCCTGGACCTACAACGCGGACGGCACCGCGGTGACGTTCGTACTGCGGCCCGGGCTGACGTTCACCGACGGCACCCCGCTCGACGCCGACGCCGTGCGCCAGAGCCTGCTCCGCGGCAAGACGCAGCAGAACTCGCTGCTCAAGGACCAGCTCGCGACCATCTCCGACATCACCGCCGACGACCCGGCGCACGTCACGCTGCACCTCGCCGCACCGGACTACCAGGTTCCGAACCTGTTGGCGGGCAAGACCGGTGCGATCGTCAGCCCGGCCGCGTTCACGAAGGATCCCGGCGCGATCCCGACCGCCCCGGTCGGTGCAGGCCCGTTCAAGTTCGAGAGCTTCGTCCCCGAATCCAAGGCGACCCTGGTCAAGAACCCCGGCTACTGGGACGCGGGCGACGTCAAGATCGAGCGCCTCGAGCTCACCGCGGGCACCGACCCCACCTCCGTCATCGCCGCGGTGCAGTCCGGCGCGCTGGATGTCGCGACGATCACCGGCCGCCAGGTCGAGCAGGCCAAGGCCGCCGGTCTGGAGGTCGACGTCGTCGACTCGTTCACCGTGAACCAGGTCGACGTGCACTCCGGGCTCGCGCCGCTGACCGACCGCCGCGTCGTCGACGCCCTCAAGTACGCCGTCGACCGGCAGGCGATCATCGACGTCACCAACGGCGGCATCGGGAAGGTCACCTACCAGCCGTTCCCGCAGGGCTACGTGGCCTACAACCCCGCCCTGGACCAGGCGTACGCCTACGATCCGACGAAGGCGAAGGCGATGCTCGCCGCGGCCGGGTACGCCCCGGGCAGCCTCTCCCTCACCGTCACGGTGAACTCCGTCGCCCAGTCCACCGCCGAGCTGGTACAGCAGCAGCTCCAGGCGGTCGGGGTGAACGCCACCATCAAGGTGGTGCCGCCGGGATCCTCCACCTGGCAGCAGGAGGTCTACCTGGGGCGCAAGGCGCAGTTCGCCCTCGACGGCACGGTCGGCCGCGAGTCGCCGGTGCAGAACCTCGGCGTGGTCTACGGACCGCAGGGCCTGATGAACACCTCGAAGGAGGCCTCTCCGCAGTTCCTCGCCGCGCTCGACGAGGTGCGCCGCACCCCGCTGGAGGACACGCGCTACCCGCAGGTCCTGCAGAACGCCGTCAAGCTCGGCGTCGAGATGTCCCCCAGCTTCTCGCTGGGCACCAGCCCCCGGATCGCCGTGCGCAACCCGCGCGTCTCTCCCCTGCCGCACTTCCTCTCGCAGTACCGCTGGGAGGGCGTGACGGTGGCCGCGCCGGGGAGCCGGGCATGACGGCGACCCTCACCACGGTCCCGGAGATCCCGACCGCCATCGCTCCGGACCGTGCACCGAGGCGGCGCAGGCCCGGCCTGGCCCTCCTCGCCTGGCTCGGCCGGACGCTGGCCGTGACCGTCCCGGTGTTCCTGCTCGCCACCCTGGTGACCTTCCTCCTCGGCGCGTTCAGCGGACTGAGCCCGGCCGGACAGCTGCTCGGGGACGCCGCGACGCCCGACGACGTGGCACGGGTCAACGCCCAGCTCGGCCTGGACCGGCCGGTACTGGTGCAGTACGTCGACTGGCTCGGCCATGTCGTCCGCGGGGACCTCGGGACCTCCTGGCTCAACGGCGTCGGCGTGGCCGAGCAGATCGGCCAGCGGCTCGAGGTCTCCCTGTCGGTCGCCGGTTTCGCCCTGGTCATCGGCGTCGTCGCCGGCACCGCGCTGGGTGTGCTCGCCGCGGTGCGCCAGGGCAGCTGGATCGACCGGGCCGTGACGGTCTTCTGCACGCTGATCTCCACGCTGCCCCCGTTCGTCGTCTCGATCGGGCTGATCGTGGTGTTCTGCGTGCTCTTCCCGCTGTTCCCGTCGGCGGGCTACGTCTCGCCGACCGAGGACCTGAGCGCGTGGATCACCCTGATCACGCTGCCCGCGATCGCGCTCTCGCTCGACGCGGTGTCCGACATCGCCCGGCAGCTCCGCACGGGTCTCGTGGCCGCACAGCGGGAGAACTACGTCGTCGGGCTGGTCGTCCGCGGCCTCCCGCCGCGGCGGATCCTGCTGCGTCACGTGCTGCGCAACGGCTCCGGACCCGCCCTGTCCGTCCTCGGATTGCGCGTCCCGATGCTGATCGGCGGGGCAGTGGTCACCGAGAGCATCTTCGGGATGGCCGGGTTCGGACGGTTCGCCGCGGACGGCGCGGTCCGCGGGGACGTCCCGGTCGTGCAGGGCACCCTGGTCGTGGCGATCGTCGTCGTGCTGCTGTTCAACCTGCTGGTCAACGCCGCGCTCGTCCGGCTGCGACCCGCCGCGCAGCGGGGGCTGTGATGAGGCCTCGGCTCAGCTCGGTGCTGCGCCACCGCGTCGGCGCGGTCTCCGTGACGTTTCTCGTGCTCGTGGCGGTGCTCGCGGTGATCGGTCCCTGGCTCGCGCCCTACGACCCGCTCCAGCAGAACCAGGACGCGCTGCTGCAGGGGCCCTCCCCCGACCACCTGCTCGGGACCGACAATCTCGGCCGCGACGAGCTGTCCCGGCTCCTCGCCGGGTCCCGGCTCTCGCTGCTCGCGGCGCTGGAGGCGGGCGTCGTCGGGCTGGTGCTCGGCACCGTGCCGGGCCTGCTGTCGGTCTACCTCGGGCGGGTGTTCGAGTGGGCCACGCTGCGGGTGATGGACGCGTTCGTGACGCTGCCGTTCCTGGTGTTCGCGGTCGCGATGACCGCGCTGCTGGGCAACGGACTCACCCAGGCGATGCTCGCCGTCGGGATCCTCGTATCGCCCGCGTTCTACCGGGTCACCCGGGCCGCGGCGTTCCCCGTCGCGGGCTCGCAGTACGTCGAGGCCGCCCGGCTGACCGGGGCACCCGCCTGGTTCGTGCTGGCCCGCCACGTCTGGCCCAAGGTGTTGCCCGCCGTCGCCGTGACCACGGCGGCGACGCTGGGCAGCAGCCTGGTCATCGTGTCCTCGCTGACCTTCCTCGGGATCGGGATCCGGCCGCCGGAGCCCACCTGGGGCGGGATGCTGGCCACCTCCCTGGAGTACCTGTTCCAGCGGCCGACCGCGCCGCTGGCGCCGGCGCTGCTGGTGATCCTCACCGTCGGGGCCTGCAACGGGCTGGCCGACACCCTGCGGGACGTGTCCGGGGTGCGTGCACCGTCGCTGCGGAAGGAGAAGGCCCGTGCCGCTGCTTGAGGTCCAGAACCTCGCCATCCACCTCGATCCAGGGCATCTCGACGAGCCGCTGGTCTCCGGCGTCGACCTCACGCTGCACCGCGGCGGCACCCTCGGCGTCGTCGGGGAGTCCGGCAGCGGCAAGTCGCTGACCTGCCGCTCTGTGCTCGGCATCCTTCCACCGGAGCTGCACACCGGCCCGGCCACCTCGATCCGGTTCGACGGCGTCGAGCTCACCGAGCTGGACGCGACGGGCTGGGGGCCCTACCGCGCCGACCGCATCGGCGCGGTCTTCCAGGACCCCGGCTCCTACCTCGACCCGTCCGTGCCCGTCGGGCGCCAGCTCGCCGAGGTGCTCCGGGTCCGGGGCGGACTGCGCAAGCGGGAAGCCCGCGACCAGACCGTCGAGCTGTTCACCGAGGTCGGGCTACGCGAGCCCGCCCGGGTCGCCGGCCAGTACCCCTTCGAACTGTCCGGCGGCATGCTGCAGCGGGTCCTGATCGCCATCGCGATCTGCCGGGCCCCGGACCTCCTGGTCGCCGACGAAGCAACCACCGCCCTGGACGTCACCGTGCAGGCCGAGGTGCTCGACCTGCTCGCCGACCTGCGGGAACGGCACGGCCTCGCGCTGGTGCTCGTCTCCCACGACCTCGCCGTCGTCGCGCAGGTCTGCGAGGAGGTCGTGGTCATGCGATCCGGCCGGATCGTCGAGCGCGGCACCGCCGCGCAGGTCCTGCGCGCGCCGCAGCACGAGTACACGCGTTGCCTCGTCGAGGCGCACGGCCGCTTCGGCATCGAGCACGTCCGGGAGGCCCGTCATGTCTGACCTGGTCGAGGTCCGCGATCTTGCCGTGTCCCTCGGCCGTGGGCGGGCCCGACGGGAGATCCTGCAAGGGGTCGACCTCACGGTCCGACCCGGCGAGATCGTCGGACTGATCGGCGAGACCGGGTCCGGCAAGACCACGCTGGCCCGCAGCCTACTCGGGCTCAACCGAATCGACCGCGGCACCGTCTCGGTCACCGGGACCGAAGTCGGCAGCCTCCGCGGCGAGGCCCTGCGGGCGTTCCGCCGCGCCGGCTCCGTGCAGTACATCTTCCAGGACCCGCTGCAGAGCCTGGACCCGGACCTGCCCCTCGGCCGCTCCGTCGGCGAGGCGCTGGAGGTCCGCGGCGCGTCGGGAATCGCGAACCGGGTCGCCGGGGCCCTGGAGCGGGTCGGCCTCGATTCCGCCCTCGCGGCGCGACTCCCGTCCGAGGTGTCCGGTGGCCAGCGCCAACGCGCCGCGATCGCCCGCGCGATGATCACCGAGCCCCGCCTGCTCCTCTGCGACGAACCGGTCAGCGCGCTGGACGCGAGCAGTCGCACCGCGGTCCTGGAGCTGCTCCTACGGCTGCGGGACGACGAAGGAGTCGGCCTGCTGTTCATCTCCCACGACCTCGGATCCGTCGCCGGCGTGACCGACCGGATCGCCGTGCTCCACCACGGCCGCATCGTCGAAGCGGGCGCCACCGCACAGGTCATCGGCGAACCCAGCCATCCCTACACACGGCTGCTCGTCGGCTCCGCGCCCACGCTCGACGACGCCGGGCTCGACCGCACCGTCCGGGCCGCGCTGCGCGCCCAGCTCGCCTGAGAGGAACCACCATGACCATCTCCCTCGCCGCCGTGCCCGTCCTCGCCTCCTGGCGCGAGCCCGAGACCGTGGCCACACGCGGTACCGTCCTCGTCGTCCCCGGCCGCGGTGAGCACGCCGGCGTCTACGAGCGCTTCGGGCGCCGGATCTCCGCCGACGGCTATCGGGTCTGGGCCGTCGCCGACCCGACGACCGACCCCGCCCGCACCGAGCACCAGGTGCGGGCGCTACTGGAGTCCGAACCGGACTCCCACACCGGCCCGCACCCGCGCGTCCTGGTCGGCTCGGACGCCGGCGCGCTCTTCGCCGCCGGGCTCGCGGCCGACCTGCCCGGAGTCGCCGGGCTCGTCCTCGCCGGCCTGACCCTCGGCTCGAGCGCGGTGCCCGAGGACGAGATCACGGCGCGCACCGCCTGCCCGGTCCACCAGGCCCGGCTCCGCGACGACAACGGTGTGCGCCACGGCGCCCTCGACACCCCGCCGCCCGCCGGATGGATCGCCCGCGCGGACCCGGCGCGCGTGCGCGTCCCGGTGCTGGGACTGCACGGACAGGCGGACACCATCGCCCCGCTCGATGACGTCCGCCGCTGGTACTCCGGCCTGGACGACGCCGAACTGGTCACCGTGTCGGACGGGCGACACGACGCGCTCAACGACGCCACTCACCGCAGTGCCGCAGCTGTCCTCGTCCTGTTCCTGGAGCGCCTCCGCGTCGGTGTCCCCACCCTCACCCACCGAGAGGTGCTCTGACTCTCGCCTGAGGAGCACCTCCACCGCGCCCGAGCACGGGCATTGTGACTTGGGGCGACTGCTCGCCGCGCTCGTTGCCCAGTCAGTACCTCTGTCGTTGCGGGCGACCGGCTGGCGTGGCCCGTGGCCGCGCCGCTTGGGCCGACGACCTACACCACGCCCTGGAACACAACTGCTGTGGGTGACGCCCTCATGGAGCCGGGTGGCTCAGGATCGTTTCGTGGTAGGTCGTGCCGCGGCTCATGCCGAGCATTCTGGCCACGGGTCGCTTGGTCAGGGCGGTGGCGATCAGGTCCCCGAGGCGGGGTGAGAAGGCCTCGCCCAGCAGGAGCATGTTGGCTGTCCGCGGTAGCACGACACGTCGCTTCCCCCGTCGGACCGCGATCACCACAGCGTGTGCCACATCGTCTGACGACAACGGCGTCATGTGGCGGAACGGTGGGGGCATCGCGGCTTCGTCTGCGTCTCTGAGCAGGTCGGTGGCGGTAAGGGCCGGGTGGATGACCGACACCTGGATCCCGCTGCCGGCTACTTCCTGGCGGAGGCTGTCGGAGAACGCGGAGACTGCATGCATCACGATGGCGTAGGAGCCGAACTGCGCGAACGCCTTGCGCCCCATCACCGACGACATGTTGACGACCGTGCCCGAACCCTGCCCCCTCATGATCGGAAGCGCGGCCCGAGTCACGTCGATCATCCCGAAGAGGCTGGCTCGCATTGTCTGGAGGACGTCGTCGTCGAAGGTCGCCGACTCCGTTCGTCCGACCTTGCCGATCCCTGCGTTGTTGACCAGCACGTCGATCCGTCCGAACCGGTCCACCGTCGAAGCGAGCAGCGCGCTCACCGCGTTGGGTGAGGTGACGTCGGTCGGCACCGACAGGACCTTCGCGCCGAGGGCGCGGACTTCGTCCTGCACCTCGGCGAGCCGGTCGGCCGTCCGGGCGGCGATCACGATGTGCGCGCCGCGGCGGGCGAACGCCAGGGCGATCGATCTGCCGATGCCGCGTGAGGCGCCGGTGACCACGACCACCTTGGACCCGAAGCAGCTGTCCATGCCACTCTCCTTGTGATGTATATACAACAAACGCGCGGAAGTCGGCAGGTCGATGACCCCGCCGCCTAGGCGTCGGGCGGGTATCCCATGTTGCTCGCGACCTCCTGAACAGCTGCGACGCCCGGCGCCCCCAGGAGCTGTGCGGCTTGTCGTTGGGCCTGCCGCCACTCGGGCATGACGGATCGGATCTTGGTCTGCCCGGCGCGGGTCAGCGCAACCTCTCGCATCCCCTTCGCGTCCGAGGCAACGGCCTCGATCCAGCCGCGGTTCTGTAGCAGGTTGAGGTTCCGACTGACGGTGGACCGCTCCAGCTGCAGCACCTCGCCGAGCTTCGACGGCGGACACGGGCCGACCTTGCCCAGCGCGGCGAGCAGATTGACCTGGGCGACGGTCAAGCCATGAGGTTCGAGCGCGCCGTCGTAGAGAGCCGTCACCGCCCGACCGATCAGTCGGACGCGCACCGCCAGGCAGTCTCGCACGATCTCGTCGACGGGCACTTCGGTCACGGACACAAGTGTTGTATATACATCAAGGGGCGTCAAGCTCCTGCCATCGGCGGCAGCGGGTACGGCATGGGGCTCACGACCATGACGACAAGCAGATCACCGAGGGTCCTGATAGGGGGGCGAGCCGTCAGCACGACCGGGAAGGCCCCATGCAGCGGGGCGCGGCGCGACGGCCCGTCGCTGGTCGAGCACCTCCACCGCTGCAGGTGCGGCGCTCGTCGGGTGCTGTCCGTCCCCGCGGCCGCTACCGCGCAGGCACCGTGGTCGGCAGATGCTTTTCGTCTATTCCGAGCATGCGCATTTTCCGGTACAGGGTCGAGCGCGCGATACCGAGTCGTTCGGCCGCAGCCAGTTTGTTGCCCCGCGTCTCGACGAGCGCCTCCAGCACGATGTCCCGTTCGGCACGCTGCAGCGACGACCCGCCCGAGCGCGGCGCCCCGGAGCGGTACTCGGGTGGCAGATGCTCCTGCGCGATGTCCGACCCCATCGACCGCGCCACCGCCGTCGCCAGGACCGAGTCGAGCTCACGGACGTTGCCCGGCCAGTCAAGGCCGGCCAGTGTGCGGACCGTGCCCGGTAGCAGCCGCGGAACGGGGCGTTGGGTGGTGTGTTCGGCCAGCAACATCGGCGCCAGGTCCACGATGTCGTCGGTGCGGTACCGCAGCGGGGGGACGGTGAGCGAGAACGGGAAGTGGTCGAGCAGGCGGTCCGCCGGCGTCTGTCCGCCCCGTGCGCGGGCGGTGGCCGTCACGCTGCCCGGCGGGGCGGCGTCGATGATCGCCTCCACCCGCTCGACGAGCCCGTCCTCGAGCCGGTCGACGTGACGGAGCACGACGGCACCCCCGTCGGCGAGCACGTTTCCGAGCCGTGCAAGCCAGCCATTCGGGTCGTCGCGCGCGAGGACCGCGTCGAGGACGGTGAGGGGATCCTGACCTGCGCGGCGCCGGTGGATGTGCCGTGCGACGTGGAGCTTCCCGGTTCCCACCTCTCCGCAGAGCAGGACGGGCCGCTCGGTCCGCAGTGCGGCCTCGACGTCGTCGTGCAGCCTCCGGGTCGCCACGCTGCGACCGGACAGGGAATCGATCGCCCGGGTAGCCCGCGGTCGGCCTGCACAGCGGCGGGCGGCAGGCGCGCGCCCGTCGCTGCGGGTATGGGGTCGCATCTCGACGAGGACACCTGCCGGGGCGCCCTTCTCCCCCACCCGGGTCGCCTTGGCCTGGGCTACGACATCGCCCGCCAGCCGGACCTCTCCGGTGTACTCGTCGCAGGTGCCGAGCATCCGGCACGCCCACTCCCACAGCACGGCCTGATCAGAAAGGTCGAGGAGGGCCGAGGCCGCCGTGTTCGCCATGACGACGTCCTCGTTGAGCGAGATCACGGCCGACGTCGCGCGCCGATTGGCGCGCAGGAACTGCTCCAGCAGCATCTGCTCCCGCCGGGAGGCGTCGGCGTACATGCGCGACTCGATCTCCCGCACGGCCGCCAGGACCAGCGGCTTCATCACCCCGTGGGTGTCCCCGACGCGGCACGTGACGTCGAGGACGCCTTCGACCTTTCCGGTGATCGGGTGCTTGACCGGCGAGCCGATACAGGTGAACTCCTGCAGGTTCTCCCGGAAGTGCTCGGCGCCGGAGACCATGAACGGGGTCGCCGCCTCGAGTGCCGTGCCGATGCCGTTGGTTCCCGTGAACTCCTCCGCGTAGAGGAATCCCGGCGAGACGAGCGCCTTGTCGAGGGCCTGGGCCAACGTCCGCTGACCGGCGCGACGGTCGATGATCTGCGCGTCCGAGTCGGCCAACAGGATCGACACCGGGCCGTCCTCGAGTTGCTCGGCCAGGCGGTCGATCACCGGTCCCGCGGCCCGCAGCAAACGGTTCGGCCTCTCGAACTCCGGCTGGTAGGGAACCTCCTCGCCGGTCGGCCGGACGCCGACGAGCTTGCACCGCTGCCAGGAGGACATGATCTCGGCCCGGAAGGCGGAGACGGTGTCGAGCGGGAACTGATCGTCGAGCAGGCGCTCGCGTTCACCGCGCAAGGACTCGCTCTGCTCGTCTCGGTCCATGGCTGCCCCCTTCACCGTTGACGAAGGCCAGGTCGATCGTAGGCCGACAAGCCCACCACAGCGCTGTGTCGACCTACTGTCCGAAAGTGCGACACGGTGGCCGTGACCAGCGCGATCAGCTCTGATCTGCGCCTCGGGCGGACCGAAGCCTCCGCACCGGAGCGACGACAACCGTCAGAGCACCGACGATCCCGGGCCAGCAGTGGCGCCGTACGCCACCGGCTTGGGGAGGCCGTAGGAGCCGAGGACGATGACCACAGCACCCGATCCGGGGCGACCCCGACGGGCGTCGGGCGACGACGTTCTCGCCCGTCATCTCGCCGCCTTCCTCCACCGAGCCGAGACGACCGAGCCGAAACCACGAAGCCGAAACGACGAAGCTGAAACGACGAAGGGCCGGACGCCCGTGGGCGTCCGGCTCTCGCATCCGGCTCGCTCAGCTCAGGTCGTACTCGCGGTACCCGGCCGTCCGCACCTCGTCCCACTTGCCGAAGTACGTCGGCACGCCGCCCGAGTAGTTCAGCATCTGGGCCGGCTTGCCCGGGACATTGGCGCCCCAGTACCAGGAGCGCGCCTTGGTGAACATCGAGCCCTCGAACAGCTCGTCGACGTGAGCCGTCCACTCCTTCTCGGCCGTGGTGCTGGACTCGAAGCGGCTGTGCCCGTTCCGGCGCACGTGCTCGAGGAACTCGACCACGATGTCGCCCTGATACTCCGCGGAGGTCGGACCGTTGCAGAACCCGGATGGGCTCTGCGGGCCGTACAGGAACAGCATGTTGGGGAATCCCGAGGTCGACAGGCCCATGAAGGTGTCGACGCGGTCCGCCCATTTGTCCTGCAGGCGCTCACCGTCCACGCCCTGGATGTCGATCGCCAGGATGCCGCCGCGGTTGTTGTCGAACCCGGTGGCCAGCACGATGACGTCGGCCTCGATCAGGCCGTTCTTGGTGACGACCCCGTTCTCGACGATCTCCAGGACCGGCTCGTCGTTCTGGTCGATCAAGCGGACGTTGTCCTGGTTGAAGACGTCGAAGTAGTCCTGCTCGAGGGCGGGCCGCTTCACTCCGAACGGGTGCGGGGGCTCGGCGGGCGCGAGCAGCTCCGCAGTGGCGACGTCCTCGACGCGCTCGTGGACCTTCTCGCGCCAGAAGTCGTAGAAGGTGCGGTTGGCCGCCTCGTCGGCGAGCAGGTCCTGGTACATGCCCAGCCACAGCGGGAACCCGCCCTCTGCCCAGAACCGCTCGTAGGTGGCACGGCGCTCCTCCTCCGTCGCGTCGGCGGCATTCTCGGGCATGAAGTCGAAGTCGAAGCCTGCGAACGCCTTGTACCGGGTGTCGAACCGCTCGGGCAGGTCTCCGCGCACCGCGTCGTTGTCGGCACGGTCGAGCCGGCGCTGACGCATCGGCAGAGCCAGGTTGGGGGTCCGCTGGAAGACGGTGACCTCAGCAGCGTCGTGCGCGGCCTCCTGCACGACCTGGACCCCGCTGGCGCCGGTGCCGATGACGACGACCTTCTTGCCGGTCATGTCGAGACCACCCTGCGGCCACCGCGCCGTGTGGTGGCACTCGCCGGCGAAGGTCTCCATGCCGGGGATGTTCGGGTAGAGCGGCTTGGCGCCGAACCCGGTCGCGACCAGAACGGTGCGCGCCTTCTGCTGCTTTCCGTCGGACGAGTAGACGGTCCATTCACGGGCGTCCTCGTCCCACTGCGCCTGTGCGGCGAAGGTGTTGAACTCGACGTCCTTGGTCAGCTCGAGCTTGCTGTCGACGTACTCGAAGTAGTCGCGCACCCCTGCGAAGTCCGGGTAGCGCTCGCGGAAGTCGTAGTCCTTCCACAAATCCTTGTGGGAGAACTGGTAGATGTGCCCGACGGTGTCCGTGCGCGCACCCGGGTAGCAGTTCCACCACCAGATGCCGCCGAGGCCGCCGGCGGAGTCCCAGACCTTGACGTCGAAGCCGAGGTCCCGGAGGCGGTCGAGCTGGTAGAGGCCGGAGAACCCGCCTCCGATGACCAGCACGTCCAGCACGTGGCCGTCCTCGTTCCGGTCGGGGGCGTCGGCAGGAGACTTCGCTGTCGTCATCGCACACTCCTCGTTCTGGAAATGACCGTCGCAGCTGTGGAGGACCGTAGGGTTGCAATCTGGGTCACAACTGTCCGAAATCGAGTCGCCGCACCATTGGGGGCGGTGCCGACCTCGTCGAGGATCTTGCCGCCGTCAGCGAGCCCACGGCGCGCTGATGCGCAGTCGTTGGTCGAGGGCAACGGGTGCTCGCGGACCGTGGGCTCGAGCAGTCGGCAGATCACCGGCTCGCGGCCCTTCGACGACGCGCAGACCAGCAGTTCTTGCTCGGCGTCGTGCACCGCGCACGGCTTACCCCTGAGGTCGGTGATGCCCTGGGCGACGTCGCGCGGGCTGGGGCGGCCCCGACGAGATCGTTTCGGCAGGTACGAGAATCCGCAGCCCCGACGAGCCCTCCACCGAGGCGCACCCCACGAGCACGCACGCGACGGCCAGCCACGGGTAAGTGACGAGGACCCGGCTTCGGTAGAGGTGACGCTCGTGACGAAATGCTTCCACGGCGATCTTCACGTGATCTTCGCCGGAGCATCGTCGCAGGTCAGTAGTGGAGCGGGCGACGGGAATCGAACCCGCGTAGCCAGTTTGGAAGACTGGGGCTCTACCATTGAGCTACGCCCGCGTGCCCCCGGATTCCTCCGCGGGCCCGGTCAGGATAGCCGATCAGCGGCCCGCCCCCGGAGGGCTCCCCACCTCGTCGCGCCAGGCGTCCGCCACCTCCGGCGCGGGGCAGGCCGAGTGGGGCCAGGAGGGCGAGGCAGCAGCCGCAGCGGTCGAGCAGCGCGACGACCGGGGTCGGGCCCTGCACGCCGTGGATCCGGACCACCCACGCCTCGGCGACGTCGTGTCCTAGACTCCTTCCCGACGGGGTGTGGCGCAGCTTGGTAGCGCACTCGCTTTGGGAGCGAGGGGCCGTGGGTTCAAATCCCGCCACCCCGACCAGGTCGGGCCGGGTGTGGCCGGGCGGTCGCACCCGGCCGGTCAGGTCCGGTCGAGGTTCATCACCTTGTCCCACGCCGCCGCGAAGTCGCGCACGAACTTCTCCCCCGCGTCGTCGGCGGCGTAGACCTCCGACAGCGCGCGCAGCTCGGAGTTCGCCCCGAACACGAGATCGACGCGGCCCGCGGTCCACCGGACCTCGCCGGTGGCGCGGTCGCGGCCCTCGTAGGTGCTCCCGTCGCGAGCCGGCGTCCACTCCGTCCCCATGTCGAGCAGGTTGACGAAGAAGTCCGTGGTCAACCTCCCCGGCCGCGAGGTCAGCACGCCCAGCGGGGAGCGCCGGACGTTCGCGTTCAGCACCCGCAGGCCGCCGAGCAGCACCGTCATCTCCGGCGCGCTGAGGGTCAGCAGGTTCGCGCGGTCGACCAGCAGGTGTTCCGGGTGGGGCGGGTCACCCCGGGTGTAGTGGCGGAACCCGTCCGCGACCGGCTCGAGCGCCGCGAACCACTCGACGTCGGTCTGCTCCTGCGTCGCGTCGGTGCGGCCCGGGGTGAACGGGACCTCGACCGGGTGCCCGGCCAGGTCCGCCGCCCGCTCGACGGCCGCGCACCCCGCCAGCACGATCAGGTCGGCCAGGGAGATCCGCACGTCGTCGCTGCGGGACCGGTGGAACGACTCGCGGATCTTGTCCAGGGTGCCCAGCACGACGTCGAGGCCGTCGGGATCGTTGGCCTCCCACCGCCGCTGCGGCTCGAGGCGGATCCGTGCCCCGTTCGCGCCCCCGCGCCGGTCGCTGCCGCGGAAGGTCGACGCTGACGCCCACGCCGTGGCGACGAGCTGGGCCACCGACAGCCCCGAGTCGAGGACCTCCCGCGCGAGGTCGGCGATCTCCGCCGGGCCGACGAGCGCGTGATCCACCTCCGGCACCGGGTCCTGCCACGGCAACGCGTTCGCCGGGACCAGCGCACCCCGGTAGCGGCGGACCGGCCCCATGTCGAGGTGCGTGAGCTTGAACCACGCCCGGGCGAACGCGTCCGTCAGCAGGTCCGGCTGGTCCAGGAAGCACCGCGAGATCGGCCCGTACCCCGGGTCGAACCGCAGCGCCAGGTCCGTGGTCAGAAAGGTCGGGGTGTGGGTCTTCGACGGGTCGTGGGCGTCGGGCACGGTGCCCGCCCCGGCCCCGCCCGACGGGATCCACTGCCAGGCGCCGGCCGGGCTGAGGACCGCGTCCCACTCGAAGTCGTAGAGGTTCCGCAGGAAGCTGTGGTCCCAGCGCGTCGGGGTCGGCGTCCACGTGCCCTCGAGACCGCTGGTGATCGCGTCCGCGCCGATGCCCGTGCCGAACGAGTTCCGCCAGCCCAGACCCTGCGCCTCCAGGGGGGCGGCCTCGGGTTCCGGCCCGAGATGGTCCTGCAGCGAGGCGCCGTGGGTCTTGCCGAACGTGTGGCCGCCGACGATCAGCGCGACGGTCTCCTCGTCGTCGAACCCCATGCGCCGGAAGGTCTCCCGCATGTCGCGCGCCGCGAGGAGGGGGTCCGGGACACGGTGCGGGCCCTCCGGGTCGACGTAGATCAGGCCCATCTCGGAGGCGGCCAGCGGGCTCTGCAGCTCACGGACGTGGGTGTGGCGCGCGTCGGTGAGCCAGGCACGCTCGGGGCCCCAGTAGACGTCGCCGTCGGACTCCCAGACGTCGACCCGGCCACCGCCGAAGCCGAGGGTCGGGAAGCCCATCGACTCCAGGGCCACGTTGCCGGCGAAGATCGTGAGGTCGGCCCAGGAGAGCTTGCGGCCGTACCTCTTCTTCACCGGCCACAGCAGGCGACGGGCCTTGTCCAGGCTCTTGTTGTCCGGCCAGCTGTTCAACGGGGCGAAGCGCAGCATGCCGGCCGCGGCGCCGCCCCGGCCGTCCCGGGCGCGGTACGTCCCGGCCGCGTGCCACGCCATGCGGACCACGAGCGGGCCGTAGTGCCCGTGGTCGGCGGGCCACCAGTCCTGCGAGGTGGTCAGCACCGTCTCGATGTCGCGCCGCACCGCGTCGAGGTCGAGGGTGTCGAACTCGGCGGCGTAGTCGAAGCCCTCGCCCATCGGGTCGGCCTCGACTGGGTTCTTCGCGAGGACCTTCAGGTTCAGCCGGTCCGGCCACCACATGCGGTTCGACTCGCCGCGGGTCGGATGTGGGGCGCTGCCGCTCTTCTGCTTCTTCCTCTTGACGCTGATGTCATAGGTGACCGACACGGGCGTTCCCTCGAGACGTGATCAGGACATGACCGCGGCGGCGCAACCGGGTCCCGGCCCGGGGCGCCGACCTCGGCACGTCCTCCGCATGACAGCCCAGCATGCGCCCGGTGTGTGCGGCGGACAAGTAGTCCGCCGTTCGTCCGCCGGAGCCGCCCGTCCGTCCCCGATCCGGGCCCGCGCGAGCCCTCGTCCGCAGTTGCGGTACGGGCGGTACCGCGGTGAGCATCGGGGCGTGGTCGACGCGCGAGGGCTGGCACGCGAGCTGCTCGGTGATCCCGCGACGGGCTGGAGCATGGGGCCGCCGGGCGCGATCGCGGAGTTCGCGCGCGACCCGGACGAGACGAGCGACGGCGACGCCGACACGGTCGTCACGGGCCGCGGCGGGATCCGGCTCGACCCGCCGCCGTCGGCCGTCCTGGCCGCGTACGAGACGCCCGCCAGGCCGGGGCTGCGCTGGACCCAGGCCGTCGCGTTCTGTCTCCCGGAGGACGAGGCCCACTGCGCCGGGCGGACGACGGTCACGGAGCTCGGGCCCGACGCCGACGCCCTGCGCGCCGCCGACCGCGGGGCCGTGCTCGTCGACCTGGGCCTGGGCACCCCGACCGTCGACGCGTGCGTCCGGACCGCGGACCCGGAGCTGCTGGCCCTGGTCGGCACGCACGCCGGGCGGTCGCTGTTCGACACCGCCCTCGCTCGGGAGCTGGTCGCCCGCAGCCCGCACCGGGTGTTCCTGACGGCCGTGGGCCGGGTCGAGGTGTACTCCCCGATCCCGGGGCCGGACGAGCGGTCGCCGCTCGGCCCGCACACCCACCTGCTCCCGCACCTGATCGGCCGCGGGCCCGGGCCGACCGTGCCGCTCCCGGCGGGGCACGAGGCCGTCGCGCACGCCTATCCCGCGCATCCCGCGGCCGATCATCTCGGGCGGCCGCACCCCTTCGCCGCGGACCGCCTCGCCGCGTTCGACGCCCTGCTCGACGCCGTCGGCGACCCCCTGCTGCGAGCGCTCAAGGAGTCCGTGCGAGACGCGGTACGCGCCGGTCGGGCGCCCGCCGAGCTCCCGCACGATCCCCTCGGACGCGCGGTCGTGGCCGTCACGCTGCGTCAGCTCGCCCGGACCGACGGACCCACGCCCGCCGACTGGCGGCCGTACCGCGACCTGCCCGCGGAGCTGCTCGACCCCGCGGGCGACCCGAACGCCGGGTGAGTCAGGCGGCCTCGCCGGCCCGGTCGTCCCAGAACCACTGCGCCGTCATCGGGCTCCGGCAGTCCGGACAGCCGATGTCGAAGCCGTCGGACTCGTCGGCGGGCAGTTCGGCGTAGGAGCCACAGTCGGCGCAGCTCCACCAGAGGGTGTCGCTCATGCTGCCGAGGGTAATGACATCGATGTGGTTCGCAAGCGCGGGGCGGTGTGTCGGTGCCGCGGAAGGACACGGAGTTCCGCCACGGCCGCTCGCGCTCGGGAGCGGGACGGCGGGAACGGACGCCACGGGCGACCGCCCTCCCGCTCGGGCCCGCCGTGGGACGGCGTGGCGGTCCGGGGCTCCCGGGGCGCCCCGGACCATCCCGAACAGCGGTCGACAGCCGCGTGACGTCGCGTAACGCCGCGGATGAACCAGCCGAGTCATCTCCCGGGGCGCGCCGCCGGTTCGATCTTCGGATCGGGCGCGGGCGTGCCCCCCCCCCCCGCGGCCGGTAGACCCCCACCCACCCCGGCCGCGGGCCCCCGCGGGTGGGCCCCGCCGGGGTGGCCCGCCCGGGTCGGCCCGCCGGGTCCTCGGATCTCGTCCCTCAGATCTCGTCGACGAGCTCGGCGACCGACCCGATCACGCGCGTCGGCCGGAACGGGTAGCGGTCGACGGCGTCGGCACGCATGATCCCGGACAGCACCAGCACCGTCCGCATCCCGGCCTCCATGCCGGCCACGACGTCCGTGTCCATCCGGTCGCCGATCATGACCGTGGTCTCGGAGTGCGCCTCGAGCCGGTTGAGCGCCGCGCGCATCATCAGCGGGTTCGGCTTGCCCACGAAGTACGGGTCGACGCCGGTGGCCCGGGTGATCAGCGCGGCGACCGAGCCCGTGGCGGGCAGGATCCCCTCGTTGGACGGGCCGGTCGGGTCCGGGTTCGTCGCGACGAACCGGGCACCGCGGTCCACCAGCCGGATCGCCGTCGTGACCGCCTCGAAGCTGTAGGTCCGCGTCTCCCCCAGCACGACGTAGTCCGGGTCCGACTCGGTGAGCACGTAGCCGATCTCGTGCAGCGCGGTCGTCAGACCGGCCTCGCCGACCACGTAGGCCGAGCCGGCGGGCCGCTGGTTGTCGAGGAAGGCGGCGGTGGCCAGCGCGGAGGTCCAGATGGACTCGACCGGCACGTCGATGCCCGAGTTACGCAGCCGGAACTGCAGGTCACGCGGGGTGTAGATCGAGTTGTTGGTGAGCACCAGGAACGGGGTGCCCGTCTCGCGGAGACGGTTCACGAAGGCGTCCGCGCCGGGGATGATGCTCCCCTCATGGACGAGCACGCCGTCCATGTCGGTCATCCAGGCCTCGACGGGTTTGCTGTCCGACACGGCCACGAGCCTAGACGCGCCGGGGCCCGGGAACGTTCGTGCCGGTCTGTCCGTTGTCGGTGTGCACAACCCCCCGACAAGGAGAACCCGTGGACCTCGTGACCATCGTCCTGCTGCTCGCCGTGGTGGCGGGCGTCGTCTGGCTGGTCCGCAACCGCAACGCCGGCCAGGCCCGCGAGCTCGAGGACGCCAAGGCCGACGCCCGCCGCTGGGTCGAGCGCCTCGGCGGCCAGGTGCTCAACCTCGTCGGGACCAACGAGGCGGCCAAGCAGGCCCTCGCCGACGCGTCCGAGCGCTACAACGCGGCCGGCTCGCAGCTCGAGCAGGCCCGCACGCCCGCCCAGGCCCGGGGCGTCACCGAGACGGCCTACGAGGGCCTCTACTACGTCCGCGCGGCGCGCACCGCGATGGACCTCGACCCCGGTCCCGACCTGCCGCCGCTGCCCGGCCAGGCGCGCGCGGGCGCGGTGACCGAGGAGCGCGAGGTCGACGTCGAGGGCCAGCACTACAGCGCCTCGCCGAACCCCTCCGAGCGCAACGCGCACTACTACCCCGGTGGCAACGTCGCCGGGCGGCCGGTGCCCGCCGGCTGGTACAGCCAGCCGTGGTGGAAGCCGGCCCTGGTCGCCGGCGCCTGGGGCGTCGGCTCGGCCCTGCTGTTCAGCGCGATGTTCTCCGGCATGGCCGGCAGCGCGTACGCCGACGGCTACTCCGACGCGATGGCCGCGGACATGGCCGGGGGCGACCCCGGCGACATGGGCGGCGACCCCGGCGACATGGGCGGCGACATGGGCGGGGGCGACTTCGGCGACTTCGGTGGCTTCGACGGCGGCGGCGGAGGTTTCGACTTCTGATCTGCGGGTAACACAACGTCGAGCCAGACGTCAGGCCGGTTCGCCCGGCCCTCCTCCACTGACCGGCCCGGAGTGCTTCGTCCCGGGCCGGTCGTGCTTTTCCGGGTCCTTCTGCCGTATCTCCGGTCCCCCCGGCGCTGTCTCCTGCGTGTCGACGACAGGAGGTCACCCATGGTCGCCCCGACGACGCCCGGCACGACGCCGACCCCGACGAACGACGCCCCGGTGGCCGACGCCGCCGCCCGCCTCAACCGACTCGCCGACGGCTATCTCGTCACCGCCGCGCTGCACGTCGCGGCCGAGCTCGGGGTGGCCGACGTGCTCGACCGCGGCGCCTGCGACGCCGAGCGGCTGGCCGCGGAGGTCGGCGCCCGGCCCGGACCGCTGAGCCGGGTGCTGCGCCTGCTGGTCGCGGAGGGTGTGCTCGTCGAGTTCCCGGACGGCACGTTCTCGCTGACCCCCAGCGGGCGGCTGCTGCGCTCGGACGTCCCCGGTTCGCTGCGCGGCGTGGTCCGGGCGCGCGGCGGCGTCTACGCGACGGCCGCACCCGCACTGGCCGAAGCGGTGCGCGAGGGCGGGGTGGCGTTCGAGCGGGCCCGCGGTGAACCCTTCTTCGAGCACCTCGCGCAGCATCCCGCGGAGCTCGCCGCCTTCCAGGCCAGCATGGTGGACCGCTCGGCCCGGGCGGCGGCCGACGTCCTCGCCGTCTACGACTTCGGCCGGTTCCGCAGGCTGGTCGACGTCGGCGGCGGTTTCGGCGTCCTGCTCTCCGCGATCCTCACCGCCACGTCCGGGGTGTCGGGCGTGCTCTTCGACCGCGCCGAGGTGGTGGCCTCGGCCCGGGTGCCGGAAGGCACCGAGGTCGTCGCCGGCGACTTCTTCGCCGGGGTCCCGGCGGGCGGCGACGCGTACCTGCTCTCCTGGATCCTCCACGACTGGGACGACGCCGACGCACGCCGCATCCTCACCCGCTGCCGGGAGGCGATGGGCCCGGACGGGACGCTGCTGGTGGTCGACGCGATGCTGCCGGAGCGGGCCGCGGACGGGCCCGCGGTCATCCGGCTCGACGTGACGATGCTGCTGCTCGCCACCGGGTGCGAGCGCACCGGGCGGGAGTTCGGGGAGCTGTTCGCCTCGGCCGGGTTCACGCTGCGGCGCATCGTGCCGACGGCGTCGCCGTTGGGGCTGGTCGTGCTGGAGGCCGTGCCCGCCTGAGCACCCCGCCTGGTAGGTCGGGCACCAGCAGAGGTTCCGGGCCAGGTGCCTCGCGCGGGCGATCGGCGTGCCGCACACGAGGCAGGCCTGCCCGGCGCGGCGGTGGGTGTAGACCACGTTCGCGCACGGTGCGCAGGTCAGGCCTGGCAGGTGGGGCACCAGAAGAGGTTGCGGGCGGCGTGGGTGGAGGTGCGCACCTCGGTGCCGCAGACCAGGCAGGGCATCCCGGCGCGGCGGTAGACATAGACCTCACCGCCGTGCCGGTCCTTCCGCGCGGCCTGCCCCTTGCGGCGCGGGTCGTGCTCGGGGCGGACGGTGTCGATCCGGCCGCGGCGCACCCCGTCCTTCATCAGGGCGACGAGGTCCGGGGCCATCGCGTCCCAGGTGCCGCGGTCGAGCGCGCGGCCGGGGATCTGCGGGTCCAGCCCGTGCCGGAACAGCAGCTCGGCGCGGTAGACGTTGCCGACGCCGGCGAGCACCTTCTGGTCCATCAGCAGCGTGGCCAGCGGCGAGGAACTCCGCGAGATCCGCGCCCACACCCGCTCGGCGTCGAAGTCCCGGCGCAGCGGGTCGGGTCCCAGCCGGTCCCGGATCGCCTTGACCTCGGCGCGGGTGAGCAGCTCGCAGGTGGTGGGGCCGCGCAGGTCGGCGAAGTGCGTCTCGCCGACGTACCGCAGTCGCAGCTGGCCGCGCGGCGCGGGGGCGGGCAGCTCGCCGTCGTCGAACGTCCCGTAGAGACCGAGGTGCACGTGCACCACGAGGTCCGGGCCGAACCGGTGGAACAGGTGCTTGCCGTGCGCCTCGGCGCGGGTCAGCACCTGGCCGTCGAGCAGCGCGGCGGAGTCGGCGAACCGGCCCTGCGGGCTGCTCACCGCCACCGGCCGCTTCGCGAACAGCGCCTGGTGGCGCCGCGCCAGCCGGTGCAGCGTGTGCCCTTCGGGCATCAGGCCTGCCCGGCGGTCGCGCCCGTCTGCTCGTAGGCGGCGAGCTGGTCGATGCGGCGCTGGTGCCGCTCACCCCCGGAGAACGGGGTGGCGAGGAAGGCGTCGACGATCGCGAGCGCCTCCTCCTCGCTGTGCTGGCGGGCGCCGATCCCGACGACCTGGGCGTCGTTGTGCTCGCGGGCGAGCTTCGCCGTCTCGGTGCTCCAGGCGAGGGCGGCGCGGATGCCCTTGACCTTGTTCGCCGCGATCTGCTCGCCGTTGCCGGAGCCGCCGATGACGACGCCGAGGCTGCCCGGGTCGCCGACGACCCGGCGGGCCGTGTCGATGCAGAAGGCCGGGTAGTCGTCGTCGGGGTCGTAGGTCAGGGCGCCGACGTCGACGACGTCGTGGCCCGCACCCTTGAGGTGCTCGGAGAGCCGGCCTTTCAGCTCGAAGCCGGCGTGGTCGCTGCCGAGGTAGACGCGCACGGCGAGAATCCTGCCTCATGAGCGGGATCGCCGGGGTGGACGGGGTGCCCGGGGGCTGGGTGGTGGTGCTCCTGCGCGGGCGCGCGCCCCGGTGGACGGTGCGTTGGGCCGTGGTGGCGGGCGCCGCCGAGGTGGTCGAGCTGACCGCCGGGTGCGCGGCCGTCGGCGTCGACATCCCGCTCGCGCTGCCCGTCGACGGCACACCCCGGGAGTGCGACGCCCTGTGTGCGGCCCGGCTCGGCCGCGCGCGGTCCTCGGTGTTCCCGGCGCCGCCGCGGGAGGTGCTGCTCGAGCCGACGCACGAGGAGGCGGTGCGGCGGGCGCGGGAGCTGACCGGGCGCGGGATCAGCATCCAGACCTACAACATCCGTCGGCAGATCCTGTCGTGGGACGCGATCCACCCGTTGCCGGACAACGTGGTCGAGGTGCATCCCGAACTGGCGGTGCGCGGGCTGGCGCCCGGGACCGCGTTCGCGTCGAAGAAGACGGCCCGGGGAGCGGGCCAGCGCATCGCGGCGCTGACCCGCTGGGTGGACCCGGCCCGGGCGCTGGCCGACCTGCCCGAGGGCGCCCGGCTCGACGACTGTCTCGACGCCCTGGCCGCGACCTGGTCCGCCGCCCGCTGGGCCGCCGGCACCGCCGACGTCCTGGGCGGCGGGACCGGCGCCCGGGGCCGGGTCATGCGGGTGGCCGTGTGACCCGGCCGTTCCGACCCGGCCGTCCGACCCGCTGGTCGGCGGTCTCGACCGGCCGAGTCGCGCATCCCGGGTCACCCGGCATGTGCGACTCGGTGGCCTGGAACTGCCGACTCGCGGTGTCAGAACTGCCGACTCGCGGTGTCAGAACTACCGACTCGCGGTGTCAGAACTACCGACTCGCGGTGTCAGAACTACCGACTCGCGGGAGCCCACGGCTCGACTCGCGGGTCGTCAGGCGGGGACCCTGTCGAGGAAGCCCACCACCAGGGCGATGCGACCGTCGGGGGCGAGGGTGACGGCGTCGGCTCCGATGACCGGCGGCTCGCCGGCGCCGTCCGGGCCGAGCCCCCACCGGAACCGGACGACGTCGTGGTGGGCGTCGGGATCCCCCACCGGGCCGAACACGAAGCCGGGGAACTGGGCGTGGACGCCGCCGATGAGCGCGGTGATGGCCTCGTGCCCGGTGACGTCGGCGAGCGGGTCGACGTAGCGGGCGTCCTCGGTGAACACCGCGGCGACGGCCTTCGCGCGGGGACGACCGTCGGTCGTGTTCCAGGCGGTCAGGTAGCGGGCGACGACGTCGGTGGTGATGTCGGTGGTGATGTCGGTCGTGGTGTTCGTCATGGCACCGAGCCTGCTGTCCCGCGGGCCGCCGGTCGACGACGTCGGAGGTAATGCCGTGGCGACCGGGCCCGCCGGTAGGGTCCGGCCCGTGGCAGCGGCGGGGATCGTGCTGGCGGGCGGGCGCTCGTCGCGGATGGGCCGCTCGAAGGCCTGGCTGGACTGGGACGGGACCACCCTGCTGGACCGCGTGTGCGGCGTCGTGGGCGCGGTCGTCGACGGGCCGGTGGTCGTGGTGCGTGCGCCGGGCCAGGAGCTGCCCCCGCTGCCGGCCGGGATCGAGACCGCCGAGGACCCGGTCGAGGGGCGCGGGCCGCTGCAGGGGATCGCCGTCGGTCTGGCGGCCGTCGAGACCCGGGCCGAGGTCGCGTTCGTGGCCTCGGTCGACCTGCCCTTCCTGCACGAGGCCTACGTGCGGCGGGTGATCGCGCTGCTCGGGGGGCACGCCGTGCTGCTGCCGGTCGCGCACGGGCACCACCAGCCGCTCGCCGCGGCGTACCGCACCGCGCTCGCCCCGGTCGTCGCCGAGCTGATCGCGGAGGGGCGCAGCCGCCCGCCGGACCTGTTCGCGACGGTCGACGTCCACCGCGCCGACGAGGCCGAGCTCCTGGCCGATCCCGTCCTGCGCGAGCGCGACCCGGAGCTCCGCGCGCTGGTGAACGTCAACACGCCCGAGGAGTACGCGTCCGCCCGGGCCCAGTCCCGGTGACGTGGCTCGAGCTCGGTGACGGCGTCCTCGCCCGCCGGCACGCCGAGCTGGACCTGACCACGGGCCTGGTCCTCGGGGCGGAGCGCGCGCTGGTGATCGACACCCGGGGCGACCGCGAGCAGGGCGCCGAGCTGGCCGCCGCGGTGCGTGCGGTGACCACGCTGCCGGTGACGGTCGTGCTCACCCACGCCCACTTCGACCACTGCTTCGGCAGCGCCGCGTTCCTGCCGGCCCCGGTGCTCGCACACCCGGCGTGTCGGGCCGCGCTGGAGCGCACCGGGGCCACGCAGCGCGCGCGGTGGGTCGCGCACTACCGCAGCGCGGGGAACCGGGCGACGGCCGCGGCGCTGGCGGCGACCGAGCCCGTGCCGCCGGACCCCGCGCCGGCCACGCTGGACCTCGGTGGGCGGGAGGTCCTGCTGGTCACGCCCGGTCCCGGGCACACCGACCACGACCTGGCGGTGCACGTCCCCGACGCCGGCGTGCTGTTCGCCGGTGATCTGCTGGAATCCGGTGCGCCGCCCGACCACGAGGACGCCCACCCGCTGACCTGGGCCGGCGCCGTCGCCGCCCTGCTCGCGCTCCAGGCGGACACCTACGTCCCGGGCCACGGCGAGCCGATGACGCCCGCGCAGGCCCGCGCCCAGCACGACGAGCTGACGACGGTGGCCGCCCTCGCCCGCGCCGTCGCCGCCGGCGAGCTGACCGGGGCCGAGGCGCAGGCGCGCTCGCCCCACCCCGGCGTGCCCTGGCCCCGCCGGCGCGACCCCGGTCCGCCCGCCGTCTCCTAGGGTCGGGCCCGTGAGCTTTTCGCAGGAGTTGCGCGAGTCCGGCCGGGAGACCTGGGACGCGGCCGTCGGCCACCGGTTCGTCGAGGAGCTGTGGTCCGGGACCGTCGCGCCCGACGTCCTGCGCCGCTATCTCGTGCAGGACTACCAGTTCTGCGACGCCTTCCTGGCCCTGCTGGGCGCGGCCGTCGCCACCTGCGACGATCCCGCCGCGCGGGTGGTGCACGCCCGCCAGGCGGGCCTGGTCGCCGGCGACGAGCACGACTACTTCCACCGCTCGTTCGACCTGCTGGGCGTGCCCGACGCCGAGCGGACGGCCCCGGAGCGCGCCGCCCCGACCCAGGGCTTCCTCGACCTGATGGACGGCGTCCGGGCGGACGCGAGCTACCCCGAGATCGTCACCGTGCTCGTCGTCGCGGAATGGCTCTACCTCGACTGGGCATCCCGTCCCCGTGGACCGCTACCGACCGACCCGATCGCCCGCGGCTGGATCGAGCTGCACCGCGGCCCCGAGTTCGAGGCCTGGGTCGGGTTCCTGCGAGCCGAGCTGGACCGCTCCGCGCCGCAGGCCCGCGACCCGCGCCGGCTCGCCCGACACTTCGCCGAGGCCGTCGACCTCGAGCTCGCCTTCTTCGAGGCCGCCTACGACGGCCGGTGACCGCCGGCGTGCGGAGCCCCCCGCCCGCAGGCTATCCGCCCGTAACAATCGCCCCCTAGCGTCACCCGCATGAGTGGCGCCGGGAAACCCCTTCTCGGGGTCGAGGAGGAGTTCCACGTCGTGGACCTCGAGACGCGGCGCGCCGCGCCCGAGGTCGACGCCCTCCAGCCGCAGCTGGACGGGGCCGAGTTCGCGCGGGAGCTGCAGCGCTCGCTGGTCGAGACGAACACGCCGGTCTGCGAGACCCTCGACGAGCTGGGCGGGCACCTGCGCCGGCTGCGGCGGAAGCTGGAGAGCGTCGCCGAGCCGCACGGGCTCGGGATCGTCGCCGCCGGCACCGTCCCGCTCGTCGACCTGACCGGCGAGGACGTCTCCGCCGGGGCCCGCTACGAGAAGATGCAGCACGAGTACCAGATGCTCGTGCGCGAGCAGCACATCTGCGGCGCGCAGGTGCACGTCGACGTGCCGGACCGGGACACCGCTGTGCAGGTCGTCCGGCGCGTGGCCCCCTACCTGCACATCCTGCTCGCGCTGTCGGCCAGCTCGCCGTACTGGCGCGGCAACGACACCGGCTACGCGAGCTACCGCAGCATGGTCTGGTCGCGCTGGCCGACCTCCGGCCCGCCGGCGATGGTCGAGACCGCCGCCGAGTACGACGCGATGGTCCGGGAGCTGATCGCGTCGGGCACGATCAGCGACCCCGGGATGCTCTACTTCGACATCCGGCCGAGCGCGCACGTGCCGACCGTCGAGCTGCGGGTGTGCGACGCCTGCACCGAGGTCGACGACGTCGTCCTCATCGCGGGGCTGTTCCGCGCCCTGGTCTGCCGGGCCCGCCGGGACCTGGACCAGGGCGTCCCGCTGCCGACGAGCCGGCAGGAGCTGCTGCGCTCGGCGAGCTGGCGTGCCGCGCGGTCGGGCCTGGAGGGCGACCTGGTCGACCTGGTCGGCCCCTCGCTCGTCTCCCCGCCGCTGCTCGTCGGGCAGCTCGTCGAGATGCTGCGCCCGCAGCTGGAGGAGCTCGGCGACTGGGAGCAGGTCCTCACCCTGTCGCGCGCCACCCTGGAGCGCGGGAGCGGCGCCGCGCGGCAGCGACGGATGTACGGCCGCCGTGGCCGGCTGACCGACGTCGTCGACGCCCTCGTCGCGAACACCCAGGGCCGGCAGCTGTCCATCGAGCCGCCGGTCGAGGTGCCGCTCGCCCGCGAGCTGCTCGCCGAGTACCGCCCGGAGGGCTTCGACGAGGCCGTCAGCAGCGGTGGCACGGTGCTGCCGCAGTACGGCTGGATGTTCCGGGCCCTGGAACGCCTCGGGCGACGCGGGATGGTCGCCGCGGAGTCCGCGCTGGCGACCGAGCAGCGGGCGCGCGGGGTGACCTTCGGCCCCGAGGACGGCACCGCGGAGGGCCGGCTCTTCCCGCTGGACCTCGTGCCGCGGATCGTCGGCGCCGAGGACTGGCACGTCCTCGAGGAGGGGCTCGCGCAACGGGTCCGGGCCCTGGAGCTGTTCGTCCGGGACGTCTACGGCGAGCGTCGCATCGTGCACGACGGGGTCGTCCCGGCCGCCGTGGTCGACGGCGCGCCGGGCCGCAACCGCCGGGGCGAGATCGTGCCCGGCGACGTCGTGCGGATCGCCGTGGCCGGGATCGACCTGGTCCGCGACGCACCCGACCACTGGCTCGTGCTCGAGGACAACCTGCGCGTGCCGTCCGGCATCGGCTACTCGATCATGAGCCGCCGCCTGGTCCGCAGCGTGATGAGCGACCTGGAGCCGCCGACGGGCGTCGTCGGGCTGGAGGACGTGCCCGGGCGGCTGCGGGCCGCGCTGCTCTCGGCGACCGACGCGGCCAGCCCGGGGGCCGACGAGGTGGCGCTGCTGTCGTCGGGCCCCTCGGACTCGGCCTTCTTCGAGCACCGGCTGCTCGCCGAGCAGATGGGCGTGCCGGTGGTGACGCCGCGCGACCTGCAGGTCACCGACGAGGGCGTCTACCTGGTCACGACGGGCGGGAAGCGGCGGCTCTCCGCGCTCTACCGTCGGATGGACGAGAACGACCTGATGAAGGCCCGGGGCGCCGACATGCGGCCGATCGGGCGCGCGCTGGCCGCCGCGGTGTCCCGAGGAAGGGTCGCGCTGCTCAACGCGCTGGGCAACGGCGTGGCCGACGACAAGCTCGTCTACGCCTACGTCCCCGACATGATCACCTACTACCTCGACGAGTCGCCGCTGCTGGACGGCGTCCCCACCTATCCGTGCGTCGACGACGAGCGGCGGGCCGAGGTGCTCGACCGTCTCCACGAGCTCGTGCTCAAGCCCGTCGACGGCTACGGGGGCAGCGGGATCGTGATCGGTCCGCACGCCGAGCGCTCGGAGCTCACCGAGGTGGAGAAGCTCATCCGGACCGAGCCCGCCAAGTGGGTGGCACAGGACATGGTGTCGCTGTCCACGCACCCGACCTTCTCCGGGAACCGGCTGGAGCCGCGGGCCGTCGACCTGCGGGCCTTCGTGTTCCAGAGCCAGTACGGGGGCCGGGCGCACCTCGACGTCGTCCCCGCGGCGTTGTCGCGGGTCGCGCCCCCCGGCAGCATGATCGTCAACTCGTCGCGCGGCGGCGGCGCCAAGGACACCTGGATCCTGCGGTAGTCGCCCGGGATCGTCGGCAGTAGGAGGGAGCCACATGTGCGGAATCGCCGGTGAGATGCGGTTCGACGGCGGACCGGCGGACCCGGCCGTCGTCGCCCGGATCGTCAAGGCGATGGAACGTCGCGGCCCGGACGGGACCGGGGTCCACGCGGCCGGCCCGATCGCGCTGGGCCACCGGCGGTTGAAGATCATCGACCTGTCCGAGCGGGGTGCCCAGCCCATGGTCGACTCCGCGCTCGGGCTGGCCGTGGTGTTCAACGGCTGCATCTACAACTACAAGGACCTGCGCCGCGAGCTCGAGGCGGCGGGCTACACGTTCTTCTCCGACTCCGACACCGAGACCGTGCTCAAGGCGTACGCACACTGGGGCCCCGGGTGCGTCGAGCACTTCCTCGGGATGTTCGCGTTCGCCGTGGCCGAGCGGGACAGCGGGCGGCTCGTGCTCGCCCGCGACCGGCTGGGGATCAAGCCGCTCTACCTGACCGAAGGGGCGGGCGTACTGCGGTTCGCCTCGTCGCTCCCCGCGCTGCTGGAGGCCGGCGGCGTCGACACCTCGCTCGACCCCGTGGCGCTGCACCACTACATGACCTTCCACTCGGTGGTGCCGGCCCCGCGGACGATCCTCGCGGGCGTCGCCAAGCTGCCGCCCGCCACCGTGCGGACCTACGAGCCCGACGGCCGGCACTCCGACCACGTGTACTGGCGCCCCGTGCACGAGCGCCGCCCCGAGCTGGGCGTCACGGACTGGAAGGAGGCCGTGCTCGACGGCCTGCGCACGGCCGTGCGGCGCCGGATGGTCGCCGACGTGCCGGTGGGCGTGCTGCTCTCCGGCGGGCTGGACTCGTCGCTGATCGTGGCGCTGCTGGCGCAGGAGGGGCAGACCGGGCTGAAGACCTTCTCGGTCGGCTTCCACGCCGCCGGCGGCGAGAAGGGCGACGAGTTCGAGTTCTCCGACATCGTGGCGAAGGAGTTCGCCACCGACCACCAGCAGATCCTCGTCGACCCGGCGCGGATGCTCCCGGCCGTCGACGAGACGATCACGGCGATGGCGGAGCCGATGGTCAGCCACGACTGCGTGGCCTTCTACCTGCTGTCCGAGCAGGTGTCGAAGTCCGTGACCGTGGTGCAGTCCGGCCAGGGCGCCGACGAGGTGTTCGCCGGCTACGACTGGTACCCGCCGCTGCGCGACACCCCCCGTGACCAGGCCGTGCAGGCCTACCAGGCGGTGTTCACCGACCGCCCGCACGGCGAGCTGGCCGACATCCTCGAGCCCGAATGGCTGCTCGACCACGACCCCAGCCGGGAGTTCATCGCCGAGCACTTCGGAATGCCGGGTGCCGACGGGACGTTGGACGCCGCACTGAGGCTGGACAGCACGATCATGCTCGTGGACGATCCGGTCAAGCGCGTCGACAACATGACGATGGCCTGGGGACTCGAGGCACGCGTGCCGTTCCTCGACCACGAGCTCGTCGAGCTCGCGGCGGCGTGCCCACCAGAACTGAAGCTCGCGCTCGGCGGCAAGGGCATCCTCAAGGAGGCGGCCCGCGGCGTCGTCCCGGACGAGGTGATCGACCGGCCCAAGGGGTATTTCCCGGTGCCCGCCATCCGTCACCTGGAAGGACCGTTCCTCGAGCGGGTGCGCGACGCCGTCACCGACCCGGTGGCCAAGGCGCGGGGCCTTGTCCGGGGCGACTGGCTCGACCGTATGCTCGCGGATCCGAACACCCGGCGCACCAACCTGGGCTCGAACGCGTTGTGGCAGGTGGCACTGCTGGAGATGTGGTTACAGGAGAGGGGGATCTAGCTCATGAACGGTGTCAACGTGGATACCTTCACCGACCGGCGGCGCGCGCAGCTGGCCGGTGAGCTGGACGAACACCTCTTCACCCCCGCGTACCGCTCCGCGTTGCCCTCCCCCGACGGCACGCTGCTGGCCTGGATCTCCGACCGCGACGGGCGCCCGCGCGCCTACGTGGGCCCCATGCCGGCCGGCGAGCGGCCCGCCGAGCAGCCCGCCGCGCCGCTGGACACCGAGGTGGACGCGGCCGTGGCCTGCGACGTCAAGGCGTTGAGCTGGTGCCCGGACGGCTCGTTCGTGGCCTGCGAGGTCGCTCCCGGCGGCGGGGAGCGGACCCGGGTCCTCCTGCTGTCCCCCGACGGCGCCGAGCGGCGCGAGATCGCTGCCGGCTCCTCCGCCGTCACGCTCGGGGCGTGGTCCCCGACCGGCCGCCAGCTCGGCGTCACCATCTACTCGGACCGTGCCTCGGGGGGCGACGGCTCCGGCACGGCCTGCCTCGTCGACGTCCGGGACGGCTCCTCGATCGTCCTCGGTTCCGGCCCGTCGGCCGTGGTCTGCGCGGTCACCCGGGACGGCCGGCGTGCCGTCCTGCGCACCGGGCGCCGCGGCGCCCGCACCCTCGAGCTCATCGACCTGTGGACCGGACGGCGCACCGATCTGCTCCCCGGGCACGACGCCACGGTGGCCGACGCGCGCTTCGGCGTCACGGGCGGTGTCCTCTACCTGCACACGGACGCGGGCCGGGACCGTCCGGCGCTGCTGGCGTGCTCGCTGGGCGACGACGCCTCCGGCGGCGAGGTCTCCCTGGCGTGGGAGGTCGCCTGCAGAGGACACGACGACCTCGACCAGGTCGCCCTCGACCCGGCCGGGGCCCGCGCCGCGCTCGTCTGGAACGTCGACGGCCGCTCCGAGCTCGAGCTCGTCGACCTGCGCACCGGACTCACCGACCCGGTGCCCGACCACCCCGGCGACGTCGTGACGGGGCTGGCGTTCACCCGCGACGGCCAGGCGCTGCTCGTCGGCAGCGAGGGGCCCGCGGTGCCGCCGCACGTCGCCCGGATCGCGCTCGACGTCCCCCTCGCCGAGCCCACCCCGCTGCTCCCCGACACCTTCGACGCGCTCGAGCAGCTCGTCGACCCCACGCTGCACGAGTTCCGCGCGGAGGACGGTCTGACGCTGACGGGCTGGCTGTTCCGCCCGCGCGGCGGGTTCGGCGCCGCCCCGACCCTGGTGTGGCTGCACGGCGGGCCGGAAGCGCAGGAGCGCCCGGTCTTCCAGCCGCTGTTCCAGGCGCTCGTCGCCGCGGGCGTGCAGGTCTTCGCGCCCAACGTCCGGGGCTCGGCCGGGTTCGGGCGCGTGTTCTCGCAGGCGGACGACCTGGACCGGCGCTTCACCGCCATCACGGACGTGCGGGCGGCGGTCGGCTTCCTGACGTCGTCGGGGCTCGCCGACCCGGACCGGATCGGTGTGTCCGGGCGTTCCTACGGCGGGTACCTCACGCTCGTCGCGCTCGCGTGGTTCCCCGAGCTGTTCGCCGTGGGCGTCGACGTGTGTGGCATGTCCGACCTGCAGACCTTCTACTCCGACACCGAGCCGTGGATCGCCGCGGCCGCCACCACCAAGTACGGCGACCCGGAGCGGGACGGCGAGCTGCTGCGCGCGCTCTCCCCCATCCACCGCGCCGACCGGATCAGCGCGCCGCTGATGGTCGTGCACGGGGCCTACGACACCAACGTCCCGCTGGGCGAGGCCGAGCAGATCGTGGAGGCGCTGCGGGCCCGCGGGGCGGCCCCGAACTTCCTCCTGTTCGACGACGAGGGCCACGAGACCCATGCCGTCGCCAACCGGGCCGAGTTCACCGCCGAGGTGGTGCGGTGGGTGACGGGCCACCTCACGGAGCCCGCCTCTCGGACCGCGTGAATGCCCGCGGCCGCGCCGCGGTCCCGCTGATCACTGCGACGGGGACAGGAGCGCTGGTCGAGAAGCGGTCCGGTGACATTCGCAATGATCATGGCCGCCGGTCGAGCTCGTGATCGAGGCGAGCGGGACGGGAGCGCTGCCGGACGAGCCGCGGTGTGCCCCTCGGAGTGATCATGGCTGCGCGCGGGCGCTGCCCGAGATCGATCTGGACGGGACGGGAGCGCCGGCCGTGCAGCCCTCCTGTCGCTCGGAGCGAGCGTGCGGGACCGGTCAGGCCCGGGAGAAGGACTGGATGAGCTGGTTGCCGTCGCTGCCCGTGCCGACCCGGAACGTGTAGGGCTCGCTGGTGGTGGAGCCGTCGTTGCGGGTGAAGACGATCGTGCCCGTGACCTGGCCCTGCCCCGTGGACCGGGCGTTCTGGATCTCCACCTCGCTCATCCCGCCGTAGAAGCGGCGGAAGCCGTCGATCCCGCCGGAGGCCGCCTGCGCCTGCGACCCGAGCAGCGAGAAGGCGGCGTCGGGGTTGTCGGGCAGGAGGCTGTAGTAGCGCTGCACGAAGGACACCGCGTCCGTGTCGGAGGCCGCGCTGGTCGAGGTCGAGGGCGAGGGCGACGGGGTGGTCGTGCGCGGGGTCGTCGTGGGCGCGGTGGTCGGGCTCGCCGACGGCGTGGTCGTCGGCGCGGCGACCGGCGGCACGGCCGCCCCGCCGTTCTGGTCGCCGTTGTCGGCCGCGCGGATGGCTCCGATCGCAACACCGACCCCCACCACGAGCAGCACGAGCGCGCCGAGGACGAACGGCAGCAGCCGCCGCCCCCGCGGCTTCCCCCCGGCCGGTGGCCGCTCCGACCCCGGCGGCACGACGACCGGCGGCGCCGGCATGTCCGTGAGCGTGCGCGGGCCGGGCTTGGCCGCGGGCTTTCGCGGCGGCGGCATCACGCGGGTGGTGATCGGCGCGGTCGCGGCCGGCCCGGGCGCCGAGCTGCCGCCCGCGATCGCGGCCAGGGCGTCCCGGGCCTGGGCGGCGGTGGGCCGGTCGGTCGGCTCGTTGGACAGCAGGCGCATGAGCAGCGCGGTCAACGGGCCCGCGTGCTCCGGGGGCCGGACGGCGCCGGTGGCGACCTTGTGCAGCAGGGCGTAGGCGTTGTCGTCGAGCCCGAAGGGCGGCTCGCCCTCGACCGCGGCGTAGAGGGTCGCGCCGAGGGCGAAGACATCGGACGCCGAGGTCGGTTCCTGCCCGCGCGCGACCTCCGGCGCGAGGAAGGCAGGGGTCCCGGCGATCATGCCCGTGCGGGTGAGCTGGACGTCGTCGACCGCGCGCGAGACGCCGAAGTCGGTGATCTTGGCGCGGCCGTCCTCGGCGATCAGGACGTTGCCGGGTTTGATGTCGCGGTGCACCACGCCGGCGGCGTGCGCGGCCGCCAGCCCGTCGGCGACCTGCAGACCGATCGCCGCGACCTCGCGCGGCTCCATCGGGCCCTTCTCCCCCAGCACCACCGCGAGCGAGCGCGACGGGAGGTACTCCATGACCAGCCACGGCCGCTCGTCGTGCACGACGACGTCGAACATGCTGATGACGTGCGCGTGCTGCAGCCGTGCCCCGATCCGGCCCTCGCGCAGCAGGCGCTGGCGGGACTCCTCGGCGGCGTCGGCCCCGTTGCCGCCGACGGGCGCGGCCGCCGCGATCAGCTCCTTGACGGCGACCGTCCGGTTCAGCAGCTCGTCGGTCCCCCGCCACACGGCGCCCATCGCCCCGACGCCGATGCGTTCCTCGAGCCGGTAGCGGTTCCCGATACGCGGGGCGTCGGGCTCGGACGGGGTCATGACCGTCAAGGGTAGGCACTCCGCGCGCGCGAGGTGCCGGGAGGTCGGGTCAGACGAGGCTCCCCCGCCAGGGTGACACGTGACGACGGGTGATCGCCCGAGGGGTCGCACCGGGCACCTCCGGGGTCCCTCGGGTGGCCGCGGCACCGTCGTCACCGACGGCTCAGCGCGGCAGGCCGAGCTTGCGGGCACAGGCGGGCCAGGACCCGTAGCCCCCGCGCCGGTCCCGGACCTTCTCCGCGATCTCGATCTGCTGCTCCTTCGTGGCCTGGTCGGCGCGCGGGGCGTACTTCGTGCCGCCGAAGTCCGACCAGGTGGCGGAGTCGAACTGGAGGCCGCCGTAGTAGCCGTTGCCGGTGTTGATGGCCCAGTTCCCGGAGGACTCGCACGCGGCCAGGCCGTCCCAGGTGCCCGAGGTGGGTGCGGCCGGCTTCTCGGGCTCGGCAGGTCTCGCCGGCTCGGGCTTCTCCGGTGCGGCCGGCTTCTCGGGCCCGGGTTCCTCGGGTGCGCCCGGCCTCGGGGGCTCGGGCTTCTCGGGCTCGGCGGGCTCCTCGGGCTCCTTGTCGGACGGCCGCTCCTCGGGCTCCTCGTCGGACGGCTGCTCCTCGGGCTGCCCTGCACGGGCACGTTCGGGTCCGGAGTCCTCGCGCCCGTCGGCGTCCTGCGTGGCTCGGTCGTGCGTGGGCCGCGAGCCCGCCCCGCCGCCCCCGTGGCCGTCCGTTCGGTCACGGCCGGGCCGCTCGGCGTCGGCCGACCCGTGAACGCGTCCGCTCGAACGAGCGGCCCCGTCCCCGTCCGTCTCGTCCCCGCTCGCGCCGGGACCCGGGTCGTCGCCCTCGGAGGCGTCGGAGAGGCCAGAGAGGGTTGCGGAGCCGGGGTCCTCGAGGACCTCGGCGCCGGGCGCGCCGTAGCCCGCGGCCTCGTCGTCGAGCACGAGGACCCAGTCCCGCTCGTCACCGGTGCCGGCCGGGGCCTCGAACGCGGCCTTGCCGGTCGCCTCGACCGGCTCCTCGACCTCCAGCACCTCGCCGGTCCGCGGGTCGACCCACGAGGCCCGGACCCGCTCGGCCGTGAGCATGTCGAGGTCCACGGTGACGTCCTCGCCCTCGGGCGTGTACGCGAAGAGGAACGACCCGTCCGAGGCGACCGCCCCCGAGACCCGGGCGTCGCCCACGGACCCGCTGCCGGCCAGCGCGCCGTCGGCCGGCTCGAGCAGGCGGTAGGGCCGCGACTCCAGCACGCGTCTGAGCACGCCCAGCTGGGCGCCCCCGTCGGTCTCCACCGCCTCGGTCCAGCCCGGCCCGAAGTCGGAGACGGCCGAGTCGGCGTAGGTCGCGCCGCTCGCTCCGCCGAGCGCCGCACGCCACGCCTCGGCCCGCACGTCGTGGTCGGTCGTCGTGCCGCCCCCGCAGTCCTCGCCCTCGGTGGGCGGCGTGGCGTCGAGCAGCGGCTTCCCGCTCCCCGCCCCAGCCGCCCGCGCGTCGGCCCGCGACGCGGAGGACGCGCAGCTACCGCTCGCCGCGGAGGTCACGTCCGCCGCGCCCTCGCCGGCCGCGTCGTCCGCGACGGAGCCCACCTCCCCAGGATCGCTCTCGGCGGCGTCCGCCCCCGCCGAGCCCGACGGCGCCCCGGTCTCGAACTCCTCGCTCGATTCGCTCGCGGCCACGCCGTCGAGGTCGACGCCGTCGAGGTCGACGTCGGCGAGATCGGCGAGGTCGTCCGCTGCTCCTCCCGCGGCGGAGCCGGCACCCGCCGCGCCCGCCCCGGTCGCCCCGGTCGCGCCGCCCTCCGCAGCGCTGCCCGCGTCCGAGCCCTCCGAGCTGTCCACACCCGAGCCCTCGGCGTCCGAGCCGCCCGAGCCGCCCGAGCCGCCCGAGCCGCCCGAGCCGCCCGAGCCGCCCGAGCCGCCCGAGCCGCCCGAGCCGTCCGCATCCGACCCGTCCGACCTGTCCGAGCCGGATGAGCCCTCCGAGCCACCCGAGCCACCCGAGCCCTTCGAGCCCTCCGATCCACCCGCCTCGTCGCCCTCGCCCCCGGCCGAACCCCTCGGCAGGTGCGCCACCGGCGCGCCGCTCCCGCCCTCCCGCAGCCCCGAGACGAGCTCGGACCAGATCCCCTCGTGCCCGCCGACGTCGTCGCCGCCGGTCAGCCAGACGACGGAGGCGTCGCCGTACCGCGCGCCGAGGAAGCTCCCGTACTCCCGCGCGTTGCGCTCCGTGACCAGACTGCCGGCGAGCCCGTCGCTCCACACCGGCGCGAGGGCCAGCGTGACGCCCTTCTCCCCGGCCGTGCGGACGAGCCCGTCGACGTGCTCCCAGTACGCCGCCGCCGGCGCGCCGAGGTGCCCGGCGAAGGCCGCGTTGCCGTCCCGGTCGTGGGCTGCGCCGGGGCGCACGAGCGCGGTGCGGACCACCGTGAAGCCCTGGTCGGCCCGCGTGCCGAGATAGTCGGCGGCCTGGTCGCCGTCGAGCGCCGTGACGAGGCCCCACGCCGTGTCCGCGAGCCAGTAGAAGGGCGTGCCGTCGGACCGGGTGAACCAGCGCCCGTCGACCCGGACCCCGCCCTCCGGCGCCTCGCGCACCACGGCTGCGACGAGCACTCCCGCCAGCACGACGACCACCGCCAGCGCCGCACCCAGCGCCCGTCCGTAACCACCCACGCGGCGCACGCTCGCAGCGCGACCCGACGCGCGGGGCGGAACGGATCAACCCGTCACGATCGTGAACGGCACCGGCCGTCGTCCGGATCCGCCGGCCCAGTGATCTTCCACATCGTTTCGTGCCGGAACGGAGTGGCGGGAGCAGAATGAACGGCGTCCGAGAACTGCGGCGGAGGGAACGGCGATGAAGATTGCGGACATCCTCGACGCGAAAGGCCGGACCGTGCACACGATCCTGCCCTGGGCGACGGTCGCGGACGCCGTGGCCCGGCTCGAGCGTCTGGGGGTCGGCGCCCTCGTGGTGTGCGATGCGGACCACCGGATGGCCGGCATCGTCTCCGAGCGGGACCTGATCCGGGAGCTCGCGCACCGGGGCACCGACCTGCTCGAGCTGCGCGTCGACCAGGTCATGACCAGGAAGGTCGCCACGTCGCGGCTCGACGAGCCGATCGCGAGCGCCATGGCCCGGATGACCCGCGACCGCTACCGGCACCTGCCGGTGATCGACGGCGGCCGGCTCGTCGGCATGGTCTCGATCGGCGACCTCGTCAAGGCGCGGCTGCGCGACATGGAGCTCGAGACGGGCGTGCTGCGCGACATGTTCATCGCCGCCCACTGATTTCCGCCGAATGACACGAACGGCACTTCCGCGCGGATCTTCCGCGCAGAAGTGCCGTTCGGGCGAAAAGGATCAGTAGTCGAAGTCGGGATCTTCGGTACGGGTCCGCTTCAGCTCGAAGAAATGCGGCCACCCGGCCAGCAGGCGGGCGCCGTCGAAGACCTTCCCGGCCTCCTCGCCGTGCGGCACCTTGCTGATCACGGGGCCGAAGAAGGCGACGTCGTTGACGTGGATCACCGGCGTCCCGACGTCCATGCCCACCGGGTCCATGCCCGCGTGGTGGCTCGTCCTCAGCTTCTCGTCGTACTCGGTCGAGGTGGCCGCCTCGGCCAGCGACGCCGGCAGGTCCAGCTCCGCCAGCGCCTCCTTGATGACGACGTCGAAGTCCTTGTTGCCGCCGTTGTGGATGCGCTCGCCCATGGCCGTGTACAGCGGGCGCAGGATCTCGGGGCCCTTCAGCTCGGCCGCGGCGATGCACACGCGGACCGGGCCCCAGCCCTTCTCCATGAGCGACTGGTACTGCTCCGGCAGGTCGCGGCCGGAGTTCAGCACCGCCAGGCTCATCACGTGGAAGTTCAGCTCGATGTCGCGGACCTTCTCGACCTCGAGGATCCACCGCGAGGTCAGCCACGCCCACGGACACAGCGGGTCGAACCAGATGTCGACCTTCGCCTTGTCCGTCTCGGTGCTGGTCATGGGCACTCCGTTCGTCCGGGGAGGGACTCCTGTCGTCCGTCACAACCGCGGGGGGTGGACGGCGTGTTCCCGGATACCCCCGGGGCACGGGCGCAATGACGGGGCGACCATCCCGCCCACGTGATTGGATGCCCCCACGCGACAACCCTGGAGGAAGGAGCGCGCCGCGCTCATGGCCCCGCCCAACCTGACCCGGACCGACGCCGAGCGCCGGGCCGCCCTGCTCGCCGTCTCCGGCTACGTGGTCGACCTCGACCTCACCGACGGCCGCGGCGGACCGGGCGAGAAGACCTTCGCCACCACCACGACGGTCCGCTTCTCCTGCGCCGAGCCGGGCGCGGACAGCTGGATCGACTTCGTCGGCGCCGCGGTCGAGAGCGCGACGCTCAACGGCACCGCGCTCGACGTCTCCGGCTACCGCGAGGACGACGGCATCGCCCTGCCCGGCCTGGCCGCGGAGAACGAGCTGACCGTCCGCGCCACCGGCACCTACATGAACACGGGCGAGGGGCTGCACCGCTTCGTCGACCCGGTCGACGGCGGCGTCTACCTCTACTCGCAGTTCGAGACGGCGGACTGCAAGCGCCTGTTCGCCTGCTTCGACCAGCCGGACCTCAAGGCCCGCTACACGATCACGGTCACGGCACCGGACGGCTGGAAGGTCGTGTCCAACGCGCTGGCCGAGACCGAGAAGGCCGGCGCGGCGACGGTCCACCGCTTCGCCGAGTCCGAGATCATGTCGACCTACCTGGTCGCGCTGATCGCGGGCCCGTACTCGTCCTGGCACGACGAGCACGACGGCATCCCGCTGGGGATCTACTGCCGCGCCTCGCTCGCGCCCCACATGGACCACGAGCGGATCTTCACGGAGACGAAGCAGGGCTTCGACTTCTACCACCGCAACTTCGGGATCCGGTACCCGTTCGGCAAGTACGACCAGCTCTTCGTCCCGGAGTTCAACGCGGGCGCGATGGAGAACGCCGGCGCGGTCACCTTCCTCGAAGACTACGTCTTCCGGTCCCGGGTCACCCGGTTCCTCTACGAGCGCCGTGCCGAGACGATCCTGCACGAGATGGCGCACATGTGGTTCGGCGACCTCGTGACCATGCGCTGGTGGGACGACCTGTGGCTCAACGAGTCGTTCGCCACCTGGGCGTCCGTACTCTGCCAGGCCGAGGCCACCGAGTACGCGCAGGCGTGGACGACGTTCGCCAACGTCGAGAAGTCCTGGGCCTACCGGCAGGACCAGCTGCCGTCGACGCACCCGATCGCCGCGGACATCCCGGACCTGCAGGCCGTCGAGGTGAACTTCGACGGGATCACCTACGCCAAGGGCGCGTCGGTGCTCAAGCAGCTGGTCGCCTACGTCGGGCTCGAGCCCTTCATGGCCGGCCTGCGCGCCTACTTCGAGGCCCACCAGTGGGGCAACGCCACGTTCGACGACCTGCTGGGCGCGCTCGAGAAGGCCTCCGGGCGGGACCTGTCGGACTGGGGCACGCAGTGGCTGCGCACCACCGGGCTCAACCTGCTGCGCCCGCAGTTCGAGCTCGACGACGAGGGCCGCTTCACCTCCTTCGAGGTCGTGCAGGGCGGCGCGCGTCCGGGCGCCGGCGAGCTGCGCACCCACCGGGTCGCCGTCGGCGTGTACGACGACGACGCGGAGGGCCGCCTCGTGCGGACCCACCGGGTCGAGGTCGACGTCACCGGCGAGCGCACGCCCGTCGAGGAGCTGGTCGGCGTGCCGCGCGGCAAGCTCGTGCTGGTCAACGACGACGACCTCACCTACTGCGCCCTGCGGCTGGACCCGGGCTCGCTGACCACCCTGATCGACCGGATCGGCGACATCGCCGAGCCGCTCCCGCGCACCCTGTGCTGGTCGGCGGCCTGGGAGATGACCCGCGAGGCCGAGCTCAAGGCGCGCGACTTCACCACGCTGGTGGCCGGCGGGTTCGGCCGGGAGACCGAGATCGGCGTCGTGCAGCGGCTGCTGCTGCAGGTGCAGACCGCGGTGGCCTCGTACGCCGACGAGTCGTGGGCCGCCGACACGGGCTGGCCGCTGCTCACGGACGCCCTGTCCGCGCAGCTCGACGTGGCGGAGCCCGGATCGGACGCCCAGCTCGCGGTCGTCAACGCGCTGGCCGGGAGCGTCCTGCCCGCGGCGACGCTGGACCGGTTCGCCGCCTGGCTCGAGGGCCGGGACGTCCCGGAGGGGCTGACCGTCGACACCGACCTGCGCTGGCGGCTGCTGCACGCGCTGGTGGCGCACGGCCGGGCCGGCGAGGAGGCGATCGACGCCGAGCACCGCCGCGACCCCACCGCGGCCGGCGAGCGGCAGGCCGAGCGCGGCCGTTCGCTGATCCCGACCGCGGAGGCCAAGGCCCGGGCCTGGGACCGCGCGGTGCACGACGACGACCTGCCCAACGCCGTGAACGAGGCGATCATCGGCGGCTTCGGCCACCCGGGGCAGCGGGCCCTGCTCGCGCCCTACGTGGAGAAGTACTTCGCCGAGGTGGCGGACGTGTGGGCGCGGCGGACGTCGGAGCGGGCGCAGAGCGTGGTGCTCGGCCTGTTCCCGTCGTGGGCCGTCGAGAAGTCGACGGTCGACGCCGCCGACGCCTGGCTGGCCGACGAGAGCCACCCGCCGGCCCTGCGCCGGCTGGTGTCCGAGGGCCGGGCCGGCATCGTCCGCGCCCTGGCCGCGCGGGAGTTCGACCGCAGCTGATCGCCGTCGGGATCCATGACGCGTCCGCGCACCCGTCCTGGCCGCGTCATGGATCCATACTGCGCTCCAGGGCGGGTTCTCGACCCGTTGTGGATCCCTACTGCGCCACGCCCCGTCGCTGGTCGGTGCCGTGCAGCAAGGAGGTTGCTCGGCGTTCGGGTGAATGTCGACTGCTCCGCGCGGCACTGCCATACTCCGCATCTCACCGAGGGTGATCCGCGCTCCCCCCGTCTGCGGCGCCCCCGACCCGCCGGAGTCCGCGCATGCGTATCCCGTCCGCGCTCTACCCCGTCGTCCTGGCGTGCGTCGTGGTCGTCGCGGGCTGCGGCAACCCGAGCGCCGACCAGGCGGCGCTCGTCAGCACGGGACCGGCGACCGCCGACCCCGTCCCTGCGCCCGTGGCCATGCCGGTCCCCGGGGCCCCGTCGGTCCTGCAGGCGGCGCTCGAGGCCAGCCGCAACCTGCCGAAGCCGGCGCCCGCCCCGTCGTCGTCCGCGGCCCCGGCACCGGGCGCGCGTCCCGGGGGGAGCAGCGGCGGCGCCACGGGCCCGGCCGGGCGGACGGCACGGACCGAGGTCACCTTCTACGGCGCCTACGACAACGACCCACCCGGCAGCGCCGCGATCGCCTACCCGGTGAAGCACTCCGAGGCCGGGGGGACCGGCACCTACGCGGACCCGATCACCTTCGCCGCCGACCCGGACTACATGGCCGTCGGCACGATCGTCTACTACGCGCCGCTGCGGAAGTACTTCGTCATGGAAGACCTCTGCGCGCCGTGCCAGGACGAGTACCAGGCGAACAAGCACCCGCACATCGACTTCTACACGGGCGGTTTCGACAGCGGCGTCACCGCCTGCCAGTCGGCGCTCACCCCGTCCGGCCTGGTGCCGGTGGAGGTCTCGCCGCCGCCTGGCCGCGCGGTCGACACCACACCGCTCTACTCGAACGGGCGATGTATCTCCGGTTGATCACGGGGAACTCTGGAGATCGTGACGAGCGCAGGCCCGCCAGCCCCTCCGGCCCTGCCCGCGTACCTGCGCCGGCCCGCCGCCGTCGCGGTCGCGCTGGCCACGGTCGTGTTCGCGCTGCTCGGCACCCGCTACGCCGGGGACAGCGGCTACGGCCGGATCGACGGGCACGCGGAGGACCTGGTCGACTCGCTCGCCTCGGCGCACCTGTGGTTCCTGCGGCGGCTCAGCGAGCTCGGCTCGCCGCCGCTCGTGGTGTTCGCGGCGTTCGCGCTCTGCGGGCTCTGTCTGGCGTTGGGCCGGCGCCGGCTCGCCGTCGTCGCGATCGTGGGGCCGGGGCTCACCGGCGTGGCCACGACCTACCTCAAGCCCGCGATCGGCCGGACGATGGAGTTCGGCGGCTTCTCCTACCCCAGCGGGCACACCGGCGGCGCGACGTCGATCGCCCTGGTCGCGGCGCTGCTGCTGGTCAGCCTGGTGCGCCCCGGGCGGATCACCGGCATCGCGCTGGTCGTCACGATCGCATTCGTCGTCGGCGGCACGATCGGCACGGCGATGATCGCGACCGGCGCCCACTACCCCACCGACACGGTGGGCGGCTTCTGCGCCGCGGTCGCGTTCGTGCTGGGCACGGCGCTCCTGCTGGAGGCCGGCGCCACCTGGTGGCACGGCCACCGCACCGGCTGACCCGCGGAAACGGACGAGGGCCCCGCCGGCGGTGCGGCGGAGCCCTCGGTGGTCCGTGCGGTCAGCGACCGAAGAGGCGGCCCAGCAGGCCCTTCTTCTTCGCGCTGCAGTCAGCCGGCGTGTAGTGCCCGCACACGGCGGCGCCGCAGGCACCGCAGTCGTCCCCCGGCCGGTAGTGCTCGTGCGCCTCGGCCTCGTGCCCGCACACGCACATCCCTGCCGGCGCGGGGGCCTGCGGTGGCGGCGCGACCGGCGGCGCGGTCGGCGCACCGGCCTCCTCACCGGTCCGCTGGGCGGGCACTGCGACGCCGGGCGTCGCGAGATCGTCCACCGCCGGCAGCCCCGTGGGCGGGGTCAGCACCGACGAGGAGGATCCCTGCGCACCACGACGGGCCGTGGCGCGGTTGTGCGGACGGGCGTTGTCCGACTCACCCATTCGGGATCCCACCTTTCTTCCGGCCGGCCTCGCGGGGCCGGATGCGCCACAGTATGCAACCGATCGACCCCTCCGGGCCATCACCAGGAGAGGTGAGACGCCCGACGGTGTCCGAGGTTGCCCTACGGTGCGACGGGGTCGGTGGCCGGTCGGTTCGCGTCGACGGCAGGAAGAATGACCGTGGCGGCGCAGCCGCGCGGACCGTCCACCGTCCGAAGGGTCAGGGACCCTCCCTGACCCTCCACGAGCTCCCTGCTGATGTGGAGCCCCAGTCCGGAACCGCCGGCGCGGGCGTCGTGCGCGCCCCGTCCGAGAACCTCGCGCTCCTTCCCCGGGGGAAGGCCCGGTCCGCGGTCCCTGACCTCGATTACCACGTCGCCGTGCTCGGAAAACGCCGTCACCGAGACGGGGGTTCCCGGGGCGTGGCGTTCACAGTTGGCCAACAGGTTCGTGACGATCTGCGCGGCCACGGCGGGGTCGCCGAGCGCCGCCAGCCCGTCGGCCACCTCCAGGCGCACCTCCCGGCCCCGCGCGCGCTGCAGCTCCACGAGGCCCGCGAGCATCGGCTCGAGCTGGTAGGAGCCCGATGCGTCGGCGAGGTCCTCCTCCAGCTCCAGCGGGTCCGACGAGCGTTCGAGGATGGTGTGCAGGCGGCCGAGCTCGGCGAGGACGGCGCTGCGCAGCCGTTCGTGGTCGGGACCGTCGGACTCGGCCGAGAGCAGGTGGGTGATGCCGGCGAGCCCGGCCAGCCCGTTGCGCAGCTCGTGGTTGCGCTCGGCGGTGTGGGCGGCGGCGCGTTCCATGTGCAGCGCCGCGGCGGCGAGCTCCTCCTGCTGCTCGAAGTTCTCCTCCTGCAGCGACCGCAGCCCGCGCTGGACGAGCTGGAGCAGGCCGACCAGCAGCACTGCCATCCCGACGACCCGCAGCGCGGGGAACACCAGGTCCGGTACCGGGGGGCCCATCGGCGTGGACAGCCGGTAGAGCTGGGCACCGGCAAGGATCACCAGACCGAGCCCGATCCGCAGCCGGGTCGTGCTCTGCCGGCGCGCGGCGTCGACGACCGCCAGCACCGCCGCGGCCACCCACCCGACCACCACGACCACGGCGTTGACCGGGCCCGCGACCAGCAGCGTGAGGGGCCCCCGGTCGGGCACGAGGAACAGCGCGAGCACGGCGAGGATCGCGCCGGCGAGCATGATGACCCAGCCGCCCCACGACCCCATCCGGCGCGGCGAGCGCACCGCGAACACGAGCAGCACCAGGGCGGTCGCGTAGGCGATGAGTCGCGAGGCCTGGGTCGCGGACGAGATGCTGCCCGCCGGGGCCGAGACACCCCAGGGCAGCACGACCAGGCAGTAGAGGACCAACGCGGCCGCGAGCCACGCCAGCCGGGCCTCGTTCAGCAGCCGCGAGGCCACCAGCGCGAGGATCGCGGCGGCCGCACCGATACCGGCTGCGACGAGCGTGACGATGTCCGCCGCGGTCTCCTGGTGGAGCCACTGGAGCACTCGCGGGCTCGCGGCCAGCACGACGACCCCCGCGCACAGCGCGAGCAGCGCGCCGACGTCGATGGCCAGGCGAGAGGTGAATCGGGCACGCCGCAACCGCCCCACCGCACTCGTGACACCGGTCGCCATGACCCGAGGACCCCCTCCCCGAGCGCGCCCCGGGCGCGCCGTTCATCCATCTTAGGGACGCGCACACCGTGGGACGGAGCGGACGATGGACCTCGGCCGATCGGCCGTCGGGCGTTCGCCCGACACGGCGCGGCCGTGGTGGGCGGCGACGGGTGCCCGGCTCAGGCCCCGGTCGCCCGCCGGTAGAGGGCCACGGCCTCGAGCTGCGAGCTCACCTCGAGCTTGGTGAGCACCGCGCGGATCTGGGTGCGGACGGTGGCCAGGGACACCACGAAGTGGTCGGCGACGGCCTGGGCGCGTCTCCAGCGGGCCAGTTCGGCCAGTACCTCCCGCTCCCGCTGGGTGAGCCGGCCGAGCTTCTCGGTGACGTCCCGGCGCTCCGCCTGTCTGCGGCGGTAGAGGTCGATGAACTTGCGACGCCGGTCCTCGGACATCACCGGGCGCCCGGCGACGGCCTCGCGCACGGCCGCCAGCAACGTGGGGAACGGCGCGTTCTTCGGCACCCATGCGAGCGCGCCCGCATCGAGGGCGGAGCCGACGCGGGCCGGGTCGGCGCTTCCGGAGAGGACGAGGACCTGCCAGCCGGCACCCAGCAGCGGGCCGACCAGCTCGACGCCGTCGATCCGGTTGCCCTCCGCGTCCCGCCCCAGGTCCAGGTCCAGCAGGACGAGCCCGGGCTCGAGCTTGGCCGCCTCCGCGAGGATGCCGCGCTCGGCCGCCGGGCGGATGCGGGACGCCTCGATGCCCTCGGAGCGCAGGCCGATCACGAGCGAGGTCGCGACGAGCTCGTGGTCGTCGACGACCACGACGGAGGTACCGACCCGCGTGGGCCTGCGGCCGGGGTCGTGTCGTGTCGGTTCGCTCATGGAGTACGACGGTGGCTTTCGCTGTGGGTCCGACGGCCGGTCCTGAGACGGCACCGATTCGCCCGCCGGGTACCGCCGCCGGCACCCGGCGTGGGTGAATCCGTACGCCTTGCCCACATGATTGCACCATATGGCTGACGAGCCCTACCCATCACGCACGATTGCGTGATGGAGGTGTGCACGGCCCGCTCCCGGGGCCGCGCGTCAGGGGCGCGTCAGCGGCGGGGTCCGGCCTGGTCGGCCAGCATCCGCAGACCGCTGAGCAGTCCGCCCAGCAGGTCGCTCTCCTTGAACGAGGCGACCATGCTCATGACGGCGAGCTTGGCGCCCCGGTCCGGCAGCCGCAGCTTCGCCTCGGAGCCGGTGATGACCTCGACGACGCGCTGACCCGGGCTCACCGCGACCAGCACGGCCTCCGGTGCGCGCTCGAGCGACGCCTGCAGCTCGGCCGCGCGGGTCTCGGTCTTCTCGCCGAGATCGCCCAGGTAGATCGCGAAGAGCAGGCCGGTCTCGCGGCTGGCGAGGGTCAGCGCCTCGTCGAGCCGGGCCAGCTGCGGGGTGGTGAAGGGGCCGGTCCGGTCCGGCTCGTGGAAGACCTCGGCCGCCGACACCCGGCCGGACCCGGTGACGACCGTGCCCTCCGGCAGGCTGTCCGGGTCGATCGTGGCGACGGCCCCGTGGCCGCCGTGCTCACCAGTGGCCACGGGCACCCCCGGTCGTCGCGGCACCCTCGGCCGGCTCGATGTGGTCGACGTGCGCGGGCAGGTGCGCCCCGGCAGGGTTCGCCGTCCACAGCACCGGCTCGTAGCTCCACTTCTCACCAGTGCGGTACTTCGGCCGCTTCGCGGACCTCGGCGCGATCGTCAGCAGGGCCACGACCGCGTAGATCACCACGGGCGGCAGCACGAAGGCCAGCACCGTCTGCACCACGCTCACGGACGCACAACCTAGCCCATGGGCCGGGGGCCGGGCATGTCAGGCGAGGTGGACCTGCCTCACACCCGCGGTCAGATCCCGGCCTCGCAGGGCAGCACGCCCCGCCGGACGGCGCCGGTCAGCTCGTCGAAGTCCCGTTCGGTCTGGTCGGCGTAGGCGCGGGCGAAGCGGCACACGGCGCGCCGGAACTTCCCGCCGCCCCCGATGTAGCCGCTGATCATCGAGGCGCCGCTGGTCCGCGCGTGCCCCTTGGCGAGGAGCCGGCCGCAGACGGCGGCATAGTCGGCGAGGGTGGCCGCGTCGATGCCGTCGAGGACGATCGCGCCCTTCATGTCGCGGAACTGGCGGACGTAGTACTGCCGCTCGCCGACGGAGGTCCAGCCGAGCAGCGGGTCGGACACGGTCTGCAGGGCCTGCTGGTACTCGACGACCCGCTGGCCCTGGTGGGCGTGCCAGGCGTCGTCGCCGTGCACGTAGGGGGCCACGACGGACCGGCGCGCCTGCTTGAGCTGCAGGAACAGCACGTCGTCGTCCCCGGAGCCCTCGCACAGCGCGATGTAGGCGCGCAGCCCGACCGAGCCGACGCCCACGACCTTGTGCGCGACGTCGACCACCCGGTACCCGCCCACGACGCGCGCCCAGTGCGGCGGCAGGGTCCGCAGGTACTGGTCGAGGGCGGCGAGGATGCGCTCGTACTGCCCGCTGTCCGGGCGGGTGATCACCGGCGGCTCGGTGACCAGGCTGCGCTCGGCCCCGTCGCGCTGGGTGAAGCGGGGCAGCGCGCGGTCGCTGGTGCGCCGCCGCGCCTTCCGGGCCGCGGCGGCGACGGCCTTGCGGCTGCTCTTGCGAGGAGCCTCCTCGTGCAGCTCCTTCGCCCCGATCCGCTCGAACGAACGCGCCAGCAACGGTTCCTCGGCCAGGCGCTCGAGGTGGCGGCGGTAGGCGTCGACGCACCGGGCGACCGCCGTCGCGCACTCGTCCTCGCCGGCCGAGTTGTCCCGGCCGGCCACCCAGATGCTCGCCGCGAGCCGGCGCAGGTCCCACTCCCACGCGCCGGGGTGGGCCTCGTCGAAGTCGTTGAGGTCGAAGACGAGCTCGCGCTCGGGCGAGGCGTAGAAGCCGAAGTTGCCCAGGTGGGCGTCGCCGCAGATCACCGGCCGGATCCCCGTCGCGGGGAGGGTCGCGAAGTCGGCGGTGTGCAGGGCCGCGACGCCGCGCAGGAAGGCGTACGGGCTGGCGCTCATCCGCCCGATCCGGACGGGGACCAGCCGCGCGACCCGGCCCTCGTTCGTCGCGATCACGGACTCGACGGCTCCGATGCGCCGGTTGCTCGGCGACCACGCCGCGAGCGACGACCGCGGCACCCCCTGGCGCAGGCGGCGGCCCAGGGCGTACCGCTCCGGGCGGGGGACGGCGGGCGCGGAGAGCAGCGCGAAGCCGTCGCGGTCGCGCGGGTCGAGCGAGGCGAGGACGGCGTGCGGGTGCATGGAGAGGTGATACCCGATGGGCGGTCGCACCGCCGGGCCCGATGGCACCCCGGACGGTTCGTCCGTCCGTCGGCGGGCGGCGCGACGGTTGGCCGCACGGACACACCCGGTGACCTCCCCGTCACCCGCTCGGGTTGTTCGGCCGTCGCCACCCGACCACGATGGGCCGCATGCGCTTCCGGCGGGCGGCCCTGGCCCTGGTCGCGGCGGCGGGCCTCGCCGGGCTCGCGGGCTGCGCGACCTCGGGCCCGACCCCGCTGTGCGACCAGGCGCGCGGTCTTGTCGACCAGGGACAGCTCGCCCAGGCCGCCGAACTGTTCGCCCGCGCGCAGGTCCGCAACGAGGGCACGTGCGCCGACGACGGGCTCGACGAGGTCGGCAACCGCTACACGATGGCCTACACCGACGCCGCCCGCGGCTCCGCGGCCGAGATCGAGGGCCGCACCGACCTCGCCCGCTCCGCCTACGAGTCCGCGCTGCGCCTCGACGCGGGCAACCAGGCCGCGTCCAACGGCCTGGTCCGCCTCGGACTCCCGCCCGCCGAGCGCAGCGCCCCGCTCCCCCTGCCCGCCGTCGCGCCGTACCCGCAGGCGTCGTGGTGGACGGGATGGCAGATCGCGCTCCCGGCCCTGGTGCTCGCCGTGCTGGCCGTGGCGGGAGTGGGGTTGTTGTGGCGACGGGGTGGGGTCGGGGGCCCGCGCTCGGCCTCCCCCCGTTCGGAGTCCGCGGAGAGCTCGCGGACCGCGGCTTTCCTGGAGTGGCGCGGGCGCGGATGGGGGCGGAGCCGGTCGGTCGACGAGGAGGACCTCGCGCTGCCGTCCGGTGCGTCGGGGGCCGGGTGGGACGACGAGCGCTCCGAGGGCGGCGGGCGGGGACCGGGCCGGGGTCGCGCAAAGGCGGGCGGCGCCGGACGTCGGGGCGGCGGCGGTTCGGCCGGTGGGCCGTTCGCTGCCGAGGCGGCCGGAGGCGGGGCACGCGGCGACGAAGCAACTCGTGGCCGTGAGTCGGGCCATGGCGAGTGGGGGTCTGCCGAGGGCGGTTCTGCCGAGCGGGATTCTGTCGAGCGGGATTCTGTCCAGCAGGGTCCTGCCGAGCGGGGTTCTGCTGAACGGGATTCCGTCGAGGGGGACGGCGACCGGGTCCGCGGTGGCCCGCCAGAGCCTGGGGCGTCGGCCGGCGGGGAGCCGGTTCGCGGCGCCGGGCCGGCCGAAGGCGTGGGTCGGCGACCGGACCTCGACCGGACCGATCGCCCGTCGAGCGACCTCGCCCCGGAGGCGCGCGACGAGGGGTCCTGGCTGAACCGCGGCCGCGACCTCGGCCGTGGCCGGTCGAAGCGCAGGCGCCGCAGGCAGGAGGAGGCCGACGCCCGCTGGGCCCGGCTGCGCGAAGAACCCGAACCCGCCGACGTCCTCCCTCCGGACTCCCGTCCGCTCCCGGCCGCGTCGGGCGCCGCCGCGGCCGCCGGCATCCTCGCCGCAGGCGCGGTGGCCGCCGAGCGCAAGGAGGCGGAGCCCTCCACCCCACGCGAAGCCGAACCCACGCCCCGCCGCGAGGCCGGACCCTCGGGGCGCAGCGAAACCGAACCCCCCCGCGTCGAGGTCGAGGTCGAGCCGGCTGACGGCGGAGCCGAACTAGGCGCTGACGACGAGCCCGAGCAATCCGAGACGACCCAGCCCCCGATCTCGATAACCCGAACCGTGCCTGCACCCACCACCGAGCCCGCACCCACCACCGAGCCCGCACCCACCACCGAGCCCGCACCCACCACCGAGCCCGCGATACACGAGGCGCCCGGGCCGTCCACCGAGCGCGGGCCGCACCGACCCGAGCGGGCCGCCGAGGCCGACGCGCCTGCGATGACGGCCGGAGCCGGCTCGTCGGCCGAGGCCACTCCACCCGTCGGCCCCACGCCGGTGGACGCGCCCACACCGGCCGTCGAGGGCGGCGGGTCCGGCAAGGCCGGGGAGGGACGCGAAGCGGCCGAGCCACAGCCGGCCGGGGCGACCGAGGTGGCCGAGCCGGCCGAGGCGACCGAGCCGGCCGGGCGAGCCGAGCGAGCCGAGCGAGCCGCACACGCATCGGCGGTAGTCCCTCCCGACCCGGGGGCAGGTCGCGGCGACGTACCAGTAGCGCCCGCCCCGTCCGCCGCAGCGTCAGCGGCCAGACGCACGGACCCGAAGCGCACGGTCGTCGGCGAGATGCCGGAGCGTGCCGGCCCCTCCGACGACGAGCTGCTCGAGGAGCGCGCCGCCGCGGAGGCCCCGACCCTCCCCGACTCCGCCGCTGCGGCAACCGGCGCGGCCGGTGCCGCGGCTGCCGCCGTCGCCGCTCAGGCCCCGCAGTCGGCTGGGCACACCGAGCCCACCGAGCCCCCCGGGCCTGCGAACCTCAGCGAGCCCACCGCGGCCGCTCAGACCGCTCGGCCGGCCGCATCCACCGGAGCCGCTCAGACCGCTCGGCCGGCCGCATCCACCGCAGCCGCTCAGACCGCTCGGGCGGCCGCGTCAGCCGCGTCTGCCGCGTCCGCTCGGCCGAGCGAGAAGCCCGACCCGGCGCTCCGGTCCCAGCTCGCGGACCTCGACCTCGAGCTCGGCCAGCTCCAACGCATCCTCAACCGCAGCCTCCGCACCGACCGCGACGGCGGGCCTCCCCGCTTCTTCGCCGCCCGCGAGCCGGTCAAGGGCTCGGCCGTCGCCATCACCTTGGAGATCGTGTCGCTGCAGCTCACGGGCGGCGAGCACGCCGGGAACACCCTCTGCGTACGCCGCACCGTGTTCGCCGAGCGACCGCCCGGCCCCTGGGTGCCGGAGGATCGCGACAACCGCTGGCAGGATGTCGAGGAGGAGGTCGAGCACCGCGCGACCGGCAGCATCCGGGACTCCGACGGCCGCATGTGGATCACTCCCGGCCGGGAGGAGCTGCGGGCCCTCCTCCTCGACGTCGACCGCGTCCGACCTGCCTGGCTCCCCCTGCTGCGCGGGGACTCGCCGAGCACCTCGCTCCCGCTCGTCCCACCCCCGCCGGACCAGGTCACCGGGCTCAGGGCCGCGCTCGACGGCGCCCAACCACTGGTCAGCCCCCAACCGCTCCCGTCGGGCGTCCGGCTGCTTGCGATCGTCGACGCCCTGCTCGTGGGCCCCACCCTCACCAACGTCCGCGTCGACGCCGTCGCCAACGACGTCCTGGCCCTCGCCGCCGCCGAGTCGGTCGAGCACGAACTCGACCGCCACCTCATCCCCCTCGGCCGCTGAGCCGCGGCGGCAGTTCGCGCGCGGTTGGGCGCCCCGCCGATCGGGCGGCCGGTGGGCCGTCCGCCCGCGAGGCATCTCCAAGATCGTCCCGCCTTCCCGGGGCCTCCACCCATGATCACGAGTAGTGGACCCGCAGAGTCGACTTCCGACCGCCCACGCCCAGCCCCAGCGATCACACGTCCCCGCACGACACCATGATCACAAGTCCTGGACCCACTAAGTCGATTTCCGACCGCCCACGTCCACAACCGTTGATCACGCCTCGTCCGGCCCCGATGAGCACGACACATGGACCGACATGGTCGATTTTCGACCTTCCAGGTCCACGAACGGTGATCAAGCGAGACGCATCTGCCCGACGCCGCCCTCCCCCGACGCCGGCCTCCCCCCGACGTCGACGCGACCCAAACTTGACCAGACCTGCCCAACCCGACCCGACCCGACCATGAACCCCGACCGGCAGAGTCGCTCCCGACCGCCCACAGCCACAGCCGGTGATCAAGTACCCGGCAGAGCTACCCCGACCCCTCCCTGACCTTGATCGCGCGTCGTGGACCAGCACCGTCGATTTCCGACCGCCCGCGTCCACAGACCCTGATCACCCACCTCATCCCGCATGATCACAGCGCCGGACAGAGTCACTTCCCGACCCTCCCGCCCACAAGAAATGATCTCGGCAACGCCCGACCGGCCCCGACCGCACCTACCGAGAGACCGGCAGAATCCCCTGCTCCTCCGCCTCAGCGAGCGTCGGCGCGTCTCGATCCTTGTCCGAGAGGATGAGCTCGACATCGGCCGGCCACGGCAGTCCCAGCGCCGGGTCCAACGGCGAGACCCCGTGTTCGGCGGAGGGGTTGTACGGCGTCGAGCACAGGTAGGCCATCACCGTCGCCTCCTCCAGCGCGACGAACGCGTGCCCCAACCCCTCGGCGATGTACACCGCCCGCATCGACCCCGAGTGAGAACCGTCGTCCAGCTCGACGGCCTCCCACTGCCCGAAGGTCGGCGACCCCACCCGCACGTCCACGATCACGTCGAGCAGCCGGCCCGACGGGCACGACACGTACTTCGCCTGGCCCGGCGGCACGTCCGCGAAGTGCACCCCCCGCACCACCCCGAGCCGCGACACCGAGTGGTTCGTCTGCCCCACCGCCAGGTCGAAGCCCAGCGCCTCCCGGAACACCGGCCCCTGGAACGGCGCCACGAACACCCCACGCCGGTCCGGGAACACCGGCGGCTCGAACACCCATGCCCCCGAGATCCCCAGCTCCCGGTACTTCACGACACCACCCCGCCCTGCACGGGAGCAGCCTTGAGCGGCTCCCACCAGTCCCGCCGCTCCCGATACCACGCCACCGTCTCCGCCAGCCCCACCTCGAACGACACCCGCGGCTCGTACCCCAGTTCCGCGCGGATCTTCGACCAGTCCACCGAGTACCGCCGGTCGTGCCCCTTGCGGTCGGTCACCGGCTCCACCCGCGACCAGTCCGCCCCCACCGCCTCGAGCAGCCGCGCGGTCAGCTCCCGGTTGGTCAGCTCCGTCCCGCCGCCGACGTTGTAGATCTCCCCCGCCCGCCCCGCGGCCGCGACCAGCGCGATCGCCCGGCAGTGGTCGTCGACGTGCAGCCAGTCCCGCACGTTGAGCCCGTCGCCGTACAACGGCACCGTCCCGCCGTCGAGCAGGTTCGTCACGAACAGCGGGATCACCTTCTCCGGGAACTGGTACGGGCCGTAGTTGTTGCTGCACCGCGTGATCGACACGTCCAGCCCGTGCGTCCGGTGATACGACCGCGCCAGCAGGTCCGATCCCGCCTTCGACGCCGAGTACGGCGAGTTCGGCTCCAGCACGTGGTCCTCCGACCACGAGCCCGACTCGATCGACCCGTACACCTCGTCCGTCGACACGTGCACGAACTTCCCGACCCCGGCATCCAGCGCCGCCTGCAACATCACCTGCGTGCCCACCACGTTGGTCGACACGAAGTCCGCCGCCCCCGCGATCGACCGGTCCACGTGCGACTCCGCCGCGAAGTGCACCACCAGATCACAGCCCGCCACGGCCGCTGCGGCCGCCGAAGGATCCCGGATGTCACCGACCACCAGCTCGACGTCGACGTCCGCCAGGTTCTCCCGTCGCCCTGCATAGGTCAGCAGGTCCAGCACCCGCACCGAGCCCCCCAGCTCCGGGTACGCGCCCCCGACCAGCGACCGCACGAAATGCGACCCGATGAACCCGGCACCACCCGTGACCAGAACGCGCACCCGGCGAGGGTAGCGACGGGCCGCTCGGCAGAATGCCCCTGTGCGCGCCCTCGTCCTCGGAGCGGGCGGCCAGCTCGGCAAGGCGCTGGCCGCCGCTCTGCCCACGGCCCTCGCGCTGACCCGCGCCGAGCTGGACCTGACCGACCCGGCCGCGCTCGCCGCCGTCGACTGGTCGGCCTTCGACACCGTGCTCAACGCCGCCGCCTACACCAAGGTCGACGCCGCCGAGACCCCCGAGGGCCGCCGCCAGGCCTGGGCCGCCAACGCCGCGGCCCCCGCCGCGCTCGCGAGGATCGCCACCGAGCACGACCTGCGCCTCGTGCACGTCTCGACCGAGTACGTCTTCGACGGCACCCAGGACGGCCCGATTCCCGAGACCGCCGCCGTGGCCCCCTTGAGCGCCTACGGCGCCTCGAAGGCCGCCGGCGACGCTGCCGTCGCCACCGCCCCGAAGCACTGGATCGTCCGCCCGACCTGGGTGATCGGCGACGGCGCCAACTTCGCCCGCACCATGCGCACGCTGGCCGAGAATGGCGTCAGCCCGACCGTCGTCGCGGACCAGGTGGGCCGGCCCACTCTCGCCACCGACCTCGCCACGGGGATCCTCGAGCTCCTGGATGCCGAGCCCGGCACCTACCACCTGACCAACGACGGCGAGCCCGTGAGCTGGGCGGACGTCGCCCGGTTCGTCTTCGCCGCCTCCGGCCGGAACCCGCAGGACGTCACGGGCACCACCACCGACGCCTACTTCGCCGACAAGCCCGACGCGGCCCGCCGGCCGTTGAACAGCGTCCTCGACCTGACCAAGGCGGCCAAGGTGGGCGTCACGCTGCCGGACTGGCGCGCGAGCCTGGAGGCCTACCTGCGATGAAGGGCCCACGATGAAGGGCATGGTCCTGGCGGGCGGCACCGGCACCCGGCTGCACCCGATCACCCGCGGCGTCTCGAAGCAGCTGCTCCCGGTGTTCGACAAGCCGATGATCTACTACCCGCTCTCCACCCTGATGCTGGCCGGGGTGCGCGAGATCCTGATCATCACCACCCCCGAGGACGCCCCGAGCTTCCACCGGCTTCTCGGCGACGGTTCCGAGCTCGGCCTCGCCCTCACCTACGCCACCCAGGCCGAGCCCAACGGCATCGCGGAGGCCTTCCTCATCGGCGAGGAGCACATCGCGGGCGAGAACGTCGCGCTCGTCCTCGGCGACAACATCTTCCACGGCCCCCGGTTCTCCGGGATGCTCCGCGACGCCCGCGACGGCCTCGGCCCCGAGGGGGACGGCTGTGTCCTGTTCGGCTACCCGGTCAGGGATCCGCAGCGCTACGGCGTCGGCGAGGCCGACGAGCGGGGCCGCCTGATCTCCATCGAGGAGAAGCCCGCGAACCCGCGCTCCGACCGTGCCATCACCGGCCTCTACCTCTACGACGGCCGGGCGGCCGAGCTGGCGAAGCGGCTGCGGCCGTCGGCCCGGGGGGAGCTGGAGATCACCGACCTCAACCGCGCGTACCTGGACCAGGGCCGCGCCCGGCTCGTCGACCTCGGCCGCGGCTTCGCCTGGCTCGACACCGGCACCCACGAGTCGCTGATCGAAGCCGGGCACTACGTCCAGGTCCTCGAGAACCGCCAGGGCATCCGCATCGCCTGCCTCGAGGAGGTCGCGCTGCGCATGGGCTTCATCGACGCCGACGCCTGCTACGCCCTCGGCGAGAGGCAGGCCAAGAACGGCTACGGGCAGTACGTCATGGAGGTCGCGACCTCGTTCAGCACGACACGATGAGCGAGCCGTAGGGTCGCAGCGCGGACGAGCTCGACGCGGTAGGTCTCAGCCGACGACGATCTCGGACAGCGCGATCGTGTCGGCGGCGGCCTGCCCGTCCGCGCCGTCCCGGGGAGTCGGGTACTGCACCGTTCGGAGCGGCGCTTGCGCGGTGCGCGAGACTCGCCGGGTGGAACTGCTCGTCGCCCGGAACCCGGACCCGGCCAGCACGCTGCCCTACCTGATCCGCGTGCCGGTCGCGGGCGGGCTGGTGTTCCGCGCCAAGGACACGTGGCCGCGCACGAAGGCGATCTACTGCCACCCCGTTCCCGACGACGAGTGGCCGGCCGACGCCGACATCGTCGAGCGGGTCGCGCTCACGTCCTGCGTGCGGCGCGGGGCGGCGATCGACGTCGTCGCCGACCGTGGGCGCGAGCAGCGTTCCCAGATCGTCTTCACCCGGGCGCGCGGGCGGGAGATGGTCTTCTGGCAGTCGCCCCGCACCCGCAAGCAGGCCCGGCCCGACGTCCGGCTCCCGACGGCCCGGGCCTGCGGCATCTCCGCCCTCGAGATCGTGGTCGACGCCCACGAGCGCTATCCGTACTCCTTCTCCGGCCAGCAGGTCACCACCACGAAGCGCGGCCTGAGGTGCGGCGACTACGCCGTCCTCGGTCCGGGCGACGCGGTGGTCGCGGCGGTCGAGCGCAAGGCGTTGGCCGACCTGGTCGGCAGCGTGACCGACGGCCGGCTGCGCTTCGCCCTCACCGAGCTGGCCACCCTGCCGCGCGCGGCCGTCGTCGTGGAGGAGCGGTACTCGTCGATCTTCAAGCAGACGTACGTCCGCCCGGCGATGGTGGCCGACGGTCTCGCCGAGCTGCAGGTCCACTGGCCCGCGATCCCGATCGTCTTCTGCGACACCCGCGCCCTCGCCGAGGAGTGGACGTACCGCTTCCTCGCCGCCGCCCGGGTCTGGGCCGACACCGAGGCCGTCGCCGCTGAGCGGATCGGCGACGAGTCCGCCCTGGCCAACGCACCGGCAGCTCCCCCGCCGTCGACCGCGGAGGTGCGGCGCTGGGCCCGCGAGAACGGGATCGCCGTCCCGGACAAGGGCCGCCTGCGACCCGAGGTGCACGAGGCCTGGTGGGCGGCGCACTAGGGACGTCCGGTCGGCTGTGCGAGGTTCGTCGATTTACAGTTGAGGATCTTGTGTAACGTGCGTTCGCGGAGCGTCGATAGGCCGAAGCGGGCCGATGTGTCGTCATCGGGCTCCTGCGTCCGAGGCGGTCGGGCGCGCCGACGTGGGGAGTGCGACATGCACGGCTCGGGTACTGCGCGACCGGCGGTCTCGGTGATCGTCCCGACGCTCAACGAGCGCCGGAACGTCGAGCGTCTCCTGACGGACCTGGATCCCGGCTACGAGCTGGTGGTGTCCGACGGCGGCTCGGTCGACGACACCGTGGAGGCCGTCCGCCGCGTCCGGCCGGACTGCCGCGTCGTCACGCAGGGGTGGAGCCGGGGAACGAGCGTGGTCGCCGGCCTGCAGGCCGCCCACGGCGACGCCCTCGTCCTGCTCGAGGCCGACGGCTCCACCTGCCCCAGCGAGATCCCCCGGATGGTCACGGCCCTCGACGACGCCGACCTGGCGCGAGGATCGCGCGCCCGGCGGCGTCCGGTGGGCGACTCGGCACTGGCGGCCGTCGCTTCAGCCCGCCTCGGCACGCGCGTGACGGATCCCTGGTGCGGGGCGACCGCCCTCCGCCGCTCGACCGTCCCCCGGCTGGGACTGCCCGACCTGACCCGCCATGCCGCCGGGTTCGAGCTCCTTCTCGCCTTCCGCGCCGCTCAGGAGGGACTGTCGATGTGCGAGGTGCCGGGCATCCGGGCCGCTCCGTGGCACCAGCCGTACGCGGTGAACTCGTTGGCCGAGAACTCGCGGGTGATCAGGGCCCTGCTCGCGGAGCGCCGCTGCCCGGCACGCACGGTGCCCGCACCCCGTGTCCCGGTCGACGGCGTCGTCCCCAAGATCTCTGACCGCGCGTGGCTCAGGTCTTCTCCCGCCGCACCGCGGCCAGCACCATCTGCATCAGCTGCTCCGGGGTGTCGGCCCACCCCTCGGCCCCGTGCCGCACCGCCTCGTCGAAGTGCTCGGGCCGCCCGGACCGCGCGTAGACGATGAACGGGGTGTGCACGCCCGCCGACCGCAGCTTCTGCAGGAGCTCGTAACCGGCCTGCGGCTGCTGGAGCCGCTCCATGTCCGAGACGATCACGTCGTAGTGGTTGCGCTGGATCCGCTCCAGAGCGTCCTCCGTCGACGGGCTGAGCTCGACGTCGATCCCCACGGTCTCCATCGCGGTCGCCTCGTGCAGGTTGTTGCTGGGGTGGTCGTCGACCCACAGCAGTCGGGCCCGGCCGCCGAGGTCCTGCAGTGTCCGCGCGGCGATGTCCACGTGGTCGAGCGCCGCCTTCTGGTCCATCGGCGGCGCGCCCTTGGCCGCGGTGGCCTGGGTCAACGCGGTCGCGGCCTGTTGCCTACTGGACGCCGAGATCTCCAGCCCATCCGGCCCCTTCACCGTCAGCGACCCGGACAGCAAGTCGGTGAGCGACTTCCGGAACAGCACGACCACGAAAACCACGAGCGCCGGCCACACCAGCACCCCGATCAGCCCGGTGACGTCCGCGAGCACGGCGCCTCCTCTCCACGGCGCTGCTCGCGAAGGGTGAGCGGTCCGTTACCGCGGTTGGTACGTACTTCTACCCAACGACGTGACGCCGCCCGAGGAGCACCCTGGTCTCCCCTGCGAGACGAGGTGAGGACGATGGACGACCTGCAGCTGATCCGCAGCGAGCTCACGGCCTGGAACGACAAGGACCTCGACGGCTGGCTCGCGCTCTACTCGGAGAAGTCCGTGTTCGACGTCCCCGGCGGGATCCGCTTCGAGGGCCTCGACGGGGGCCGCCTGTTCTGGGGCGGCTACCAGAACGCCTTCCCCGACAACCGGGTCGTCGAGCGCCGGCTCTTCGGGCAGGACGGCCAGGTGCTCTTCGAGGGCGTCTTCGAAGGCACGCACTCCGGCCCCCTCCCGACACCCGACGGGCAGATGGTCGAGCCCACGAACCGGCCGGTCCGCGTCCCCTTCTCCCTGATCTACCTGGTGGAGAACGGCGTGATCGTCGGCCACTCCCTCTACTTCGACCAGCTGGACATGCTGACCCAGCTGGGTCTGCTGAGCTGACGCCGAGGGAGTGACGCGAACGGGCAGCAGTTCGGACGCGCGGAGGAGCCGGTACTTCGACGAGGGCTGCCGTGCCGGTCCGGAGAGGTCCGGACTCGAGATCATGTTTGATCGCGCCGATCCGGCAGCAAGAAAGATCGCCGGAAAACGACATGGGCAGGCCGCCTGTGACCGATCAAGGCTGTTAGATCGAGATCCGGGCGGCCCGCTCAACTGTGGGTAAGCAATTGTCCACGCAGAAGCAGAACCTCTTCCAACCTATGGCCTAACTTCGCACTCCGTTCACTGATGTGGCTAACGGTCTCCACCGGCAGGGCGACCCCAGCGGCGATGTGGCCGACCTAGACGGGAGCCCGCAGAGGGCGGGCTGTATGCACCGCTGGAGTGCCGGTCGATGGTGATCGGGGAAGAACGTGCGAGCTGGACTCGGACCGCACGATGCGGACCTTTCCACGGGTGCGGCTGCGTGCCCTGACCCATGCGGCAACGCGACACGGCAGGGCGCCCTCACCCTGCCGGACCACGGGGATTCGCCACGGTCGCCTCGGCGAGGCCAGCCCGCCGACGAGCCCTTGGCTGCTCGAGCCGTCCCTGGTCAGACGAGTCTCGACCGTTCGACGGACGTGCACCGTTCGGACCACCCTCTTCCCCGGACGACCGTCGTGCCACTCCTGCAGCGGTTCGACGATGAGAGCACCGGGCCGAGGAAGCACGAGAAGCACTTGCTCGGTCCAAGTCGTCAGAGAGAACGGAGTTCACTGCGATGAGGCAGCGTGCGGTGGTGACCGGAGGTGCGGGCTTCGTGGGATCACACCTCGTGGAGCGCCTGCTCGACGAGGACATCGACGTGATATGCCTCGACAGCTTTTTGACGAGCACTCCGGACAACGTTGCTCACCTGCAGGGACGCGACGGCTTCCGATTGCTGCGCGCGAACGTCACCGACTACGTTTCCGTCCCGGGGCCGGTCGACTACGTACTCCACTTCGCCTCGCCGGCGTCACCCGTCGACTACGCCGACTTCCCGATCCAGACCCTGAAGGTCGGCTCCATCGGCACCATGCACACCCTCGGCCTGGCGAAGGAGAAAGGAGCTCGCTACCTGTTGGCATCGACCTCCGAGACCTATGGGGATCCTTTGGTCCACCCTCAACCGGAGACCTACTGGGGAAACGTCAATCCCGTCGGCCCGAGATCGTGTTACGACGAGGCGAAACGATTCTCCGAAGCCATGACGACGGCATACCGCACCCGCCATGGAATGAGCACGGCCATCATGCGGATCTTCAACACCTACGGACCTCGCATGAGGCCGAACGACGGCCGCGCCATCCCGACGTTCATACGGCAAGCGCTCATGGGAGAAGCCATCACCGTCGCCGGCGACGGGAGTCAGACGCGCTCCGTGTGCTATGTCGACGATCTGGTCGAGGCCGCTGTCCGACTCCTCTTCTCGGACTCGAACGGACCGATGAATGTCGGGAACCCGCACGAGCTCACGATGTTGGAACTCGCCGAGCTCGTTCGTGACCTGACGGGGTCCTCGTCGGCCATCGAGTTCGTCGACCGTCCCGCCGACGATCCGTCGGTGCGGCGCCCGGAGATCGAGGTGGCACGGGCCCAACTGAACTGGGAGCCGGCGGTCGACCTCGAGGACGGCCTGACGAGGACCATCGAGTGGTTCAGGAGCCGCCTGGCCGACGTCGATCCGACGCCGGGCACTGTCCACATCCGGTCCGCAGAATCAGCGCGGGTTCCCAACGCTCGGCAGCGCCGCAAGATCGCCGTGGTGGGCACCGGCTATGTCGGCGCAGTCACCTCCACGTGCTTCGCAGCCCTCGGCCACGACGTGTGCGGGCTCGACACGAACCCGGTCCAGACCGGACAGCTCAATCGCGGGCAGGTCCCGTTCTACGAGCCGGGACTCGCGGAGCTGCTGACCACCGTCCTGTCCACGGGCCGGCTGAAGTTCACCGACGAGCCTGCGAAGGCCCTCGCCGACGCAGACTTCGTCTTCCTCTGTGTCGGGACACCCCAGTCGGCCAGCGGGTTGCCGGACCTCGTCCAGATCGAGGAGGCCGTCACGTCGCTGGCTCCGCACCTTCGCCCCAACAGCGTCGTCATCAACAAGTCGACCGTGCCCGTCGGCCTGGGCAACTGGGCGCGGACCATGCTGGAAGACGCCTTGCCACCGGACCGACGCTCGGCCTTCCACGTGGTCTCGAACCCCGAGTTCCTTCGCGAGGGCTCGGCCATCGAGGACTTCCTCCACCCGGACCGGATAGTGCTCGGCGGCGATGCGGCAGGGGTTCAGCGCGTCGCGGAGCTCTACCGACCTGTGCTCGATCAGGCCTTCGCCGGCGGCCGACGAACGCAGAAGCCTCGACTCATCACGACGCAGCTCCAGTCTGCGGAGATGATCAAGTATGCGGCGAACGCCTTCCTGGCCGGCAAGATCAGCTTCGCCAACGAGATCGCCAACCTCTGCGAACTCGTCGGCGCAGACGCCCGCCAGGTCCTTCCCGCCATCGGCGCGGACAACCGGATCGGATCAGCCTTCCTCCAACCCGGAATCGGCTGGGGCGGCTCCTGCTTCGGCAAGGACGTCGCGGCACTCGTGGCGACCGGCCAGGAGTACGGGTACACGCCGCCTTTGCTCCAGGCTGTCGTCGACGTGAACCACACCCAGCGGGCCGCCGCGATACGGAAGCTCCAGCGCGAACTTCGCGTACTCAAGGGCCGTCGCATCGCCCTCTGGGGCCTGGCGTTCAAACCGGGTACCGATGACCTGCGTGATGCACCAGCTCTGGACATCGCGCGGCGCCTGCTTGCCGCCGGATGTGTCGTCTCTGCCTATGACCCCGTGGTGAAGAAGCTGCCCGACAGCCTCGCAGCCGTCAGGCTGGCCACCGACGTCTACGACGCTGCCGATCGCGTCGACGCCGTCGTCCTGACCACTGAGTGGCCCGAGTTCCTCGAGATCGATGTGGTCTCCCTACGTCGGGTCATGAAGGGGAACCTCGTGCTCGACGGCCGGAACTTCCTGGTGGACGCAGCCTTCGCCGACTCGGGCATGCGCTTGGAGGGATTCGGCTGGTGACGACGGCAACCGGCCGCTCGACGCGGATCCGCCAGGGGTTCCGTTCGGCTGAGTCCCGCAGGTGGCTGATCGCCGACCCGTGGTGCCGAAGATCGTCACCGTGCGCCACGCGCTTCGCAGCCTGCCTCGCCACCTCCTCTTCGCACCTCAGCCGCCGCGGAGGCGAGGATCGGCTGCATCACCACACTCCTGAGAGCGGTATACGCGAATTGTGAGGTTAGCCTTGATCCTGCTGTTCCGTGCCCCATAGCCTTACCCGCGATGCAGCTTGCCGGCTCGTACCGTGTGCACGTCGTCGCCCCGGACGACGACGGCGCCTCCGAGTGGGACGCCTTCCTCGCGACGGTGCCGCGAGCCCCCTATCAGCAAACGAGCGCCTGGGCCAAGGTGAAGGCGGCTCAAGGCTGGCTCTCGGCGTCGGTGATGTTCACCCGCGACGGCTCGATTCACGGTGGCGCCCAGCTTCTCTACAGATCGATTCCGTTCGCCGGGGCGGTCGGCGTCGTCGCACGCGGTCCCATCCTCGCGTCCAATGATCCGTCGCTGGTCGTCGCCGCCGTCGACGGGCTGAAGCTGCTCGCTGTCACTCGCAACGTGACCTATCTCGTCGTGCAGCCTCCCCGTGCATTCGTCGAGGACCTGTCGCCTCGGCTACTGCAGAACGGGTACCGGACCGCACCCGAGATCGTGGCGCCACTCAACACCACGACGTGTGTCCTGGACCTCGGCCTGGGCACGGACGCGGTCCTGACCTCGATGCGGAAGAGCACCCGGCGCAGTATCCGCTTGGCCCAGCAACGGGGCGTCTCGGTCCGCGAAGGGTGCGCAGACGACCTGCCGACCTTCCATTCGCTGCTGGTCGCCACCGCACGACGTCGCGGCTTCTCGCCGCCGCCTTCCTCCTTCTTCGGGGCCGCGTGGGCCACAATGGCTCCCAGCGGGATGTTGCGCATGGCAGTGGCGGAGGTCGACGGGGAGCCCGTGTCGGCGTTCCTCTGGGTGATGTTCGGCGACACCGTGAACTGCTGGCGTGGTGGTTGGTCCGGCAAGCATCCCGATCGGCGCCCGAACGAGGCGCTGGACTGGGTGGGAATACGCTGGGCGGCTGCGCAAGGGCTGCGGTGGTACGACTTTCAGGGCGACGCCGACTACACGCGAGGCTTCGGTGGTTTCAGAGTGATTTCCCCCGGACCGCTGGAGCGGGTCATGAGCCCGCTCCTGCGGCGTCTGTATCCGCCGCTCCTCCACCGTGCTCTGGACACCTCGGGCGTCTCCCGGTTGAAGCAGATCGTCCGGTCTCGCGGTTGGCCCGGCTCGGTCAAGTAGATCGTGTGCCCGGCCCTGCACGTGAAACGTCCCGGCTGCAGTAGACCTGCCGAGCAACACGACAGCTCTGGTCGGCCACGCGCCGGTTCAGCCGGTCAGCTCCTGCCAGGGGGGCCACGTGAAGGGCGTTCGTCGCATCCGCCCGGGAGGTGCCGGGGTGGCCCGACGGCAGCTCGTCCTCGGGATGCCCTCCCCCGACGGGAGCGACCCAGCGTCGCGATGATCCAGACCGCCGAGCAGCTCACGGCCAGCCCGAGCGCGGCGCCGCCGACGACGTCCGTCAAGTAGTGGACCGTCTGCACCAGCCGCGCAGACCCGATGGCGAGCACCAGCCAGCCCGCCAGCCAGGCGACGGCGGCCCGCGTCCTCGGTGATGCCGACGTCGCCCTGAGCACCACCACGACGGTCACAGCGGCGGCGGTCGCGAGCGCGGCGTGGCCCGAGGGATACAGCAGCGCGGTGCCGCCGTCCGGCCGCTGGCGGCGGACGATCTCCTTGACCAGAAGTTCGACGACGAGGCTGGCAGGAGCCGTGAGGAGGGCGAGAAACACTGCGTCCCAACGCCTTCTCCGCCAGGCCGCCGCGATGCTCACCAGGACGGCGAGCACGACCAGAGGTACGACTGCATACGCGACCGCCCGGGCGAGGGCGTCGCCGCTCACCTTGGCGGCCTCCTGCCAGTACATCATCTGTGCGTCGACCGGATCGGGCGAGCGTGTACGCCACACGACGACTGCCAAGAGCACGACCACGAACGAGGCGGCCACCGCGGTCGCCGGGACCCAAGGTGGACAGAGCACAGGGGACCGTGCGGCCTGCATGTCGGACCAGGGGCCAGCGTGCAACATCGGCGGCCCGCCATCGGGCCGTCCGACGTCGGCTGCTCCCGACGGCCACCTCGGACGTGGACGCGACCTCGTCGCCGGCGAAGCGCCGCCTGCAGGACTGCGGCATCTCCGGAACGAACGAAAGAGCGTCGATCTCATCCCGATCGTTCGGCGCCTGGCGAATCCTGCGCGCCGGCCCCACCTCGACGATCACCGAAGGACGGAGCGGGCCTGGAGCCTGCTGGTAGGTCCGTCGGACGGCGCGCCCCTCCTGGTGTGATGCCGGGTCCGCCCGCCACGGAGGACCGGGGCGCCAGCCGCGGTGGACGGGTGAGGATGTTCAGTACGAATGCCGGATTGTTCGTCAGGTAGCGCCGCCAGAGTCGCCGCGGCTCCCGTCTCAGTCGGTAGGCCCATTCCAGCCCGCTGTGCTGCATCCAGAGGGGCGCCTGGGCGACGGTGCCGGCGTGGAGGTCGAAGGCCGCGCCGACTCCGAGCAGAGCGTTGGCGTTCAGTCTTCCTACGTGCTCGGCCATCCAGCGCTCCTGCTTCGGCGTGCTCAGCCCGACCCAGACCAACTGCGCATTCGAGTCGTTCATGGTCTGGACGACGTCCGCGTCCTCCTGTGGGGTCAGTGGCCGGAACGGCGGCGTCAGGGTCCCTGCGACCTTCAGCCCCGGGATGCGGCCGGCGAGCCGCTCCACGAGGAGATCCGCGATCGACGGACCCCCGCCGTAGAAGAAGGACGACCACCCGCGTTCGGCCGCTCGGGCGAGCATCGCCAGCATGAGGTCCGGCCCGTAGACGCGACCGACCTCGTGTCGGCCGGCCCACCGGGCCGACCACACCATCGGCATGCCGTCAGGGGTGGTCAGACCCGACCGGTTGTGTATCCGGAGCAGCTCCGGGTCCCGCTGACATTCCATGACGCCGTGCACGCCCGTGACGCACACGTATCTGTGCTCGCCGTGGTCGACCCAGCCGGTCACCTCGTCGACCGCGGCGTCGACGGTCAAACAGCTGATCCCGACTCCGAGCACGTCGACCCGCGGTGGGCCGTCCGTCGTCGACAGGGCCGGTCGATCAGACGCGGTCACGGCTCGTCAGCCTCGTCTCGATCCACCCGTAGGTGGGGACGAGCCCGTCACGCAAGGACGTCGTCGGCTCCCAGCCGAGAACCTTTCGCAGCAGAGAGTTGTCGGAGTTGCGTCCTCGCACTCCCTGCGGTCCCGGCACGTGCTGGAGGCTGATGTCCCGCTTGCCGGCCACCTCGATGACCATGTGGGCCAGCTGCGTGATGGACACCATCTCGTCCGTTCCGAGGTTGAGCGGCTTGGGGTAGTCGGACTGCATGATGCGGTAGATGCCTTCGACGCAGTCGTCGATGTAGCAGAACGACCGCGTCTGCTCCCCGTCCCCCCAGATCTCGATGCTGCCGCCGTCCTCGGCCAGCGCGACCTTCCGGCAGATCGCCGCCGGAGCCTTCTCGCGGCCACCGTCATAGGTCCCGAGCGGCCCGTAGATGTTGTGGAACCGCACGATGCGCGTCTGCATCGGGTACTCGTCTGCGTAGTAGGAGCAGAGCAGCTCGGTGAACAACTTCTCCCACCCGTAGGCGTCCTGAGGTTGGGCCGGATAGGCGTCGCTCTCCTTCAACGGCACGACATCGGCCTCGGTCTGCCGATACTCGGGATAGATGCAGGCCGACGAGCTGTACAGGTACCGCTCGACCCCGTTGATCACTGCGGCGTCGAGCGTGTGCAGATTGATCAGCGAATTGTTGCGCAGGATCTCTGCGTGATGCGTGGAGATGTACCCCATGCCCCCCATGTCCGCTGCGAGTGCGTAAACCTGGTCGACCCCACGCGTCGCCTGCAGCGCCGCATCCCACCGGCGCAGGTCCAAGATCTCGAACTCGTCCGCGTCCACATCGGTGTACTCCGGGTGCTTCAGATCGACTCCGCGGACCCAGTACCCCCTCCGCTTCAGGAACGTGACGAGGTGGTGTCCGATGAAACCCCCTGCTCCGGTGACACAGACTCGCTTCATCGATCTTGTCCTTCCGTTGGTGGTGCGGTGCTCATTGGAGTTCCGGACGGTGGCCGGCGACGATGGGATCCCTACAGCCGGCGAGCGGGACTTCGGCGTGGTTTCAGTAAGCGCCGCGGCTCTTCGCGACGGCGAACAGGGTCTTCCAGATGATCAGGGCATCGAGAGCGAGCGACCACTGCTCGACATAGCGCAGATCGAGCCGTACCGACTCCTCCCAGTCGAGGTCGGAGCGACCGCTGATCTGCCACAGACCGGTCAGGCCGGGCTTCACCAGCAGCCGGCGTCGCGCCTCGCCGTCGTACCGCCGGTCGGTGACAGGCAGGGGGCGCGGGCCCACGAGCGACATCTGCCCACGCAGCACGTTGACCAACTGCGGCAGCTCGTCGAGGGACGTGCGACGAAGCCACCGCCCCAACCGGGTGACCCGAGGATCGACGGGAATCTTGAAGAGCTCCCCCGTCGCGTGCCTGTTCAACTCTTCGAGGCTGGACCGCAGCGCCTCGGCGTCGCGCACCATGGTGCGGAACTTCCACATCGTGAACTCGCGCCCCTGGTAGCCGGTCCGGGCCTGCCGGAAGATCGCCGGGCCGGGGCTGCTGAGCCGGATGGCCAGCGCAATCGCCACCAGCAGCGGCGCGAGGACGATCAACGCGCCCAGCGCCACCAGTCGATCGAGGAGCGCCTTCGCCACGCGGCGACCACCCGCCAGCTGTGGTTCGTCCACGTGCAGCAGCGGAAGGCCGCAGACGGGCCGAATGGCGATCCGAGGGCCGGCGACATCGATCAACGCCGGAGCCACCAGCAGGTCGATCCCGGACTTGGCCAGACTCCATGACAGCGTCCGGAGGGCGGGTCCGTCCATTTCGGGGCAGGGAAGCACCGCTACTGCGTCCGCGCTGGTCACCCGCAGTGCGAAGTCGACGTCCTCCAGACCGCCCAGAACCGGAACATCCAACGGGATGAGGTCCGCGGACCCGCCGGGAACACAAGCCCCCACGATTCGCATCCCGTGATGGGTGTCGCCGCGCATCTGCCGGGCCAGTTCGGCACCTGTTCGCCCGTGGCCCACCAGGAGGACATCGCTCATGAAGAACCCCTGGCGTCGCCTGCGATGCACCCACTTGCGGACCAGGTACCGCCCGAGCAGCGTCAAGACCGTCGCCACCGGCAGAGCGACGAGGACGTAACCGCGGGCGATCTCGGCTTTCGTTGCCCAGGATCCGGTTGCGACGGTCGCGATCACGACGACTGCGGCCGCAAGAACGCGGCGGAACTCCTCGAACCCGACCGACAGGAAGCGGGCTTCGTAGGCACGAGCAGCCGCCATCGACGCCAGCCACAGCAGCGGCAGGCACGCGCCGAGCGCCAGGTATTCCCACCGGGGATTCTGCGGAGATGGCTCACCGAAGCGGACGTAATACGCGATCACTCCGGCGCCTAGGGAAGTGACGAAATCCAATCCGATCACCGTACGGACGTAACCTCGCTCCCACGGTCGACGCGAGGAGCGCATCACGGGTGACTGGGTCAGCATCGCCTGGCTCGCGCCGACTCTGGCAACTTTCACGCCCGTGACCCCTTTGTCCACGCGTGCATCCGTCACCCTGTTGCTCGCCATTCCAACGCGGAGCGTGAGCGCCATGAGGTCCAACCACCCGAAGGGACCAGTCGAAACGCTGGGCGCACACCTGGTCGCTCTGCGCGTGCGGAGGGGAAACCGGACAAGACAGAGCTCGGACCGGCCGACGTGGGGCACGGTCCAGGTACTTCCGCGGGCCGGTGTTGCGGTCTGCGGTCATGCCTCTCGAGGAAACCGGTTGGACCGACGCCGCGAGTAGAATTCGTCGCTCTGCGCAGGAAACGGTCGATCTCGGCTCCGCCCTCGTGCTCGCCCGGCGATTCGGCTTCACGCAGCAACATCGCGGACGCCATTCCCCCGTGCACGCGGAGATCGTTTCCGCGTGCAGGGTTCCTGGCTGATCAGGGGATCGAAGCCGCAGCCGTGAAGGCGAGCCGGACCGGAAGCCACCGGGGCGACGGGCCGAGTGCCCTGACCGCCGGCAGGCGGAACAGCCGCAGCACATCCCGGGCCTCGGCCCGCCGATGAACCCGCAACCGGCGGTAGGCCCCGGCGAGGATGAACTGGTTGATGAAGTCTGCCTGCCAGCGCCGTACCTCCCGCTCGGGAACGACGCCGGTGGCGACGGCCCGGTCGAACACCCTGCCGAGGGTCTCGATCGTTCCGGGATTCCACATGCCCATGGTTGCTGCAGCCTCGTGGATCGTGTACGCGCAAGTGGTGACAGGCATGCAGCGGACGCCATAGCGGGAGAACAGCCTGACCCACATGGCGGTGTCGGCTGCATCGCCCACCTCGGGCTCGAAGAGGCCTGCCTCGACGAGTGCGGCACGACGAACGATCACCATCGGTTCTCGCACGAACGAAGAGTTACGCAGAAGCCGGCGAAGCGCCTCTCTCGGTGACAGGTACTGCTCGCGCACGAAGGTCTGCTCACGCCGCGTGACGCCGCCGCCGTCGACGATGTGCGCCCCGAAGACCAGGATCTGCTCGTGGGGTGCGGCGCGGCGCAGGCCGTCGATCATGGGCTGCCCGCACCCGGGCACCATGAGGTCGTCGTCGTCGAGCTGTTGGACCCACTCGCCGGAGGCCAGCTCCGCCGCTCGGTTCATGTTCTCGACCAACGGCAGGGCCGGACGGTTCCGGACGTAGCGGTATCCCGCCGGCCACCCGTCGAGCAGACGTTCCACGACGCGACCACTGGTGTCGGCGTCCGAGCCGTCCGAGACCGTGATCTCCACCTGGTCCGCGACAGGGGCCATGGCCGTGACGACCGACCGCAAGGCTCGTTCGAGCAGCTCCGGACGATTGCGGGTGGGCATGGTCAGGGAGAGGACAGGGCTCGGCACGAGAGCACCTCCAGACGAGTGGCTCGGTGACCGGGAGGCAGAATTTCCTGAGAAAGGCGGCGGCATCCCGCACGCGACGTAGGTGAAGCCTTCTACCACCTTGTGCGAGAGGTTTCAACGGCCATCGGCTCGATCGGCAGGCATGACGCCTCAGGTGATGAAGTTCGGTGCCGGCGATGTGATCGAGTTCGGACCGAGTCCGAATGATCATCCGCTTTCGAATGGGCCCCTCGCGATACTCGGACCGTGCGGTCGCACCGGTAATGTATCCGCGCGAGGAAGCGAGGTAGCCCTCACACACCGAGTCGCGGACGCAGCCCGCCGTCAGCGCGCACAGGGATCGGCCTCTCGGCGCCACTGCCGACGAGCAGCCCACGGCAGGGCCCGTCGCCGACGACGAGGAAGGAGTGCCGGGGTGCTGTCGGACGCGCGCGAGCTCGCCGACGACCAGCAGGTCGAGGCGGAGGTCTGCATCGTCGGTGCCGGACCGGCAGGGATCAGCATCGCCCGCGAGATGATCGGCAACGGCGCTCGGGTCGTCTTGTTGGAGAGCGGTGGCAGGGACCCGGAACGCCACGCTCAGCAGTTGAACCGGGCCCAGAGCGTCGGCTACCCGATCCATCGCCCGCACCAGTCACGGGTGCGGGCGTTCGGCGGGACGACCAGGCACTGGACGCGACCGGGCGACGAGACCTGGGCCGCGCGTCCCCTCGACCCGATCGACTTCGAGGTCCGTCCGGGGATCCGCCATTCCGGCTGGCCGTTCGGGCGCGGCCACTTGGACCCGTACTACGTGCAGGCCCAGGAGCTGTGCCGACTCGGGCCGTTCGACTACGACCCGGGTCGCTGGACCGACCCGCGGCGAACCCCGCCCTTGCCGCTGCTCCCGGACGTGGTCGAGACGACGCTGTTCCAGCACGGGACAGCCGACTTCAGCGGCTACTACGAGGAACTCGCCCGGGCCGCGAACGTGACGCTTCTGCTGCACGCCACCGTGGTCGAACTGGCCACCGAGAAGGATCCCGACTGCGTGGATCGGGTCGAGGTTCGGCGCGAGGACGGCTCACGATGCTCCGTGCGGGCCCGGCTGGTGGTACTCGCCGCCGGCGGGATCGAGAACCCGCGCCTGCTGCTGCTCAGCCGCCGTGCCCACCGGCACGGGCTCGGCAACGACCACGACCTGGTCGGGCGGTTCTTCGCGGAACGGATGTCGGCACGCACCGGGTACATCGTCCCGGCGTCACCGAAGCTGATCAGCCGTACAGGCCTGTACCCGGTCCACGAGGCCGCGCCAGGGGTGCGGGTCCAGGGGGCGCTGCGCGTCCGTGACGCCGTGCAGCGGGAGCAGCAATTGCTCAACTGCGCGTTCTTCCTGCTCCCCCGGCCTCCTTCCATGACCGCGGAGGCCGTCCGGTCGATCGCGACCCTCGTCAAGGCGCGCCGGCGGCGGCCGCTGTCCCCGGGCACGGCGGGGCACCTGCGCAACATCGCCACCGGCGTCGGGGATCTCGGCATCTTCGCTCGCGATCGCCTGCGCGGGTCCCACGGAAGCGGAGCTGTGCTTGCACTGCGCGCTCAGGGCGAGCAGGCTCCCAACCCCGCATCCCGGGTCATGCTGGGCACGCGGCGCGACCGGTTCGGCCTCTCCGTCGCGCGGGTCCACTGGCACCCTGCTGCCTCGGACCGCGCGTCCATCCGAGCAACGCAGGAGACGATCGACGAGGCGTTGCGGAGGGCGGGTCTCGGGCACGTCGAGCTCATGCTGGGTGACGAGCACCCGCCGACCCTCGTGGAGGGCAACTTCCACCATCTCGGCGCGACCAGGATGCACACCGACCCGGCCGCGGGAGTGGTCGATGCGGACTGCCGGGTGCACGGTGTCCGCAACCTCTACGTGACGGGCAGCTCCGTGTTCCCCACGTACGGATGCTCCAACCCGACGCTCACCGTGGTGGCGCTGGCCCTGCGCCTGGCCGACCATCTCAAGAAGCAGCTGGCCGCTTGAGCCGGAGACCGCCGGAAGGGGCCGCATGACCACGCCGCCCCCTCGACCGAGCAGAGGTCGACGGATTCGGCGGGGCCTCCTCGCAGCGGCCTGCGTGCTCGGGGTGATCGTCGCGATCATCCTGGTGGGCCAGGTTCTTGCCCCGCCGGCACGCCCTCCGGAGGCGCCTGCGCCTGCCTCGACGAGCGCGTCCCCGCCACAGGGCCCGGAGTGCCGCACGTCAGGCGGCGTGGCCGTCGAGGTCGACGACGACGGGCAGAACGTGGTGAACGCGCACCCACCCGGCACCGTCTACATCATCAGGACCGGTACTCACGTGGGGAACTTCAGCGTCCGACCGAAGTCCGGCGACACCTTCTGCGGAGAGCCGGGTGCTGTGTTGGACGGTGGCCGTAGCCTCACGACCGCCTTCTCGGGTGGCGCGATCGACGTGACCCTGGACTCGATCACTGTGCGGGACTACGACAGTGACAGGCAGGGGGCGGCCATCCAACCGGAGCCTCGTGCACGGAACTGGATCGTCCGCAACGTGTCGGCCCTGCACAACTCGTGGGCAGGCCTCCTGGTCGCCGACGGCATGCGGATCCTCGGAGGTCACTACGACGACAACGACCAGCTGGGGATCGGCGGCAACGAGGCCACCGGGATCATCCTGGACGGGCTGGACAACGACCCCACGACCCTGGACGGGCCGGAGCTGGCCCGCAACCACACGCTGAGAGCTCCGTGCGAGTTCGAGGGTGGGGGGATGAAATGGGACGTCGGACAGGTCACCGTCCGCAACGCCTACGTCCACGACAACGACTGCAAGGGGCTGTGGGCCGACATCAACGCACACGACGTGCTCCTCGAGCACAATCTGATCGAGGACAACCGAGCGGAGGGGATCCTCTACGAGATCAGCAGGGATGCGACGATCCGCGACAACCAGGTGTTCCGCAACGGGTCCGACTCGCCCGGCTGGTACTGGGGCGGCGGCATCACCGTGGCCTCCAGCTCAGGCGTTCAGGTCTACGGCAACCGTCTGTCCGGCAACTACAACGGGATCGTCGGGAGCCAACAGGACCGGACGGATTCGTCACCGCCGGAGCACCTGCTCGACGGCTACCACGTCCAGGACAACCTGATCTGTGCCACGGGCAACGGCGGGCACCCGACGGGCGTGGCGGCCGACAACGGCGCTGATCTGGCCGCTCGGGACATCAGCTTCACCGGTAACACCATCGAGTCGGCTCCTTGCGAGTAGTGGAGGGTGAAGTCGACGGGTCGCCGCGACGCTTCAGCCGCCTCGCCTGCGGGCGAGCGCCACGGCCTGCAGGACCGTGGAGGCTGCCGCGTCAGGGAACAGGACAGCGTTCGTCCGTCGTACTCCCTCACGTAGAGCGCTGGACGTCGCGGGGTCTGCCGTACGATGCATCGCCGCGGCCAGCGCACGAGCGTCCCGTGGGTCGACGACGATGCCGTTCACGCCGTCGCGCACGATCGTCCCGGCGGCGCCGGTCATCGGGGAGACGACCACCGGGGTACCGGTCGTCAGAGCCTCGACGGCGACGCGGCCGATGAGGTCCTGCAATGTCGGGAAGACGAACGCCTGGCACGCCTGGAGCGCCCCCTTGAAGGCGGCGTGATCCACCGCCCCGAGGAAGACGACCGATTCCTCGACGTCGAGGCTCTGGGCGAGCTGCGCCAATCGGGCCCGTTCCGGGCCGTCTCCGATGATCCAGAGCATGCACGGACCGAATTCCCGCCGGTAGGCAGCGACCCCCTCGATCAGCAGGTCGATGCCCTTCGCCGGGATGAGCCGGCCGGCGGAGACGAACAACGGCGTTCCCTCCGGGACCGGTGAGGCGCCGGCGGGAAGGCTGGGCTCCAGCTCCGGTGGCAGGCCGGCCAGCCACCAGCCCTTGACGATCTTCCTGCGCGGCACCCCGAGGGTGCCGGTCACGTAGTCCAACGCCAGCTCGTTGTTCGCCACGAACGCGTCGACGAGCCGCGCGGCCAGCCGCCGGACGGGCAGCTTGAAGGCGGCGGTGCCCGTGCGACCGAGATGCTGGTAGTCCCCCTCGACCAGCGAGACCACGCTGCGGCCTCGCCGCAGCGACTTGGAGAGACCGGCGAACAGGCCGACCAGGCCGAGCTCGTACACGACGATGACGTCCTCCGGCGCTCGCGCGAACCTCATGAACAGCCGTGGGCCGACGACCTTGAGGGTCACCGGGTGCTTCCGCTCATCCCCCGGTCGTCCGAGCGTGACGACCCGGCCGAGCGCTCGTTCCCCGTTCCGTGCCTGCGTCCATTGCAGGTCACGGACCGTCGCGCCGGCCCGGCGGGCCGACTCGACCAGGTAGGGATGAGGGGCGGTCTCATCCCTCGAGGCCCACAGAATGCCCGGCGTCTCCTTTCGCCAGGCCCGCCTCAGGATCACCGGCACTCGCCTCCTCCAGCCGACCGCCACCCGTACGACGAGGTGGTCGGGACTCAATTCGTCCAGATCGCTTCGAGGACACCTGACGCAAGCGCATCGTCCACACAGCGGCCGAGAGGCACGTAGTCGACCTGTGGATGGTCTGCCACGCTCGGGTCGAGGCAACGCCAGCAGTCGACGATCGTGACCGACTCCTTGCTGCCGAGGAAGTCCTCCGCCTTGAGAGCGCGGAAGCGCGCATCCGCCGTGGTCACGACCACGAGCGCGGCATCGGCGAGTGCGGCATCGATCGACTCGGCGACGAGAGCCTTGTCACGGAAGGCGTTGCGGGCGCCGTCCGTCGCGAGCGGGTCGTAGCCGATGACCCGCATGCCCGATTCGGCCATGGCCAGCGCGAGCGCGACCCCCTGGGATTCTTCGACGACATGGGAGAGTGGCTTGTAGGACAATCCCAAAACCGCTGCGGTCCGCCCCTTCTCGACGTGCGGCGCGATCTTCGTGGTGATTCGGGAAGCGATGGACTTGTTGTAGTCATGGTTGGCAACGAGGAGGTTGCCTTTCGCCCCGACCTGTTCGCAGAGGAAACCCAGGGCGACGTTGTCCCGGGGGAAGCAGGGTCCCGCGAACCCGAGACCGCCGGTGAGATATTTCCGCCCGATACGACTGTCCGACCCGATCGCATCACTGACGACATCCACATCGCCACCGGGAATTCGCTCGCAGAGATCCGCGAGAGTGTTCGCGAAGGAGATCTTCATCGTGACGTAGCTGTTGAGCGCGATCTTCGCGAGCTCAGCATTCTCGATGCTCATGCGCCGCACGACCGGCTCTCTCAGGCAAATCCTTCGATTCACCTCCTCCAGAGCATCGCCGGAGCGGCGGTCGAATTCGCCGACGAGGCAGAAGTCGGGATCGAGAAAGTCGTGGATGACGCTGCCGAGCGCGATGAACTCCGGACTGTAGCAAAGACCGAAGTCCTTCCCGCATTCCTTGCCCGAGGCCGCCTCCAGGACGGGCAGCAGTCCATGGCGGGTCGCGCCGGGAAGAACGGTGCTGGTGAGGACGACGACGTGATAGCCGTCCTTCCTGGCGAGCGCCCTGCCCAGCCGCTCGAAGGCGAACCGGACGTACTGCAGCTCGAACGCACCACGGCTGTCGGTCGGGGTGGGCACGATGACGAAGCTGATGTCGCTGCCGAGCACCGCTTCCTCGTGGCTGGTGGTGGCGCGGACCTTGTCGCGATGGGCGGCCAGCACCTTGTCGAGGTCGGTCTCCTGAACCGGCGCACAGCCTTCGTTGACAGCCCGGACGGCGCTCTCCGCGATGTCGACACCGATGACGTCGAAGCCCCGGGAAGCCATGCCCGCGAGCATGCTGGCCCCCAACTTGCCCAGACCGACCACGGAAATGCTCTGAATCATGACCTGTCCTCACGCTGCGACTTCTCGCCCTGACCGGATCAGCTCGGGACGCTCCGCGAGCAGCTCGGCATAGCGCTGCTTCCAGTTCCGATCCCACTGCTGGCGCGCGACCCACACGAGCGGCCGGCGGAGGAAGGCAGGAAGATCGCGGATCTCCGCCTGGAGCGCGGCCTCGTTCAGGAGATGCCAGCGGGTCTTGCGACAGATGCGGGAGAGGCCGGACGCATCGAGCTGCCAGTCCGCGTCCTCCAACGTCATCATGATCGACTCGACGAGACGGCGGTTGCCGAACGACTCGATACCGCCCTGGTTGTGTGATTCACCCTTCGTCGCCAGGTGCACGATGTGCCGGTAGTCGTGGTTCTGGTGAACCGCTGTCACGCAGGCGCTGGCGTCGACGAGCGCGCCGCCGAGACGACGCGCCCGATAAACCAGCCAGTTGTCCCAGTACCAGCGCCCCAGGGCGAACTGAGGGATCTCGCCGAACATGCCGCGAGGGTAGACGAAATAGTCGATCGCACTGAAGTCGTGCAGTGTGCCGTTCCTCGCCGCCTCGGCTCGAAGAACCTCGGCCCAGTGGGCGTCGGCGAAGTCGATCGGCTCCTTCATGTCGTAGTCGATGCGACGTCCGCCCATGACGAACTTCGGGAGATCGATCTTCGCCACGGCTTCCAGAAGATCGGCGAACAGAATGATGTCCGCGTTCACGTAACACATGCGCGAATACCGTGCAACTTCTTCCGCCCGCCGGAAGTATCCGTTCATCAGCGGCGTTCCGTATTCGTTCACGTCCACATCGGGGAAGTGTCGTATCCCGAACTCCGCCGCAACCTCCGCCGTCCCTTGCTCGTCCCCGAACATGATGATGTCGATATCCGGGTGCAGCTGCGTCCAACTCTGGATCGCGTTGCGCTGGATCATCCCGATGTGGCCGACGAAGGGCTTCGGCAGTGTGAACACGGTGATCATGGCCGAGGACGGGACTTTCGCGATGTGGGGGATCACTGGATCACCTTCTCGTCACGGGCGCGGTGCCCGTGTCGGTCTTGGAGCCGAACCTAGGTCTCCTCAGGGCTGCTCTGGATGTCGACCTCCGGTTCCCGGGCGAGCCCGTTCGAGGTGGTGCAGGGGCCGCCGGCAGAAGCCGGCTCGCTGCTTTCCTGCGCGCGATGGCGCCCGCGACGGCGACGGCCATACCGGTCACGATCCCCTGCTCGAGGCCGGGGACCCAGGTGAGGTACCAGACCAGTTGCATGGCCAGGAGCGGGGCCAACACCCCGGGGTCGAACAGCCGCCAATCTCCGAGGTGGACCCTCCACAGTCGACGCAGCAGACCGACGGTGAGTGCGAGCAGGGCGACGAGCCCTCCCAGGCCCGCCCGGATCATCGTCTCGATGTAGAAGTTGTGGGGATGGGCGTCGATGTTCGTCCCTTCCACCGTGCGCGCGAACCCACTGCCGAACGGCTCGCCCAGGAGCCAGTTGACCGGGCTGGCCGACCAGCTGTCGACGAGGTCCTGCCAGCCCTCGACACGCCAGGTGACCGACCCGGTGCTCGTGACGGAACCGGGCGGGGTCTCGTCGCGTCCCAGTACGTCTCCCGCGAAGACCACAGCCGTGAGGACGGAGGCGGCGGCGACGAGCGCGATCGATCGCGCCTTGAGACGGCGACCGCGCAGCAGGAGCACCGCCACGCCGACCAGCAGCGCGAGCCAGACGGTTCTGCGGTCGAGTGCGACCACCACGATCAGCAGCACCACTCCCAGCCAGCGGACCCACCGCGCCTGCCCGCGCTTCAGCCAACAGGGGATCGTCAGGAGCAGCGGTCCGGCCAGGAAGAAGGTGTAGGGCCCGTCCAGGACGCGGACCGCGGTGTCGACACCGTTGATCTCGGCCGGCACCCCGAAGTCGATACCGGCGTAGAGGTGCAGCCAACGGACGCATGCCAACATCACCATCAGGCCTGCCCCCAGCAGCCAGATCCGGCCGATCCGGTCGTAGAGACCGGCGGTCGGCCTGTACGTCGCCATGTACAGCGCAGCACCGACGAAGAAGAGGTACTGCCGGGAATCGCTGACGGCTGACTGTCCGTGACTGGCGATGCCGAGGAGCAGCGACACCAGCAGCACGGTTCCCAGCAGAACCAACCAGTACTGGTACCGGCTGAAGCGACGGAGCCTCAGACACCTCGCCACGGCAGCCGCGAGCACGAGGGCGGCCACCAGATCGGTGACCCCCACGCGCATACCACCCAGCCTCACCGAAGGTACGTCCTCGTAGAGGAACGCGGCCTGGACGATCGCCGACAGGAAGACGAGCGCGGCCCCGACCTCGGCCCGCCTGATCGTCAGGTCGAGCAGGGCGAGACCGAACCCCGCCGCGAGCACCGCGGCGAGGCCGATCACGACGACGGTCATCGCTGCTCCTCGGTCACCGTGACACCCGGGCGGCTCAGGACCAGCGACGCCACGCGCTGCCGTCGGCCGTCGGGGGGCCCCAGCACGCCGGCCTTGGCCAACCGGAGGCGGAGATCGGCGCGGACGCCTGCCACTGGACACAACCGGATGCACAGCACCAGCGCGAGTGCACCGGCCGCGATCTCTCCCGCCAGGACGGCGACGGCGGGGGTACCGCCGAGAGCCCAGCGGACGCCGGCGACGGCGAGCGCCACGCCGAGGGACGCGAAGGCCGCGGGGACGTGGGCCTGCCACACCCGCGCCGCCGGCAGGTCGAGCACCCGCCATGCCACGACGAGGTAAGCGACATAGCGCAGCAGCTCGGAGGCCGCCACCGCCGCCGCGATCACCCAGACACCTCGCGAGCTGAACGGCAGCGCGATCAGGATGAGTACGGCGAGCAGGAGAACGTACCCGAGCTGCACGGCGACCGAGCGGTTCAGCTCCGCACGGGCCTCGGCCAACGACTGCGACAGCTGCGAGGCGATGTGGCATCCCCCGGCGAGCGCGAACCACGGGACCAGCGAGACGGCCGGCCCCCACTGCGGTCCGAGCACGACGGCGACCAGCTGCGGCGCAGCGACGGCCATACCCGCGCAGAGTGGGAACACCAGCAGGGCACCGAGTGACATCGTGCTGAGATAGCCTCGGCGCAGCCGGACGGGATCCTCCTGGACTCTGCTCATGGCCGCGAACGCCACGTTGGTCAACGCTGCGGCCAAGTAGTTGCCCAAGGGCTGGAACACCAGGTAGTAGGCCCGGCTGTACTGGCCGAGCACCGCCGGGCTCGCAATGCGCGCGATGGTGAAGGTGTCGAGGTTCCCCCCGACGTAGTCCAGCACGTGAGCGACCTGCAGCCGGGTTCCGTAGCCACAGACTGTGCGGTAGGGCGGCCAGCGCAGCACGGGCCGCAGGGGATGGTGCAGGAGCGCGAACTGCCACACCGCTTGGATCACTGTCGAGGTGACGGTAGCGGCCACCAGACTCCATACTCCGGCCCCGAGCAGGGCCGACACCACGCCGACCACGAGGTAGCCGATCACGTACGAACCCACCGTGATCACCGACAGGGCGCGGAAGCGCATCTCGCGGCGGAGCAGACCGAGACCGGTCATGGACCAGCCCATGAACGGGAACGACACCGCCAGGCCACGCAAGACCGGGACCACCTGTGGGGTGTGGAACAGGTCGCCGACTGCCGGCGCCAGAACCCACGCGAGCCCCAGACAGGCCAGGCCGATGAGGATACCGGCGGTGGAAGCGGCACGAACCTCGTCTTCGCTCAGCTCGGGCTTCTGCACCAGCGAGGAGGCCAGCCCCATGCGAGCGAAGAACTGCCCGAACAGCACGACGAGGTTCGCCATCGCCATGAGTCCGAACTCCGCAGGATCGAGCAGGCGCGAGACCGTCGCGGTGTAGGCGAGATTGGCCCCCACCAGCACCACGGTGGACAGAACGGACCAGCTCAGGCCGGACGCGGCCTGAGCGGTCAGGTTCGCACGGCCGACGACCCCGCTGGTGTCGTCGCTCGCTCTGTCGGCTCCTGGCACGTCCACGTGTCCGCCTATCGCGAGGTCAGCCCCTCCGGGCCAGTTGCGGGAGCTTCCCCGGGCGCCAGTGCCGAAGGCGGCCGTCGGCACCGTAGGCACGCTGCGCCGACCCGCGGGTGAGCACGTACCCGATGAGTGGGGTGTCGGTGAAGGCGAGCCGTTCACGGGCGCGCCGCAGGTCGGCCAGGGAAGCGCCCCGGTTGACGACCACGAGAACGGCGTCGGCGTGATCGGCGATGGTCACGGCCTCCGACACCTCGAGGAGCGGTGGGGTGTCGACGATGACCAGGTCGGCCTCCTCTGCCCAGTGGCTGATCATCGAGGCGAAGGTCGTCGAGCGGAAGAACACCGCCGGGTGGTGCCCGTTCCGGTCGCTCGGCCCTATCTGCAGCACCGTCCCACCGGTGGTGAACGCGGGTCGCTCGTCCGTGACGTGGCTCGTGCTGTTCACCTCGAAGTACTCGCCGTCACGACACAACTGCGACAGCCGCCGGGTGCGCTCGTCGGCGTCGACCAGGAGCACCTTGCGTCCCTCCCGTTGAGCCGCCAGGGCGAGGTTGAGCACGGTCACCGTCTTGCCGTCACCGGCTCTCGCGCTGGCGACTGTGACGATCTTGCCCCCGGCGCGGGCCAGAGCATGCTCCAACGAGGCGAGGACGACGTGATAGGCCTCCGCTGCCACCGGGTCCAACGTCGACGGGAGTGCCGACGGCCCCTCGGCCCCCTCGAGCTTCGCGCCGAGCCGCGGTGTCTCGCCGAGCAACGGAACGCCGAGGATCTCCGCGGCGTCGCCTTCCTCCTCCACGCGGCGGTCGCGGCCCGCGGCCCACCACGCCCACACGCCGGATCCGACCAACCCGATCACCGCGCCGATCAGTGCCAACAGCACTGGCGTAGGCTGCGACGACGCGGCAGGCGGAGCCGCCCGCTCGAACGACTCGACTCCCGATCCGTGGAGCGCGGCCTGAGCAGCGATGTCGCTCTGGTTGGCCTGCAGTGAGCCGATCAGATCACCCACGTGTAGCGCCTTGCGCTCGAGGACTGCCTGAGCGGCACCGCTCGACTGTGCGATCTGCGCATTGAGGGCGTCGTATTCGACCTGCCGCTGGGCTACGACGTCCTGGAGCCGCGCGATCGCCTCCTTGGAATCGGCGGTGGTGTGCTCGCCGGCCACCTGGTCATAGGCGGTACCGACGGCGTTGGCCAGGTTCGCGGCTTCGGCGGGATCGTCGGAGGTGGCCCGGACGGTGAGGGAGGAGAGGTCTGCCGAGGGACCCACCACCACCGAGGCCCTGATGTCGTCGGGCGTCCCGGGACGACCGAGGATCTGGAGCGCGCGCCCGTAGACTGCGTCCGACGAGGCGAGCCCGGCCTGCGTGGCCATGAAGACGGCGTGGTCGCCCGACTGCGAGGGCGTCGACTGGCCCAGTGTCAGGACCGCAGGGCTGCCGGGATCCCGAAGGTACAGGTGCGCCTGCGCTTCATAGCGAGCCGGGAGCAACAGCGACACGGCGAACCCGCCGAGAGCACCGAGCACGGTCACGACCGCGATGACGAGACGGTACCGCCACAACGACCTGACGAGCCCTGGCCCGCCGACCCAGTTGCCGTCACCATCGGACCCCGACGGCGACTCGGAGAGCGCGAACTCACGGTTACCTTCCACAGAACAGCCTCCAGGTCGGAAGGACTCCCAGATCGTGCGTCAGGGCGGTGGCGGCCTCGTGTCGGATCACCGCGCAGCCATGGCCCCGCGTCCACGGTCCACGCGACCGGGCAGCCGATGATCGGATCGGCCCCATCCGGCTCGCGCCCGGTTCCGCAACGCTCACGCCCTGACCTCCTTGTCATGCGCGTTCACTCGCTTGCTCGTCGCGCCGCGCCGGAGCGTGAGCAAGCCGACCTCCGACCACCCGAAGGGACCAGTCGAACCGAGATCAGAATCGCCCGCGACCCTGCACCGGGTCAGACTCGCTCCAGCCAGATCTCGCGCCAGTACGCGTAGACCGCCCGTGGACACCTTCGGTGGTAATCACTGGTGCAGACGACGTCGTCGAGGACGATGCACGGATTCCTCAGATCGATCATCCGGCCGGTCTTCTCATCGATGATCCGCTCCACCCGTCGGAGCACACGAGCCTCGCGACCGCAGTACTTCAGCATCTCGCGGTCGAACGACATCCCGCGGTTCTTGTTCTCGGCATCGAGCGTGCCGACGATCTCCTCGACGGACTTCACCCGCACCAGCTCCCCGGGCTGCAGATCGAGTGCGCCCGTCGGAGTGCGCCGGAGGCGCCCTTGGATGAACGGGAACCGCAGGCCGCCCCGGATCCGCAGAACCCGGGGAAGGACCCTCTTGCTCAGGTCCTGGTACTTGTTGAAGGCGCCGACCGCGACGCTGCACACCGTCGCCCAGGCGCCGGCGTTGCCCGAGCGCACGTCACGGACGTACTGCCGGACGTCCCAGAACGGGAGAAACGTGGGGGCGGCCCGCATGAGCTCGGTCGCCTGGCACGAGAAGACCTCGTCGCCTGCGGCGTCGGGCCGTCGGGTGGCGGCGCGAAGTTCGTCCTCCGTGATCCCGCCGGTGAGCTCGTCGACGTCCGGATCGAGGGCGTCCACCCGCTTGAGCCAGGTTTCCTTCCAGTAGAGGAGGCAGCCGGCTTGGCAGCCCCCGTGTGCGGAACCGTCGCACCGGACCCCGGCGAGGTGGACGGCGTCGTCCATCTTGTACATCCCGGACCAGTCGATGGTGTCGCACACCTTGATCGCGAGCTTGTCCACACGGAAGCGGCGGCCGCAGAACTGGAGCATCTCGGGCATGAACGGGAGCGCCCCGAGCTCACCGCGCTCGTCCAGCGACGCGAGGATCTCCTCGCGGCTGCGCACCTCGATGATCTCGCCGACCTTCAGACCGGCGGAATCTCGGTGCGCCGTCGTCGTCGACTGCTGCATCGTCCAACTCCTGGCGGGAAGAGTTCGCGTGACCGGAGCGTCAGGCCGATGGGGTCGTGCTCGGCCGGGGCTTCGTTACGCACCCCCCGCAGGGGAGATCGCAACGGCCCGACAGTCACAGAAGGTGATCAGCTGGCATGTGGAGCAGCCGGACCACCTCGCGAAAACCAAATCCACGGCGCGAGAGATCGCTGAAAGTGATCGATGCACGATCGGTCGGACAACCCCGTCGCCAGCGGTGGCGAGTACGCCCGAGTCGGGCCTCCCCGCGGCTCGGCTCGGCGTGCCCGCCAACGCCTCGTCCGGGTGCGCCGCGACGTACTGCACCATCCTCCCGTCGCGGACAGCGGACCGCAGTGCGTTCTGCTGGCGCTTGGCCCGGTCGAGGTCGCCGTCCGGCAGGTCGTAGCGCTGCCGGACATAGGCGAGGGCCTGCGTCCCGTCGCGGGCGTCACCGCGCTACCCCATCGTGGTGGTCCGCTCGCGCCTCCTCGCCGGTCCGCCGGCCACGAACGACGGGGGACCCGAGGCGCGGCTACGCGTGGTTCTCGAGTACCCAGGCCAAGGTCTGGGTGCCTGCAAGGACGACGAACGCCGTCGCCCAGGGTGGGCTCGCCCGCCGCAGACCGGAGACGACCAGCAGGGTCAGCGGCGGCGCGGCGATCGCGTAGAGGTTCCAGTCGTCGAACACCCCGAGCTGGGCTCGCCACACGAGGACCATCAGCAGCGCCCCCGCCGACGCGACGCCGAAGAACACGCTCCGCACATCCACGAACCGGCACGCCGGCAGCAGGACGACCGCCGGCGCGAGCAGCAGCACCAGCTGGAGTTGCAGCCACCATCCCGTGGCGCCGTCCGGGAGGAGGAAGCGCGACCAGTCGCCACCCTGCGCGGAGATCTGGCTCCCGGACACCAGCTGCGCGATCGGCAGCCCGTGCTCGTCGAACCACCACAGCCCCAGCCCGAGCACCGCGGGCACGGCCGCGAAGGCCGCCACGCCGTCGAGCCGCCGACCTCGGCGGACCGCGATCACGACCAGGACGAGCAGCGATGGTCCCAGCACCAGCGTCTCGAGATGGCAGAGCACTCCGAGGCCCAGCAGCAGGCCGAGCGGCCAGACCGACCCGTCCTCGTCGTCGAGGAACCTCAGCGCCCCGGCCAGATACGCCAACGCGACGACGGCGGTGAGCGTGTAGTTCTCGACGTCGCCGAAGAACACCATCACCCAAGCGCCCCCGGCGAGGAGGCCCAGCACCAGCAGCGGCTGGTCGAAGCGGCGAGCGATTCGCAGCGCGAGCAGCACCGCCGCTCCCCCGGAGAGACAGGAGACGAGGCGGTAGGTCTGCGCGACGTCCCAGCCCCACATCGCGTGCAGTCCGGCCCAGAGCCGAGAGTGCAGGTAGAGCTCGAGCATCTCGTCGTGGGTGGCGAAGCCGCCGGGCGCGGCCTCGAACTTGCCCTGCAGCAGCGAGCCGTCGAGGTTCTCGGTGCGGTCGCTCAGCAGCCAGAAGAGCCCGACGCCTACGGCGGCAACGATCAGCCGCGTCGTCCTCCGTCCCAGCGCGGCAGTGGCATCAGCGGCCAGCACTCGGGCTCGCTCCGGCCACCGCCCCACCGCCAGCCCGGCCGCCGTGGCCAGCGACGCGAAGGTGATCGCCCACCCCCGCCCGACGAACGCCCATCGGTCGACACCGAACCAGGTCGTCAGCCCGGCCTCGGACTGCCCGGCGACGGGATGGGGCACGGCGAGGCCGCGCCAGAGGTAGAGCCCGCCGAGGAGGCCCACGGCGGCGGCGAGCAGAGCGGTGGTCCGTCGGGGCGGAGCCTCGGTCGTGGTCGGAGTGGGGAGCACGAGCACGGCCGCGAGGCTGGCACGCAGCCTCCTCCCTGCGCCGCAGGGTCGGTGCCGTGACCGGGGAAGACACAGGAAGTCCTCAGGAGGATCCGGGCGTGGAAGCTCAGATCACCACGATCCGGCCGATCTCCCCACTCGGGTCGTCGACGTCACCAGGACGGGACCCTGCTCGGGCCGACGAGGGTGCAGACGAGCTCGTCCCACGTCCCTGCCGAGCGGTCGCGCTCGCTCATGGCCGTCGGTGCCGTCGGCCAGGCGACGGCGAGGGCAGGATCGTCGAACCGCACGGCCAGGTCCTCGGCGGGATCGTGCTCCCGGTCGATCCGGTAGCAGACGTCCGCATCGTCGGAGAGGGCCTGGAAGCCGTGGAGGAAACCCGGCGGGATGTAGAGGTGTGCATGGCCGACGTCGTCGAGCAGGATCGACTCGTGCCGGCCGAAGGTCGGCGACTCGGGACGTGCGTCGACGACGACGTCGAGGACCGCACCGCGGGCGCACCTGACCAGCTTCGCCTCGCCCCGCCCACCCCGCCCGTGGAGCCCCCGGATGGTGCCGCGGTGCGACCGTGACTGGCTGTCCTGCAGGAACGTCTCCGCGCGGACGCCGTGCTCTGCCGCCACGGCCGCGTCGAACGTCCGGGTGAAGAAACCCCTCTCGTCGTGGTGCGGCGTCGGCCGAAACACGATCACACCCGCGAGCGACATCTGCTCTGTCCGCATGACAGCTCAGTCGCCGCCCGCAGGGGGAACGTTATGGCGTGCAGGTTCTGTGGCTCGACCGTCGGCGAGGTCGTCCTCGACCTGGGCGATCAGCCGGCCTGTGAGTACTTCCCGCCGATCGACGCCGGCGGCGAGGACCCGGTGTTCCCGCTGCGGCTCTGGCTCTGCGCCGGTTGCGCACTCGCACAGCTCGCCGACGACGCCGTGCTTCCCGACGAGCCGGTCGGCGTCGAGCCGACCGCGCTGAGCCTGCAACGGGCCGATGCCGTCCGGTGGTGCGCCGAGCGAGGGCTGCTCGACGGTGCAGGCACTGTCGCGGAGGGCCCGACCCCGCACGGCGGCTCCTGGCTACCGGGGCTGTCGGAGCACGGCATCGCGGAGGCGGCCTCGGACGCGCCCGCCGACCTCGTCGTCGACGGATCCTTCGGTCTCATGCACGCGGCTGACCAACGAGCCGCCCTGGCGGGGCTCCTCGACCGGCTCGCGCCCGGCGGTCGTCTCCTGTTCCAGTTCCACAGCCTGGCGGCGATCCTGCGGCTGCGACAGTGGAACGCCGTCCGGCTCGGTCACTACGCCTACTACTCGACGCCTTCGGTGGTCGGCATGCTCGCGAGGCTGGGCCTGACGGTCGAGTCCGCCACGGAGTTCGGCCTCTACGGCGGGACGGTCCTGCTCTCGGCCACGCGCGGTGGGGCGCCGGATTCGTCCGTTGCGGAGCTCGTGGACAGCGAGCTGGCGATCGGTGTCACGGACGCCGCCGCGCTCAGGTTCTTGCAGTCGGCCGTCGACGGCTCCCTCGCCTCCCTCCGCAGCGTGGCCGAGAGGGCGAAGGCCGACGGGTCGCAGTTGTACGGCTACAGCGCCGCGTCGCGTGCCGTCTCGCTCCTCTACCTGGCGAGGCCGGTGGAGGGGCTCGTCGCCGGTGTCGCCGACGCCTCCCCCGCCAAGCAGGGTTGCCGTATGCCCGGGACGACCGTGCCCATCATCAGTCCCGACGAGCTGCTGCGCGCTCGTCCGCAAAGGGTCGTGGTGTTCGTTCCCGATCTCCTTCCGGAGGTCAGGGAGGCCCTCCCCGGCGTCGAACGCTCGGGGGGCACCTGGCTCGACCTCGAGGCGCTCACGGCGTCCCCGTGATCCGGCTGCGCCTTCGACGCGCGGTCCACCCGAGCCACTTCCACGTGGAGTAACGAGCCCGGGTGAGTGCCCGAGTCATCCAGCGGCGCACGGAGGGGACGCCTGCCCGGCGGTGCTCGCCCACGGCTCGTCCCGGTTCCGTGGGTCCTCTCGGCCGCGATGCCGGGAGAGGCAGTCGGTGCCACGGGTGTCATCGGCGCGTCCCCACCGTGCGGTTCGCGATTGAGGAGCCAGCGTGACAATGAGTTTCGAGCGGTCGAACGTGCTGCAGTCACGGCTGCACCAGATCGTGCCCGGCGGTGCGCACACGTTCGCGAAGGGCTCGGACCAGTACCCCGAGGACATGGCCCCGGTGCTCGTTCGCGGCCGCGGGGCCCGGGTGTGGGACGCGGACGGCAACGAGTTCGTCGAGTACGGCATGGGGATGCGGGCGGTGACCCTCGGGCACGCCTACGAGCCCGTGCTCGCCGCGGTCAGGGCGGCGGTCGCGGACGGCGTCTCGTTCACCCGACCGACCACCCTCGAGCTCGAGGCCGCCGAGGACTTCCTGCGCCTGGTCCCCGGCGCCGACATGGTGAAGTTCTGCAAGAACGCCTCGGACGCGACGAGCAACGCGATCCGGCTCGCCCGCGCCGCGACCGGCCGGGACCTCGTGGCGCTCTGCCACGACCAGCCCTACTTCTCCTCCCAGGACTGGTTCGTCGGCACGCTGCCGATCAACACCGGCGTGCCCGAGGCGACGCGGTCCCTCGTGCGCTCCTTCGGGTACAACGACCTCGACGGTCTCCGGACGTTGCTCGAGGCGGAAGGGAGCGGGATCGCCTGCGTCGTGCTCGAGGCGGCCACGGCCCTCGCCGAGCCGGCGCCCGGCTACCTCGAGGGCGTGCGGGAGCTGTGCGACCGGCACGGGGTCGTGCTCGTGTTCGACGAGACGATCACGGGATTCCGTTGGGCCGCCGGTGGCGCCCAGGCGGTCTACGGCGTGACGCCCGATCTCTCCACCTGGGGCAAGGCCATGGGGAACGGTTTCCCGATCGCCGCCCTCGCCGGGAGGCGCGAACTGATGGAGCTCGGCGGTCTGGGCACCGACCGTCCCCGTGTCTTCCTGTTGTCGAGCACGAACGGGGCCGAGACCGCGTCGCTCGCGGCGTTCCGTGCTGTCGTCCGGGCCTACGAGGACAACGATCCCGTGTCCACGATGGAACGGCAGGGACGCCTCCTCGCCGAGGGCGTGAACACCGTCGCCGCCGAGGCCGGCATCGCGGCCCATCTGTCGGTACTCGGTCGGCCGTCGTGCCAGATCTTCCGTACGACGGACGCGGACGGACACCCGTCGCAGGCGATGCGGACGCTGTTCCTGCAGGAGATCCTGCGGCACGGCGTGCTCGGTCAGTCCTATGTGATCTCCGCCGCCCACACCGACGCGGACGTCGAGCAGACGATCCACGCCGCTCGCGCGGCGACCGCCGCGTACCGGAAGGCCTTGGAGACAGGGCGCCCGGAGGAGCTCTTCGCCGGCCGGCCCGTGGCACCGGCGCATCGGCTGTTCGCAACTCCGCGCCGGCTCCGCTGATCACCGCCACCCCGGCCGGACGATCCGTGGGCACGCTGAGGACTCCCTCCAGAGAGGACCCGAGCCCGAGGTAATGCGCGCCCGCCGCGCAGCGAGCAACCAGACGTTGCGGCATCGGACCCGCACCATGGGATTTCTCCCGGAAGGCAGAGAAGTTGACTGATCACAGCCCCGAGCGTGTGGGCGGAGCCGACCAGATCGAGACCCCGCTGAAGCGCTACGGCCTGTTCGTCGCGCGGAGATGGATGCTCGTCCTGATCGTCACCGGGATCGCGCTCTGCCTCTCCGTCGTCTGGACCCTGGCGACCACCCAGACCACCTGGACCGCGACCGCCGCCGTGACCAGCCAGTCCGACACCCGGGCGCCGGAGCAGGACGCGGTTCTCGCGCTCGGCTACGCCGACTACTTCAACAAGCCCGAGTACCAGCAACTGCTGCGGGCGGAGACGGGCATCCCGGCTGCGGTCGAGCTGTCGGCGAAGCCCGGCGCGGCGAGCCCGATCTTCTACATCCAGGCGGTGGCCCCGACCGAGGCCGGGGCGCGGGACGGGGCGGCCCGGGCCGCCGACGCCTTCCGCGAGGACATCCGGAAGAGCCTCGTGGCCGAGCGGTCCCGGCAGACCTCCGAGCTCCAGAAGCAGATCGACGGGCTCGTCAACGACCTCCAGACGCCCGGGACCACAGCTGCCGAGGGCAACGTCATTCTCGACCAGATCCGCTCCCTTCAGGGCCGCATCACCGACCTCTCCTCCGACGCCACGAACGCGCTGAAGGAACTGCAGCCCGAGCCGGGCGTCGCGAAGAGCGGCAGCTCCCTGCTCGGCATCGGGGTCGGCACCGTCGCGGGTCTGATCCTGGGCGCGCTGCTCGCAGTGGTGCTGGGCCTGCTGGACGACCGTGTGCGCCGTCGCGAGGACATCGAGCGCCTCGGCATGCCGGTCCTGGTGGATCTTCCGCCGGCGTCCCGGAACCCGCAGGACCGTGCCCGGACCCTCGCGCGGCTCGCGATCACCATCAACGGCGAGCTCGGCTCGGCCAGGGGCATCGTCATCGCGATCGCGCCGGCCAGCCGATCGGCGGTGGCTCGCCAGTTCGTCGACGAGCTGGCCTCATTGTTCGCCGCCCGCCGCGGGGGCGCACTCGTGATCCGCGCCGACTTCCACGCTCCCTCGGCCGCCGAGGAGCGGAGCGGCCTCGTCGACGTCCTCGACAGGGGGGTCAGCGTGCGCTCGGTGGCGACGGTCCACCCCAACGGGCTCGTGGAGCTGCCCTGCGGGGATCTGGGCAACCGCAACATCTACGACGTCTTCGCACCCGAACGGATCGCGGCGGCCCTGAACGACGCCCGAGGTGTCGCCCGCGTCGTGCTCCTCGAGCTGCCGCCGCTCGACGAGGCCCCGGAGAGCCAGCCGGCCTGTGCGGCCGCGGACCTGGTCGCCGTCGTCCTGGAGCGCGGCGTGACGCGCCGGCGCGCGGTCACCGGTGCCCGTGACCTGCTGGCCCCGCTCGAGGGCGCGGATGTCCGCGCCGTCATCGACACGGTCCGCCCGGCCGATCCCTCGAGCGCCCCGGTCCAGCCCTCGGACGACGTCGACGAGCCCTCACGGTTCGCCGAGCGGGCCGAGCCGGCCGCGACGTTCGAGCCCGCTTCGGCCCGGGATGCGTCGGCGTCCACGGACGGATCCGGGGTGGAGGACACGCTTCGCCTCGCCGGGACGCCCTCCCGCAACCACCTCCCGAGTGGGCCGGGCACCTCCAGTGCGTCGAATCGGTGAGGCGCCGAGCGCCGTCGTGATGGCTCGGCTCGACCCCGCCGTCCGACGGCTGCGACGGCTCGACGGAACGGGGCCCACCGGGGAGCGGGACCAGTACTGGCGCACCCTCGCCGCCCTGGTCGTGGCGACCGTGGCGACCGCGGCCGGTCTGTTCGTGGCGCCGGTCTCCGGACCGACCGGTCTGCTCGTCATGGCCGTCGGCGGCGTCGTGGCGCTGCTCGTCCTGCGCTCGCCGGTCCTCGCCCTCGGGGTGCTCGTGGTCGCCTCGTTCCTGCGGCTCGCGTTGCAGGTCCCGGGTCTCCCCGCCGAGCCCATGGTCCTGGTGCTGTGCCTGCTGATCGTGTCGGCGTTCCTGTACGGCCTCACCGGGCGGGCGCGGTTCCGGTTCACGGGCATCGAGGCGGCGATGACCGCCTACCTGCTGTGGAACGTCGCCTCGATGCTGATGCCGCACGAGCTGCCGCCGATCCAGCCCGGCACGGGCCAGGACATCGTCGTCTACCGGTTCATCCTCACCGGGACCGTGCTGCCCTTCGCGGCCTTCGTCGTCGCGCGAGCGGTCCTGGGCGGTGAGGACCGCGTCCGCCGGTTCCTGATCTTCCTCGTCGTTCCCGCCGTCTACTCTGCGTTGGTCAGCGTCCTGCAGTTCACGGGGCCGCCCCAGCTCGTGTTCCCGTCGTACATCGTGACCGATCCGAGCTATCCGGAACGGGCCGTGGGTGTGGTGAACCAGCCCGTCGTCAACGGGATGATCATGGTCGTCGGCTTCGTGACGGCGATGATGCTTGCGCATCACAGGTCTCTGAGCCGCAACCTCCGGGTCGTGATGCTGCTGTCCGCGGTCGCCTGCATCCCCGGGATCTACCTCACGAAGACCCGTGCGGTGTGGCTGGTCTTCGGTCTGTCACTCGTCGTGTGTGCCGTGCTCTCGCGGCCAGCTCGGCGGGGCTTCGTCACCGTGCTGGTGGCTGCGCTGCTCGCGATCGCCGTGAACTGGTCGAGCTTCACGAGCTCGGACCGGACGGAGGGCGGCATCGCCTCCACCAACGAGGTCGACGACCGGCTCAACTCGATCGCGACCGCGGTCTGGGCCATCGACGAGAAGCCGCTGCTGGGTTGGGGGATCGCACGCTTCGCGCAGGTCAACGCCGTCTACCATCAGACCTGGGGACCCGACGTCAAGTTCGAACGCGGGTACGGCATCGCGTCCCACGAGAACGAGCTCGGCATCGCCGCAGAGCTGGGCCTGTTCGGACTGGCCCTCTGGCTGGGGGTCGCCCTCCCCCTCACCGCCGCGCTGCTCCGGGCCCTGCGACGACTACCCACCGGCATGCTCAGCGGGCGGCCGCTCGGCCTCATCGCGCTGACGGCGCTCGGGGTCTGGGTGGTCACCGGGTTCACCGCCGACCTGCGGTACTTCGACTTCGCAAATCTCATCACCTTCACCCTGATCGGCGCCACCGTCGGCGCGTCGGACCGGCTCCGCACCCGGCCACGACACCCGGCAGCCATGGCTCCCGAGGGGCTGGCGGTGAGCAGATGAACGAACGGCCACAGGGACACGCGCTCACCGTCGCCACGAGCACGGCCACCCGCGGCGGGATCGCCACGTACGTCACCATGCTGGCGGGCACGCCGCTGTGGTCGCGGTGGCAGGTCCGGCACGTCGTGACGCATCGCGACGGGTCGACGGCCGCCAAGATCCGCACCTATCTCGGCGCGCTGCCCCGGTACGGGACGGCCTTGCTGTTCCGTCGACCGGACGTCGTGCACCTGCACATGTCCTCCTACGGCAGTTTCGCCCGGAAGGCCCTCCTGCTGTGGCTGGCCCGCGCGCTGCGCGTCCCGACGCTGGTCCACGTGCACGGTTCGGAGTTCGCGACCTTCCACGACCGGCTTCCGCGTGCGGCGCGGGCCGTGGTCCGGCGCACGCTCGAGGCCGCGCAGGTCGTGGTGGCGCTCGGGGAGCGGTGGGCCGGGCGGTTGCAGGCGATCGCTCCTGGCGCACGGGTCGTCACGATCCCCAACGGGGTGCGCGTCCCGCCGCCGCGCCGGACCCCCGAACCGGGTCCGGTCCGCGTCGTGTTCCTCGGCGAGATCGGTGAGCGCAAGGGCGCGTTCTCCCTGCTGACCGCCTGGTCCCACCTCGTCGCGGAACACGGGCCGGGGTCGGCACACCTGACGATGGCCGGCGACCGTGGGACCGACCGGGCCCGTGCCGCCGTCGCGGCCGGGAAGCTCGAGTCTTCGGTGTCGGTCAGTGGCTGGCTGTCCGCCGACCAGGTCGGTGAGCTGCTCGAGCGCGCCGACGTCTTCGTCCTCCCGTCCCGGAGCGAGGGACAGCCGATGGCGCTGCTCGAGGCGATGGCCCGGGGCGTGTGCGTCGTCGCGAGCGACGTCGGCGGCATCCCCGAGATCGTCGAGAACGGGACGTCCGGGCTGCTCGTCCCGCCGGACGATCCCGAAACGTTGACGGCGGCGCTGCGCAAGGTCGTCGTGGATGCCGACCTGCGCGCCGCCCTCGGTGCCGCCGCACGGGAGAGGGTCGTCGCGTCGTTCGACATCGACGTCGTCTGGCGTCGCTTCGACGCCCTCTACCGGGAGGTGGGCCGCCGATGAGGCTGCTCCGCAGGTCACTTCGCCGGTCGGGGCGTCTCCGCGTCCTCTTCGTGGTCCCCGACCTCGGGGTCGGCGGGGCCGAACGACACGCGGCCACCTTGGCCCCCGCCCTCGACCCGACGCGCTTCGACGTCTCGTTGGTCTGCATCGGGGAGGAGGGCGCCCTCTTCCCCGGACTCGTCGACGCGGGGATCCCCGCTCGGGCGCTGCACCTGCGGGACGACCCGCCGCGCGCGCTGTGGCAGCTCGTCCGTCTCATGCTCCGGCTGCGCCCGGACGTCGTCGTCACGCGCGGCTACAACGCCGAGACCCTGGGGCGCGTCGCCGCGGCGCTCACCCGAGTGCCGCGTTCGGTGGTCTGGGTCCACAACTGCGGCGACGTGACGCCCCGTGGCCGGCTGCGGGCGGTCGTGGACCGTGTGCTGGATCGGGTCACGAGCGCCTACTACGCGGTGGCCGAGGGACAGCGCCCCTACCTCGTCGACGACCTCGGTTATCCCGACGCGAAGATCGAGGTCATCCACAACGGCGTCGACGTCGACCGCTTCGTCGTCCGTGAGCCGGGCGCGTCGGATTCCGGCGTCGCCGCGGAGTTCGGCTTCGACAAGGGGGCGCCGGTGATCGGCGCCGTCGCGGTCCTGCGCCCGGAGAAGGACCACGCCACCCTCCTCCACGCGATGCGCCTGGTTCTGGACGAGCGTCCGGACGCACGGCTGCTCATCGTCGGCGACGGGCCCGAGCGCAGCTCTCTCGAGGCGCTCGCGACCGAGCTCGGGATCGCGGGCTCGGTCGCCTTCGCCGGCGCGCGCCACGACGTGGACCGGCTGCTCGGCGGGATCGACGTCGTGACCCTCAGCTCCTTCACGGTCGAGTGCTTCCCGATGGCGATCCTCGAGGCCATGGCACGCGGACTGCCGGCCGTGGCCACGGCCGTCGGCGGCGTGCCCGAGATGATCGACGACGGCCGCACCGGCCACGTCGTGCCTCCGCGGGATCCACGCGCGCTCGCCGACGCCCTGCTCAAGGTCATCGGTGATCCCTCCGTCCGGGCCTCGATGGGTGCCGCCGGCCGGCGACGGGTCGAGGAGCTGTTCACCCTCGAACGCTCCGTGTGCACCGCCGAGGCGGCCCTCGAGCGCACCACCGGACGCAGCACGGCCGCTCCCGTCAGGGTGACGGTGCTCCTCGACACGACGTTCGTCGGCGGCGTGGAGAAGCTGACGCTCGACCTGCTGCGGCGGCTGGACCCGGCGACGTTCTCGCCGAGGGTGCTCTGCCTGCGGGAGGAGGGGCCACTCGCCGCGGACTTCCGGGCCGCCGGCATCCCTCTGGACGTGCTGCCCCGATCCGGCCGCTACGACCTGAGCACCGTTCCCCGGCTCGTGCGCACCTTCCGCACGGAGCGGACCGACGTCGTGCTCGTGACGCATCACCACCGCGCTGCGCTGACGCTCGGACGCGTCGCCGCACGGCTGGCCGGCATCGCGAACCTCGTCGCGGCGCACGACATGGACCTCACCACCGTCGGCGGGCGGGTGCTCCCGCGCCGGGACGTCGAGTCCCTCTTCCTGAGCGACGCCCTCGTGCTCCTGGCCCCGAGCCAGGGGCGCTACCTCCGCGACCGGGAAGGCGTCGGCAGCCGGCCCTGGCGGAGGGCCCGCGAGGTCGTGATCCCCAACGGCGTCGTCGTCCCGCCGGCGCCCTCGCCCGCGAACCGCACGACCGCCCGCGCCCGTCTCGGCCTCGACGACGGGGACGAGGTCCTCGGCATCGTGGCGAGGTTGTCCCCGCAGAAGGCGCACGAGGTCCTCGTCCGGGCGGTTGCGAGGCTGGCTCCGTACCACCCGCGCCTGCGGCTGGTGATCATCGGGGAGGGTGAGCGGGAGACCGCGCTCCGGGCCCTGGTCGACGAGCTCGGTCTCGCCGAGCAGGTGCGCTTCACCGGCGTGCTGCACGACGTGCGGGATCTTCTCCCCGGTCTGGACGTCAGCTGCCTGTCCTCCGTGCACGAGGGCGTACCGCTGACCGTCCTGGAGTCGATGGCGGCCGGTGTACCGGTCGTGGCGACGCGGTGCGGCGCGCTGTCGGACCTCGTGACCGAGGGGCGGGACGGGTTCCTCGTCCCGGTCGGCGACGACCGGGCGCTGGCCGACCGCCTGGGCACGTTGCTGGCGGAGCCCGGGCTCCGCCGCGCGATGGGAGCCCGGGCCCGCGAGCGGGCCGTGCAGGACTTCTCGATCGACCGCACCGTCCGTGGCTACCAGGACCTGCTGACTGAGGTGGTGGGCAGATGACAAGGATCCTCGTCCTCGTCGAGAACCTCTCCGTGCCCTTCGACCGCAGGGTGTGGCAGGAGAGCCGCGCCCTGACGGAGGCCGGGTACGAGGTCGTGGTGATCTGCCCGATGGGCAGCGCGCGGGACACCGAGCCCGACGTGGTGCTCGACGGCGTGCGCATCCTCCGGTACCCGCTGCGTGCCGCCACCGGAGGGCCGCTGGGCTACGTCCACGAGTACGGCGTCGCGCTCTGGCACACGGCTCGGCTCGCGCTGCGGGTGCGCCGGGAGGGGCCCGTCGACGTCGTCCAGGCCTGCAACCCGCCCGACCTGCTCTTCCTGGCCGTCCTGCCGTTGCTCGTCCGGGGCTCGCGGTTCGTGTTCGACCATCACGACCTGGTGCCGGAGCTGTTCCTGTCGAGGTTCGGTGAGGGGAAGCGCTGGTTGCACACCGTCGCGCGGGTCCTCGAACGGATCACCTTCCGCCTGGCGAGCGGCGTCATCAGCACCAACGAGAGCTACCGACAGGTTGCCATCCACCGAGGGCGGAAGCGGCCGGACGACGTGCAGGTCGTGCGGAGCGCTCCCGACCTCACCCGGTTCGTCCGGCGCGAGCCGGATCCCGCCCTCCGCCGGGGCAGGCGCAGGCTCGCCGCCTACGTCGGCGTCATGGGTCCGCAGGACGGGGTCGACTACGCGCTCCGTGCGCTCGCCCACCTGCACCACGAGCTCGGCAGGAACGACCTCCACACGATCTTCATGGGCACCGGGGACGCGCGTCCCGACATGGAGCGGCTCGCGCACGAGCTCGGCCTGGACGACGTGGTCGAGTTCCCGGGCCGGGTCTCCGACGACTTCCTGCAGACCTGTCTGTCCACGGCAGACGTCTGCCTCTCTCCCGACCCGAAGAACCCGCTCAACGACGTCTCCACGATGAACAAGGTCGTCGAGTACATGGCGATGGGAAGACCCATCGTGTCGTTCGACCTGGTCGAGGCCAGGGTGTCGGCCGGTGCGGCCGCCGTGTACGCCCCCGCGAACGACGTCGAGGCCTTCGCCAAGGAGCTCGACACGTTGCTGGACGACGAGGAGGAGCAGCGCCGCATGGGCGAGGTCGGGCGTGCCCGTGTCTCGGCGGAGCTGTCCTGGGAGACCTCCCGCCGGAACCTGCTGGCCTTCTACGACCGGCTCACCGCCGCGTCCGCGCGACGCTGAGCCCGGTGGACACGATGGCCCTGTCGAGCAGGCTGAGCTGGTACGCCGCGCGAGCGCGGGCGATGAGCCCGGCGGAACTGGCGTGGCGGACCGGGTCGCGGGTGGCGACGGCCACCGCCCCGTTCGGCCGCGACCTTCCCCTGCTCGCCGGCCCGCAGCCGCCGGGCGAGGCGTTCCGCGGATTCCGCGAGGCGAGAGACCGCCCGGTCCTGCTGGACGCTTCTCGCGCCGCCGACATCGCGTCCGCCTGCCCGGACGACGTCCGGGCCGTGGTCGCGGCCGCGGACGAGGTGGCGCGCGGACGGTTCGCCTTCTTCGGCGGTCGCGCCGTCGAGTACGCGGACGGCGCGATCGACTGGAACCTCGACCCCCGGACGGGGCTTCGGTGGCCGTCGGCGCGGTCGGAGAGCATCGACCACCGGGTCCACCACGGGGACCCGAAGTGGATCTGGGAGCTCAACCGCCTCCAGCATCTCGTGTGGTTGGCCCAGGCTTGGCTGTTCACCGGCGACGAGCGCTACGCCGAGGCGGCGTTCACCCACCTCGACGGCTGGTGTGCCCAGAACCCGCCGGGTCGCGGCATCGTCTGGCGCGGCGGCTTCGAGCCCGGGGTCCGGGCCCTGTCGATCGCCGTGGCACTTCAAGGGCTCCGGACCGCGCCCCGGCTGACGGACGCACGCTACGAGCGCTATCTCTCGGTCCTCGCCGAGAGCGCACGCCGCGCGTGGCGCCAGCGCTCCCTGTTCAGCTCGGCCAACAACCACCTGCTCGGCGAGATGGCCGGTGTGGTCACCGTCGGTCTGCTGCACCCCGAGATCGCCGGGGCTCGACGGGCAGCGACACGGGCCCTCGACGTGCTCGCCACCCATGCAGCGCGGCAGATCCTGCCCGACGGCGCCGGGGCCGAGCAGTCGACCGCCTACCAGATGTTCGCGGTGGAGGTCCTGCTGCTGCCGGCCGCGCTGCTGCGGCTGAGCCGGGTCGATCCGCCGGCCGCGATCGTCGACGCGATGACGCGGAGCTCTCGCTTCCTCGGGACGCTCGTGGCCGACGGCGAGCCGCTCCCGCGCTACGGCGACGACGACGGCGGCTTCGCCCTCCGGCTGCACGCCGATCCCGCGCCGTCCGCGGTCCGGCATCTCGCCGCGGTGGACACGTTCCTCGGCAACGCGAGCACGCCGGACCTCCCGGCCCGGTGGCTGGCCCCGGACGCATCGACCCAGGCACCGACCGGCCCCTCGACGCGCACCCTCCCGAACCTCTATGCGCCCGACGGAGGGCTCGTCGTGCTCCGCAGGGGCGGCCGTCGGGTGACGATGGACGTGGGCCCGCTGGGCTACCTCGCGCTGGCCGCCCACGGTCACGCCGATGCACTCGCCGTCACGGTGACCGTCGACGGCGACGAGGTGGTCGGTGACCCGGGTACCGGGAGCTACTACGCCGAACCCGCCTGGCGTCAGGCCTTCCGGGGCACGACCATGCACCCGACGGCGACCGTGGACGACCTCGACCAGTCCGTGAGCGGCGGCGCCTTCCTGTGGACGCGGCACGCCACGACGACCGTCCGTGCCGTGGACCTCGACCGGGCGCTCGTGGAGGCCGAGCACGACGGCTACCTGCGCCTGCCGGAGCCCGTCGTGCACCGCCGCTACCTGCTGCTGCCCTCCGCCGAGGACGTGCTGGTCGTGGACCTCTTCGTCGGGACCGGCGACCACCGCTTCCGCGTCGGCTGGCCGCTCCGTCCCGATGTCACGGCGGAGGTGGAGGCCGGGCGGATCCGTGCTCTGCGCGACTCCCGCGCGGTCCTGACGCTGTCGACCGCCGCCACGCACGACTTCGCCACGTTCGCGGTCCGGGGAGACGAGTCGAGGCGGCTCGGGTGGTGGTCGGACGGCTTCGAGGTATGGGGCCCGGCGCCTCTGGTGGGCACCGTCACCGACGCCACGATCGAGGAGTCCGCGCCGCTGGCGATCGCGACGGTCCTCGGGCCGGAGGTCGACCGGCTCGCGCTCACCAGGACCGGTGACCAGCTCCGGGTCCGGTGGACGCGGCAGTCGGGCGGCGTCCACACCGTCCGGATCGACACCGCCACGCCGGGCGCGGTGTCGTACGACCACGGTCCGGCGGACGAGGGGATGCACTGAGTTGTGCGGTATCGCCGGCATCGTTCGGTTCGACGGAAAGCCTGCTGACGACCTCCTGCTCCGGACGATGACCGAGCGGCTCACCCATCGTGGGCCGGACGAGGAGGGGGTGTGGTTCTCCGGTCCCGTGGGCCTGGGCCACCGACGGCTGTCCATCATCGACATCGCGTCGTCGTCCCAGCCCATGGCGAGCCCGGACGACCGGCTCCACCTGTGCTTCAACGGCGAGATCCTCAACTACCGGCGGCTTCGGGACGGCCTCTCCTACCCCTTCCGCACGGACGGCGACACGGAGACGCTCCTGGCGGCACACGTCGTCCATGGTCCCGGCGCCACCGAGCTGCTGGACGGACAGTTCGCCTATGCCCTCCACGACTCCGCGACCGGGGAGCTGACGCTCGTCCGCGACCGGCTCGGGATCCTGCCGCTCTACTACCACATGGATGCGAACCGCATCGTCTTCGCCTCGGAGATCAAGGCGCTGCTGCCCGCACTGGAGTCGGGTCCGGAGATCGACACCGCCAGCCTGGACAGCTACCTGGGCCAGCGGTCGGTGCCCGCGCCGTTCACCCTCTTCGCGGGGGTCCGCAAGCTACCGCCCGGCCACCGCCTCCGGGTCGTCGAGGGCCGCGCCCGGCTCGAGCGGTACTGGTCGATCCCCGACGGCACGCGGACGGAGGTCACCGGTCCGCAGGCCGTCGCCGAGGTCGAGGCCGCGCTGCGCCGCGCCGTCGAGGCCGCGACCGTGGCGGACGTCCCCGTGGGCGCCTACCTCTCCGGAGGCGTCGACTCGAGCCTGATCGTGGCCCTCGTGAACGAGCTGCGGGGAGGCTCCGGCGTCGACACCTTCGCCGCCGGGTTCGCAGATCAACGGTACGACGAGCTCCCCTTCGCCCGGCGCGTCAGCGACCTGATCGGGACCCGGCACCACGAGGTCGTGCTGTCGCCCGCCGACTTCACGGACCTGTGGCCCCGGTTGACCTGGCACCGCGACGCCCCGATCTCGGAGGCCTCGGACTTCGCGGTGTTCCGACTGGCCGAGCTCGCCCGGCGACACGTCACCGTGGTCCTGTCCGGCGAGGGCAGTGACGAGCTGTTCGGTGGCTACCCGAAGTACCGCGTCGCCCCCAAGCTCGCCCGCATGGCCAGACTGCCGGCTCCGTTGCGGGTACCGGTGGTCGAGGCCGTGCAGCGGAGACTGCCGCCTGCGGCCGCTCGCGCCCGGATCGCCCTTCGGACGCTGTCCGGGGCGACGGAGGAGGACCGGAACCTGACGTGGTTCGCCCCCTTCACCGGCGCGGAGCGCGCCGAGCTCGTCGGCCGCTGGCCGACGCACCCGCGCGCCCGGGCCTCCCGGGACGGCGACCTGGTCCGGCGGATGCTCGCCGCGGACTGTGCCTCGTGGCTCCCCGACAACCTGCTCGAGCGGGGGGACCGGATGTCCATGGCCGCCTCCCTCGAGCTCCGCCCCCCGTTCCTCGATCACCGGCTCGTCGAGCTGGCGTTCTCGTTGCCGTCCGACGTCAAGGTGCGGCGCGGGATCACGAAGTGGGTGGTCAAGGAGGTGGCCCGCCGTCGTCTGCCCGCCGAGATCGTCGACCGGCCCAAGGTGGGCTTCCGGGTGCCCATGGACGCCTGGTTCCGGGGCGGCCTCGAGGCGATGGCCTGGGACCTGCTGACCGCACGGGACTCGCTGGCCTCGACCCTGCTCGACCGGGCGGCGGTGCAACGGTTGCTGCACCGCCACCGGAGCGGCGTCGCGAACGAGGAGGCGCGGATCTGGCCGTTGCTGTCCCTCGAGGTCTGGCATCGCACCTTCTTCCTCGGCGAAGGTGTGCCCGAGGGCCAGGTCGCCTAGGAGATGCCGGTGAGAAGCGGGATGCGTCGGCCCGCCGACGCGGACGGCCGTGGAACGATCGGATCGTGAGAGCGGGACGCGGTGGCCGGGCGGCCGCCTGGGCGGCGGCTGCGTTCGCGCTCGTCTTCGCCGGGTGCGCCGCACCGTCCTCCTCCGCCGCGGAGGGGGTGTCGTCGGAGCTGCTGTGGGCCGGGGACCTGGAGACCGGCGACCTGTCCCAGTTCCAGGACGGTCCCTGGAACCTGGTCGGGGGTGTCCCTCCGAAGATCGTCGAGGACCCCGTCCGGAGTGGCAGGTACGCCGTCGCCCTGACCCTCGACCGGACGACGACCAGCGCCGACGGGATCTGCTGCGGCTCCCGCAACGAGCTGCTGCCGAAGGTCCCGGACCTGCGGGAGGGCGACGAACGGTGGTTCGCCTTCTCCACCTACCTGGAGCCGGGGTTCCCGGTCGACGCGTACTGGCAGGTGCTCACCCAGTTCAAGCAGGACGGCGACGGGCCGCCCCCGCTGGGCCTCTACGTCGAGGAGGGGCAGTACCGGATCGAGGGCGGCGGCGGGCACCCGTGGAGCCCCGATCCCTTCGACACCCCCATCGGCGCGGCCACGACCGGTGAGTGGGTCGACTGGACGATCCACGTCGTCTTCTCCTCGAACCCCGACACCGGCTCTGTCGAGGTGTGGAAGAACGGTGCGCTCGCGCTCCCCCGCTTCGCGCCGCCGGCCGGAACGATGTACCCCAAGATGTTCGGGACCGCGGACAGCTACGTGAAGACCGGCTACTACCGCAGCCCGGACATCGCGACACCGGGCACCCTGGTCCTCGACGACTGGCGGATCGGAACGACCCGCGAGTCCGTCGATCGCTCTCCGTCATGAGGTTCACCACCAGCGTTACCCGACGTAACGAACGGGTCCGCCCGGCCGACCCCCCCGGCGGGAGCGGGGTGGTCCACTCGGTGGCGCCCCCGCCACGGCGGAGGGACGAACGGGTGGTGGGTCGGGAGAGCGGGCTGCGGGTTCCCGCGGGGACGGAACCGTCGTTCAGCATCATGTGCTCGGCCTACCGGTGCGAGGAGTACCTCGCCGACACGATCGAGTCCGTCGTCGCGCAGACGCGTCCGGACTGGGAGCTCGTCGTCGTCGACAACGGGATGTCGGACTCCATCGCCGCGATCGTCGAGCGGTACTCGGCGGACCCGCGGGTCCGCCTGATCCGCCAGGAGAACCGTCGGCTGGTCGGCGGCATCGCCACGGCCGCGGCGGCGGCCCGGGGCCGCTATCTCGTGCCGCTCGACAGCGACGACATGCTCATGCCGGAGTTCTGCCGCCGGATGGCCGAGGTGCTCGACGCCCGGCCGGAGATCGACGCCCTGTCCTGCGACGCCCTCCTGTTCCAGGACGGCGAGGAGCGCGACATGGCCCGCTCCTTCCTGCGCAGCGTCACGGGTCTGGACCACTCGCTGACGCTCGCCGACCTGATCGGCGCGCACGACGTCGCACCGTACTTCGCGGCGTTCCGCCGGGAGGCCTGGTTCGCGGCCGGTGGCTACGCACCCGGGACCGACCTGGTCGAGGACATCGCGCTGTTCCTGCGCCTGGTGGGCGACGGGTACGACGTGCGCGTCCTGCCGGAGAAGCTCACCCGGTACCGCATGCGGGACGACTCGGCGTCCCGGGACCCGAGCAGCGTGGAGGCCTTCGAGTCGAGCCGCGAGCAGGCGTACGCCGAGGCCGCACGGTCCGCCGGGGACCCGGAGGCCCTCCGGGCGCTGGACCGCCGGCTGCGCGGCTTCCGGTACCAGCAGGCCCTGCGCCGGGCGCGGTGGTCCTTCCTCCAGGGGGACGTGACAGCGGCCCGTCACGAGGCGCACCAGGCGTTCCGGGCGAAGCCGACGCTGCGCAGCACCGCGGTGGTCGCCGGGCTGAGCGTGTCGCCGCGGCTGCTCAGGGCGATCCACCCGGTCAAGCAGCACCTGACGACCGCGGGCGCACGCCTCGCCGCGAAGGTCGTGGGCCGGCGCGCCCACCTGACGGGTCGCTGACCGGTCAGCCCGCGGGGTCCGGCTGATCCGGGGCCACCCGAGCGGCGGTTCGGTCGCCTCGCCGGCGGCGCAGGGCGGTGACGAGGTCGTTCACGCCGCGTCGGTCGACGACCGCCAACAGCCCGACGTACAACGCCAGGAACACCAGCCCGTCGACGGCGAGGAACACCACCCCGAGCCACACCGCGCGGCTGTCGGAGTGCAGCACCGTCGTCTCGAGCAGCCACGTCCCGGTGCCGGCGACCAGCGCGGCCGCCAGCGCCGGAACGGTGGCACGCAGGACGTCCGACGTCCGCACCTCCAGCTCGCGCCGGGCCGCCGCGGTGGCCTGCACGCCCACCACGAGGGCGGTGACGGACACCGCCACCCCCACCCCGACGAGCCCGAGGGGGAAGACCAGGGCCAGCAGACCGATACCGAGCACCAGCTCGACGGCGTTCAGCCGGTGGATCAGGGCGGTCCTGCCGAAGCCCTTGATGGCCTCCTCGCTCACGATCGAGAACGCCTTGCCGATGACGAGTCCCGCCGTGGCCATGACGAACCAGCCGGCTGCCCGCCACGGCTCGCCCAGCACGACGACGACGAGCGGCTCACCGAGGGCGAGCAGCAGGACCGCCAGGGGGGCCGCGACGACGGTCACGGCGCTGAGGGCCCGCCGGTACGCCCCGACGAGCCGCACGCGGTCGTCCGCCAGCCGCGAGAAGGCCGGGAACAGCGCGTACGACACGACCTCGACCATGGCGTTGACGGGGACCCGCGAGATCCGCAGGCCGTAGCGGTACTGGCCGAGAGCCGCCGTGTCGAGTGCGCGGCCGACGACGACGGACTCCGCCAGCTGTCGGACCTTGGCCACGACCGAGCCGGCCACGAGCGGGAACCCGTAGCGGGCCATCTCCCGCCAGAGGGCGACCGAGCCGCGGACCTGGCCGGGCCGCCAGCCGGCCAGGCACCACACGAGGACGGTCAGGGTCAGGTAGGAGGCGTACGTCCCGATGACCAGCGACCAGACACCGAAGCCCAGTGCCGCCAGCGTGACGCTGACGACGGCGAAGGAGGCAGAGACCGCGGGCCCGACGATCAGCCTCCGCTTCACGCTGAACGCGCGCTGGAGGAAGGCCTCGGGAACGTTCGCCAGCGAGTAGACCAGCAGGCCCCCGGCGGACACGGCCGCGATCATCCCGGCGGTGGAGCTGTCGAAGATCCAGCCGATGACGGGGGCGGCCACCAGCGCACCCAGGCTCATCACCAGGCCGGCGCCGAGCGTGGCCCAGAAGACCGTCTCCGCCGCACGCTCGACGTCGTGCCGCCGGTTGACCAGTGCCGCGCGCAGCCCGCCCTCGGGGAACTCCTGCAGGAAGGTCGTGATGACCGTCCCTGCCGCGAAGATGCCCACCTCGGCCGGGGTCAGCAGGCGTGCCAGCACCACGGTCTGCACCAGCGTGATGCCCTCGCCCAGGCCCTGCGCCACCGCCGAGGCCGCGGCGACGCGCCTGATCCTGCCGGTGAGACGGGTGCCGGAAGCCGGCTCCGTGGGGCGCCCCGGAGTCGTCGAGGTCATCGGTCCCCACACCGGATGAGGTCGAGGCGTGCCGGCACGGGAGGTAGCTCGGCAGGACTTCGGAGATCGTTAGCCGTGGGCCGGTAACCAATGCGGACGACGCGACGAACGTCCGGACGTGACAGCACGAGTCCGACGGTCGGACGCCGCGGGGCGGCCACACGTCGTCGTCCAGAACGGCGAGTACTGGCTGCGCAACAACGGCGACCTCGCGATGCTCGAGGTGACGGTCGGGCGTCTGCGGGCGCGGTGGCCCGACGCGCGGATCACGGTGCTCACGAGCGCCCCGTCCCTGCTGAGCGCCTATCTCCCCGGCGTGGAGCCCTTGTCCGACGGCAGGTTCCGGGCGCTGGCGAAGCCGGCGTGGACGGTCGCCGAGCGGCTCGGTCCGCGCGTGGTCGGCCCCCTCTCCGCCGCGTCGCTCGACCTCCGCAAGCGCGCGTCGGAGCGGCTGCGGTCGCTGCGGCCCGGCCCGGCCGACCGGACCGCCCCGGGCCCCTCGGCGTCACAGGTCCACGAGCTCCCGGCGCTGCCCACCGACGTCGCCCGCGCGATCGAGGACGCGTCGCTGCTCCTCGCGATCGGCGGGGGCTATCTCACCGACGTCGACCCCGACGCCTGCCTGCGGACGTTCGCCATGCTCGCCCACGCCCGCGACGCGGGCGTGCCGTCCGCCGTGGTCGGCCAGGGCCTGGGCCCGCTGACCGACCCCGGGTTGCGTGCGCTCGCCGCACAGGCCCTGCCGACGGCCCGGGTCATCGCGTTGCGCGAGGGCAGACGGGGACCGAAGCTGCTCGAGGAGCTGGACGTCCCGGCCGACCGGGTGGTCGTCACGGGCGACGACGCCATCGAGCTCTCGTACGCGGCCCGCCGCACGCGGGTGGGCCGCGACATCGGTGTGTGCCTGCGTGTCGCCGAGTACTCCCCCGTCGCGGCCGGCCCCGCCACGGTGGTCGGTGAGGTCGTCCGGGCTGCCGCGGCGGCCCGATCGGCGGCCCTGGTGCCGCTCATCATCTCCGAGTACCGGTCCGAGGACCGCCGCTCGACCCTGCCGCTACTGGAGGGCGCGCCGCGCGCCGCGGCTCCGTTGGGTCCCTTCGTGCGGGCGTCCGAGGTGGCGGCCGAGGTCGGCCGGTGCCGGATCCTGGTGACCGGGGCCTACCACCTGGCGGTGTTCGCACTGGCGCAGGGGATCCCGGTCGTCGGGCTGACGTCGTCGACCTACTACGACGACAAGTTCCTCGGCCTCGCCGAGATGTTCGACGGGGGCGTGGACACGGTGCGGCTCACCGGGCCGGGACTGCACGAGCGCCTCACCGACGCCGTCACGACGGCCTGGGACCGCGCTCCGGGGCTGCGCGAGCCGCTGCGCGGCCGGGCCCGCGAGCAGATCGCGTCGAGCAGGGCCGTGCTCGATGACGTACTCAGCGTAGTCGAACGCTGATCCGAATCCCGTGCGCCGCGCGCAGGTCCCCGAATCGCTCCCGCGAACCGTCACGGAGCGCTAACACGCTCCGGCGGTCGAGCGAGCCCCGTGGTGACCGGCCCGTCGCCCTCATCGTCGACTCCGAAGGTGGTCTGAGCTGTGAAGGTCGTACTGTTCTGCGGCGGTTACGGGATGCGGATGCGCGACGGCGTCTCCGATCTTCCGAAGCCGATGCACCAGGTGGGTCCGCGCCCGCTGATCTGGCACGTGATGCGCTACTACGCCCACTTCGGGCACACCGACTTCGTGCTGTGCCTCGGCTACGGCGCGCACCACATCAAGGACTTCTTCCTCCACTACGACGAGACCGCGTCGAACGACTTCGTGCTCGACGGCAACGAGGTCGAGCTCCTCGGGAGCGACATCAAGGACTGGCGGATCACGTTCGTCCACACCGGTCTGGACTCGGCGATCGGTGAGCGGCTCCGTCGGGTGCGTCCGTTCGTCGAGAACGAGGAGATGTTCCTCGCCAACTACGCCGACGTCCTGACCGACGCCCCGCTCGACGACATGGTGGCGCAGTTCGCGGCGAGCGACGCGGTCGGCGGGCTGATGGCGGTGCCGCCGCAGTCGGCGTTCCACTGCGTGCAGGTCGACGAGGACGGCCGGTTGGGCTCGATCTCGACGTTGCAGGAGCTCCCGCTGTGGGAGAACGGCGGGTACATGATCTTCCGTCCGGAGATCTTCGACCACCTCACCGAGGGCTGCGACCTGATCGGCGACGTCTGCACCCCGCTCGCGCGGGAGGGCCGCATGATGGGGTACCGGCACAAGGGCTTCTGGCAGCCGGCCGACACCGTCAAGGAGCGGATCGCGCTCGAGGCCGGCTACCAGGCCGGCAACCGCCCGTGGATGTTGTGGGACGGTCCGAGCGACCGCGAGCCGCTGCAGGCCGCGATCGCGCAGAAGCAGGCGGAGCTGACCCGCTGACGGCGCAGCGGCGCGGCCCACGGTGCCCGGCGGCTCAGTGCCGACCGGGCACCTTCCGTCGCAGGGCCTGCAGGGCCGGGCACAGGAGCCACGGCGCCAGGACCCTCAGCAGGGCCAGGTAGGCCAGCACCAGCACGACGGATTCGACGACCACGGCCGCAAGTCCGGGCACGATCGGCAGCGCGTCGGCGCGGACCAGGACGCCCTCGGCCCAGGCCACGCCGGCGGTGGCGAGCACGCCGGCGACCGCGGGCGGGAGCAGCCGGGCGACCAGTTCCCTGCCCGTCACGCCGACGACCGCCCTGGCGGCCCACAGCCCGGTCAGGCCGACGGCCACGGCGGCGCCGGACATGGCGAGCCCCACCCCGGTGAGCCCGAGCGGGAGCAGCAGGAGCAGCAGGCCGACCCCGGAGACGAGGCCGACGACGCTCGGCCCGTACAGCCGCCGGGAACGACCGGTCCCCTTGAGCAACTCGCCCGTGACGGCCGTCAGCGCCTGGCCGATGCCGTACCCGGCCATCGCGGTGAGGGCCACCCCCGCCTCCCGCCAGCGCTCCCCGAGGAGCAGCACGGCGAGCGGCTCGCCGCAGGCGACGAGGATCCCGCTCGCGGGCAGTGCGGCCACCCAGAGCCACGTCAGGGCGCGCAGGAACGCCTGTCGCAGCCGCTCGGCGTCGCCGGCGATCCGCGCGAAGGCGGGGAAGAGCACGAAGGCGCCCGCCTGCACGACGACCATGCCCGGGAGCTGGGCGATCCGCTTGCCGTAGCGGTAGTAGCCGAGCGCGGCGGGGTCGAGGGCCCGCCCGACGATCACGAGCTCCAGCAGCTCGCGAACCCGCTCGAGCAAGGTCCCCACGAGCAGCGGGAACCCGAAGCGCGCCAGTTCCCGCCACAGCCGGAGCGACACTCGGCCGCGGCCGGGACGCCAGCCCCCGAGGGTCCAGCTCGCGACCAGCCAGGTGAGCATCTGGGCGTAGGAACCGATCACCATGCACCACACCCCGAAGCCCAGCGCGGCGAAGGTCACCGAGACGGCCGCGAAGGCGATCGCGTTGAGCGGGTCGATCACGAGGCGCCGACGGAAGTCGAGGCGGCGCTGCATGAGCGCGTCGGGCACGTTGGTGAAGGCGTGGATCACCATCGTGCCGGAGATCGCGGCGGCGACGGCCCCGGCGGTGGGGCTCTCGAACACGAGGGCGACCAGCGGCGCGCACGCCAGCGCGAGAAGGCTCATCAGCAACCCACCGGCCGCCGTGGCCCAGAAGACCGTGTCGGCGGCGTCGGCCAGGTCGTCGTCGGCGCGCTGGATCAGCGCCTGGGTGAGCGCGCCTTCGGCGAACACGACGAGGAAGAGGGCCAGCCCCGATCCGGCGGCGTAGAGGCCGACCTCGGCCGGGGTGAGCAGCCTCGCGAGCACGAGTGTCTGCCCGAGGCTGACGACCTGGACGAGCACGAGCGCGGCCGTCGACATGGCCGCCCCGCGGCGGAGCACCCCGCCGAGCGGCCCCGGCGTGCCGCTCACGACCGTACGACCCGCACGCGGTGCCGTCCGTCGCGGACGAGCCCGGCGGCCGTCCGGCTCCAGCGCTGTTTGACGGGGTGGAGCCGGCGCATCAGCCCCGGCGCGAGGGCGAGTCCGGCGATGACGGCGGCCGGGCGCACGGTGCGGCGCTGGGCGAACGCCCGGAGTGCCGCCCGGAGGGCCGCGTCGGTGTCGCCCTGCAGCAGTGCGGTGCGCGAGTGCCGCAACGCCTGGTGGTACCGGATCCGGCGCAGGGTCAGCTCGAGCGCGCGGTCCACCTCGGGCGCCGGGGTGAGCTTGCTGGCGTCGATGAAGGCCCGCTCGAGGTTGGCCTCGAAGGAGTCCGCGTGCGCGGGGTCGCGCGAGGACGAGTCGGTCCGCAGCCGGTACCGCGCGAGCCGCTCGTCGAGGACCCGCACGTCGCACCCCGCCACCACCAGCCGCAGGAACATGGCCAGGTCCTCGACCTTGGGGGTGCTGCAGCTGTAGCCCTTGGCCCTCACCCAGGCCTCGGCGCGGATGGCCGCGGTGTAGTAGAGGACCTCGCCACCGATCATGGTGACGAGGTCGACGGACCGCTCCGGGTCCGGTGGCGTGGTGATCCCGAGGGACTGCCGGTAGCTGCGGATCCAGTCCCGGTCGTCGCCGTCCTCGAAGACGTAGGCGTCGATCCCCACGACGTCGACCTCGGGCCGCTCGGCGAGGACGGCCGCGGTGCGCTCGCAGAACGCCGGCATCAGCAGGTCGTCGCTGTCGAGCACGGCGTAGTACCGGCCGCGGGCGACCGCGGCGGCGGCGTCCACGCCTCCACCCAGTCCCTTGTTCTCCTGGCGGACCAGCCGGATCCGCGGGTCGTCCCGGTAGCAGGAGACGATCTCGGCGACGTCGTCGGACATCCCGTTGTCGACGACGATCAGCTCCCAGTCCGCCAGCGTCTGTCCCTGGACCGACTCGATGGTGTCGGAGAGGTAGGCCTCGGTCCGGTACGCCGAGGTCAGGATGCTGAAGAGGGGCTGCTCGCCGGTCGTGGGGAGGCGACCGGGCGTGGTGGTCATCGTCGTCGTGGACTTCCCGTCACCAGGAGAGGCCGTGGTACCGCGGGTCGCCCCGGCGGGATCGGGCGTCGGGCATGCGTACCAGGTCGACGACGACATGCTCGGGTCCGAGGCCCTCCAGCGCCGCGAGGATCTGCGAGTCGCGCGAGCCCACGATGCAGACCTCCGCGTGCTGGAGCACCTCGTCGGCGTCGTCCTGCAACAGCTCGGAGACGTGCGGGAGCCGGTCGTGCAGGTAGGCGCGGTTGGCACCCACGATCCGGGAGAGGGCCACGTTCGGGTCGAAGATCCGGACGTCGTACCCCTTGCCGACGAGCCGCTCGACGAGCTCGACCAGCGGGCTCTCGCGCAGGTCGTCCGTCCCGGCCTTGAAGGAGATGCCGAACACCCCGATCCGCCGGTGCCCCAGACCCGTCACGAGCTCCACCGTGCGACGCAGCTGGGACTCGTTCGAATCGAGGACGTGGGCCAGCACCGGTACGTCGAGGTTGTGCTGGCGTGCGGTGTGCGTGAACGCGCGGACGTCCTTGGGCAGGCACGACCCACCGAAGGCGAATCCCGGGCGCAGGTAGGCCGGGCTGATGTTCAGCTTGGTGTCGGCGAGGAAGACGTCCATGACGTCGTGCGAATCGAGACCCAGCACGTCGGCCAGCGCGCCCACCTCGTTCGCGAACGTGATCTTGAGCGCGTGGAAGCTGTTGTCGACGTACTTCGACATCTCCGCCGTCCCGATCGGTACGCGGAACCGGGGCCCCGGGAGCCCGTCGTACAGGCTCATCACCAGGGCTCCGCTGCGTTCGTCGCTCTCCCCCACCACGGTCTTGGGCGGGTTGAGGAAGTCGGCGACGCTGGTTCCCTCGCGGAGGTACTCCGGGTTCACGCACACGCCGAAACCGACCCCGACCGTCTTGCCCGAACTCCGTTCGAGCAGGGGGATCAGGAGCTCGGCCGCGGTTCCGGGAACCATGGTGCTGCGATAGACGACGACGTGGAACCCGTCCTTCGTGGCGAGGGCGGTGCCGATGTCCTCGGTGACGCGCTGCAGGTACTCGGTCGACAGGCCGCCGCCCGGGCCGGAGGGCGTGCCGACGCAGACGATCGAGACATCGCTGTCGCGCACGGCCTGCGCCGCATCGGCGACCCGCAGCCGGCCCGTCCCGACGACCTCGGCGATCAGGTCTCCGATCCGCTCCTCGACGATCGGGCTCTGCCCGTCGCGGATGAACTCGGTCTTGTCCGGGTTGGCGTCGACACCCAGTACCGTGTGGCCCCTGGCGGCGAGACAGGCCGCCGAGACACAGCCGACGTACCCGAGCCCGAAGACGCTCACCCGGAGCGCTCCGGTGGAACCGGACAGTTCGCTGATCGCCACGACTGGTGCTCGGAAACGTCACGATCGACGTTACGACGGCATGGTGTCCGAACTGGAACGGCACGAGGAGGTCCCGCACGTGGCCGGACGAGGTGTCGAGCGGCTGGCGCTCGCGGTGGCCGTGGCCCGCTACTACCTGCGCCCCGTGCGGCGGGAGATCGGCCGTCTGCGGACCCGCAGCGCTCGGGACACCTGGGGGGTACGGGTCGGCCCGGCTCCGCTCGGCGAGCACGTCCTGGTCCTCCGCACCCCCCGGTTCGACGACGCCGCGGCCTGGCGCGCGGCTCGGCTGCGCGAGCGGGCGCGGATCGAGCCGTGGTGGGCGGACTCCCCGCAGACGTGGGAGGAGCGGCACAGCGAGGCGGCCTGGGTGACGGGTCTGCTCCACGCGCGGACCGAGGCCCGTGCGGGCCGGGCGTTGCCGCTCGTCATCGAGATCGACGGCGAGCTCGCCGGCGAGGCGAGCCTCGAGTGGATCGCGCCGCACACCTCGACGGCCGAGCTGAGCGTGTGGGTGGACTCGCGCTGGGTCCGCAAGGGAGCGTCGGGTGTGGCCGGACGCCTGCTGTACGGCTACGCCTTCGACCGCCTGGGCCTCCACCGGCTGATCGCCCCCATCGCCAGGGGCAACGTCGGCGCGGCGCTCGGCGCCCGCCGGATGGGCATGGTGAAGGAGGGCACCATGGCGGGCTTCCTCGAGGTCGGCGGCGAGCGCCGGGACCACGACCTTTGGGCCCTCACCGCCGACCGGTACCGCGGTCCGAACAGGACTCAGTAGGCGCCGCGGCCGTTGGCCACCGCGCCGAAGGTCTTCCAGAGGATGGTCAGGTCCAGCGCCATGGACCAGTTCTCGACGTAGCGCAGGTCGAGGCGCACCGACTCCTCCCACGTGAGGTTGCTGCGACCGCTCACCTGCCACAGCCCGGTCATGCCGGGCCGCACGAGGAGGCGCCGGCGGGCGTCGTCGGCGTAGGTCGCGACCTCGGAGGGCAGCGGCGGGCGGGGCCCGACCAGCGACATGGTGCCCGTGAGCACGTTGAGCAGCTGCGGGAGCTCGTCGATGGAGTACTTGCGGAGGGTGGCGCCGACCCGGGTGATCCGCGGGTCCCTGGCCATCTTGAACAGCGTCCCGCCCGCGAAGTCGTTGTGCTTCTTCAGCGCCTCGAGCCGGGCCTCGGCGTCGACCGCCATCGACCGGAACTTCACCATCCGGAACCGGCTGCCGTTGGCCCCCACCCGCTCCTGCCGGAAGAAGACGGGGCCGGCATCGTCGATCTTGATGGCCAGCGCGATCAGCAGGAACAGCGGGAAGGCGACGAGGAGGATCAGCGCGGCCACCACGCGGTCCATGATGTACTTCGACACCCGCGAGGACCCGGAGAAGCGCGGCTTCGACAGGCGCAGGAGGGGGAGCCCGTCGATCGGCGCGATGTGCAGGCGCGGGCCCGCGATCTCCATCAGGCCGGGGTCGACGGCGAGGTCCGCGTCGGTGGACTCCAGCTCCCAGGCGAGCCGCTGCAGCCGTCCGGGACCCCAGCCCGGCGCCTGCGTGACGGCGACGACCCGGAACCCGCCCTGCTGCGCGACCGCCCCGACCGAGTCGAGGTCGCCGACGACCGCGACGTCCTCGATGGTCGCGCCGTCCTCCGTGGTGCCCGATCCCGTGGGCGTGCACGCACCTTCGACCCGCCAACCGAAGTGGGGGTCCCGGCGGGTCCTCGCGATGAGGTCCTCGACGGCCTCGACGCTGCCCACTGCCAGGACCGGCACGCTGCAGTGGCCCCGGCGACGGGCCCTGTGCAGCCGCTTCCGCAGCACGAACCGCCCGAGCACCATCAGCCCACCGGTGAGGGGCAGGAGCAGGAACACCCAGATCCGGACCGACGCGACCAGCAGGGTCAGTCCGCCGAGCGCGAGTGTCACGGTGGCGCCGATCGTCGCGTTGGCGAGTCGGCGGAACTCCGCGGGCCCGGCGCCGAGGATCGCGCCGTCCCAGGCCCGGGCCAGCGGCAGCGCGGCGACGAGCAGGGTGGCGCCGATCAGACCACAGCCGAGGAGGGCCCGGTTCGAGGGCATGTGGTCGCCCCAACCGAACAGGATCGTCGCCAGGGTGACCGCCGCGATGACGGCCAGGTCGGTGAGAATGGCGAGCCTGCGCCAGCGCGGCGTCCACGGCTCCGCCGTCGGGGCGGCGAACGCAAGAAGCCGGTCGGACGTCAGCATGGAGTCTGTGGTGGCGACGAACGGCTCGTCGACGCGAGCCGCGACCCGGCCACCGTCTGGATCTCTGATCACGCTGACGTACCCCCTTGGGCTGTCGGGTGGCCGGTCGGACCCCCACACAGGGGAACGACCGGCCCGTCACGGCGATGCTGCACTCGTACAACTCCGACAATCCGTTACAGCGGGTAGGCGAATTGACATTCGGCCAGTTCGTCTACCTGCATAAGGGCGATCTTAGGTAGGCAAGAGATCACCTAGAGTGACCAGCGTGGATTGATCCGGGGGCAGTGTCCCTCTGGGCTCAACGGTGCAGCGCGCGACCGCCCCGGACGACACCCCGGACGCCTCTCCAGAGGATCAACGCGTCGAGCGCCGGGCTCCAGCTTTCCACGTAGCGCAGGTCGAGCCGCACGGACTCCTCCCACGTGAGGCCGCCTCGACCGGCCACCTGCCAGAGGCCCGTCAAGCCGGGCTTGACGAGCAGCGTGCGGTGGGCGTCGCGGCCGCTCGCGGCGAGCTCGACGGGGCGCGGCGGCCGTGGCCCCACCAGGGACATCGAGCCGGCCAGCACGTTGAAGAGCTGGGGCAGTTCCTCGACCGCCGACGCCTTGAGCAGTGCCCCGATCGCGGTGACGGCCTCCGGGCCGTGACCCGCCCCGGTCGTGGTACGGAACCGCAGCACCCGGATCAGGCGACCGCCCCGCCCGACGCGGACGTCATGCGCGAGAACCGGACCGCCCGTGGCCTTGATCGAGAGGGTGACGGCAAGGAGCACCGGGGCCAGCAGCAGGATCAGCGTCGCGGCGACGGTCCGGTCCATCACGGCCTTGACCAGCGCGGCGCCTCGGCCGAGCACCGGCTCGGAGAGCTTCAGCAGGGGCAGCCCGTCCACCGGCGCGACGTGCAACCGGGGTCCGGTGACGTCGATCAGGCCGGGTTGGACCACCAGGTCGATCCCGGTCCCGCCCAGCTCCCAGGCGAGCCTGCGCAGCCGGTGGTGGCCCCAGCCGCTGACCGGGGCCACCGCGACCACCTCGTAGCCCCCGGTGCGCGCCGTGGGTCCGACCGCGTCGAGGTCGCCGACGACCGGGACGCCGAGCAGCTCCGGGCTCGCCGCCGGCCCGGTGCCCGTCGAGGTGCAGGCACCCGTGACGCGCCACCCGTGCTGGGGAGCGCGCTGCGTCCTGGAGATGAGATCGGCGACGGCCTCGTCACTGCCGACCGCGAGCACCCGGAGCAGTCCGCCTCCTCGGCGGCGCAGGGCATGCAGGCGCCGGCGGAGCACGTACCGCCCTGTCGCGGCGAGGAGCCCGAGGAACGGCACCACCCCGAACAGCCATGCCGTGGTGGCCGGGCTGTCCAGCAGCAGCCCGGCGACGCCGACGATCGCCGCCGTCGCTCCGACCGCGCGGAAGAGCCGCCCGAACTCGTCCGGCCCCTGCCCCAGCATCCGGCGGTCCCAGGCCCTGGTCGCGACCGCCGCCACGACCAGCCCGCCGACGACGGCCGCGGACAGGAGCGCCGCGGCGCAGAGGTCCGCACGGAGTCCGGCCGGATCGCCGAGGAGTCCTGCGGCGACCGCCAGCAGGGCGGCGCCGACGTCGGACACCGCCGCGGCGCCCGCGTAACGCCGCTCCCAACGGCGGTCGGTGCGGCGGCCCGTGGGGCCGCTCACGCCACGAAGGTGAGGATGCCGCCGACGGCGGCCCGAACATCTGGGTTTCTCGTCCTCGGGAGAACTCGTCGCGTCCAGATCGCCACTCACCGTGATCGACCGCTGTCGTCGCTCACCGTGAGTTCGCCCTCGTACACGCACTGATCGACCCGCGCCGACTCCCACCGCCCCACGACCTTGTACTCGGAGCCGATCACCGCGCGTTACCAAGTTCCGAGGACAAATCTGGACGCCGTCGGGGGCCGTGAAGCTCCTCAGCGAGCGGGCAGGTGGAGGTGGCCGAGAAGTTCCTCGGCGCGGCGGGCAGGTCGAGAGTGACCGGCGCCCCGACCCAGCCCCTCGTGTCCGCAGCTCCTGCCCGGTGTCCGGCCGCTGCACGCCCCCGCGTGGCTCCGTGGCTCCGTGGAGTCCTTCAGGTCGAAGGAGCGAAGCCCGCGCTCCTGAGATCCGCCCGCGGGGGCCAGTGACCGCGCGAGTGAGCCACTCAGGCAGTGATCCGGGCCTTCACACTCTTCATCATCTCAACGCCACTGGGCGCGACCCGCAGCACCGCCCACATCACTGCAGGCCTCACCGAGGGGCGCTGCTGGAACGCCGTCCAGGCCTGCTTGCGCGCGGTCCTCGGGTCCGACCTGCGCATGGCCTCACGGCTGCGCCGGAGCGCCTTCTCGTAGCGCAGGTTCCGCAGCGTCGTCCGTAGTTGGGCGAGCACCTCGGGATCGTCGGTCAGCGTGCCGACGCGGGCGAACGCCCGCTCCACGCTGTCGTCGTACACGTCCCAGTCAGCCGGTTCGTGGTCGGGGTTGTCGGGGTCGAGCCGGTACCCGCCCAGCGGCTCCGGCAACACCCGCAGGTCGCACCCCGCCGCCAGCATCCGCAGGCACATCTCGAGGCTCTCCACCAGCGGAGTGTCGGCGGCCCAGCCGCCGGCCTTCTCCCAGACCGTCGCGCGGATGGCGGCCGTGGTGTAGAGAGCCGCACCGCGCAGAACCTCGACGAGCGGGACCCGATGCTCGACGCCCGGCTCGTCGGTGATCCCACAACGCTGCCGGAACGTGGGCGGCTGGTCCTCGCCGTCGAGGAAGGGAAGGGCGTCGACGCAGAGCACGTCGATCTCGGGCTGCCCGGCGAGCACCTTGCTGATGCGCTCGCAGAACGTGGGCTTCAGCCGCCCATCACCCGGGAGTACGGCGTAGTAGGCGCCGCGCGCTGCCGCCGCAGCTGCGTTGACGCCGCCTGCCGGGCCCTGGAACTCCTGACGCACGAGCCGGACCCGCTGGTCGCCGGCGTACTTCTCGACGATCCGAACGGCATCGTCGGACATCCCGTTGTCGACGACGACGAGCTCCCAGTCGGCGACGGTCTGCTCGACCACGGAGTCGATCATGTCGGCCAGGTGGGCCGCCGAACCGTGAACCGGGGACAGGAAGCTGAGCGCGGGCCGGCCCGCGGAGTCGACAGCACGCATACCCGCCGTACTCGGCGCCGGACGATGGGGCGTTAGCGCGACCGGACGGTGTCCGCCCGGTCGCACTGAGCGCTGAGACGGCCCCTACTTCACCCGGCAGCGCCACCACCTGCCCGGCGACGAGTGCGTCGAGGGAGGTGATCACGTCGACGTTGAGAGCAAAGATCTCTCGCCGGCGCGCTGCGTCGTCGAGCTGCGCGGCGGCGATGGACTCCACGGTCTCGCCGGGCTGCACGACGTGGAAGCGCGGCGATGGCGAGGGGCCCGGACGTTCGCGGAGCAGGGCATCCCGAGCCGAGCCGAGTTGTCCGAGGGTGATCGGCTTTTCGTGAGGCAGCTCGTCATGGTCACTCATGTCGCCCTCTGATCACTGACACGGGATACGAAGGTGTACGTGTGAACGCTCTGCCGCACGCAAGGCCGGCAACCCTCGGGCGCCCTCACCTCCCCCACCCCACCTCCGGCAGCCTCCGGACCAACGGGTGCTCCGGGTCGACCCCCTGGAGCCCTTCTCGCACCCGCGCCAGCTCGTGGACGGCCTCGGACCGGGAACCGCGTCGCATGAGAACCCCGGCCAGGTGCACCCGGGCGACGAGGGTGTCGAGGTGTTCCTCCCCCAGCTCACGGACCCGGCGGTCGAGGACGTCCAGGAAGATCGTCTCGGCCGCGGAGAAGCGGTGCTGGGCGAGGTGGACGAGCCCCAGCGCGTCGAGGCTGCGCATGGTGTCCACCTCGTGCGGCCCCACGACCTCGGTGTGCAGCTCCACGGCGGCCAACGACGCCTGCTCGGCCTCGGCGAGCCTCCCGTCGAGCCGGAGCAGCCAGGCCGTCAGGGACGCGCAGCGCAGCTCGTCCGTCGCGGCCCCGACCTCCTCGAGCAGGGACCCGTAGCGGGAGAGCAGGGCGAACGCCTCCGTCCGCCGCCCGGCGAGCCCGAGCAACCAGATCCGCCGGTAGAGGGCGGTGAGGGCGTGCGGGTGCCGCTCGCCGAGCGTCCGGACGGTGTCCCGCAGGACCTGCCGCGAGTCCGCCAACGCGACCCGCATCCGTCCCGACGTCCCGGCGACCCAGGTCAGCTGCTCCCTCGTCGCGAGTGTGTCCGGATCGAAGCCCCCGTACACCTGCGCGCGGACCGCACGGATCTCCTCCAGCTCCGCCTCGGCCGCCGCCAGCCGCCCGCGGAGCGCATCGACCACCGCGGCCCCGTGCCGGACCTCCAGCACCAGCCGGTCCTGACCGCCCAGCACGTGGGCCGCATGCGGGGCCAACGCGGCGAACCGTGTCCGGGCGTCGTCGAGCCGCCCGCGCCGGGTCACGACCCTGGCGAGGTGATACCGCGTGGTGAGCGTGGCGAAGTGGTCGTCGCCGAGCACGCGGCGCCGGTCGGCGAGCAGCGCCTGCAGCTCCCGCTCCGCCGCCCGCACCCGTCCGCACCGCAGCAGCGCCCACGCCCGGTACGAGCGGCTGTCCATGGTGTGGTGGTGGTCCGGCCCCAGCACCTCCCGCCGGGCCCGCACCACGGCCCGCAGGTCGTCCTCGGCCTTGCGCGCGCCACCGAGCTGCAGGGTGAGCCGGGCGAGCGTGTGCCGGGTGCGCAACGTGCGGGGATGGTCGACGCCGAGAACCTTCTCCTGGTCGGCGAGGAGGTCGGAGTAGGCGTCGAGGGCGTCGTCGAACCTCAGCCGGCGCATCGCGACCCAGGCCTGCCGGACACGCACCATGAGCGTCATCGAGTGGGTGGCGTCGAGGGTGTCCTCCAGCTCGCGACGCAGCTCGCCGAAGATCGCGCGGGCCTCCTCGAGGCCCTCGCGGCCGAACGCGTCCTGCGCGAGCAAGCAACCGAGCCGGTACCGGGAGTTGTACACGTCGAGGTGGGCGCGGGTGCCGTGCAGCTCCTCCCGCAGCCGCACGATCGCGCGCAGCTCCTCCTCGGCCTCGGCCGGGTTGCCGGCCATCCCGGTCACCCAGGCCAGCCGGTGCCGCGTGGCGAGGGTGTCGCGGTGGAGCGGCCCGAGCAGCTCGGTCCGCTCCACGAGCACGCCGAGCAGTCGGCGCGCCGCTGCGTCGAGCTCCCGTTGCTCGGCGAGCACCCAGCCGAGGAGGTCCCGCGCCGACAGCGTCGACGCGTGGTGGCGCCCGTGCACCCGGACCTTGTCGGCGACCACCCGACGGATCAGCACCTCGGCACGCTCGAGGTCGTCCTCGACGGCCGCGACCGACCACGCCCGTGTCTGCCGGGCGTCGAGGCGGGCGGGGTGGTCGTCGCCGAGGAGCTCGGTGAGCGCGAGGGCCTGTTCGAGCAGCGCGACGGCGAGCGGGCTGCCATCGGCCCGGACGAGCCGCCCGGCCACCCGGTCGGCGAGCACGAGCACGGCGGCGCGCTCGGCATCCGACGCCTCCGCCGGCAAGGTGTCGAGCAGCTCCTCGGCGTGCGGGTGGAGGCGCCGGACCGCGGGCCAGTCCCCCGGCAGGGCGGGGTCGAGCGCCTCCGCGGCCGCCGTGAGCACCGCGACGGCCCGGGCATGCGCGTATGCGGACGCCTGTCGGCGAGCGAGCTCCGCGAACCCGTGGTGCAGCTGCACCACCTCGGTCCCGTCGCCCAGCCGCCGCCAGTCGAGCAGCCCCACCGCGATGATCGCGTCGAGCGCCTCGGGGTCCTCGGGCAACGCGACGGAGGGCAGCGCCTCGTCGGGGTGCAGACAGGCGACGACGGCGAGCAGCTCCCGTGCCCGGTCCCGGACGTCGTGCGGCACGGCGTCGAGGCAGACGGCATAGGTGGCGGCGACGGCGGCGCTCGGCAGCGGCACCGGGTCGAGGCCGACGAGCATCTCCTCCAGCCGGCCGGTCCCCCCGGCCGCAGCGGCCTCACCCGCCCCGCGCAGGGCGAGCGGCAGGCCGCCGAGCAGCGCCGACAGCCGTCGGGCGGGCTCGACCCAGCCGGTCCGCGCCGGCGCCGGCAGGCGGTCGAGGACGATCCGCGCGCCCGACTCGGCGTCGAGACCCTGCACCCGGTGCACCGCGGCGTCGTGGCCCCAGCTCTCCGCGTCGCCGTGGCGCGTGGTCACGAGCACGGTCCCGGCGGGGCTGCGCCGGGCCCAGGCGGGATGGCCGACAGCGGCGGGTCCGGCGTCGTCGAGCAGGACCACCCAGGGGTCGTCGGCGTCGTCGAGGAGGGCCCAGAGCGCGTCGGCCCGCTCGGCCGGGTCGTCCGGGCGCAGGGCGAGGTCGAGCAGGCGGGTCGGCGCGCCGAGCAGGCGGGCGACCCGACGCAGCCCGTCACAGACGTCGTCGAGGTCGTGGGCGGTCACGCAGATCGCGCGGCCCGCACCGTCGAGGTGCGCCGCGACGACACGAGCCGTGCTCGTCTTGCCGAGCCCGGCCTCCCCGACCAGGACGAGGGCCGGGCCGCCGAGCGGCCGGGCCCGCGCCACGAGGTCGGCGACCATCGCGTCCCTGCCGTGCAGGACCGGCAGCTCCCCGACCGGCGGCACGATCTCCGCGGCCACGTCCACCGGGTCGGCGCCGGTGAGCCCGGAGAGCTGGCGGAAGCGCGCCTGCCCGGACTCCCCCGTGCCCTCCGCGCGCGCCGCCTCGAACAGCGCGCGGTACCCCTCGTCGTCCCACCGCCCGCCGAGCAGCGTGACCACCCGTTCGGCCAGCCCGACCCGCACGGTGACGTCGCCGTTCAGGAGCCGGTGCACCGGCTCGTCGACCCGGCCGCCTGCGGTGAGCTCGCCGCGCAGCCACTCCTCGTCGCGGCCCGCCCATGTCAGCAGGGCTCCGAGCTCACGCCGCCAGTCCGCGCGAGCGGTGCCGCCTGGGGTGCTCCCGCCGAGATCGTCGAGCGCGTCGAGGGCCCGGAACCGCCGCATGACGTCCGCGACGTCCGCGGCGGGCACCGCTCCGGCCAGCTCCTCGACAGGGCGTTCCGCCCAGGCCAGGTCCGGTGGTCGACTCCTCGACCGGCGATCGTCGCCCTCCTGACCGGGGGTGTCGAACGCGCTCATCAGCCCTCCCCTCCCCTCTCCCGGCGGTGGCGCCGCTTCCAGCGGTACAGCTGGGTCTCGATGACCTTGGGACTGACCTGCAGCGCCCGTGCGGCCTCGGCCCAGGTGGCCTCGGCGTGGGTGAGCCGGTGCTCGACGGCGGCGCGCAGCGTGGCCGGCATGGTGCCCAGCAAGGGGGCGAGACGGCTGGTGGGCTCGCCCCGCAACGCGTCGACCAGGTCGGCCTCGGGGAACCGGGACTGCTCGCGCGCCTTCTGCACCTCGGCCGCCAGGCTCCGGACGGCCCGGGCGCGGGCGCGGCGCCAGGCGGTGAGCTGCTCGCCGAGCACGAAGTAGCAGCGGGTGACGAGGTAGCCGGGCACGGCGCGGCCGCCGGACTGCCAGCGACCGCCGAGGACGTCGTGCCGCCGGAACCGGATCAGGGCGTGCGCGACCGTGGTGTCGAACAGCTCGACCCGCTGCGCGGCGTCGCCGCGGAGGGTCTCGCCGTCGTCGGCGCTCAGCCACAGCACGTGCAGGCCCGCGCGTCGGCGATGGACGTTGGCTTCGGCGATCAGGGTGTGGCGCAGGAACTGTTGGTGCAGCGTGGCGAGCGCGTAGCGCGCGAGATGCTCGGCCGCCCCCTCCCAGTCCGGTCCCCGCGCCCCGCAGCCCCGCAGCACCGCCATCGCCTCCTCGTCGCCGACACGACACAGCAGGCATCGGCACCACCGGCCCGGATCCCGCTCCCACTCGTGCACGTGCACGGACGCCTCCCCGTAGGTGTCCGGGGCGTCCACCGCGCCGCCCGCGCCGACCTTCGCCTTGCCGCGCACTCCCTCCTACGGGCGCCGAGGAGCCCACCCCCTCGCTCCGCGGAGAAGAAAGTGTCGGCCGAACGACGACGCACCCGATGTCCGGCGTTCACCCGACTCTCATCGCCCCGGCCAGCCCCACCGCGGCCGGACGACCAGCAGGACCATGCGCTCCCGCCGCGGCGAGTCCTGCGCGACGACCACCTTCAACGCGCCGCACGCCTCGGCGATCACCTCGGACGCCGCGGCGAAGTCCGCCGGTGTGGTCCCCCGCCGGCAGAAGGCGGTGACGACGACGGCCTGACCGCGCGGCCGCGCGCCGACCAGCAGCGGAAGGTTGCCGGACCGGTTCTCCAGCCCGGCCCAGACGCACCCCACACGTACCCGGTGCAGGACGACGAGGGCGAGCATCTCGCCCGCGACGCGCTCACGCGCAGGCCTGGCCAGACAGGACAGTGCGACGGCGCCGACCGTCGCGACGGGCGCGACCCATCCGAACTCGGACCAGAGCACGCCGAGCCCACCGAGCACGGTCAGCTCACGCCACCAGCGGGCGAGGGTGGCACCGGGGGCGAAACGGAGCCGGCGCTCGGGCTCGATCCGGGTGAGGTCACGGGGACGGCCCGGGACGGGTCGGCAGGACTCGGAGGGGTGGGCCATCTGCGCCTCCGCACTCGACGCGACGGGCCTGGTGGGCCGTCGTGCAGTGCTAGGGCGCTCGGCCGGGCATTCCCCTCACGACGCCCGGCGATGTCGCATGCCGTGCATATTCGTCATCCGCCGGCCTGGTCCTCGTCGGTCGTCGTCGACCCGCTCGTGGTGCCGGCGTCCGGGCTCGTGGTCGTGGTCCTCGACCGCGTGGTCGTGGTCGTGGTGGTCGGCACGGGCTTCGTCGTCGTGCGGGGTTTCGGGGTGGTGGTCGGCGACGGGATGGTCGTCGTGGTCCTCGGCCGCGTGGTCGTGGTGGGGCGCGGCGTCGAGGTGGTGGTCGGTGGGCTCGAGGACGTGGTCGCGGGAGCGACCGGCGGCGGGGCGGCTTCGTTCTCCGGGGTCAGCGGGTTGTCCGTCACCCCGCTCGGCGAGCGGAGGAACGCCGGGCTCTGGCCACCGGGACAGCTGACGACGGCGGGCGCGACACGGTTCAAGGTGACGGTCAGGGCGGTGTAGACGGCGCAGCGCGCCGAGTTCCGGTCCGGGCCGAGGCCGTTCCAGCCGTAGGTGCTCGCCTGCTGGAACCGCGCGAGCCCACCGGCCGGATCGCCCTTGCACATCTGGATCGCCGCGGCGAAGAGCACGACCTCGCGCGGGCTCGTGAGGCGGTCCCACTGCGCGTCCAGGGCCTGCTGTCCGGTGTCGCACCCGGTCCGGACGGCGCGGTAGACCTGCGCGTCGGGCCCGTCGCCCCTCACGTCGGCGACCAACGCCCAGTCGTAGCTCGGCGGGAAGGTCGGGACCGGCCGGGCCCCGGAGCCCGATCCGCACGCGGCCAGCAGCAGGCTCACGCCGGCGACGGTCAGGCCGCGGACCAGCCGCGCCCCGCCCTCGCGGACGGGCCGAGCAGGATCGTCCCCGCCGGCCACCCGGCGAGGGTCCCAGCCGCGGCGGCCACCGTCATCGTCTCGATGGCGGAGGCGGAGGTACGACGAGTGCGTGCTCGCGGGGACCGAACGCCGCGTCAGCGGGCCGGGACGATCTTCTCGAGCGGCACCAGCCCACGCTTCATCCGGGCCTGCTCCACCAGCTCGTGGGCCCGCTTCACCGGGCCGCCCCCGGGGAGCATGGTCTCGTCGACGGCGTCGGCCAGGGCGGCGAACTCCCGCAGTGCGAACGCGTTCCTGAGGCCGGCGGGCTCCCGCTCCACCACGGCGCTGCGGTGCCGCAGGCTGGCTCCCAGGACCAGATCGGCCTTGCGGACCATCGGGCTCCGCAACTGGCGGGCGCGGAAGGCACCGGCCTGGGCGGGCCCGTCGAGCCCCCAGGGCGCGAGTTCGTCCCGGGTGTCGGGGTGCATCATCTCCCCCACCACCGCGTTCACCCCCGCGCTGGAGATCTCGAAACGCGCCGCTTCGCGGCCCCCGAGCTTCCCGACGAGCAGGTGACGGGTCATGATCTCCGCGGCGGGGGAACGGCAGAGGTTGCCGGTGCAGACGAACAGCAGCCGGACGGTCTCGGCCCGCTCGGGGTCGAGGTCCGGCTTCGCGTGTCTGCCCCCGTCGTCCAGTGTGACTGGTCGGTCGGCGGTGTGCCCACTGCGCGGCACGTGAGGGTGACCGGCGCGGCAGGATCGGCAGCCAGGGAGCGAGGGGCGATGGTCACGGACGAGCAGCGGGCTCGCTGGGCGCGGTGCTGGGACGAGAGCGTCGACCGCACCGACCGGTCGATGCGCCGCCTGGACCGGCTGCTGTTCCGCGACACCAGAGCCTGGGTGTGCTCGCAGGCGGAAGGCACGGTCCTCGAGATCGCCGTCGGGACCGGACTGAACCTGCCGCACTATCCCGCCGGGGTCCGGCTCTCGGGCGTCGACCTCAGCCCCTCGATGGTCCGGACGGCCCAGGACCAGGCGGGCGCGCTCGGCATCCGGGCCGACCTGCGGGTCGGCGACGCCGAACACCTCGACCTCCCCGACGCGTCCGTGGACACCGTGGTGTGCACCTTCTCCCTCTGCGGCATCCCCGACGACCGGCGCGCGGTCGACGAGATGGCGCGGGTGTTGAAGCCGGGCGGGCGGCTCCTCCTCGCCGACCACGTCGCCTCGTCCGTGGCGGCGGTCCGGCTCGTGCAGCGGGTGACGGAGTGGGTGTCGATCCCGGTCGGCGGGGAGCACTTCCGACGCCGGCCGCTCCACCACGTCGTCGCCGCCGGGCTGCAGGTCGAGCGGAGGGAACGGTTCGCCCTCGGGCTGGTCGAGCGGCTCGTGGCCCGCAAACCGCCGGCCTGACGACGCCTCATCAATGCTGGGTATCCCCGGCACGGAGGGTTAACGAACGAGCACCCGTCGGCGAACATCGGGGCGTAGGACTCCCGCCGCACCTGCGGCGGGTCGTACTGATCGGCCCACCGCCCCGATCAGTACGCGGACGGCCCGTCCCCGCGTCCGGGGACGGGCCGTTTGAGCGTCAGGCGGCCTGGGCCAGCCAGGGCTCCCAGGCCGGGTGCGGCTCGACGGCCAGCACGAGCACCCCACCGGCCGCGCGGCTCGGCGGTTTGGGCGTGATCCGGAGGGTCCAGCCGATCTCCTCGATCAGCTTGTCGGCCTTCTTCGAGTTGCAGGCCCTGCAGGCGGCGACGCAGTTCTCCCAGCTGTGCGCCCCGCCCCGGCTGCGCGGGATCACGTGGTCGATCGTGTCGGCCTTCTTGCCGCAGTAGGCGCAACGGCGCAGGTCGCGGCGGAGGACGCCGGCGCGGGTCATGGGAACCGCACGACGGTAGGGGACGCGGACGTAGCGGGAGAGCCGCATCACCGAGGGAGCGGGGACGGTGAGACTCTCCGAATGGAAGGCCGCCCCTTCGAGGGCGGCCTGCACACACTCCGCCTTGCCGGAGAGCATCAGGACGATCGCGCGTTTGGCCGTGACGACGGCGAGAGGCTCGAAACTCGCATTGAGCAGCAGCACCCGTGAACCCGGCGGGAGCGCCGTTACCCCGGCACTCCCTGCCCCCGTCTCCCCCTCCCCCGGTTCGGGGACGGCGACGAGGGGTTGGGGTTGTCGATCCGGCACGCGACCACCTCCGCTCGGATGAGGTAAGTCGACCATACGAGAGCCGGGTTACGCACGTGTGATATTGGGGCGGACACGCGGTGCTGGTGGGCGGCCCCGGATCTCCGACGAACGGCGGCCCCCGACACGGCAACGCCCCGCCACCGGGCCGTCGTCGGCGGGTGGCGGGGCGTACGTGCTCAGGCCTGCTCGGCCGGTGTCACGACCTCCGGTCGCGGACCTGCCCGTGCGGGTCGTCGACCTCGACACGCTCCTTGCGCACGGTGTCGGACACCTTCTCGTCCTCGGTCACGGTCTCCTTGCCCAGGCGGACCCGCTCCACCGCCTCGGTCTTCTTGTCGACCACCGGACGCTCGGCGTGCAGGGTGATCTCCTGCTCGTCCTCGCCGATCGAGGCGCGACCCGACCCCGCGCCGTCGCGCACCGGCTCGCGCTCGAGGCGGACCTCCTCGTGCTGGACCGGCACCGTGACGTTCTGCTCCTCGGTGACGACGTACTTGCGCAGCCGGACGCGGCCCGTCTCCTCCGACTCCGTGCTGACGCGCAGCCGCTCCTCGGAGCGGGTCACCGCCGCGTCGTCGTGATGGCGGTGCTCGTCGGTGGCCTGCCTCGACCGGTCGGCCGGGCCGGTGTTCGCGGCGCGGCCGTCGCCGGCAACGCCACCGGAGCCGGCGTCGTAGTGACGCAGCAGCTCCTGCTCCTCGTGCGGGTCCAGGTGGGAGTGGTCGTCGGCGACCTGCGGGGCGTCCTTGACCTGGCTCTTCTGCACCGGCAGCGCCACGCCGCCGTCCTTCAGGTCCGCGCCGCGCAGCGGCACGAAGCTCTCCCGCATCCCGAACAGGCCCGTGTTGACCGTCGCCCACGCCGGCGTCCCGTTGCGGTCGTCGACGTAGACCTGGCCAATCTTGCCGACCTTCTCCCCACGCGCGTCGTAGGCCGGGCGGCCGATCAGCTCTCGGGTCATCTCCTGCGTGATCATCGCTCGTCTCCTTCCGTTGACCTCGTGACTCTCGGGCGACGACCGCCGCCTCCCGCTCGCTTCGGCCGTCGACAACTGGGTGGACGGGAAGATCGGCGACTACCCGCCCGCAGGTGATCGACGGAACCATCGAGTGATCGGCGTGGGCCGATCGAACCACCCGACGATCATGAAACCTGCACCCTGGGTGTTCCGGTCGCGGGAGGGGCGACACCCACACGTGCCCGGCCGCTCGTCGCTCATCAACGTCGTCGTTCATCAGGGTCGCCGTTCATCAACAGTGGTGAAGCCGTCGCGCAGCCGTGACGTGCGGGCGCCGCGCGGCGATAGGCCGGATGATCGCGTTGCTACGTCCTCCAGGAGTTCCGGTGTCCAGCCCTCGCCGCCCGCTCGTCCTGCCCGACATCGAGCCCGCCACCCAACTGCTGCCCGTGGTCCCGCAGCAGGCGGTGCCGGAGGCCCGGGTCGAGCTCGACGACTACCTGGCCGACCTGCCCGAGCCCGTTGCGGTCAGCCGGCGGCGGGATCCGCTGGTGTGGCCCGCCGCGGCGCTGCCCGTCCTCGCCCTGCTCGCGATCCTGCTGATGATCTTCTTCTGATTTTCTGGAGCGATCGCTCAGGTAGTCTGGCGGGTATGTGGTTCTGGCTCGCGGGCGCGGTCCTCGCCGAGGTGACCGGCACAGTCGCCCTGCGCTTCTCGGACGGCTTCAGCAAGCTCTGGCCGTCGTCGATCGTGGTGCTGGCCTACGGCATCGCCTTCTACTCGCTCTCCCGGGCGCTGTCCGGCGGGATCCCGATCGGCGTCGCGTACGGGGTGTGGGCGGCCGTGGGGGTCGCGCTCATCGCGCTGGTCGGTGCGTTCTTCCTGGGTGAGTCGCTGAGCTGGGTGCAGGTCGGCGGGATCGTGCTGGTGATCGCCGGGGTGCTGGCGTTGGAGCTGGGCCGGACCTCGCATGCCGCCTGAGATCGCCGACGGCCGGCTCAGGAAGGGAGCTCTGCGCCGCCGCGCGCTTCTCGATGCGGCCCTCCGGCTGATCGGTCGCTCAGGTGTGGCGGCCGTGACCCAGCGGGGCGTGGCTACCGAGGCGGAGCTGCCGCCGAGCGCGGTGCTGTACTACTTCGCGAGCGTCGACGAACTGCTGGTCACGGCGCTGCGGGAGGTCAACGACCGGTACGTCGACGACCTGAGCGCGGTCGAGTCGCTCGACGCCCTGGCCGACCTGATCGCCGACTACGCGACACAAGACCGTGAACGCACGATCGCCGAGTACGACCTCTACCTCCTCGCCGCCCGCCGCCCGGACCTGCGCGAGGAGCTGGAGCGGTGGGACCGGGCGTTGGACGACCTGGCCCGACGGCTGGCGCCGACCCGCGCCGAACTCCTCGCCGCGGCGCTCAACGGCCTCTACCTCCGCGCCGTGACCAGCGGGATCGACCATGCTTCCGTCACCCGGGTCCTGAGCGCCGCAGCGGGTCAGCAGCCCGACTCGAAGGCTGCTCGGACATAACCTGCCGTCTGGTAGAGGTAGGCCCAGACCCAGGTCTCCAGGGACAGGTCGTTGCCGGGGCTGTCGGTCATGACGAGCTGGCCGTCGAAGCACCGGCCGAGGATGTAGCGCGCCCGCGAGACGTGGGGGCGGAAGGTCACCACGAGGAGCGAACGCCACCCGTGCTCCTCCGCGAGGTGTTCGACCGCCTCGGCTTCGCCCCTGGTCGTCGAGGGGTCGGGCGTGAAGCAGGTGACCGTGAAGGTGTAGCGCTGGTGGGTGCAGAGGTCGTTCAGCCAGACGTCCTGCTCCCCGTTCGGGTTGGAGAACACGACCTGCGGCGCGTAGCCCTGGAGCGCGAGTTCCAACCCGTACGGATAACGCTGGTAGTCGGTCCCGCCGAGAACGACGATCGCGTCGGCCGGACGCAGGGTGTCCAGCTGCGGAAGCACGTAGACCGGGAGGCCGGCAACTCCGGCCAGGAGCACCGCCACGAGCACGCCGATGAGGATCCTGCGGAGTCGCCGACGCGTGGACGCCACCGTCATCAGGTGCCAAGGCGGCACGGTTCGCGCGCCGGAGTGATCAGTTGGCTCACCGTCGTCCAGACCCACTCGCTCCTACACCAGCCAGGGTCGTCATCCGGACATCGATCGTTACGGAGGGACTTCGGCGCAGTGGGGAACGTGCGGCCACGCTGCGGCGGGGGGATGACCGCAGCGTGGCCGCACCGGCTGACGGGTGTGGTGTGAGGGGCACACCCGCCGCCGTCCTACGCGTTGCGGGGTTGTTCGTCGGCCGGCCGGGGCCCGTTATCAGCTCGTGATCTCGGGATTCCGGTCCTGCTCGGCCGCCTTCGCCGCTGCTGCCGCCACCGCCGCCACGGCGGCGATCCGCCGGACCCGGGTCTCCGGCTTCTTCGCCCGCGCCAGCGCCTCGAGCTCGGCGCGGCGGGCGGATCGGGACATCGCCTCCCAGCCCGCCGCGGCGGCCCGATCGGCCTCGAGGGCAGCGCGCAGGTCGTCGGGGACGATCCCGGCCTGGGCGTCGGCGAGCAGCAGCCACATGCCGTTGGCCTGAGCGGCGTCGATCGCCGCCTGCCCCGCCGGCGTCATGCGGCCGTCGGCGATCAGCTGCGCGACGAGCTCGCGGTTGATCGTGCTCCACGCGCTGCGGGGGCTCCGCGGACTGAACCGCTGCTTCCGGGCGGTCGCGTCGTGACCGCGGGAGAGGCCGTCGATCCAACCGAAGCAGAGGGCCTCCTCGAGGGCCTGCCGCTGCGTCAGCCCGGGCCTCCCGGAGCGGGCGTGCGGGATGACGACCCACGCCTCGCCGGCCGTTCCCCCGTGCTCGGCGAGCCAGGCCCGCCACTCGGCCGGGGTGGTGACGGCGAGCGGGGCGTCGTTGCTCATCCGACCAGCCTGTCAGGACCTACGACTGGATCGCGCCCACCGCCCGGGCAATGATGATCAACGTGACCAGCAGTGCCGAGGTCGACTGCACGCTCATCAACAGTTTGGCGCGGCTGCTGAGCGGCATCGTGTCCGTGGGGCTGAAGGCGCTGGAGTTGGTCACCGACAGGTACAGGTAGTCGACGAAGACGGGCACCCAGCCGGAGCGTCCACTCGCACTGACGGCGACCTCGCGCACCGCGTCGTCGTTCTCGTCCTGGGAGAACCGCCAGTCCGCCGGCGGGAGGTCCCGACGCGCGCGGCGGGCGCGGGCGACCGGGCCGTCACGGTCGATCTCCCAGTAGAGCAGCGCGAAGCCGACGACGTTGGTCGCCCAGACCTGCAGGGCTGCCAGCAGCAAGCGTCCCGGGTCCGAGGCCTGGCCCGCGACGAGATCCCGGATGAGCAGCACGAGCACGACCAGGTTGGTCACGACGACGACCGTCGCGAGCGCGATCGACAACCACCGCGAGATCCGAGTCTCCCTGGTGAGCCGGCGCGGGTTGGTGGCGACGAGCGCCACCAGCAACGCGAGCTCGACGGCGGGGATGGTGAACCACGGGCCGAGCTGCAGCGGGTCCGGGAGGAGCGCGTACAGGGCCATCGCGGCCAGCACGGCGAGGATCGGGGGGAGGCGCGTCTCCGACCCTCCCCCACGCCTGGGCTCGCCCGCGGCGTGCGCCGGCGACCGCTCGTCGGGGTCGCCGTCCGTCCTCATGGGTCCCACCCGCCGAGGATAGGGAGGAGACGGGTCGGCCGCCGACCGTGGCGGGCGAGGCCTCGCTCGCCTCGAGCGGCCGGCGTCAGCGGCAGAGATGGCGCATTATGGAACCTCAATGCTCGAAAAGGCCGTTGCTGGAAGCGTTATGGAACCATAATGCGGTCCAGTCCTGACCTCGATCGCGCTGCGACCCCATGACGCGCTCCGACGGCGTGCCTCTCGCACTATGGAACCATAATGCGCTTCCCGCCCGTCCCCGGACGCATTATGGATCCATAATGCGCTTCCAGCCCGTCCCCGGACGCGTTATGGATCCATAATGCGCTTCCAGCCCGTCCCCGGACGCGTCATGGTTTCATAACGCGACAGAGGGACGCCTCAGATCCGCACCGCATCCAACGCCCCGAGGACGTCGGCGACCAGGTCGTCCGGGTCCTCGCAGCCTGCGGAGAGGCGGAGGAGGCCGGGTGGGACGGCGTCGCCCCACCGCTCCCGCCGGTCGGCGGAGGTCTGGAGGCCGCCGAAGCTCGTCGACGACGACACCAACCGCGAGGCCGCCAGGAACTCCCCCACCGCCTCGGCCGAGGGCAGCGTGAACCGCAGGATCCCGTTCCAGCGCCGCATCTGCCGGGAGGCGATCGCGTGGGAGGGGTCCGACGGCAGGCCGGGCCACCGGACGTCGGACGCCGCGGGGTGCCCCAGCAACGCCTGGACCAGCGCGTGCGCGTTCTTGGCCTGCCGTTCCAGCCGCAGGTCGAGCGTGCCGAGGCCGCGGTGCGCGAGCCAGGTCTCCATCGGACCGGGGATGGCGCCGTTGCGGGTGCGGGCGGCCCGGACGCGGCCGGCGAGCAGCGGGTCGGCGCAGGTCACGTGGCCGAGGAGGACGTCGCCGTGCCCGGCGAGCGCCTTGGTGTCGCTGGCGACCACGAAGTCGGCCCCCAGCGGCAGCGGCTTCTGTCCCAGCGGCGTCGCGGTGGTGTTGTCGACGGCCACCATCGCGCCGGCGGCGTGGGCGGCGTCGGCGATGGCGCGGATGTCGCACACCTCGAGCCCCGGGTTCGACGGCGTCTCGAGCACGACGAGGGAGGCACCGTTGAGCGGCTCCCACGCCCCCGCCGTCGCGAACTCCCGGACCTCGACGCCCATCGGCCCGAGCTCCTCGGAGGCGACGAGCCGGCCGATGTAGTACCCGTCGCTCGGCAGGACGATCGCGGTGCCGGGGCGCGCGCACAGCCGCATCACCGTGGACAGTGCGGCCATCCCGGAGGAGAACGCGACGCACTCCCCGCCCTCGAGCTCGCCCACCGCGGCCTCGTAGGCGCTCCACGTGGGGTTGCCGGCGCGGCCGTAGAAGTAGTCGGGCTGCGGGTCGTGCGGGAGCCCGAGGTCGAAGGTCGCCGACAGCACCGGGCCGGGGTGCACGGCGTCGCCCACCTGACCCGGCGGGTGCCCGCCCCAGACGCAGCGCGTCCCGTCCCCGCTCATGATCCTCCCAGGTCGGTGTGAGCGCCGAACGCCCACCGGCGCTCCCGACTCACTCGGGCTTCGGCGCCCGCGAGATCAGTTCCTTCGCCATGGCGGTGGCGGAGTAGCCCTCGTGGCACACCCGCCGCACGGCGTCGGCGATCGGCAGTTCCACCCCGTGCCGTTCCCCGAGCTCGCAGATCGACACGCACGATTTCACGCCCTCGGCGACCTGGCCGTGGTTGGCGGCCTCCGCCTGGGCGAGGGTCTCGCCGCGGCCGAGGTGCTCGCCGAAGGTGCGGTTGCGGGAGAGCGGCGACGAGCACGTCGCCACCAGGTCGCCGAGCCCGGCGAGCCCGGCGAAGGTCAACGGGTCCGCGCCCAGCTCCTGGCCCAGGCGGGCGGTCTCGGCCAGGCCGCGGGTGATGAGCGACGCGCGGCTGTTGTCGCCCAGCCCCATCCCCGCCGCGATCCCGACGGCCAGCGCGATCACGTTCTTGCCCGCGCCGCCCAGCTCGCAGCCGATGACGTCCGTGTTGGTGTAGGAGCGGAAGTAGTCGTTCGACGTCGCGGCCTGCAGCTCGACCGCGCGCTCGTGGTCCGAGCAGGCGATCACCGTGGCCGTCGGCTCCCCCTGCGCGATCTCCCGCGCCAGGTTCGGCCCCGAGACGACGGCGATCTGGTCCGGCGGCACGGCCGCCACCTCCGCGACCACCTCGCTCATCCGCTTGAGCGTCCCCAGCTCGACGCCCTTGGCCAGGCTCACCAGCGTGCGCCCGGGCGGGAGCAGCGGCTTCCAGTCCGCCAGGTTCGCGCGCAGTGTCTGTGACGGCACGGCGAGGACGACGGCGTCGACGCCGTCGAGCGCGGCCGCGGCGTTGGACGTCGCGGAGAGGTTCTCGGGCAGCCGGACGCCCGGCAGGTAGTCGGCGTTCTCGTGGTCGTCGCGGATCGCCGCGGCCACCTCGGGCCGCCGCGCCCACAGCACGACCTGGCGCCCGGCGTCGGCGACGACCTTGGCGAACGCCGTCCCCCACGAGCCGGCGCCGAGGACCGCGATCCTCGCGAGCCCCGTCACGCCGGGTCGCCGTTCCGCTCGACCTCCGGGGTCGTGGCCCCGGCGGCGCGGCCGTCGGAGGCCCGGCGGTGGAAGCCCGGCGGCGGTGTCTCGTCCCGGACCTCGGCGAGCAGCTCCTTGCAGCGGGTCATGAACAGCTCGGTCACCTCGCGGAGGATCGTCGCGTCGATCGGCCGGCCCCGGTACGCGGACAGGTCGATCGGGTCACCCGCCCGCACCGTGATCCGCGTCCGCGGCAGCGGCCGGAACTTCTTGTTGTAGTGGTCGTACACCTCACGGGTACCCCAGTGCACCAGCGGCACCACCGGCACCTCCGACGACAGCGCCAGCCGGGCCGCGCCCGTGCGCGAGTGCATCGGCCAGCCGTCGGGGTCCCGCGTGATCGTGCCTTCCGGGTAGATCACCACGACCTTGCCGTCCGCCAGGCCCTCGACGCCGGCGCGCAGGCTCTGCTGGGCGTCGGCCGAGTCCCGGTAGACCGGGATCTGCCCCGTGCCGACCAACACCTTGCCGAACACCGGGATCTTCCACAGGCTCGCCTTGGCCAGGAACCGCGGCACCCGCCGGGCGGTGTGCACCCAGAGCGCCGTGTACACCGGGTCCAGGTACGAGATGTGGTTCGCGACGACGAGCGCGCCGCCCTCGGCGGGCAGGTGCTGCCGGCCCTCGTAGTGCGGGCTCCCGGTCAGGTACGACAGCGGATAGAAGAACGCCGCCGCGAAGTTGACCCAGAACCCGCCCTTCTCGCGCGCCACCGGTGCCCCTCTCCTCCTCGTCGATCGAGGTCGATCGAGGTCGATCCTTCCCTGCCCGCCCGGGCGCGGTCCACCGACACCCTGCGCGAGTGGAACGATGGAGTGGTGAGCAGCCGCGAAGTGGGTCTGGTCGTGCCCGTCAAGGGGCTCGACGCGGCCAAGTCCCGGCTGCGCGGGGCCGCCGACGGCGGGGTGGGCGATCCGGCCCGGCACGCCGAGCTCGCCCTCGCGCTCGCCCTGGACACCCTCGACGCCGTGCTGGCCGCCGAGCGGGTGGCCGCGGTCGTCGTCGTGACGAGCGACGAGACGGTCGGGCGCGAGCTGGCCGGGACAGGGGTGCGGATCGTCCGCGACGAGCCCGCGGCCGGTCTCAACGCCGCCCTGCTGCACGGCGCCGCGGCGTTGCCCCGCGACCTCGCCCACGGCGCCCTGCAGGCCGACCTGCCGGCCTTGAAACCCGGGGAGCTCGACGAGGCGCTCGAGCACGCCGCCACGCGGGCGTTCTGCACCGACGCCCAGGGCGACGGCACCACGCTCCTCCTCGCCCCCGCCGGCACCCCGCTGGACCCGCACTTCGGGCCCGGATCGGCGGCCGCGCACAAGGCGTCGGGCGCGGTTCCGCTGAGCGGCGAGCTACCCGGCCTGCGCCGCGACGTCGACACCGAGGCCGACCTCCGCGAGGCCTGCGCCCTCGGCGTCGGGCCGCGGACCGCGGGGCTCTTCGTCTGCCGGTAAGCCCTGGTCAGCACCGGTCAGCACTGGCGAGCGCGGCTGCGCGGGTCGATACTCGAGGCCCGCAAGGAGGCGTGTGATGACCGTTCTCTGGATGGTTCTCGTACTCGTCGGCTTCCTGGTGCTGGTGAGCGCCGCGACCAGTGTCCGGGTGGTGCAGCAGTTCGAGCGGGGGGTGGTCTTCCGGTTCGGCCGGCTGCAGCCCCAGACGAGAGGACCCGGGCTCGCGACGCTCATCCCGATCGCGGACCGCATGCAGAAGGTCAGCATGCAGGTGGTGACCCTGCCGATCCCTGCCCAGGACGGGATCACCAGCGACAACGTCACCGTCCGGGTCGACGCCGTCGTCTACTACCGCGTGGTCGACCCCGTGCGGGTGGCCGTCGACGTGCAGGACTACGGCTCGGCGATCCTGCAGGTCGCGCAGGCCTCGCTGCGCTCGATCATCGGCAAGAGCGAGCTCGACGACCTGCTCTCCAACCGCGAGCGGCTCAACCAGGGCCTCGAGCTGATGATCGACAACCCGGCGGTCGGCTGGGGGGTGCACATCGACCGCGTCGAGATCAAGGACGTGGTGCTGCCGGAGTCGATGAAGCGCTCGATGTCGCGACAGGCCGAGGCCGAGCGCGAGCGCCGGTCCCGGGTCATCACGGCCGAGGGTGAGCTGCAGGCGTCGAAGCAGCTCGCCGAGGCGGCCCAGGTGATGGCCACCAACCCCGCCGCGCTGCAGCTGCGGCTGCTGCAGACCGTCGTCGAGGTGGCGGCGGAGAAGAACTCGACCCTGGTGCTGCCCTTCCCCGTCGAGCTGCTGCGGTTCCTGGAGCGCTCGACGCCTCCCGCGCCGTCGAGTGAGGTGCCGGCGCCGCCGCCGTCGAGCGGGGTGCCGGCGCCGCCGCCGTCGAGCGAGGTGCCGGCGCCGCCGCCGTCGAGCGAGGTGCCGCCGGTGCGGAACGGGAGCGGCCCGCCACCCGCCGACCTCGGCGAGCAGGACGAGGGAGGCGACCACCCCGTCACCGTGCCGGGCCGGCTCTGAGCACCCGCGACGGCTGCGATTTCCGGCACAACCCACCCCGCCGTCGCAGGTCAACCGCCATTCGTGACCCGGCCGTGACCCAGAGTTCACCCGGATGTCGGTCGCTCCGACGGGTCCCGCGGACCGCAGGTGAGGAAGAATCCCGCCGGTGAGCACGGGCCCCGAGAACACCGAGACCGGCGCCGCCGGGACCAACGGCCGCCGCCGGTCGGCTGCCAAGAAGCCGGCCCCGCGCCGTCGGGCCACACCGGTGCGCGCCTCGCGGGCAGGCGCCCAGGTCGAGGCGGTCGCGCCCGGCCCCGCTCCCGTTCCGACGAGCGCGAGCACCGCCACCGCCCCGACCACGGCCAACGGGGCCGGTGCCGCCCCGATCAGCCCGCCCGCGCCGACCACCGTCGCCGCGCCGAGCGGGCTGCCCGACGACCGCTACCTCAACCGCGAGCTCTCCTGGCTGGACTTCAACGCCCGGGTGCTGGCGCTGGCCGAGGACACCAGCCAGCCGCTGCTGGAGCGGGCGAAGTTCCTCGCGATCTTCGCCAGCAACCTCGACGAGTTCTACATGGTCCGGGTCGCCGGGCTGAAGCGCCGCGACGAGACCGGCCTGGCCGTGCGCTCCGCCGACGGGCTCTCGCCGCGCGAGCAGCTCGCCCGGATCGCCGAGCGCAGCCAGCAGCTCTCCGAGGCGCACGCCCGGGTGTTCCTCGACGAGGTCCGCCCCGAGCTCGACCAGAACGGCATCCACATCCGCCGCTGGAGCGACCTGTCCGACGCCCAGCGCCTGCGCCTGTCGGACTACTTCGCCGCGCAGGTCTTCCCGGTCCTCACGCCGCTGGCCGTCGACCCCGCGCACCCCTTCCCGTACATCTCCGGCCTGTCGCTCAACCTGGCCGTCACGGTGCGGGACACCGACAGCCGCACCGAGCGCTTCGCCCGGGTCAAGGTGCCGAACAACGTCCCGCGCCTGGTCCGGGTGCAGGACGACGAGGGCAAGCCGGGCCGCGACGTCATCTTCCTGCCGATCGAGGACCTCATCAGCGCCCACCTCGGCGAGCTGTTCCCGGGCCTGGAGGTCGCGGAGGTCCACGCCTTCCGCGTGACCCGCAACGCCGACCTCGAGGTCGAGGAGGACCGCGACGAGGATCTCCTGCAGGCCCTCGAGCGCGAGCTCGCCCGCCGCCGCTTCGGCCCGCCCGTGCGGCTCGAGGTCGTCGACACCATGAGCGAGCACGTGCTGGAGCTGCTGCTGCGCGAGCTCGACGTCGACCCCGGCGACGTCGTCACCGTGCCCGGGCTGCTCGACCTCACCTGCCTGTGGGAGGTCTACGGCACGGACCGTCCCGACCTCAAGGACGAGCCCTTCCGCCCGGCCACGCACCCCGCCTTCGGCGAGCGGGAGATGCCGCGCAGCGTGTTCGCCACGCTCCGCGAGGGCGACGTGATGGTCCACCACCCCTACGACTCCTTCTCGACGAGCGTGCAGCGCTTCATCGAGCAGGCCGCGGCGGACCCGAACGTGCTGGCGATCAAGCAGACGCTGTACCGGACGTCGGGCGACTCGCCGATCGTCGACGCCCTGATCGACGCGGCCGCGGCCGGCAAGCAGGTCGTCGCGCTGGTGGAGATCAAGGCGCGGTTCGACGAGCAGGCCAACATCCGCTGGGCCCGCGAGCTGGAGAAGGCGGGCGTGCACGTCGTCTACGGGCTGGTCGGCCTCAAGACGCACTGCAAGACCTCGCTGGTGGTGCGCCAGGAGGGCTCGACCATCCGCCGCTACTGCCACATCGGCACCGGCAACTACAACCCCAAGACCGCGCGGCTCTACGAGGACATCGGCGTGCTCACCGCCGACCCGACGATCGGCGCCGACCTCACCGACCTGTTCAACTCGCTCACCGGCTACTCGCGGCAGACGTCCTACCGCAGCCTGCTCGTGGCGCCCTACGGCGTGCGGCGCGGGATCGTCCGGCGCATCGAGGACGAGATCGAGGCGCACAGGGCCGGCGACAGCACCGCGCGCGTCCGGATCAAGGTCAACTCCCTGGTCGACGAGCAGGTGATCGACGCGCTGTACCGGGCGTCGCAGGCCGGTGTGCCGGTCGACATCGTGGTCCGCGGGATCTGCGCGATCCGCCCGGGCGTGCCGGGGCTGAGCGAGAACATCCAGGTGCGGTCGATCCTCGGGCGCTTCCTGGAGCACTCGCGGATCTTCCACTTCGGCTCGGCCGACGAGTACTGGATCGGCAGCGCCGACATGATGCACCGCAACCTCGACCGGCGCGTCGAGGTGCTGCTGCGGGTGGCCGACCCGAAGCTCTCCGCGCAGCTCGGCGACGTCTTCGACTCCTGCCTCGACCCCGCCACCCGCTGCTGGGTGCTGGAGGGCGACGGCACGTGGGAGCCCTCGCCGCCGAAGGGGACCGAGCTGGAGAAGGTGCGCGACCACCAGGCGGAGCTCATGATCGCGCACGCCTCGCGGTCGCAGGTCGACGAGTGAGGGCCGGACGCGCGGATGTCTGACCTGTACGCGGCGCTCGGGGCCGACGTCCTGGCCGCGGGCACGGTGCTCTGGCACGCGGGCAACGCCGGCCCGCTCGTCGCACTGGTCCACCGGCCCAAGTACGACGACTGGGGCCTGGCCAAGGGCAAGCTCGACAACGGCGAGTCGCTCGCCGCCTGTGCGCTGCGCGAGACCTGGGAGGAGACCGGCGTGCGGGCCCGGCTCGGCGCCCGGCTCGGCGACGTCCGCTACCCCGTGCCCGAGGGCAGCAAGCTCGTCCGGTACTGGTCGGCCGAGGCCCTGGAGCGCACCGAGTTCACACCCAACGACGAGATCGACGAGCTGGTCTGGCTCCCGCCGGCCGAGGCGGCCGCACAGCTGACCTACGCACACGACGTCGAGGTCCTCGAGCGGTTCACGCAACCGGCGTCGGTGCTGCTCGTGGTCCGGCACGCCAAGGCGGGCAGCCGCAAGGACTGGGACGGCGACGACGACCTGCGCCCGCTCTCCGGCGTCGGGCGCACGCAGGCCGAGCACCTGGTCGACTTCCTCGGCCGGTTCGCCCCGGAGCGCTTCCACTCCGCGCTGCCGGTCCGCTGCGTCGACACCATCGCGCCGTACGCCGACGCGCACGGGGCGAAGATCGAGCGCGAGCCGCTGCTCGGCGAGGAGGGCTACTGGCAGGACCCTGTGGCGGGGCTCGCCCGCTTCCGCGAGCTCCTCGCCCGCCCCGGCCTCACGGTGCTGTGCAGCCAGGGCGGGGTGATCCCCGACGTCGTCGAGACCCTGCTCGACGAGTTCGACCCCCGGGTCACGGGCGTGCCGGACCCCGAGAAGACCCCCGTGCCGTCGCGCAAGGGCAGCACCTGGGTGCTGGCGACCGACGCCACCGGCGCCCTGCGGACCGCCGACTACTACCCCAGCCCCACCTGACTGCCCGCACTACGGAGCCATAACGCTGTCAGACCCGGCGCTCGAACGCGCTATGGCACCATAATGCTGTCAGGCCCGGCTCTCGAACGCGTTATGGAACCATAACGCTGTCAGGCCCGGCTCCCGAACGCGTTATGGAACCATAATGCGCTGATCAGCGGCCTCAGAGCGCGTTGTGGATCCCTGATGCGGCCCTGAGGACGGACCTACTTCTTCGCCTTCGTCTTCTTGGCCGGCTTGTCCTTGACGACCTTGGCCGCCGCTTCCTTGACCGCCTCCTTGGCCGCCGTCTTCTTCGCGGCCGGCTTGGCGGCGGCCTTCACCGGCGCCTTCTCGGCCGCCTTCGCCTTGGTCGCGGTCGTCTTCGCGGCCGTGGAGCGGGCGGTCTTCCTCGGCGCCGGCGCCTCGACGGCCTCCTCCGCGGCGAACGAGCCCGAGGAGCGGGCCGCGCGGGTCGCCGGACGCGGGGCGCGGGCCGGGGCCTTCTTCGCGGTGGCCGCGGCGCCGTCGTTGCCGGCCACGGTGGTCTTGAAGGCGGTGCCCGGGCGGAAGGCCGGGACCGTGGTCGGCGGCACCGGGACCGTCTCGCCGGTCCTCGGGTTGCGGGCCACGCGCGCCGCCCGGGCCCGCGCCTCGAACACCCCGAACCCGGTGAGGGTCACCGACCCGCCGGATCCGACCGTGTCCACGATGATGTCCAGGACTCCGTCCACTGCGGACGCCGCGGTGCGCCGGTCACCGAGGCGTGCTGCCAGCGCGTCCACCAGCTGGGTCTTGTTCATGGCCCCGCACGGTAGAGCCTCCTGCGCCGTTCGCCAAGGGTCTTCCCGCCGAAGAGCCCTTGGGGCACAACGAAAAACCGCCGCCGGTACCGTGCGTGACCACAGTGGTCACCCGCAGTACCGACGGCGGCGCCGTCCTCGGCCCCGGGTCAGGCCGTGGTGACGGGCTTGTGCGCGGGGCGGGAACGCTCGAAGGCGTCGATCGCGTCCTCGTGGCGGAGGGTCAGGCCGATGTCGTCGAGCCCCTCCAGCAGGCGCCAGCGGATGTAGTCGTCGATCTGGAAGGGCACGGTCAGGTCCTTGGCCTGCACCGTCTTCTCCTGCAGGTCGACGGTCACCTCGGTGCCCGGCTCGTTCTCCAGCAGCTTCCACAGCAGCTCGACGTCCGGCTGCTCGACCTGCGCCGCGACCAGCCCGGCCTTGGCCGAGTTGCCGCGGAAGATGTCGGCGAAGCGCGCCGAGATCACGACGCGGAAGCCGTAGTCCATCAGCGCCCAGACGGCGTGCTCGCGCGAGGAACCGGTGCCGAAGTCCGGGCCCGCCACCAGGACCGACCCGCGGGAGAAGGGCTCCTGGTTGAGGATGAACGACTCGTCGTTGCGCCAGGCCGAGAACAGCCCGTCCTCGAACCCGGTGCGCGTGACGCGCTTGAGGTAGACGGCCGGGATGATCTGGTCGGTGTCCACGTTGGAGCGGCGCAGCGGCACGCCGATCCCGGTGTGGGTCGAGAACTTGTCCATCAGCTCAGGTCCTCCGGCGAGCTCAGGGTGCCGCGCACCGCGGTCGCCGCGGCGACCAGCGGGGACACCAGGTGGGTGCGGCCGCCCTTGCCCTGGCGGCCCTCGAAGTTGCGGTTGGAGGTCGACGCGCTGCGCTCGCCCGGCGCGAGCTGGTCCGGGTTCATGCCCAGGCACATCGAGCAACCCGCGGACCGCCACTCGGCGCCGGCGGCGGTGAAGACCTTGTCCAGGCCCTCCTCCTCGGCCTGGAAGCGCACCCGCATCGAGCCGGGCACGACCAGCATCCGCACGCCCTCGGCGATCTGCCGGCCGTCGAGGATCTCCGCGGCGGCCCGCAGGTCCTCGATCCGGCCGTTGGTGCAGGAGCCGACGAACACGGTGTCGACCTTGATCGACCGCAGCGGCTGCCCGGCCTCGAGACCCATGTAGGCCAGCGCCTTCTCGGCGGCGACGCGCTCGTTCTCGTCGACGATGACCTCGGGGTCCGGCACGCTCTCGCCCAGCGGCAGGCCCTGGCCGGGGTTGGTGCCCCAGGTGACGAACGGGGTCAGCGCGTCGGCGTCGATGTCCACCTCGGCGTCGAACACCGCGTCGGGGTCGGTGCGCAGCTCGCGCCAGGCGGCCACCGCCTCGTCCCACTGCGCGCCCTTCGGCGCGTGGTCGCGGCCCTTCAGGTAGGCGAAGGTGGTCTCGTCCGGGGCGATCATGCCCGCGCGGGCGCCGGCCTCGATCGACATGTTGCAGATCGTCATCCGGGCCTCCATCGAGAGGTTGTCGATGACGTTGCCCCGGTACTCGAGCACGTAGCCCTGCCCGCCGCCGGTGCCGATCTGGGCGATGATCGCCAGCACGACGTCCTTGCTCGTGACGCCCGGGCGCAGCCGGCCGTCCGCACTGTGGACGTTGATCGCCATGGTCTTGAACGGCTTGAGCGGCAGCGTCTGGGTGGCCAGCACGTGCTCCACCTCGGAGGTGCCGATGCCGAACGCCATGGCGCCGAACGCACCGTGCGTGGAGGTGTGCGAGTCGCCGCAGACGACCGTGGTGCCCGGCTGGGTCAGCCCCAGCTGCGGCCCGACGACGTGCACGATGCCCTGCTCGGCGTGGTTCATCGGGTAGAGCCGGACGCCGAACTCCTCGCAGTTGCGGCGCAGGGTCTCCACCTGCGTGCGCGAGACGGGGTCGGCGATCGGGGCGAGGACGTCGAGCGTCGGGACGTTGTGGTCCTCGGTGGCGAGGGTGAGGTCCGGGCGGCGGACCTTCCGGCCCGCGAGCCGGAGGCCGTCGAACGCCTGCGGGCTCGTCACCTCGTGCACGAGGTGCAGGTCGATGTAGAGCAGGTCGGGCTCCTGCCCGGCACCGTTCTCCGCGCCCTTGCGGACCAGGTGCTGGTCCCAGACCTTCTCGGCCAGCGTGCGTCCCACCGCTGCCGCCTCCTTCATCGGTTGTGTCGCGAACCCCGGTGGTGGCCGCTCCCCAGTGTTTACTGTCCAGATTCTGGGAAGCTAGTATCGAGGCGTGAGACAGTCTAGCGGCATCGGCGTGCTCGACAAGGCCGTGGGGGTGCTGCGTGCAGCGGCGGACGAGCCGATGGGGCTCTCCGAGCTCTGCGAGGCCACCGGCCTGCCCCGCGCCACCGCGCACCGCTTGGCCGTCGGGCTGGAGGTGCACGGCCTGCTGCAGCGGGGATCCGACGGCCGCTGGCGGCCCGGCCCCACCCTCGCCGAGCTCGCGGGCGGGCACTCGGACCCGCTGCTCGAGGCCGCCGGCGCGGTGCTGCCGCGGCTGCGCGACATCACCGGCGAGAGCGTGCAGCTCTACCGGCGCGACGGCATGCACCGCATCTGCATCGCCACCGCCGAGCCCGCGTCCGGCCTGCGGGACACCGTGCCCGTCGGCACCCGGCTGCCGATGACCGCCGGCTCCGGCGCGAAGGTCCTCGCCGCCTGGTCCGACCCGGCCACCCAGCGCTCCGTGCTCGCCGGCGCCACCTTCACCGAGCGGGTGCTGGTCGACGTCCGGCGGCGCGGGTGGGCGCAGAGCGTCGCCGAGCGGGAGTCGGGTGTGGCCAGTGTCTCGGCGCCCGTGCGCGACGCGCAGGGCCAGGTCGTCGCGGCCGTCTCGGTGTCCGGGCCGGTCGACCGGATCGGCCGGCGGCCCGGCGTGCGGTGGGCGGCGGACCTGCTGGCCGCGGCGGAGGCGCTGCAACACCGCCTGTAGCTCCGGCGTCCCCCGGAGATCCGGTGGCCGATCCGGTGACACCGCGTGGCGCAGCGCGACCGGCCCGTGCCCGGATCGGGCGGTCCGTGACGCTAACGTGATCCTCCACGCTGTCGATGGACAGAATGGACGGGCGCCCCGCTCCCCAGCACGTCGGCGCCGAGGACCGACCGAAGACGGTGACGATGACCTACCTGCTCGGTGTCGACGTGGGCACGACCAGGACCGCCGCGGCGGTCTCGCGTGCCGACCGGCCCGGGTCGCCCGAGATGGTGTCGCTCGGCGACCGCTCCACCGACGTCCCCTCCGTGCTCTTCCTGGGTCCCGACGGCGAGGCCCTCGTCGGCGAGGCGGCCGAACGTCGGGCGGTGACCGACCCCGACCGTGTCGTGCGCGAGTTCAAGCGGCGCGTGGGCGACCCGACCCCGATCGTCGTGGGCGGCCGGGCCTGGTCCGCCGAGGAGCTGTGGGCCCGGCTGCTGCGCTGGGTCGTGGACAAGGTCGCGGTGCAGGAGGGCGGCCCGGCCGACCGGATCGCCGTCACGCACCCGGCCTCGTGGGGCGCCCACAAGCAGGAGCTCATGGCCGCCGCGGCGCACGCGCAGGGCCTCGCCGTGACGTTCCTCGCCGAGCCGCAGGCCGCCGCACTGCACTACGCCGCGGGCGAGCGGGTCCCGACCGGCGCCACGATCGCCGTCTACGACCTCGGCGGCGGCACGTTCGACGCGGCGGTCGTGCGCAAGGACGCACCGCGGAGCGCAGGCGGAGCGGCCATCAGCGCGCCCTTCGGCCTGCTCGGGCGCCCCGAGGGCCTGGAGCACCTCGGCGGCGTCGACTTCGACCAGGTGGTGTTCGACCACGTCGCCGAAGGCGCCCCCGAGGCGTTCGAGGGCATCGACGAGACCGACCCGGCCGTGCTGGCGGCCGTCGCCCGGCTGCGGCGCGAGTGCACCGAGGCCAAGGAGGCGCTCTCCGCCGACACCGAGGTCACCATCCCGGTGCTCATGCCGGCCTACCGCGGGTCGGTGCGGCTGCACCGCAGCGAGTTCGAGGAGGCCATCCGGCCGTCGATCGCCGAGACCGTCGACGCGCTGCGCCGGGCCGTCGAGTCCGCGGGCACGGCCCCCGAGAACCTCACCGCCGTCCTGCTGGTCGGCGGGTCCTCGCGGGTCCCGCTCGTCGCGCAGCTGGTGTCCGAGCAGCTCGGGCGGCCGGTCGCCGTCGACACCGACCCGAAGAACGCCATCGCCAAGGGTGCGGTGCTCGCCTTCCTCCCGCAGCCGCTCCTGGCCGCCACGGGCACGCACCCGGCGGTGGGCGGCGCGCTCGGGGCCGCAGGTCTCACCGGCACGCAGGGAGCGGTCGCGCCCGACGGAGGACCGCCCACCCAGCTGGCGGGCACCGCGGCCTGGGCGCCTCCCGCCGCCACCGGGCAGTGGGCGCCGGGCGCCACGGAGGCCTGGGGCGGGCCGTCCGCCCCGCCGATGCCGCCGCAGGGCGGGGACCCGTACACCGCCCCCACCTACGGCCTCTACTCCGGCCCCAACTCCGAGGCGGTCACCGAGGCGCTGCCGACCAGCGGCGAACCGACCCGCCTCGACGGGCCCCCGGCGCGGCCGGCGGTGGGCGGCGGGCTCTTCGACTCCTACGCGGAGTACGACGACACCCCGCCGGCCAAGGGCCGCTCCCCGTTCCTCATGATCGGGGCGGGTGGGCTGGTCGCCGCGGTGGCGCTGGTCGCCACGGTCGCGCTGTGGCCGGACAGCAGCTCGGTCGGCAACGCGGGCGGCCGCATCGACAGC